>CAZEPW010000001.1:0-1878 GCA_964514215.1 uncultured Thioalkalispiraceae bacterium
GATACAAAGCCTCTCTAATGAGCTGGCCGAAATGGGAGTGGCTATTAGTCATCCGCATCCGTACTTCGATCAATTTGCAAAATCTTTATCCAGAAGTGATTTGATTTCTACACCATCATTGTCACAAGAAGAGATAGGTGAGCTTGAAAAATTATCTGATGAAATTCTTGCCGGTATAATGAAAGGTGAATCATGAGATATATACCCATATTAGAAAATGAAGGTAACTTACCTGAAGAGTGGAAAAATAAATCGGACGAACTTTTAGATGAGCTTGTCGCAGAAGAAAATTGTGAAAAAAGAAAGTTATTAATAGAAAAACACAAGAAGCACTGGGGTAAGTTATCGGACTGGCTTAGAGGTATTTCGCATAATAAATGTTGGTATACAGAAGCACCTATTGATGCAGATTACCCCGAAGTTGATCATTACCGGCCGAAAAAAGAGTCTTTAGATAAAGATGGAAAAAAGATTCATGATGGTTATTGGTGGCTGGCTTATGAATGGACAAATTATCGGCTGTCAAAACCTGTGCCTAATCGTAAAAAAGGCGCTTACTTTCCATTACGGCGAAATGATAGAGCGGCCATATGCCCTGACGATCCGATAAACGATGAACTGCCTTTGCTGTTAGATCCTATTTTACAAGGTGATTGCTTGCTTATGTCTTTTACAGAAGAAGGTAAGCCTATTCCTGCCGATGATTCTGAGGCTTGGGATAAGCAAAGAGTAGAATATTCTATAGAACGTTATAAACTGGATTATGATCCATTAAATCAACAGCGCAAGACGGTTTGGATAACTGCAATATCATTAATTAATGAATACAGTAAGCATAAAAAAGAAGCTAACCGCACCGGAAGTGCGGCTGCTAATAAATTAGCAGATGATAAGTTAAAGCAGGTAATGAAAATGTTAAGAAAGGATTCGCCTTATTCAATGGCGGCTGTTGCAAGTTTACATTCTACAGGTGTACCTGCTATTCAGCGTTTAGTAATGGCAGCGGCACAACAATAATCAGGTTAAGAAAATGACAACTGATCGCACAAAAGAATATCTACAAGGGTTACTGCGTGAGCTTTGTGTATTACCCGTTGAAACTGAATGGGTTGAATTTAAACACAATAAAGCTGATCCAGAGGAAGTGGGTGAGTATATATCAGCTTTGAGTAATTCTTCTGTATTGTGTGGAAAAAATAGTGCCTATTTAGTTTGGGGTATTGATGATGATTCACATAATGTTATTGGTACAAACTTTTCACCAAGTACAACAAAAAAAGGTAATGAAGAACTTGAAAGCTGGTTGCTACGTTTGCTTACACCCCGTATTCATTTTTACTTTTATACTGTCGAAATAGATGGAAAGAATGTTGTTATTTTGGAGATTAATAGAGCTGCCAACAATCCTGTTCGGTTTCAGGGAGTGGAATATATACGAGTTGGTTCTTATAAAAAGAAATTAAAAGAATTTCCCGAGAAAGAGCGAGCACTATGGCGATTATTTGATGAAGTCCCCTTTGAGCGCTTAGTGGCTGTTGAGCGTGTAAGTGATGATGACGTTTTGAGGTTGCTAGATTATCCAGCTTACTTTGAGTTGCTTGATTTGCCATTGCCTGATAATCGTCAGGGCATTCTGGATATGTTGGTAGCGGATGATTTAATTCTTTCATGCGAGGCCGGTGGTTGGAATATAACTAATCTTGGTGCAATTCTTTTCGCAAAAAAACTAGATGATTTTAAAAATTTAAGTCGGAAAGCCATGCGTGTAATTGTGTATCGTGATAATAGCCGCGTTGAAACTATTCGAGAAAAAACAGGTACTAAAGGATATGCCTGTGGCTTGGAGGCTTGATTGGCCTTCAGAATCTTATTTGATGG
>CAZEPW010000001.1:1978-63412 GCA_964514215.1 uncultured Thioalkalispiraceae bacterium
AAGGATATGCCTGTGGCTTGGAGGCTTGATTGGCCTTCAGAATCTTATTTGATGGAAACTGTCAGATGACGTGTCTCTTGATGCTGGGATTGAGTTAAGTTGTTGATTTATAATGGGTTATAGTTGGTTTACTTTTGTTTGTTTATTTGATGAAATTTTAAATTATCGGAAGATATGGTTGGTATATACGTTTTTAGTTTGCCAGACAGTGAAGAACAAAAAGAAATAGTCCGCAGAGTAGAATTCCTATTCGCTCTAGCCGACAGCGTCGAGAAACAATAACAAGATACAAAAAAACGCACCGATAAACTCATTCAGCCCATACTGGCAAAAGCCTTTAAAGGTGAACTAGTGCCGCAAGACGCTAACGATGAACCCGCAGAAAAATTATTGGCACGCATTAAAGCATTACGGAAACAGTAGAATAAAAAACAGTCCATAAAAAACCGCACAACGAAAAAGAAAACCAAAAAAAATGGATACAATAAAAAAACAATTAACATTATTAAATAAGTCACAGCTCATTGATGTGATTGCAGCGGTGTATGGTATCGATCAGGATATTGATGACATTGTGGAGCTGCACTTATCGATCCGTCAGGAACAAAAAGGGCAGCAGGGAAAATTAGGCGATGCATTGCAGAAAAAAATTCATCAGCTGGGCAGCGAAGATTATTTTATTGATTACCATGAGTCGTATTCATTTTCATGTCGTTTGGAATCGTTATTAATTGATTTTGATACACTGATCAGGCCGGACTCTCCGTTTACGGCATTACAGTTAGTAGATGCATTTCTGGAAATTAGCCCACAAATTATGCAAAGGGTTGATGACTCTGATGGAGACATAGGCGAAATTTTCAGCCAGACAGTTGATCTATGGCTGGATATCGCGCAACAAGTACGGTCTGAGCAAGTACAAAATAATATCGACTGGGTTAGTCGGGTGATGTATTATTTTGAACATAATGATTACGGTTTGTTTGATACTATTATTTCCGGTTCGTTTAATTTACTGACAAAAACAGAATTAAAACAACTGGCATGGCGATTTGAAAATGATTTAAAAAAAGCATTACCATCTGAGCCAGAAAAAAAAGTCAAAAAAGAAACTGGAAAAGAACTAAAGCAAAATACAGATTATAATGCTGAAGCTTCGCATGCCAGTCTGGGAATGCAGGCGGTTGCTGAAGCTCTGGAAGATATTACACTATATGAAAAAGCAACATTGATTCAATTCCCCGAGCCTAACAGTGTTCAAAAAGCCGGTTTCGCACAATTTGCTTTATCAATAAATAATCCTGAGCAGGCAATGAAGTGGCTGCAACAACCGTGGAGTGATCATTTTGAACACAGGCGTCAAAGTCTGTTTGATGAATGTCTGCGCCAACAGGGTAAAACTACAGAATTAAAACAGATTTTTTATCAGCGCTATAAAACACAGCCGTCTCATTATTCGCTACTGGCTTTGCTGGAAGCGATAAATAAACAGGAGCAGCAAGCACTTATTCAACAGGTGTTAGTTGACGCCACGGCGCAAAAAAATATTGAAGAAGCCATTAATATGCTGATTGCCGTAGATGAAGTAAATAAAGCCGCCGATGTGTTAATACAACGTGCAGATGAACTGGGTTCATTGCATTATTCAACACTTGTTGATTGGCTGAAGTCATTTGAAAATGGCAATAACAGTCTGGTAAAAATACTGTGTTATCGTTCGCTATTGAATGATGTGTTAAATAGAGGTTATAACAAAGCCTATCATCATGCAGCCGACTATTTTAATAATTTATTACGCCTGGATAATGACGTTAGTGATTATAAAAATCAGGCTGATGCAAAGGAATATATTTTATCGCTTCAACAGCGGCATTGGCGCAAACGTTCTTTTTGGGAGCAGGCTAGGTATCCTAATAAACCAGTAAAATAATTCAGGCTGTCAGTCACTCAATAATAGCTGTTAACTGAAATTACTATTGTGTCATTCTGAATTTAGATTAATGTTAAGAACAGTGCAATGGTCAGAAGAAAAAACTTAATCAAAAAGTTGAAATAGAATAAAAATAGGTTGTTACGATAGCGATTGAAAGAGTGAATTTAATATGCTCAGCTTATGCTTAAATACAACCATAAAACGAACAAAACGCTCAACTTATGGTTACGTGCACACGCTGGAATTATTATGTATTGAATTGGTGGGCCCGGTAGGACTCGAACCTACGACCAAGGGATTATGAGTCCCCTGCTCTAACCAACTGAGCTACAGGCCCAAAACAGGGCTTATTCTACACTATTATTTGCTAATACTGAATCTGAAATATCTTATCTGAAAGTAATTTTTGTAATTTGGGGAGTGGCTGGGTAGGGGATGATAGTTACCCACCAGCAATGACTACTGGTGGGCGTGTTATTAGTTTTATTCCGCGTCAAGAAAACTGCGCAACCTGTCAGAACGGCTAGGGTGGCGTAGTTTACGTAATGCTTTGGCTTCAATCTGACGAATCCGCTCACGGGTCACATCAAACTGTTTACCAACTTCTTCCAATGTGTGATCGGTATTCATGTCAATACCAAAGCGCATCCGCAATACTTTAGCTTCACGAGCGGTTAAACCTTCAAGTACGTGTTGGGTCGTTTCACCAAGGCCGGAGTTTGTTGCTGAATCAACCGGTGAGGTGACGTTTCCGTCTTCGATGAAGTCGCCTAAATGTGAGTCTTCGTCATCGCCAATTGGGGTTTCCATTGAAATGGGTTCTTTAGCAATTTTCATGACTTTGCGAACTTTTTCTTCTGGCATTTCCATGCGCACGGCGAGTTCTTCTGGTGTGGCTTCGCGTCCCATTTCTTGTAGCATTTGTCGTGAGATTCGATTGAGCTTATTAATGGTTTCGATCATGTGCACTGGAATTCGGATGGTTCTGGCCTGATCAGCAATTGAACGGGTGATTGCTTGGCGAATCCACCAAGTTGCATAGGTTGAAAACTTGTAACCCCGTCGATATTCAAATTTATCAACTGCTTTCATTAGGCCAATATTGCCTTCTTGAATTAAATCCAAAAATTGCAGGCCACGGTTGGTGTATTTTTTGGCAATAGAAATAACCAAACGTAAATTTGCTTCAACCATTTCTTTTTTGGCGCGACGGGCTTTGGCTTCACTAATCGACATTTTACGGTTGATGTCTTTAATGTCTGTAATGGTGAGGTGATGCTCACTTTCGATTTCAACGAGTTGCTGTTGAGCCGATAGTATTTCATTCTTGTGTTCAACCAATACCGCAGAATAACTTTCGCCGGCATTGATGTGTCGTTCTAACCATTCTAAATCAGTTTCATTTTTGGGAAATGAAGTGATGAATTGTTTACGGGGCATATTTGCCTGATTGACGCATATGGTCATGATTGTTTTTTCACAGCTACGAATTTGTTCGATCATTTCACGCATTCTAATGATGAGTTTTTCAATAAATTTAGGCGCAAATTTTATTTCGATAAATTCGTGAATCATTGATTCACGAATTTTAACGGTTTTGTCGTCGGAGTAAGAGCTTTTGCTAATTGCGGTAGTGTATTTTTTAAAGATACTGGCAATTTTCTTAAAGCGTTCTTTGGCTTCTTCTGGATCGGGCCCTACCGGGCCGGTGTCTTCGGTATCATCGGCTGATTTTTGGCCGGGAGACGGGATAACATCGGGTGTTGTTGGATCAATAAAAGCAACTAATAAATCATTTAAACGCATTTCTTCAGCAATCACTTTATTGCTGGCTTCAATGGTCATTTCAACGATGTTTGGATGTGAGAGTAATGCCGACATCATGAGTCGTAGACCGGCTTCAATACGTTTGGCGATTTCAATTTCGCCTTCGCGTGTTAATAATTCCACGGCTCCCATTTCACGCATATACATGCGCACGGGATCGGTTGTTCGACCAAATTCACTATCAACATTCACTAATGCTGCAGCTGCTTCTTCAGCAGCAACTTCATCGATGGCATTGGCATCGATCATCAGGGTGTCAGCATCCGGTGCAACTTCATGAACTTGGATGCCCATGTCGTTAATCATGCTAACAATATCTTCAATTTGTTCAGGATCGACTATGTCATTAGGCAGGTGGTCATTGACCTCGGCATAGGTTAAATAACCTTGCTCTTTGCCTTTTGCGATGAGAACTTTTAATTGCGATTGTTGCTTTTGCTTTATATCCATACTTTGTACTTTTGGAAGGCTCATATATGATTACTTTTCTACTCAGATTTAATGTTAAAATCAAAACTATTTCGGGCGTGTGAAACTTTTCTATTTTACACTAAATTAGACACTATTTCTCTAATTGACGAAAATTTATCAATTTATCATGGAGGGGGGATAATACTTATAATAGACTAAATTATGAAAATCGCATCTTCCATGATAGTTTTTACACCACGTTAAATTTCTTTAAGCAATTGTTTTAACTCGTTATTTTCGGCTTCACTTAGGCTGCCGTGTTCGGCTAGTTGCAATAAGTGGTCAGCACGGGTTTCTTTGATATTGTTATGCAGTAATTTTAATGCACCGGTAAACTCGGCGTCTAGTGCATCATCATCTACTAATATAGTTTGTGTGGCCAATTTTTGCAAATGTCCGGCGGAGTTAGTGTCGCGATAGCGTTCAATAATTGCACTGGTGCGCATTTTAGGATTCTCTTGCACAACATTGATCAGGTTGAGTAATAAATCAATGCCGGGCAATGTTAACTCGGTTAATGCCGCGCTATTTTGGACTAACATGGCTAATTTGGGTTTGTGCAGTAACAGTGTTATTAGGGTTCGGACTGGTGACAGTGGTTGGTTACTCGTCACGCTGGAACGGGGGTTGCTGCGTGTTTGATAAGGTTGCTCAGTTTGTGGCTTGTTGTTGTCTAAGTTTTTGTTATCATTTAAATTAATGTTAGTTACATCAAGCATGGCAAGTTTTGAAAGATGCTTTAACATCATCTGTAAGTAGACACCCTTGGGTAGTTTAGACAGATAGGGTTTGGCATGTTGTACCAGTCGGGCACGACCATCAAGTGATTTTAAATCCAAATCTTTGGATAATGTCTCAAAAAAATAGTCTGAAAAAGGCTGCGCATTGGCAATTCCCGCTTCGAATACGGCTTTACCGTTAGCACGAATCTCGGTGTCTGGATCTTGGCCATCGGCTAAAAACATAAAACGTAATTCAAAACCTTCGCGCATCACAGGCAGCGCATTTTCGAGTGCGCGCCAAGCGGCTTCTTTACCGGCGCGATCACCATCAAAGCAGAATATCACTTGCTCACTAAGCCGAAATAACTTGTGCAGGTGTTCACTGGTTGTGGCTGTCCCTAGCGTGGCAACAGCATAACGAATATCAAATTGGGCAACCGATACCACGTCCATGTAACCTTCGACGACTAATAAACGTTCAATTTGGCGTAGTGATTGCCGTGCCTCGTATAGACCGTATAATTCTTGCCCTTTATGAAATAACGGCGTTTCTGGAGAATTAAGGTATTTAGCACCACTATCGCCGTTATTGATGACACGTCCGCCAAAACCAATACAGCGACCACGTTGATCATGAATCGGGAACATGATCCGGGCTCGAAATCGGTCATAGGTTTTACCCGTTTCGTTTTGAATCAGCATGCCGCTGTCAATTTGCTGTGCTTGAGAATAACCGGCATTACTTAAAACTTGATTAAGATTATTCCAACTATCCGGTGCGAATCCGACACCAAACTCGGCAGCAATTTCACCGCTAAGTCCTCGATTTTTAAGGTAATCTATCGCAATTTGTGCAGTAGAATGTTGTCGCAATTGCTGTTGATAATATTGTTTCGCGGTTGCCATTAAGTCATATAAATCGTGTTTTTGGCGTATTTCGGCAGTGGTTAGATCCGAATGCTGGGAGGCTTCACGTGGCACGCTAAGTCCTGATTGATGCGCTAACTCTTCAATGGCTTCAGGAAAGCTCAAATGCTCGTATTCCATTAAAAAGCTAATGGCTGTGCCATGTGCGCCGCAACCGAAACAATGATAAAACTGTTTTGAGCTACTGACCGTAAACGACGGCGTTTTTTCACCGTGGAATGGGCAACATGCTTTGTATTCCTTGCCGGCTTTTTTTAGCGGTACACGGGCGTCAATGACTTCAACCACGTCAATGCGATTCATTAAGTCATCGATAAATGTTTGAGGGATACGTCCTGCCATAGGGTAATTTTAAACTGCTGTTCGATTTGGATCAGCTATTATTGTGTATTTTAGGAATTTAAAATACTAGACACCGCTAAAAAAGTTCAAAATCCATTTGGCAATCTCGGCATGTTCGGTTTGGTTTTTTAACGAATCCAACGCATCATCATACAGTTCGTCACCAAATAATTTTTTTCGAAATAACATGCGGTCTTTAAGGTATTCAGTAGAAAACTCGGGATGGCCTTGAAACGTTATAATTTTTCGGCCAATTCTAAAACCTGCATAACGGCAGAATACACTATCGGCAAAACACGTTGCATCGCGTGGTAGTTGCACGACTTGATCTTGATGACTAACAAGCAATGAGAATTGTTTCATTTCAGGGTGCATCCACGAATTTGATTCAGTCACAAAACTGCTGTTAACCCCAATGCCCCAACCATTTTTAGATTTTTCAACTCGACCACCCAAGGCATCAGCAATTATTTGATGACCAAAACAGATACCAACTAATTTTGTATCTTGATGCGAAATGTTGACTATAAATTTTCGTAACTGGTCAATCCACGGAAGATCATCATAAACACTTTCTTTACTGCCGGTAATTAAATAACCGTCGCATTCATTTAATGTTTCAGGATAGTGATTATCGATTACTTGATACGTTGAAAAATTGACATCGCTATTGACATGATGAAACAGTTTTTGGAACATGTCACTATAAGTGCCGTACTGTTGCTCGATATGGATATCATGGCGATCAGCTTGTAAAATTCCAATGTGCATTTAGAGTTTGCCTGTTACGGCATTATCAAAAATCTCGGAATATTGTTCTGCTGTAAATAGAATTGGATTACTGGCTGCTGCGGCATCATTACATGCAAGTTTTCCAATTAATTTGCTTTTATCCGTGGTGATATCAAGTGATTGCAAGCTGTGTGGAATTCGTAATACTGTTCTAAATTCTAAAACCCATTGTAAGAAACCATCGAAAGAATAATCACGTAAATCAAGGCATTGGCAAACATGGGATAATTTTTTTTTGATCACCGATTTGTTTGCCATTAAAACATAGGGCAACAAAATTGCATTTAATAAGCCATGATGTTTATCGTATAACGCGCCGAGAGGGTGTGCTAAGGCATGAACCGCACCAAGTCCTTTTTGAAATGCCGTTGCACCCATAGTGGATGCAGCCAGCATATGACTGCGGGCAACAATATCACTGCCCTGGTTGAATGCTAATGGCAACCATTGTTTTATTAAGCGCATACCTTCAAGTGCAATGCCATCGGCAATGGGGTGATAATTCGGTGAGCAATAAGCCTCAAGGTTATGCACAAATGCATCAATTCCAGTTGCAGCAGTGAGATCAGCGGGTAGGCCGGTGCTTAAACCGGGATCGGCTATTACGATTTTGGGCATCATATCAGGATGAAAAATTATTTTTTTAGCATGCGCGGCTTCGTCAACGATGACAGCAGCACGGCCAACTTCAGAACCGGTGCCGGCTGTAGTTGGAATTGCAATAACAGGGGCAATGCCGTTAGCATCAATGGCTTTCCAGTTATCACCAATGTCTTCAAAATCCCAGAGTGATTGTGTCTGGCCCGACATTAGCGCAATGGCTTTGCCTGCATCTAACGCGCTACCACCACCAACAGCAATAACACCATCAAACGCTCCCGCTTTATATTGTTCAACACCCGATTGAATATTAAAGCCCGTTGGGTTTGATTTTATTTTACTAAAAATTTCTGTTGCAATACCGTTATCGCGATTGTTTTGAACTAATTCTTGAATAAATATTTGTTTAACTAAACCGTGGTCGGTGACTAATAATGGTTTTTTAATATTGAGTTCTTTGCAACTTTCGCCAAGCTCAAAGCAGCGGCGTTCACCAAATTTTATCGTGGTTGGGTAGTTCCAATTAGCAACTAATTTTTCAGTATCTTTTATATCCATATAGCTTATTCCACTGCTGGCTTTAATGTTTGAAAATAATACGACTTAGGTCGTGTTAGCTGATGATAGGCTAACACGGATAGCGAACATCCTCGACCAGAATTTTTAATACCAACCCAAGCCAAAGCCGGGTCGAGATAATCACAGCGATTTAAAAAAACCGTTCCGGTTGCTAAATTATCTGCAAGCTTAATGCTATTATTTTCATCATTGGACCAGAGTGATGCGGTTAATCCATAATGACTATCATTCATTAAATCCAAAGCGTGTTGGTCATTGCTAACTTTCATAATACCCACGATAGGCGCAAAAGATTCCATGTTCATAATGTCCATCGAATGATCAACATCAAGTAATACTTGTGGCGCTAGATAATTTTGTGCCAAATTTTTTATGTTGAAGTGATTTTCAGCAATACAGGCTGTTGCACCTTTGGTTATTGCTTGTGATAATTGTTTTCGGGCTTTGATTGCTGCGTTATTATTAATGAGAGGCCCCAACGTTGTATCTGCGTTTAACGGGTTGGCAATTTTATATTGCTTAACGTTGTCGATAAAAGATTCTGTAAAATCTGAATATAGATGTTCGTGAACATAAATGCGTTCAACTGCACAGCAGGACTGGCCAGCGTTAAAATAGCAGCCATCAACGATGGTCTCAACTGTCTGTTTAAACATTTTAGAATTGGGTTCAATATCTGCGCAAACATAGGCCGGATCATTACCGCCTAATTCTAATGAGAGTGGTTTAAATAAACCCGCCATCGACGTTTCTATTTTAGCAGCGCCCGAAACAGAACCGGTAAATGAAACATAATGAATGTTTTTATGTTGCAGTATTTTTGCGGTGGCAGTGTGATCACAATGGCAATATTGGAAAACACCTTTCGGTAATCCTGCTTGCTCAAAAGCATGATTAAATCGTTCAGCGCATAACAGGGTTTGCGCTGAATGTTTTAATATCACGGTATTACCGGCCATCAATGCCGGGATGATGCTATTGATAGCCGTTAAATAGGGATAATTCCATGGTGCAATAATAAAAACAACACCAAGCGGTACGCGTTTGATGAAGCGTTTTTTGTGGGGGCTGTCTTCTATTGTTATGTTTGCTAATGCTTGTTGTGCGGCATCAATCATATAACGTGCACGTTCTTCAACGCCACGTAATTCACCAGCGCAATATTGAATGGGTCGCCCCATTTGCAAGGTTATTTCCATTGCAATTTCTTGTGTGTTTGCTAATAAAGCATCAATAGCTTGGTGGCATAAAACTGCTTTGTCAGCAATACTGAGTTCACACCAGGAATTTTGCGCTGCATTGGCAGCATTGATTAAGGTTAAAATTTCTTTATCTGAAATTACCGGGCGCTCAGCAACAACACGGTTGTGGATAGGTGATACACAAGAAATATTTTTTGACATAATTTAATTGTAACGAAAATACGTATTATTGTAGGTTGGGGTGAGGTTTATTGAACCCCAACACTGTTGCTATTGTGCTGTTGATATTCTATAAAACTCTAACTCCACGTTACGAGCTATATAATCTCAAAATACCGTTCTAATTCCCATTGCGAAACGTGTTTATTAAATTCACGTACTTCCCATTCCCGGCTGGCGGCATAATGTTCGACAAACGGCTCACCAAACCACGATTTCGCTATGGATGATTGCCGCAATGCTTGAGTGGCTTGCCACAGGGTATCCGATAATTTTAAGCTGTCGGGCAAATTCGCATCATAGGCATTGCCAGTTACCATTGATTCTATTTCGGCATTATTTTCAATTCCCCATAAGCCTGAAGCAATAACCGCCGCTAATATAATATACGGGTTTGCATCAGCAGCGCCAATGCGGTATTCCATTCGTTGTGATTTTTCAGAGCCCGGGATGATCCGAATTGCGCAAGTTCGATTATCGATACCAACGCTGGCATGAGTTGGAGCCCACAGATCGGGCACTAAGCGTTTATAAGAATTGATGGTTGGCGCCACCATCGACAAAAACTCCGGCAAACACAATTGGCAGCCAGCAACAAAATGCGACATGGTGTTACTCATTGTCGCAGGCTTGTTAGCATCATAAAAAATATTTTTGCCTTGCTTATCGTTTATCGATAAATGAATATGGCCGCTTTGCCCTGGATATTTTGATGACCACTTGGCCATGAAGGTTGCCATTTTTTGTTGTTTTTGCAATAGTATTTTGGTGAATGTTTTAAATAATGCGGCTCTATCTGCTGATTGTTGTGCCGCGCTATAGACCAATGCGGCCTCTAAAACACCGGGGCCGGTTTCTTCGTGCAAGCCTTCGATGGGAAAATCCATTAATTCCGAAAGATTTAAAATACTATGATAAACATCCGATTCAACGGTGTTGCGGATAACAGAATAACCGAAATCTCCGGGGGTGAAGGGTTGTAAATTTTGATGATTTTTATCTTGAATGCTTTGAGCGGTTTCGTTAAAGACAAAAAATTCATATTCAAACCCTGATAAAATTTCATAACCCATGTCGGTTGCTTTTTGGCATACGCGGCGCAGTAAGGTGCGGGGACAGATGTCGGCTGCTTTATTGGTAAATTCAGCCAGAAAAAATAACATGTCGTGTTCATAGGGAATATCGCGGCAACTTTCTGGAATGATGCGTACTGTTGCATCAGGGTAACCGGTATGCCATCCGGTGTAACTGCTATTATCATAAAGCTGATCTTTGGAATCCCAACCTAATACAACATCACAAAAGCCAAAACCATTATCAAGCGCGGAAAAAAACTTTTCTGTTGACATGTATTTGCCGCGTAATATGCCGTCAATATCAAACACACCGACTTTGACATGGCTTAAATGCCGCTGTTCAATTATTTTCCGCGCTGTAGATGTGTCTTTAACGTTATTTGCATCCATGAAACATACCTGATAATGATGATATACCTTTAGTTTAGCAGTGGATGTGAATTTAGGCGTTATTCACTGCATTAAAAAGCGAAATACAATTGCAGTTCTTTGGGCGTTATTTTGGGGCGGTATAATATTTGTAGAGTGAGATGATATTGACCTTTATTCCATAAATTACGATGAAAATAGACAGCAAAAAATTGATTTTTAGATGAGAATTTCAGACGGTTTAATTCGGCTGGATCAAAATAGATAATTTTGTTTTTTAGATACTGGCAAAATCGAATAGCATCGAGCTGGTGTTTTTTATAACCCATCGGCCAATAGTCTTCAGCATAGCGATAAAATTCTTGCGCTAATAATAGTTTATTATAGGAAAATGTATTCGGTAAAATAGTTTGAATTTCATGTAAACGTTTATTGAGTAATACCTTAGCTTGTAGCTCGAGTTGGTTATGAGATAAGGATAACATCATGGCTTTGTCTGGTTTCGACAGCAACAAACCCGAAACTAATTTGTTTGGATCAATTGCAAATTGTTTTCTTAATTTACTGTCACTTAATAGCCGGGCTAAGGCCGTCGTAAAATCAATATCAGTGCGAGGCAAAACAGTCACCAATTTTTTTTATCTCATATTGCAACTCAATAACATCGGGAAACACGTTATCACGTTCAATAATAACGGCCTCTAATGCTGGAAAATTAGCAACATGTTGAATTAACTCAAGAATTTCCTGCTGTGTTGCATGAGAATGATTATCTTCATAAGTTTGTTCGGATTTTGAATAGCCAACAACGTGTAATTGTTTTACGTATTCTGGATTAATTTCATTGAGCCATGCAACTGCATCATATTGGTGGTTTTTGCTATTGATAAATAAATTCGTAACATCAAGTAATAAACCGCAACCGCTTTGTTCACATAGCTTATTTAAAAACTCAGTTTCAGATAAACTATTGGGTAAACATAAGTGTGAGGTTATATTTTCTAAAATTAAGGGACAATCGCAATATTCAGCAAGTTGTTGTGCATGATCAATCATGATATCAAGTGATTGTTGGTTATAGGCAATAGGATTTAAATGCCCCAGATCAATCTCACTGGTTTTGGTAAATGCGATATGTTCACTGATAAATTTTGGTTGTGCTATTTTACAAACAGAATGAAATTTTTCTAGATAATGTTGATCCAATTCAATATTACTGCCCAGTGATAGCCCCAAGCCATGCAGGTAGATAGGGTAATGTTGCCTTAGCTGAGATAGTTTGCTGCTATCAGCATCAAAAAAGTGCTCGGCGGTTACTTCAATGCAGCCGATTTCACTTGGATAGCTATCTATCCAATGCGCGAGTTGTCGGCGATAAGCAATACCTATCCGCCGCATCCACCACAACCGCCGCCACAACTACCGCCACTACAAGAACTGCAGTCGCCCGAGGAATTATCGGTGTTATTAAAGTGTTTTGTTCGCACAAAAAATAGCACGCCACCAATAAACATAGTGGCTTGTAAGCCACTGAAATTTTGCATGTCATTATTTAAAGCATCAATGTAACGAACAACTCCAATTAATTCAAACAATACAAAACCTAGAATACTCACCGATAAAATATCCTTCCAATACCAACGGCATAAGGTATTGACTAAAATTGTAATAATAAAAGTAAAAATATAAAATACGATAAAGTCAGAGCCAAGCATGTCCATATCATACAATCGAACCACGATGACGATTAAAATAATACCAATAATGCTAATAACCCAATTGCTGATACTTAAATTTTCTAATTGGCGTATTTCGCTTAAAGCTTTACTACTAATCGGCTTAATATTATTTTCGGTTTTCATTGGTAAGGCATCTTTAAATTCAAACTTTCGTTTGCATTTATTACAGGTAATGACTTTACTGACAGAAGCGTTTTTTACTACTGAATTCGTTGCAAGACAGGTAGGACATCGAATTGAATAGTAATTTGACATTATTCATTAATCCCAGTTATCTTCTGTCCAACGAACAACATGGTCAATTAAATTAAATAGCGCGCTATGATATGATGTTATTTCGTTGCTCGATAAATGATGTGGTTTGGATTTTAATTGTTGTAATGCCGTGAGAATTGAAACATCCATATTATATTCTGTTTTAAAAACAGCTAAGCGCTGTGAAAAATCATGTGGAACGTCAATATTGCTGATGCGCAAAGCTTCAGAAATTAATACGATTATATTGGTATCAATCTGACGTAAATAGTTTAGATATTGTTTGGGTTTTTTTCTATTCGTAATATAGCTGTGAACAGCACGTAGTCGTAAATTTCGCAAGGCTTGTTCTGTTAAAAATTTATTTGTTTCATTTTTTACATTAAAATCAGTGAAAGGGTCTTCACCGTACAACACTTTGTAGTCACGTTGAATGCTTCTAAACTTTATCGCAAAAGCATCAAAACTTCGCTCCATGCCACGTCGAGTGATGACAAAAGGGTCGATATAAATTTTGTCATGCAAACAATCGCTAATTGCAGTATGAGCATTGGGAGTTGATTCATTCAAAATAATAAGAATATTAATATCAGATATTCCAACGTTAACCTCACCACGTACGGTGCTGCCGTATAAAACGCAGGAATATAAGTTTTCAGCTAATAATTGCGGTAGCTTTGTGGTTATTGAATCAATAGTTGTTTGGTAGCTATTGGGTAACTTTGAAGGTAACATAGTATCAATAATATCAATTTAAGTTGCTTTAGAAGATAGCATTGTTTTAATTTTATTTCAAAATAGCAGTAAACAATCACTTAACCTGAGTGTGTTACAATTTACTACATAAAATCATTTATGGCTATATAGAGTCATGTTAGCCTTATTTTTAGGTTTTAATAAATTAAAGCAGATAGAGTTTAAAGAGTCATACCATGAATTCATTTCGACGAAATATACCTGTTTTGGCTACCAGCCAAGCCCTGATGATGAGCAGTATGACACTGATATTAACCACTGCAGCATTGGTTGGTTTGTCATTAGCACCCGATAAAAAATTGGCAACTATACCCGTAGCGATTATTTTTATTGCTGTTATGTGTACCAGTATACCTGCATCATTGTTAATGGAACGGATTGGTCGTAAACAAGGGTTTCTGTTCGCAACGAGTTTTGGTATGACCGGTAGTGCATTGGCAATGTATGCGATATTAACAACTAATTTCTGGATGTTTGTTGTGAGCATGTTTTTAGTGGGGATGTTTAATGGCTTTGGTAATTATTTTCGATTTGCAGCGGCTGATGCAGTTGAGGGTGATTTAAAAAGCAAGGCGATTTCTTATGTGTTGGCTGGTGGTGTTATTGCTGCAATCGTTGGACCAAACCTTGCTAGTGTTACGCGTGATAGTATTGCCAATGCACCTTTTGCTGCGAGTTATGCGGCATTAATAGTGATGTATGTCATGATATTTTTGTCACTGTTATTTTTAAAATTACCAGAACAAAACATATCGAATGATGACAATTCAAATGAAATTATTTCAAATCGTTCATTAACCGAAATCATGTCACAAAAAAAGTTTTTAATTGCAGTGATTGTTGGTATGTTTGGTTATGGTGTGATGACATTTATAATGACGGCGACACCACTGGCGATGCAACATCATAATCATGGTTTCTCTGAAGTATCTTTTACTATTCAGTGGCATGTATTGGGTATGTATGTACCATCATTTTTTACCGGACATCTCATTAATCGTTTTGGGGTAAGTCGAATTATGTTTATTGGCGCGGTGTTAGCGTTATCGTGTATTTTTGTTAGCTTATTGGGAACCTCGGCGACACATTTTTGGTTAGCTTTAATATTATTGGGGCTAGGTTGGAACTTTATGTTTATTGGCGCAACGACACTATTAACCGAAACTTATTCGACTGCTGAAAAAGCAAAAACTCAAGCATTAAATGATTTTTTAATTTTCACTACAATGACAGTAGCATCATTATCCGCAGGTGCTTTGCAACATCAATTTGGCTGGCAAGTTGTTAATTATGGTGCAATACCATTTTTGATTATCGTCATTATAAGTTTATTATGGCTTTGGAATGATAAGTCAAGTTCAAAAATAACAAATACACCATGTGATGAAACTGTAGTTTAATATTTTACTTTTTTGTTGGTTTTAGTTTAGTTGCTATCGCTATAGATTCTTTAGCCCAGCATATTAGTTGCTTATTATTTTGGAGTATTTCCTCCGGAACCTGATGGTATTTTCGTACATTTACGCGTCCAGTTTTTTTTGTATACCAAAAACACGACGTTCCTAAAGTGATGTATTTTTCTCGGCTGGAGTCATCAACAACGAAAAATAGTGAGTCCCCCATAATCATGGCAAATTGAATTGAGTTTACTGATATGCCTTGCCCGCCAAAAAAATTACCCGAGGTAATTGCTTTTATCGGAGTTAGATCATTTAAGATTTTTTCAACAAATTCAAATGTGTTTTTGCTCATAATCAACCTTATTTAATTTAATCGGAATGAATTAATAGAATAATAATCCGATTACAACTAATATTATATAGCAAATATCATTGCTGTCTTGTTAACTATTAATCAAATAGAGATAAAGTTTAAGCAGTGTTTATGTTTTAGTGAGAGCAAAAGACATTAGTCATAAAATGGGCATAATCTTACTTTTTTGCTCGTTATATGAAATTTAAAATTTACTGAACAGTAGTTAAAAAATAGTGATTATTGGATGAAAATAATATATCAATTTAGTTTCCGAAAAAAATATTTTTATTTTTTGGTGCTTATTATTTTTAATCCGTCGATCGTGTTTGCTCAAAATTATTACTATGATATTACAATTTCAAAGAAACTAAACAAACTTAATGTTGGGTTATGCCTAAAAAAGTATAAAAAACATACTGGAGTTAAAGTAAAATTTATAACAAAACCATCCGCTATTCAATTTTCAAAAAAAAATAGACAGTATGATTGTTTTGGATATCAAGCAACATTGAAATCTGCGCTTAAAACACGTTTAAAGGGCGTTACACAAAAAAAACAAATATTAACAAACCCAAAAAACTGGCTTTGGTATCCAACAGAGTTAATTGAGAATGATAAAGTTATTGTTAATTTTAAACATGCTAGAGGGATAAATGTTTCCGCACCATGGCAGTTATTAAATCGAACTAAAAGTGAAACAGAGTATCAATATTTAAAGCAAGGTGTTGACTGGGAATCTGTTGTTGCGTTTGGTATGTTTGACGTTATTGCTCTTAAAATTAAAAATGCGACTATTCAATATGCGCTATTAAACGGACGGGGCATTATTGATAAAGCGAAGATAGCGCGTTGGGTTAGAAGTAATCTCACTGCATTAACGACTGTTTATGGCCATTTTCCTATATCCACTTTACAGCTCTTGGTTGTACCAATGGATAATGCAAAAGAGCCTGTGCCGTGGGGGGAAGTTATGCGAGGTGGTGGCAATGCAGTGCACTTATATATTGGTACATCATTTAGTCAACAGGATTTCTTGAACGACTGGGTGTTAAGCCATGAATTAAGCCATTTATTACACCCGCGAATGATTAAAAATGGTGCTTGGTTATATGAAGGTATGGCTAGTTATTACCAAAATATTATTAGATCCCGGCAGGGATTATTGACGGCTGAATTGGCTTGGGAAAAATTACATGCGGGATTTGACCGAGGTTATAGTAATACCGTAAAGATAAAATCTAACAGTCAGATTAAAGAAAAAAATCTGGATCAAATTACTAAAAATATGAGAAAAAACCGTGCTTTTATGCGCATTTATTGGAGTGGTGCGGCAATGAGCTTGCTTGCTGATGTGCGGTTACGACAAATAACAAATAATAAGAAATCACTCGATAGTATTTTATTCGCGTTTAATGAATGTTGTTTATCTGATTCTCGTTGGTGGACTGCGTATGAAGTGATGAATAAATTTGATATGTTATCAAATACATCAATTTTTACAGAAATTTACCAAGAAAATGTTTATTCGGATAATTTTCCAGATTTATCGAATACTTATTTGCAGTTAGGATTAAGTGCGAATGGTCATGAATTATTATTCATTAATGAAGCACCGAATATCCTTAGAGAAAAAATTATGGGCGGCTTAAAATAATGGCTAGCGTTATTTTAAAAATAGTGTTGTTAATGTTAATGATTTTAATTAACTCGGTTAGTTTTTCCAATGAAAAAACCTCAGCTTTAACATTAGAAAAAAAACTAAGTGAAATACAAAATAGTTTTAACATTCCAGCTTATTCTTTTGTTTTAGTTGATCATGAGAATATAATAAAATCAGCTTCGTCTGGTTTTTCAAATATAAAAAATAAAAATAAATTAACTCTCGATACCATGATACGAATTGGTTCGATAACTAAAAGTTTTACAGCACTAGCAATATTAAAGCTACAACAACAGGGAAAATTAAAGTTAGACGATCAAATTAAACAATACAGTGATGATTTACCATTAATTAACCAATGGTCAGATACAAACCCAATTAAAATAGCTCATTTACTAGAACATACGGCTGGGTTATTGGATTTGAGCAAAGCCGAGTTTGCGTTTAACAATGCTAATATTACCAGTATTAAGCAAGCCTTTTTATTTAAACCGAATAATCGAAAAACCATGTGGCCGCCAGGACAATATACGTCCTATACTAATGTTGGTGCTGGATACTTAGGTTATGCCATTGAAAAAATCAGTGGTATTAGCTTTGAACGCTACCTTAGTAAATTCATATTAAAACCATTAGCCATGGATAATACTAACTTCATTTTTGATGTTAAAACACGTCGGAATTTAGCAACAGGATATGATATTGACGGTAAATCAATTATTCCTTATTGGCATATGATATTTCGACCATTTGGCGCGATGAATACCAGCACTAGGCAGATGGCTTATTTTGTTCAGTTGTTTCTAAATGATGGCAAGATTGGTTCGTTACAACTCATCTCTCCAGATAATATTAATAGAATGGAAACACCTCAAACTTCGTTATCCGCAAAATCAGGGTTGGAGTTTGGTTATGGATTAGCAAATTATAGTTATTTACATAATGGTTTTGTTTTTCATGGCCATGGTGGTGATGCGGATGGTTTTTTGGCGCATTATGCTTATAATCGTGATTCAGATTTAGGTTATTTTATTGTAATAAACTCTTTTAATCGTGATGGCCTGCATAATATGCGCAGGTTACTTGAAGATTATATTACTAGTGGTATTAAAAAAACTGTTAACGTAAAAAAAATTAAACATGATAATTTGCGTCAATTTGTTGGAAATTATAAAGCATTAACTTATCGTATGCCGTGGCTTGGTCTAGAGCAGGTGATTTTGAAAATAAGAATGAATAATAATAAATTATTTTATACCTTAAATAATGAGACTCAAGAACTTATTGCTGTCAATCAATTTCATTTCAGGTTTGAAGATCAACCAATAGCAACTATGGCTTTTATAAAAAAATTAGGTGAAATGCATTTTCAAAATAGTGACGAAAATTTTATACGGTATTGAGTTATTTTTTAATTGATTTAACGCCTATTTCAATAGCAACTACTTTGTCTTGGATAGATTTATAGGCTTGAATATCAACTGTTTGGCCTTTTTTAAAAGATTTTTCTGTGCCATCTTCAAAATTGATTAATGTTGTTGCTGAATAGAAAACATTAATGCCATTGACGTGAATTGAATTTTTATTGATAGCAGTAATGATTCCTTTGAATTCAATTGTTGTTTTTTGTTTGATTCTATTTTTTACATCTGATTGATTGTTTATTATATTGTTTGATTGTAAATAAACGTTGGCTAAAACATTTTCACCACGGTTACGGTTGAATACCAGTATATCCGGTTTTGAATCGCCATTAAAATCTGCAATGATGTTATCCAGTTGTTGGTTGTTGCTTGCTGTTTGAAATGAAAAAGTTTGTGGTTTTTTTGTAAATGTACCCGATTCATTTCCAAAGTAAATTAATGTGTTTGAATTTTTCGATACTATTTTATCAGGATAATTATCTAAATTTATATCAGGATAATTGCGTGGCCACGGTTTTTTATACTCTTTGAGTACTTTAAAATTACCTTTGCCATCACCGCGATATAAAATCGAGCTTGATTGTTTGGTTGGTTTGGCTTGTTCGATTAGTAAATCGTGATGTCCATCGTTATCAACATCGGTTGCGAGTATTTTATAAGGGCGTTTTTTTGATTTTGTTGCATCATAAATAATTTTTTTTGGCAAAAATGTCATGTCGCCATTACCAAAATAAATTAAAACTTGTTTGGCTCCATAATTTCCAGTACGGGATATGGCGATGTCTTGGTGTGAGTCTTCATTAAAATCAGCAATTGCTATACTATAAACAAAACTATTATGAAAGCTTTTAGTGGCTGTTATTTTCAGGCATGCGCCTGTTGAAAAATGATCGTCCCCTAAATTACGTGCAACAACAAACATTCTCTTATCGTTATTGCATTGTTGGCTACCAATGACAATATCAAGTAAACCATCTTCATCAAAGTCGGCTTTCGCTAATGAAGATACGCTGCCGATGCTGTATAACCCCGACATCGCGATTTCTTTTGATTTATCGAATACGGTATTTTTCGATGTTTTTCCAAAATAGATTATTAATTTTTTAGAGACAGTATGAGCAATAATTAAATCAGCACTACCATCGTTATTAAAGTCTGCTGTTAAGGTCGCTCCGATGGCTTGTTCTGAAAACTCAATGTTGATTGGAGGGTTAAAAGTTATCGGGTTTGAAATTTTATTAATAGTGCTTGAATTTATATTGTTTGTAAATGGGACAATCGCTAGGGTTAGTATAAGAACAAAATATAAAACGATATTGTTGCTAAACATTATAGTTAACTTGTTAAAATTATTCTAATAATTCATCGAGTTGATGTTGAATCATTTCGTAGCTGGCATAACCACGTGATAAGAATTGATGTTTTTTGTCTTGTTGAAAAACAAGGGAAGGAAAACCTAATACGCCTGCTGATCGAGTATTGGTGAAATGTTGCTGGGTTTGTTGTTTGATTTCGTCAGACTCAAAAAGTGAGGTGAATTCTGATTCATCGATAGAATATTTTTTTGCCAGTTTGATTAATGCTGCTTGTTGTGTAACATCCTGTTGGGCAACATAAAATGCATATTGAATATCGTGAAATAACGCCAGAGTATTATCACCATTTAATTTTCCAAATGCCACCAACGCACGGCTTGCTGGTTCAGTGTCATAGATAAAGCCTTCGGGTAAGGCGTTTTCGAAATTAAATTCCTGTCCTGATATTTTTTGCACTTCTTGCCAATGATGCAATACCTCATCTCGGTCTTTGGGGATGATGGCTGCTTTTGTTCCAGGGCGTAGTCCACCAAGATTTAATGCTATTTGTAGTTTATCTTGGTAGTGTTGTTTAATCTGCGTGATGACGGGTGAAAATCCCCAACACCAGGAACACATCGGATCTGCAAAATACCATAATAGCGCTTGTGTCATTTCATTGGCCTTTCATTAACGTTATCGAAAATATTCGCTATCATTTTATGGAAGTCATCCAATATATGATAGCTGACAGGAACTAATATTAAGGTGACTACGGTTGCAAACATAACACCAAACGCAAGTGAAACGGCCATTGGAATTAAAAATTGGGCTTGCACACTACGCTCGAGCATGAGTGGTGTTAGCCCTGCAAAGGTTGTTAATGAGGTTAACAATATAGGCCGAAAGCGTTCCGCACCAGCATCGCGAATAGCCTCGCTTAATTTTACACCTTTATCTCGTAGTTTATTAATATAGTCAACTAGAACTAAATTATCATTCACGACAACACCCGCGACGGCGATCATGCCACATAACGATAATAAACTGATTTCGAGCCCTAAAAGGATATGGCCTATTAATGCGCCAATTAAGCCAAATGGAATAGCGGACATGACCATTAAGGGTTGCGTGTAAGACTGAAATGGAATGGCCATTAAAATATAAATAGCAATTAGTGCAATAATAAAACCGCTTTTCATGGTTGAAATTAATTCGTTTTTAGATTTTTGTCTACCGGATAAAGACCATTTTACATCCGGGTAGTTTTGTTTTAATTGATTTAAAAACTTCGGTTTTAAATCATTCATTACTTTGCTAGATGATGTCATGCTTTCATCGATAAATGCGCTAACGGTTATTATTCTTTTTCTATCAAAGCGTTTTATCACCGATGGACTGCTGGAGTAAGATAACTCGGCAATATCGATGAGTGGTATTAATGAACCATCGGATAAACGAATGTGCATGGTTTCTAGTGAATATAAGGACTTTCTATCTTCCTTAGGATAACGCACAAAAACTTTAACATCGTCTCTGCCGCGTTGGATTCGCTGTATTTCTTCACCATAAAAAGCCTGTCTTACCTGACGAGCCAAATTATTGGTGTTTATCGCTAAATTTTTTGCTTTTGGTTTTAATTTTATTCTAATTTCGCGTTTACCGGAATCAAAACTATCGTGTATACCATAAAGTCCGCTATATTGTTTTAGTTCATTTTTTAATTGTGTTGAGACAATTTGTAACTGTGAAATGTTTTTGCCCGATAATTCTAAGTTTATTCCGGCTCCGTGGTTTCGTAATGATGATTCGTATTTTAACTCCACAACACCGGGTATTTCACCAACACTGTTGCGCCAACGTAGCATGATTTCTTCGGCGGAATAATTTCGTTGTTCGGCATAACCCAACTCCATTGATACTTCACCGAGGTGTGAGCCGAGCGCGCGAGTGCTACTGGGATGAGAACCAACCACCGTTTTAATGCTGGTGATTTCATCTTGATCGGTTTCACGATGTAAGTCAGATTTGAGTTTAAGGGCATTATCAGCAATAATTTGCACCGCATTTTCAATTTTATCTATCGACGAACCTTGTGCAAAGCGAACCGAGGCATAAGCAAAATCACCTTCAACTTTTGGAAAAAATACCATCGATAACCAACCACCCGCAACTAAGCCGGTGAATATAATAAACAAACCCACGAATAAAGCCGATGTGACATAACGCCATTCGATGGCATACTCGATAAGTGGACGGTAACGCGTTTCAATAAAATTCTCTAACCATTGGGTAAAGCCACGCAGTAGATTTGATATTTTTCCACCAGACTCGCTTACTGGGTGTTTTATTGTCGATAAATGTGCCGGTAAAATGAAAATACTTTCAATTAACGAAAAGAATAACGTCGCGATGACCACAATAGGAATAACGCTCCATAATCGTCCCTCAGGGCCGGGTAAAAATAATATTGGAGCAAAAGCGACAATACTGGTTAATACAGCAAATATAACTGGCGTTGACACTTTTTTAACACCGCGTATTGCGCCATCTAAACCATAATGGCCTTTACCATGCTCAGCATAAATGCTTTCACCGATAATAATGGCATCATCAACTACAATTCCTAATACCAATATAAAGGCAAACATGGATATCATGTTTATTGAACCATCAAGATTTGGTAATAACCATAATGCCCCCATAAAGGAAATTGGAATGCCTAACGTTACCCACAGCGCCAGTCGGACTCGCAAAAATAATACCAGAATACCAAAGACTAATAACAACCCGGTTACCGCATTACGTAATAATAACGACAGGCGGCTTTGAAAAAATTCAGAGCGATCTTGCCAAATATTCATTTCCAAACCATTGGGTAATTGGCTGTTGCTGACATAATTTCGTATGTACTCTGCAATTTCCAATACACTTTGATTACCAACGCGAAATACGGTTAGGGCAACGCTGGGTTTGCCATTAAAAAAGGCGTAGAGATCTTGTTCGGCAAAGCCATCAACGACATTAGCAATGTCTCCGAGCAATATTTGACTACCATCTTTACCAGCACGAATAATAATTTTTTCAAATTGATCGCCTTGATAAGCTTGAGATTCTGTGCGTAATAATACATCTCCCGATTTTGTTTTTAAAACGCCAGCCGGTAGATTTAGAGATGAATTTTTTACCGCTTGTGTTACTTCATCAAAACTTAAATCGTATCGTTTTAAATTATGTTCTGATAATTCAATCGAAATTTCATAAGGGCGAATACTCGATAGTTCAACTTGAGTGATTGCGGGTAATGCCGTTAGGTCATCTCTTATTTTTTCGGCATAACGCTTTAATGTTAATTCGTCTGATTGGCCTGATAAAATGACTTCGGCAACCCGAGTACGAATACTTAACTCTTTTATAATGGGTATTTGGGAATTTTCTGGGAACGTGCTGATGGTATTAATTCTCGATTTCACTTCATCGAGTATTTCCCGGGTATTATAGCTATTGGCTATTTCGATAACGACATTAGCACCAGATTCACTGGCGGTTGATGCCATCGAGCGAATTCCTTCGAGATCAAATAATTTTTCTTCAATTTTTATGATCACTGAAGATTCTACTTCGCTAGGCGTAGAGCCAGGATAGGCAACATTAATGTTGATTCTGTCGAGTGAGATGTTTGGTATCAGTTCCTTTCGGGTGTCCGGTATTGCTAATGCACCTAAAATTAAAATTGAAACCATAAAAAGATTGGCTGCAACTCGATTTTTTGCAAACCATTCAACTAAATTATTCATTTTGCAATATTTCTTGATTGAGATTTTAATGTTATTGAATCAATATTATTTTTAGATTCAATATGTTTTTTCTGTTTAGAATTTATTACTTCAAGCGCCATGCCTTCTGTGACAATATCTAGCGGTGTAGTAATAACTCTGTCGCCAGACTTGATGCCAGAGCTTATATATATGTCATTGATGCCTTTGTGCAAAACAGTAACTTGTTTAAGTTTGAGAGTATTGTTAGCTGTTGCCAGCCAAACCTGATGATCATTACGTAAAGCATCCCGAGGGATTTTTATAATGTTTTCAAATGCGCGTCCCTCAATAATAGCATCGACATATAAGCCAAATGCTAATGGTGGTCGATTAGGGAACTCAGGAATTATTTTATAGGGCGCTTTAACTTGCGCAACGAGATAGACCAACCGATCGCGTTGGTCTACCAAACCTTCACTACGAACAATAGTGGCAGGCCAGTTGTAGTGTTGTCCCAAAAACTCGACATCAAGATTCACTGCTGTACGATTGTTTATATTATTATTATTTTGATATAACCAGGACTGATCCAGTAATGCGAGTTGTCGATCAGATAAAGGCAGTCTTACTTCAGCAAAGTCGATGGCATAGATATCTGCTACAGGTTTTCCTATTGTCAAATAATTGCCTAAATCAATGTGCTTTTTCGTTATTCGGCCATTAAACGGCGCAATTACTTTAGTATGTTTTAGATTTAATTTCGCAATTGCATAGCTTGCCTGTGCGGCTTTTAAATTGGCATTGGCTTCGGCTAATTGAGGCTCATGGCGAGCATATGCTGAGGCTTGTTTTAAGCGTTTCGCGCCAAGAGCCTTTAAATTGGCAATCGCTTGGCTGGCATTTGCTTTGGCGCGCGCTAATTGCTGTTTGGCACTGGCGACTTGTGCTTCAGCGGTATGAATTGCCAGCTGGTATTCCAGTGGATTGATTTCAACCAATACATCACCTTTATCGAAGAAACCACCATTTTCAAAATTAGCAGATACTTTTATAATTTCACCAACAACTTGTGCGGATAATGTTACCGAGGTGCGTGGTATTACCGTGCCGCGACTAATGACTGGAATTTTCACAGTAGCAGGCTTAACCGTTTCAATTTGAACACTCGCAATTTTTTTAACAACAGGAAGTTTCTCGACCTTAGGACTAAAAATAAAAAGCAGAACCAAGACGATACTGGCGAGAAAGATAATGAGAATGACAAGAAATATTTGTTTTTTTAGCATTGCTATCCTATAAAATCACGATATGACATTTTAAAACCCCTTAATCTAGTAGGGCAATTTAATGCAATATTAGTTCCTGAATAAACTCATATTATGGCATTATTAAGACTAAGTTTGTTGGATATGGTCTTTATTATATGGGGTACTGTGTAACAGAATGTTTCGAGTTTATGGAAATCAAAGCCGATCAATATTTTGATTTTATTGTTTAGACAGTTTCTTGAATAAAAACAGAGTTTGACGCTTAGTTTAAATTAAAATAACGACGCCGAGGATATTGAATTTTATTCAAGCCACTGTGACATTAATGTTTTAATTTGAGTCTGGTATTTGACTCCTTCAATATCACACTTAGTACGAAACAATCGCAGTAAATCCACAGCTATTTTTAAACTGATCATTTTGCTGCGAACCGGTTTGTTCATATTAATCGCCTGCATGAGTCGAAATTCTTCTAAAAATTCGAGTATTTGTTTTGTGCTTGCGGTGGCGCCATTGTCGAGATAATCGTTATTGAAATATTGGACAGGTTTCATAATAAATGCTCCAACGCTTTTATGTCTTCTAAATCTTGTGGCCGAGCAGAGTATTTTTTCATTGCAATTAATTCTTTTATTGCTGTAACCCGAATTTTTCTGTTGCCCATCTTTTTTATGACGGTGTTTATCTTATCGGCATCATGAGTAATAATGATGTCGACTAATTCCAAAGGATTACTATTATTATCAAGCTTATTCGTCGAACAGGCTTGCTTATTTGTTCCAAATCAAACGTTGTGCTTCCATTAATAATTCTGCAGCATAATTAAAATCGGGTTTTTTAGGCAATAATGTACTTTTATATAATGTATTTCGAATAAAATCGTCTTTTTCCTGAGCATAGTTAACTAACTGTTGATACGACCATGCGCCATCGCGAATGCGGAGTAATTCTTTGGCATCGGGGCGTTTCACAAGGAGTTCACCGGTTTTTAATACTTCCTCGCCCATGCGTAATAGTCGAACTAGGTGCATGGCGTGTTTGGTGTCGTAGCCAAATTGTTCTTCAAATTCACTGCGAGTTTTGTTTCTATTTTTTTTCCATGTCCAGTAATGGTTATGGTTATCGTTCGCTTGGTTATACTCACTCTTATTCCATTTGAGGATAAACATCGGATGTTTGCGTTTATTGTTTTCCGTGAAATAATCTTTATCTTGTTCATCATTGATATCAAAATGGCTATTTAAAGAAAATGATTTATCAAAAGTCTGATAACCGTCTGCTTGATACAAACCGTAGATATCGCCGCCATAGGGGATGAGACGATAATTTTTTTGATAATCTTGAAGATGAACCTTAAAAATTTTGTCATCCGTAAAATTATGCACAAGTGAGACATAATCAATTTGCCTTGGCGCTTGCTTTTGTTGAGGGTTGTTAAGCCATTTATTATGTCCTTTGATTCGTTTTAATTGGGCAAGCGCATAACCACTGGTGGTAAATGCTATTTTTGATGATAATAATTTTTTTCTATTGTCGCGCAAAAGTTCATAGGCCGGTGTGCGAAAAGTGATATCGCTATTATCTACCCAAAGTGTTTCGATAATATTAGGGTTACATTCAACACAGAGTTTCATAAAATGAGATAATTCATAAAGCTTGGTATCTTCTTCGTTATGATCTTCGCATTCGCGAATTGGAAAAAACGGTGTTAAAATATTAATCGGGTCTGCACAAAATATTCCTCTAAAATCGATATCCGATGTTGCTAAATTGGTGCCATAGGAAATGGAACCTGCATAGTGTTTTACCAGCATATTTTCTTGCATCAGTATTTGAGCATTTTTATTTTTCATGAATAGTCCAGCTAAATATTTAATGTCGAGTTGCTTATTCTAGCGTATTTTTGGCTTGCACGATGTGGTATTAGCTGTTCAAATTACAATTGATATTTAATTAGAGTGACTTTACAGTGAAAATCACATTATTAGGAACATCGTCAGGTGTGCCAACCAAACAACGAAACGTTTCTGCCACAGCGTTTAGTTTAAAAAACAAAAAAGAGTGGTTCTTGGTCGATTGTGGTGAAGGCACTCAGCAGCAACTATTATGCACGAAATTGTCATTGCTTAAATTGAAAGCAATATTAATCACACACATGCACGGTGATCATATCTATGGCTTGCCCGGTTTATTGTCGAGTATGCAGTTGTCAGGACGAAAAAAAAGTTTACAAATTATTGGTCCAAAAGCGTTAGAAGCTTATATAACATCGGTTTTTAATTTTAGTCAGTCGTATATTGATTATCCAATTGATTATGTGGCCGTTGAAGAAAGTCATGATGTTTATCGCGATCATTCATTAATGATTCAAAGTCATGCGTTATCGCATCGAATTGATTCGTATGCGTATCAATTTACAGAAATAGCATCACAAACCAAGTTGAACGTTGTCAAATTAAGACAGGATAACATCCCCGAAGGTAAAATCTGGGGACAATTACAACGCGGTGAACAGATTACATTGGCTAATGGCACTGAAGTAACGGGAACAGACTATTTTTTGCCGGCCAGCACGGCTCGATCAGTTATCATCGCCGGCGATAATGATAATCCCGGTATTTTAAAAGAGGCGTGTCATCATGTCGATGTGTTGGTCCATGAAGCAACGTTTACTCAAGCAACCTTAGAAAAAGTTGCTAAGGGTTCACAGCATAGCTCAGCAAAGCAGATTGCCGTGTTCGCTCAACAATGTGCTCTTAAAAATTTAGTGTTAATGCACTTTAGTGCGCGTTATCATTACAATACCGAACAAGCATCATCAATTGCCGAGATTGAACAGGAAGCAAAAAAATATTTTCAGGGAAATTTATTTTTGGCAAATGATTTTGATTGTTTTGAATTGTCTGATGACGGGTCATTAAGCAAAGTTAGTGGTACGAATATTTAGAAAAAAATTCAAGCAGACCGTCATTCCGGCAGTGTTTTAGCCGGAATCCAAGGTTTTTAATTCTGAATGAATGCTAATTTCATAAAGCGTTTGAGTTATTTTTTTAGTTTTAATGTTAACATCAAGTAACTTTTGAATCACATTTAAATTTGTCTGCGTATGCAGGCTTGGTTTAGATGTGACAAACCGTCCACTGCCTGCTAAAGCAAAGGGGATAAGTAATTGATCCGCTAAGTGCTCGCCAACGGGCGCATTCGATTCAATGTAGTGTTTTGCTGCTTTTATTGCTTTTTTAGCAACCTTTTCTGCACTGGTTCCACGTTCACCAAAAGCGGTTATTACTTGTGTTATATTTTTACTCTTTATATAAAGACTTAAAATATTACCCGCGCCCGGCGAATTTGTTGCCTGAACAACCTTTAAATCTTTTTCTGGCCACAACATATTTTCTTGTACTAATTTGATCTCTCTAGCGCCGATAGAATGAGCTAAATTGACTGTCAAGGCGATAGCCTTAGTGCTAATCTCACCTTCTCTTTCTAAAATAGTTACTGGTTTTAATTTTTTCACTGGCGAAATAGTGATGTTCCATTTACCGCCTCCTGCAGGATAAAAACCATAAACGTCTAATTTGGATATAGCGGTTATGCCCATTTTTTTTAATATTGGAAAATAGCAATGATTTAAGAAGTCTAAACTCGGTGCCATTGGATTATGAGTGCCACCTTCTAATTGAATATTCGAAACGTCATTTGCTAGCATTAGTGCCGGTAATATCGTTTGTAAAACTAATACGGTACTACCGGCTGAACCAATTGAAAAATGGTAATTTCCTGCTTTTACTGTCCCGGGATAAAATGTGATTGTTTGTGAGCTTAATTGATCACCTTCAATACTACCGTTAGAAATTTCAACCGCTGCTTTAACACAAGTTAAATGTTGGCGTAACAAACCGGTTTTTTTTCTGTTTGCGCGAATGTTTATTATTGTTACGGGTTTACCCGTGCATAATGCTAATCCGATACTGGTGCGAAGAATTTGCCCGCCGCCTTCACCGTGTGAGCCGTCTATTATTATTGGTTTTATCGTATTCATAGTTTACCATCAACCCTTAACACAAACGACTTGCTTTAACGTATGTACAATTTCGACAAGGTCTTTTTGTGCATTCATCACTGCATCAATTGATTTATAAGCATTAGGAATTTCATCGATTACATCTTTGTCTTTACGGCACTCAACACCGATAGTTGCGTTTATATGATCTTCAACTGTAAATTGGCGTTTTGCTTGGGTGCGTGACATTACGCGTCCTGCGCCATGACTACAACTGCAAAAGCTTTCTTCATTTCCTAAACCACGAACAATGAAGGAGCGGGCACCCATGCTTCCGGGAATGATTCCCATATCACCTTTGCGCGCACGTACCGCACCTTTTCGAGTAAGCCAAACATCTTTGCCATAATGGTGCTCGCGAGCAACGTAGTTATGATGACAGTTAATGGCTTCTAAATTAGCATTAAACGGTTTATCAATGCTTGCTTGTAATGCTTGCAATGTATTAGCCATCATGATTTCACGATTGATCATGGCGAAGCGTTGTGCCCAATCGACAGCTGCCACGTAGTCATCAAAATGATCACTACCCTGAGGTAAATAGGCAAGATCGCGATCCGGTAATTGTATCATCCAACGTTCCATCTCTTTTTTAGCTAATTCGATAAAATAACTACCAATGCGGTTACCAACACCACGCGAACCACTATGCAGCATAACCCAAACATCATCCTTTTCATCCAAACACAGTTCAATGAAATGATTACCGGTTCCAAGTGTTCCAAGGTGGTTGATACTATTTGATTTTGCAATAGCAGTATGTTTATCGGTGATTATTTTAAAATCATCAGCTAAGGGTTGCCATGCCTGCATGACTGGATCGGGCAGGTTTCCCCATGCACCCCGATCTCGTTTGCCGCGATTTTTACTGCGCCCGTGTGGTACGGCTTTTTCGATTGCGCTTCTCAGAGCAAATAAATTATCGGGTAAATCCCGGGCGGTTAAGCTGGTTTTTGCGGCAATCATACCGCAACCGATATCAACTCCGACAGCGGCGGGAATAATGGCATGAGCAGAAGGAATCACGCTACCAATGGTTGCACCTTTTCCAAGGTGGACATCAGGCATTGCTGCAACCCACTTATGAATAAATGGCATTTGGGCAATATTACTTAATTGTATTTTACTTTTATCATCAAAGGGCACACCTTTAGTCCATGATTTAACGGGTACGCCATTGGTGACATTCAATACTTCAAAATTATTTTCGTTCATTTTCCTTACCTTAAAATAATAAGTGGTGACAAGGGATGATGTGACATTTTACGTGCTCTACCTGCTGAGCTACAATCTCCAAAAAAATAGTAGGGAGATTGCCGGGAATCGAACCCGGGACAGCGTCATTATAATGATGTAGTCACATCTGCATTCACCACAATTTTTAAAACCAAAAGGCGACAATAATGAATAAGAGGTAATACCTTGCGGTATTGTGGGGTTCGAACCCACTTGAGCGTTTATTTAAACTATCTCAATTCACCGATGTACTCTTATTCGCATTCGCCTACACTTTTATCGTCATAAGTGAATCACTATTAGACAAAAAATCATTATGACGTTTTTCGTGATAGGAAAGATGTAGTCATAATTGCATTCTAATAGTGATTCAATTTTGCTCGTCGTGATTCATTTTATATTACTATCTTTTCAATTTCATTTACCCAAAAACCCGCTTCAAATTCGCCATTCGCATATTTTGCGATAAGCTTAAATACCTGATCTGAAAATCCGCCGATGTTTAATACGTCTTTTTGATCATTAACTTGTGTATGTTGATAGGGCTGTATATCAATACACACTAGTTTTGCTTGTGGATTTCTACGTTTAAATATTTCCCATTCAATTAATGTCTGTGTTGCTCGTGGTTGCGTATTATCCACCCATGATTGATTATCGGAAATATAAATAATCATATCCGCTTTGGCATTTTGACGATTTAATTTTGCCAGTGGTAAACTGCAATTGGTTCCACCACCACCATAATGAGCCAATTTTTCGGCATTTGCCATCACCGTATCTCGTTGGCTAAAACGTACTTTATGCACACTGGTATCAAACGGCAATACCTCGGTATCCGGATTTTTTCGAACAAGTGCCGCGGTAAATAGTGCGGCAATATCAATGCAACGAACCGCACTGGTAGCGCCTTGTCGGTAACCAGTAATTGGCGATTGCATTGAACCGGAAACATCGGGTAACACAAACACTTTTCCTGCAATTTTAGCGACGTTTTCTAATGCCGTTTCCATCGCATCGTGTAACGCATCACGAACAATTTCCGGTACTGCTGCGTTACACATTAAGTACGCATTTAATAACTGATATGGAAAAGCATTTGCTTTTCGAATTAATTCAGCATTACGCAAGCGTTCTGCAATTCGTTGTTTCATACCGCCAATCTTAAAAACATTATGTCGAGCAAAGGTGTTTAAGTTCATGCGTGTCATTTGCCATCCAGCATTACATGCGATCGTTGTCCATGCCTGATCATTTAATTTTAATGCCGTTAGCATTTGAAACGGAACATTTGGAATTTCTTGTGTTTTACCTTTTTTGTAATCTTCAAATAATTGCAAGCTTGCTGGCAATAAATCAATTCGACAACGACGGTTAATCATGTATCCCAATAACGCTTCACGTTCCATGCAATTTGGTTTCGGATGCGTCATTTTGATCACATCCGACAACGATGGTGAATTACCCACGGCTGCATGAATTAACATGGAATCCGATTTTTCATTCAACCATTTTTGCACCTGACGCTTGGGTTTAGAACCGAGTGATTTTCTTCCAATAACACCTGAACGCATAATTTGCACAAAGTTGCGTAACATTTTGCCATTATCGATGACCTGCTTGAAGGTTTTTTCCATTAAACCGTCATTAACGAAATCATCACTATTGCTCGCTAATACCGCTGTTAATAAAGCCGGTACATCTTTCATATAACCACGTTGACGGGCATAGATAGCTGTTTTTGCAATAAACTGCGGTTCAATATGTTGCGTGATATCGAGTATGTTATTTAATTGCAACGTTGCATCGGAATAAAATGCGTTATTGAAACATCCGGTAACCGCGTATTGTGCTAATGCGTGTTTATTTGAAAGCGCATAGGCACCGCTACCTGCTTCGTTTAACGTATCGGTGTTAGCTGGCATTTTTCCAACAACCGATTTGAATAATGCTTTGTTTGCCATGATAATTTCCTTTTTCATTTATTAATGATGTAATAGCAATGCCTGTGCCAGTGTTTGTTTTTAGTCGAAAAATATTTTTAACTCATTGATTTTATTAAAATAATAAATCAATTTTTGAATTTAAAGCGAAATACGGTATCGTGTTAAATCGTTATAATCTATAATATTAGATAAATAGTTATAATTTTAGATATGTTATTGATATGAAGAAAACCGTGGTAATAGGATTATTAGGCATCAATTTGGATTCCGGTCCGAGAAGTGTCGCTCGATGGCAGAAGTGGCGTCCGAGCATTGATATTTGTCGACATGATGATTTCGTGATTGATCGATTTGAACTGTTACACCAAAAACGATACCGGCAACTAAACAAATCAATTATGGACGATATCGCCGCTATATCGCCTGAAACCACCGTTAACTCAAATTTAATCGAATTTAGAGACCCGTGGGATTTTGAGGAGGTGTATGCGGCATTGTATGAATTTGCTAAGTCATATCCTTTTAATACTGATAAAGAAAATTACTTTTTTCATATCACAACCGGAACACATGTTGCCCAAATATGTTTTTATTTGTTAACCGAGGCGAGGTATTTTCCAGGAAAATTATTGCAGACTTCGCCCCCAAAGCGACAAAAATCGGTGGATCTGGGTAGTTATTCGATTATCGATTTAGACTTATCAAAATACGACAGTATTGCAAATCGTTTTAAGAAAGAACATCAGGAAGGAACAACCTATTTAAAATCGGGTATTAAAACTAAAAACAAACGTTTTAATGCTTTAATTAGTCGAATCGAACAAGTCGCCATTAAATCAAAAGCACCAATATTATTAACGGGGCCAACGGGTGCAGGTAAATCCCATTTGGCCAAAAAAATATATGAACTCAAAAAAACTCGCAGCTTAATCGCAGGTAATTTTGTTGAAGTCAACTGCGCGACTATTCGCGGTGACAATGCCATGTCAACGTTGTTTGGACATAAAAAAGGCTCTTTTACTGGCGCATTAAAAGATAGAGATGGGCTGCTTCGTAGTGCGGATAAAGGTATATTGTTTCTGGATGAGATAGGTGAATTAGGTCTTGATGAGCAAGCGATGTTGTTACGAGCAGTAGAGGAAAAACAATTTTTACCGGTAGGCGCAGATACTGAAACATCAAGCTCGTTCCAGTTAATTGCTGGTACCAATAGACAATTATCAAAGCGAATTATAACCGGTGAATTTAGAGAAGATTTATTTGCAAGGATTAATCTTTGGACATTTGAACTACCGGGTTTAACTGAACGCAAGGAAGATATTGAACCCAATTTGGATTACGAGCTTGAAAAGTTATCAGAACAGGAAGGTATATTATTGAGCTTTAATCGGGAAGCTCGAAAAACCTTTTTAAGTTTTGCTACAGCAGCAAATGCCAAATGGACAGCTAATTTTCGTGATCTCAATGCCAGTGTGGTTCGGATGGCTACTTTAGCTAATGGTAAACGTATTAATATCACAAATGTTGAAGAAGAAATTGAACGACTTAATAACGCGTGGATTAATTTGCAATATATTGATAATAATCATGAGGTATTGGCCAGTGTACTTAGTCTCGACGAAATATCGGCTATTGATGCCTTTGATCAACCACAGCTTTCAAATGTTATCACGGTTTGTCGAGATTCAAATTCACTCTCTGATGCCGGTAGAAAATTATTTTCAGTGACTAGAGCAAAACGCAAGAAAACCAATGATTCTGATCGGTTAAAAAAATATTTAGCCAAATATAATTTGCAGTGGAAAGATTTAGTTCAATAAAATGGTTTTTGATAATTATCTTGGGTTATACTAATTTAAAACCCTATTATATTAAAAGTGACTGGTTTCAATGGACTTATTTTCTCAAGCAGGGGCTGAACCTTTAAATTTGTTACCCAAAGAAGGCATCGTAAATTATTATGGTGTCTTAATGTCTGCCGCTCAAGCGCGTGATTATCAACACAATTTGTTAGACACGATTAAATGGCAAAATGACGAGGCGGTTATTTTTGGCAAACGGATAGTGACAAAACGTAAAGTTGCTTGGTATGGTGAAAAACCGTTTAAGTATACTTATTCAAGTATTACAAAAACGGCATTACTCTGGACAACCGAGTTATTAGCACTCAAAAAGTTAGTCGAGCATAAAACCGGAGAAACGTTTAATTCCTGTTTGCTTAATTTATACCATGATGGCAGTGAGGGGATGGCGTGGCATAGTGATGCTGAAAAAGATTTAAAAAAGAACGGTGCTATTGCTTCATTGAGTTTTGGTGCAGAACGAAAGTTTTGTTTTAAACATAAAAAAACCAAGGAAAAAATTTCATTGGTTTTGCAACACGGTAGTCTGTTGGTGATGAAGGGCACAACGCAGGATTATTGGTTACACCGCTTACCACCCACTAAAACGATTAATCTACCTCGAGTTAATTTAACATTTCGAACCATCATTAATGATATGACATAATATATGTTTGTATGGTGACAACGCTATTAAATAATAAATTGCCGAAAATTGAAATTTTTTTGAAATATATTGCTTCAAAGGAGGGGCAGGATGTAGTGAGGAAGGTCGGTTTTATATCACAGAATTTGCAAGCGCTGGATATACGTGCGAGTAATCGTTATCCAAAAGAATACCGACAATTTGTTAAACGGGCTCGTCGTTTATCAGTTAATTTTCGGTTTCATAAAACAACTTTGCAGCCAGATAGTCGGGCAACAAAAGATTTAGAACGGGTAGCGAGTTACATTAAAAAGAATAATATCAAAAAAGTGATGTTGTTTGGCTTTTCTGAAGATGCTCGTATTCCGATTTATAACATTTCCTTATCGGAATCGCGAGCTGATTTTATTGAATATGAATTGCATAAACTTGGCGTGGTAGTAAATCATATAAGGGGTTACGGTGCGATCGATTCTGTTGCGGAAAATACGGCCAAAAGCAGAAACCGTCGGGTTGAAGTTTGGGTGCGTTGAGGTGTTTAGTTAATTATTTTCAAAAAAGTAGATTTTTCTGCTAAATACGATTTAAATTCTTTTGCTGTTAGTGGTTTGTTAAAATAATATCCTTGGCCTATATCACATTGTTTGGTGCGTAACATTGATAGTTGTTCAATCGTTTCGATACCTTCGGCAATAACTTTTTTATTGAGGGTGTGGGCTAAGGCAATAATGGATGCAGATATTGCAATGGCATCTTCGTCGTTGGGAATGCCTTCCATAAACGAACGATCAATTTTTAGCGAGTCTACCGGAAGTCGTTTTAAATAACTCAGGGATGAATAACCTGTACCAAAATCGTCAATTGATAGCGTGATTCCCATGGCATTTAGCTCGTTTAAAATTGTAATGGTATCGATTCTATCTTCCATTAATAAACTTTCGGTAATTTCGATTTCAAGATTTTTAGCTGACATGTCGGTTTCAACTAAAATTTTAGTGACCATGGGTATAAAGTCTTTTTGTATAAACTGTCGGCTAGAAACGTTAACGGCAATTCGATTAAGCTGTATATTGTTATTTTTCCAATGGGCAAACTGTGAGCAGGCAGTGCGCAAAACCCATTCTCCAATGGGTTCAATTAAGCCATTGTCTTCAGCTATTGGAATAAATATTTCGGGTGATACAAAACCGCGCTCAGGATGATTCCAACGTATTAGTGCTTCTGCACCAATTACTTTTCCTGTAGATAAATCAATCTGTGGTTGGTAGCGTAATGACAGTTCATTTCGTTCTATTGCAAATTGCAAGTCGCGTTCAATATTGGTTCGTTCTAAATCTTCGGTATTCATTTTTTCTTCAAAAAATTGATGTCGGCCACGTCCCTGTTCTTTTGCTCGATACATTGCAGCATCGGCATTTCGTAGTAATTCATCAACAGTTTTACCATCATCAGGATAAATAGAAATACCAATACTGGAATTAATAAATACTTCATGACTATTAATTGTTAATGGTTCGGCTAATTTTTTTATAACATTTTCAGCAATAATACTGGCTTCTTTAGGTTCTTTTACGTTGGAGATAACTAAGGTGAATTCATCGCCACCTAATCGTGCCACGGTATCAGTATCACGAACACAGTGATTTAATCTATCGGCGGTATGCTGTAATAATTTATCACCAATGGAGTGTCCAAGGGTATCATTGACTTGTTTGAACCGGTCGAGATCGATAAATAGCAATGCAACTTTATGCTCTTCTTGATTGGCGTGAATTATTTCCTGGCTTAATCGGTCTGCAAATAACTCTCTATTAGGTAGTTTTGTTAAAGTGTCAAAATGTGCTTGTTGATATAATTTAATATCTCGTTTGGTTGTTGCTAATGCTACTGCTAATCTGTCGGCAATATCTCGAACTTGTTTTAAATCTTCATCGCTTAATTCAACTTGTTTCTGAAAACCAAGGTTAATGACAGCTGTTATTTTATTCTCTAAAACAATTGGAAATACACAGGCGTAATCAGTATTACGATCTGATAAATGTTTAAGATATTTTGTTTTGTCGGTTTTAATATTAATGTATTTATGATTTTTGTTAGATAATAATAAATTAAAGTTGTTTTTCGTGAAATTTGATCGTTCAATTTCTGGTGATGTATCTTGAGTTTTTTCGGTATTGTATAAATAACTTTGTGCAATGTCGTTATTGTTTGAGTCGATTATGGTTATACTGACTAAATCCGTTGTTACGATTGAATGTAAGCGTTGTAATATCGTTGATATAACGTGCTCAAGATTTGGGTTGGTTAGAATAAGATGATCAATATTTGATAAAGTTGTTAGTGCATTAAACTGTTTACTTAGTTTTGTAGTCATGGTGTTAAATGAATTTGCTAGCTCTTGAAATTCATCATCACTTCCCACTTCTACTTTTTTACTAAAATCGTTATTTGAAACACTGCGTATACCGGATATAAGTTTTTCAAGTGGCACTAAGCTGCGTCGAATTTGAGAGACGCTGAGTAACACGGTAAATAATAGCGACAAAAATATTATGGCTGGAAATATATTGGTAAAGGTTTTAATTGGTAATAAAGCTTGGTATTCCGCTTGGCTTGATATGATAGTCCAATTTTGTGAATTAAATAAAGATTTTAAATACAGACTCCAAGAAGCAGCAAGATAGTTATCACCATTATGTTGCCATTCAAAATGAGATGCTATATGTTTGGTTTTAGCTGATTTAATCGAGCTTAGCATTGACGTTGTTTTTTTGTCTGAACAAAATAAAACATCTTGAACATTATTTAATACACATATATTCGTGGAATACGGTAGTGCGTCATTATTGCCCCACAGATAATTTGGGTTTACTTCGGCAATAACACCAACGCCATTGAGTTGTAATTTACTTAGTTTAAGTGAAACAAATAACGACGAGCGATTATCTTCGTTGTGTTTAAAATAAAATTGCGTGCCACTTCTGGAATTTGTTGTTTTTTGGGCTTCTGGAATTATGATTTTATCACCAAACAACATTTGTATTTTGCCTTTACTATTAATATAGGCAAGCTTGTTTAATTCATTATTGAAGTGTTTTCGATAAAAATCAGATTTTACGTGGCTAGATTGTAAGCTGACTGAAATATTTTTTAGTTTATTTTCTATGAATAAAATTCTATCCATTAAACCAACACCGTAATACTTACTCGATTGACGTAGTTGAGTTTGGGCATTTTTTACCAGTAAGTCGCTAACGTAGGTGAATGATAAAATAGCGATCGCTAGAATGGGAATTAAAGCCGATAATAAAAATTGGCTAGTAACACGGCGGGCAACTTTACTACTTAGAAAGTTAAAATTAGTACCAAAGTTTAATTCGCACTTCTCAATTTGCTTTTTAATACGTTTTAGAAATTGCTTAAAAATTAATTTTAATTTATTTTTCAAACTGGCTAGACCTTATTAACGGGGTAAAATTTTAAAATCAGGAATAACGAATAACTTAATAAATGGGCAGGTATATTAAGTTGTTATATCGGGGTAATTTAAACTGTTCATTCAGTATTGTTACTCAATTGCTTAGTGAGTTATGTTTGATGAACTACCGTATGCTACTAATGTAGCGGAGCCACCTTGCTACAAAATAGCTAGACTTTACTCTATGCTTGTTGAGTTTCCCAACCATGAAGCGTTCTATGATGGACTGGCCTGAAATAGAATTTGCAGTTTGCTTGTTACTAAAGACTGCACTTGGAGCAGTTGGGGATGCCTACTCAATGTGCAGTACGATAGACTATTTTTTGGGCAGGGACAAATTAGATAACGATAATACCGATATAAATTAGTAACTTAGTGGGAATTCGATATTTTCGATATCGCGAGTTGGTTTAGCTGGATAGTGTTGATTTGATACTTTTACTGACATTTCCCATATCAGCACGACCGCTGAGTTTGGGTTTGAGCTGAGCCATCACTTTGCCCATGTCTTTCATGCTGCTGGCACCGCTATCGGCAATAGCTTGCTCGATTAGGCTTAATATTTCAGCTTCGCTTAATTGCTCGGGCATGTAGGTTTGGATGATAGCCAGTTCAAAAACCTCAATTTCTTTAAGATCATCTCGACCTGCAGCTTCAAATTGACTGATGGAGTCTTTACGTTGCTTGATCATTTTTTCAAGCACAGCAATAACTTGAGCATCATCATTGAGCTCAATGCGTTGATCAACTTCAATTTGCTTTATTGCAGCGGTGATAAGCCGCAAAACAGCGAGTCTCGGTTTATCTTTAGCACGCATGGCGTGCTTCACGTCATCAGTAATTTGTAGTTTTAAGCTCACGTTGCTTTAATATCGAGTTAGTTTGGCTAAAGTGTGAGGAACTGTACTTAATACATACGCTTACGGTGGATACGTTCGCGATTAACCTTCTTCTGGTGACGCTTAACAGCAGCTGCCATTTTACGTTTACGAACTGCAGTCGGTTTTTCATAAAATTCACGGCGACGTGATTCTGATAAAACGCCGGCTTTTTCGCAAGCACGTTTGAAACGACGTAAAGCTACGTCAAAGGGTTCATTTTCTCTTACTCGTACATCAGGCATCTTGTGGTCAGTCCTCGACTGTTAAACGATTCAAATTATTGGAACGCGCAATTTTACTGCTGGGCATCGGTAATTGCAAAGGATCGTTAAGGTTTTATGCTAAATAATGCAAATAAAAGTCAAAAATATCCCTTTTGGTGTAGTAGTCGTGCCTATTTGGGTAATTATTGTCATATTGCAGGTAAACTATTTTGTTCGACTGGCTGTATCTCTTGCGATTATATCGGTACAGTTGCGTGAAATAATAGCCATAATGTGATTAAAAATAACCAATGATAGTTTTAGGATTAGAAACTTCGTGTGATGAAACTGGCGCAGCAATTTATGATAGCGAGCGTGGTTTATTATCGCATGCGCTTCACAGTCAAATCGATATTCATGCTGAGTTTGGTGGTGTGGTGCCCGAGCTTGCCTCGCGGGATCATATCCGCAAATGCATTCCGATGATCGAGTCGGTGTTACAGCAGGCAAAGCTAACCAAGCGCAACATTGATGCAATTGCATACACCGGTGGACCGGGTTTACAAGGGGCATTATTGGTGGGGGCGGCAGTCGCCCGAAGTTTGGCTTTTGGGCTGAATATTCCGGCTCTTGCCGTACATCATATGGAAGGGCATTTATTAGCACCGATGCTGGAAGAACCTGCGCCTGAGTTTCCGTTTTTAGCGCTACTGGTTTCGGGTGGTCATACACAATTGGTTCAGGTTGAAAGTGTCGGGCATTATAACTTGCTCGGTGAATCTCTGGATGATGCGGTGGGCGAGGCTTTCGATAAAACAGCAAAACTACTGGATTTACCCTATCCGGGAGGGCCTGAATTAGCGCGTCTCGCCGAACAAGGTCAAGTCGGGCGGTTTAAATTTCCTCGACCGATGACAGACCGTCCCGGTCTTGATTTTAGTTTTAGCGGTTTAAAAACCTTTGCCATGAACACCATCAGTAAAGAATGTCAGGCCATTACCGATAACCAACAAAAGCAGCAGTGCCGTGCTGATATCGCCCGTGCTTTTGAAGAAGCAGTCGTTGCTACAATGGTGATTAAATGCCGTCGTGCATTAGAGCAAACCAATTTACAGCGTCTAGTGGTTGCCGGCGGAGTGAGTGCCAACCAACGTTTACGACAACATTTAACGGAGTTGATGTTGTCACGCTCAGGCACAGCCTATTATCCTAGACCGTTATTTTGCACCGATAATGGTGCGATGATTGCGTATGCGGGCTGCTTGCGTTTAATGGCCGGTGAACAACAGGATCTTGGTTTTTCAACCAGAGCACGCTGGCCGATGACCGAATTGACTTCGATAAACGCAGTTGAACTGAAATAAATAACGCAGGAAATGTAATTTTTTATTACATTTCGGGTGGCTATCTATTACCCTTAATAGCTTATGTAAAAATCTATTCTACTGTCAGATTGGGATAACGGACAATTTTTATCAATGGGATGATGGAATGATTCTAATACAATCATAATAATTTATATCATTATCATAAATGGGGGAGTGAGTAACATGTCAGAAGGAAATCAGTATCAAGCACCAAGCAGTAATGTTGAACAAGCATCAAGCACCGAATACGGCACCGTTAATTGGTTATCAGCCAGTGGTCGTCTCGGACGAATTCGATATATCGCTTATAGTTTTGGCCTATCATTTGCGGCGATGATCGTCATCGGGATTGCCATGGCAATGTTTGGTGCGGGTATGTCGATGTTTGCCGGTGGTGGAGAAACCGCTAATGCCGGAATGGGGATTGGGGCGATAGTTTTTATGCTGGTTATTGGTGTATTGTACCTAGCCGTTATCGTGGTATCAATTATGTTGGTTATCCAACGGGTGCACGACTTTAATGCTAGTGGTTGGCTGTGTTTGTTGTATTTTGTACCACTGGTTAATTTAATTTTCTTTTTGTTGTTATTATTTCTTCCTGGAACCGATGGTGAGAATCAATATGGTTTAAAAACACCACCAAATGGTGGCGCAACGATTGTTGTTATCATCATTGCATTATTAATTCCGGTGATGGGAATATTAGCGGCAATATCAATACCGGCTTATCAAGGTTATATCGATGCTGCAAGACAAGCGCAAATGGAACAATCGCGTTAATACTATCATTACAAGGAGTCAGCAATGTCTGAACAAAATCCATACCAACCTCCTGCAACTGAAATTGGAAGTGGTGAGGCACCCAGATCAAACGGGCCGGAATTAGCAAGCCCGTGGATACGATTGCTAGCGGCGATTATCGATATGTTAATTTTACTGATATTTATTATTCCACTGCAATTTTCAATGGGTATTTATGATGGCTTTCCAGAAAAAATGGTTGAGCCTGATATTCAAACAACGTTGTTAATGGCTGGTATTGCAATTTTATTTTATGTTGTTGTTAATGCGTATACCTTACATCGTAATGCACAAACAATTGGTAAATTAATTTGCAAAATAAAAATTGTTCAAATGGATTTTTCTAACGCAACTTTTTCACGAATAATTTTTAGGCGCTATCTTCCTATAACGTTTGTATCGCAAATTCCAATTGGTGGTGCGATTGTTGCTTTAGTTGATGTGTTAATGATATTTCGCAAAACACGGCAATGTCTGCATGATAATATCGCTGGAACTGTCGTCATTAAGGCATAAAAGCATTATTTAATGTTAGATACTAGACGCGCTATCGAGACACCTGAAGGTGTTGAAATTCAATTACGTGTAGCAGGGCCCTTTGTTCGGGGGCTTGCTGCATTTTTGGATATTATTGTGATGCTGCTGGTGGCATCGGTGCTGGCTCAATTTTTAGTTTTTTTTGGAAAAATTGGCAATGCGCTGTTAACACTGGTGATGTTTTTTTTCTATTGGTTTTATCCGGTGGTTAGCGAAATGTTCATGGGGGGGGCCACCATCGGTAAAAAAGCACTGAATATAAAAGTATTACACGATGATGGCACCGAAGTATCGTGGCAGGCATCAATCATTCGTAACATTCTGCGGTATGTTGATTTCTTACCGTTTGGTTATTGTTTTGGTTTTCTCTGTATTATCTTTAACGCGGATTTTAAACGTCTCGGTGATTTTACTGCTGGCACGCTGGTAGTATATACCGATAAAGAAATTAAAAACGATGATATTCCGGTTATTAGTCCATTGATGCCTCGTTGGCATTTAAAAACCGATGAGCAATTAGCTATTTTGGGTTTTGCCGAACGACTAAAAATGTTATCACCGCAACGTCAAAATGAATTAAGTGAAATACTAAGCGAACTCACCGGCAAGCAGGGCGAAGCCGGAACCACCGAAGTTGTTCAATACGCAAATTGGATAGTGGGCAGACGATGAAACAAGACGACTTTATAAAAAAATACCAAACTCAATGGCAAGATTTTTCTAATTGGTTAGAATTAAAAAATTTAACCGCACGGCAACGAAAAAAATCGACATTAAGCGGTGTTGATACCTTTGATGCTGCAACTAAATTAATGCCGCATCGTTACCGTCAAATCTGTCACCATCTGTCTTTGTCACAATCGCGACACTATAGCCCTAAATTAGTCGCGCAATTAAATCAGTTAGTATTACAAGGGCATCAGTATTTATATAAATCCAATTATCGCAGTTCGAAATTTTTAAAATTTTTATTTGTCGATTTTCCGGTGTTACTGCGTCAAGAGGCAAAACTATTTTGGATTTCATCCTTTTTATTTTATGTGCCACTGTTCGCGATAGTTTTTCTTATCAATAATAACCCGGAATTAATTTATAGCATCTTATCGCCAGAGCAAGTAGCGAATATAGAATACATGTACAACCCCAATGCCGAGCATATTGGTCGCGGTCGAGAAGTTGATGGCGATTTTGAAATGTTTGGTTTTTATATTTTTAATAATATTTCAATTAGCTTTCAAGTATTTGCAACTGGAGTGTTATTTTGTATTGGTAGTTTATTTTTTTTAATATTTAATGGTCTCTATATTGGAGCCGTTGCCGGTCATCTTATTTACATCGATTATAATGTCACCTTTCTATCATTTGTCGCAGGGCATAGCGCATTAGAACTAACCGCCATCGTTATTTCCGGGGTTGCCGGCATGCGCCTTGGCTTGGCCTTAATTAAACCCGGACGCTACACCCGGGTGGTGGCATTAAAAAATGCCGGCACACTAAGTTTAAAACTAATGTATGGCGTGTTTTTAATGTTATTAGCCGCCGCTTTTGTTGAAGCGTTTTGGTCATCTAAAAGCATGATCGAACCACAAATAAAATATACCGTTGGCATCGTGATGTGGCTGTTATTAATAGCCTATTTCTTGTTGCTGGGGCGTGGTTATCAAGATTCATGAGAATTGAAGATATCACAACCGAAGTTAGGCCACGCACCGCATGGGAATCCATCGATCTCGGTTTACGCATGGTGCAAACTTGGTTTAAGCCGATTATCTTATCGTGGTTAATGATAGTGTTGCCTATTTGCAGCATCATCTATATTTTATTATACCAACATCCGGTGTTATCGATTTTTGTTATGTGGTGGTTAAAGCCAATTTTTGATCGAATACCATTATTCATAGTCAGCCACAGTGTGTTTGGTGATATTCCTACGTTAACAGAAATACGCAAAGCCTTACCCGGTTTATTAAAGCCGCACCTGATTAAATCATTAATTTGGTATCGTCTGGATCCGGTTCGTTCTTTTAATTTACCCGTGTGGCAGTTAGAAGGTCTAAAATCCACACAGCGTGCAAAACGTGCCCGAGTCTTACAAAAAGGCGTGTATGGCACGGCTTTGGCGTTGAGTTATTTTAGTTTATTTTTGCAGTTTATTATTTGGAGCGCATGTTATGCCTTGTTAGCGTTATTATTGCCAACGACTGTTTCAATAAATGAAATTTCAGTGTTTAGTTTTAACGGTGAATCAATATTACCCGGTTTGGTGCTTAATATTTTCGCATTTATATCATTGAGTATTATCGAGCCGTTTTACGTTGCCGGTGGTTTTGCATTGTATTTAAATCGACGCACGCATCTTGAGGCATGGGATATCGAATTAAAGTTTCGAAGTCTTGTTAAAAGAATGAGTTCGTCACGCACAGCAGGATCAAAGGTTGCCAGCATATTTTTTATGATATTTGTTGTTAGTGCCAGCTATATCACGTTGGTGCCAGAGTCTCAGGCAAAAACAGCCAATGTAAAATATTTAGAAATGCCAAACAAACAGGCAAAAGAAATAATACAAAAAGTTATTGATTTAGATGAATTTAATAAAAAAACAAAAACAAATTCCTGGCAAGTAAAAGAACAATATAAAGATTTTTTTAAGTTTAAAAATAACGAAAAAAAGGATAACGATATTGCCGGAATGTATTTTTTAGGAATGTTGGTTAGTGAGTTATTAGGAACTATTTTATATTTTGTATTGGGTGCGGTAGTGATAGTGATAGTGTTATTTTTGGGGGTTATGTTGTTTAAATATCTACCCAAAAACTTGTTGCCTTCTTTCGCAAAAAAAACCAAGGCAGATACAATTAAAAATATATTTGGTTTGGATTTAGATCCAGAAACCTTACCTGATGATATTGGTGCAACAGCCTGGGCATTGTGGCAAAATGAAAAATACACCGCAAGTTTGAGTTTATTATACCGTGGTTCATTATCTAAACTGGTTAACCGTGAGGGGATAAAACTACCTGCTAGTGCAACAGAAGGAGATTGCATTAAAATATTAAGACAAAGCCATATAAAACAAAATAAAATTTTAATACAGTATTTTGAGTCACTAACATTAATTTGGCAACGTGCAGCATACGCCCACCGTCTGCCCGACATGTCTGACGCTAAAAACTTATGCGAAACATGGTCTCGTGTTTTTCATGCCGAGCAACTGCACGATGAATCCTAAATTAAAAATAGCGCTAAGTCTTGCTTTGGTTATTACTATCAGTGCTTTGATGGGGCTATTTTTCACTGTCTTTGAAAAAGTTGCATCAGAACGTAATTTGGATTTGCAAGGCGAAGCAAAGTTTAATCCCTTGGTTATTGCGCAGCGTTTTTTAGAAAACAGCGGCATTAAATCGGAAAGCGTGGTTAGTATGATTAAGCTGAAAGAAATGCCCGGGAAAAAAGATATCTTATTTTTAGCTACACGGCGTTTTGATATTGGTCCAGCTAAACGCGATGAAATTCTTAATTGGGTATCAAACGGGGGGCATTTAATTATTGTCGCATGGCCTCCGGCTGATTCAAAAAGTGATATCCAAGATCCCATTCTTAAAGAATTAGCCATTCAAGTAAATTACGAAGAATCCAACATAATCGATAAGCTTGATGATTGCAATAAAATACCAGAGTTGAAAAAGAAACAAGAATCAAAATCAGAAACAAAAAAACAACAAAAACAAATAAAAAACAGTAGCAAAGACAATAAAGCCAAAGACAGCGATAATAAAAATTGTAATACAAATGATTTCGAAGCTATTGCGGTAACCATTGTTAGTGAGCGAGAGACTAGCCAAGTTGCATTTAATCCCACTATTTGGTTAACCACAAACAATGAAAAAAAAGCCAATTGGGTTGTTAATGGTAAAAGCGGAGCGCATTTATTGGAGTATGTTAAAGATAAGGGCTTGATAACCATCTTGAGTGATTATCGGTTTTTGACGAATACCAAAATAACCAAGTTTGATCATGCCGCTTTTTTTTGGTATTTGGTTCATTTTAGCAATAATAGCGGCAAAGTCTGGATCGTTTACAAAGGTGACATGCCGCCATTGTACGAGTGGTTGTCAAAAAATCTATGGGCAGCATTTTTAACATTATTTTTTATTATTTTTATTTGGATTTGGTCTGCGTTACCACGTTTTGGAGCACTCTATCCAAAATTGTCACATAATCGACGTAATTTAATCGAACACATTCGGGCGAGTGGACAATTTTTATGGAAAAATAAATTTAGTGACGAGCTGATACAGGAAACGCGAAATGCGTTGCAAGAAAAAATAAGCAAACGACACCCCAATTGGAATAAATTAACCGATGCTGAACGCTATCAGCGATTAGCCAAACAGTCAAAAATTGATATCGAACATGTGGAGCAAGCTTTCACCGTTCAAAGCACGACTAAAGAAAATGAATTTTTATTAATTATTCAAACACTAGAACGTTTAAGGAAATCAATATGAATGATTCGACGGAAAATACTGCTGCACTTAGTTTGGCTGAGGCATCAGAGATTGCTCAAAACATACGTGCGGAAATAACCAAGGCGGTAGTAGGCCAAAATCAAGTTATCGAACAAATATTAATAGCATTATTTGCTGGTGGCCATGTTCTAATCGAAGGAGTGCCCGGTTTAGGTAAAACTTTATTAGTCCGTGCTTTAGCTCAAACTTTTAATGGTAGTTTTTCACGCATACAGTTTACCCCAGATTTAATGCCGAGTGATATTACAGGTCATGCTATGTACGATATGAAATCAGAAAGTTTCCGTATTCGACGTGGACCGGTGTTTACTAATTTGTTATTAGCCGATGAAATAAATCGAGCTCCGGCAAAAACCCAAGCGGCATTATTAGAAGTGATGCAAGAACAACAAGTTACCATTGAAGGTAAACCGTTGGCATTTGACTTACCGTTTATGACCTTGGCAACACAAAACCCATTAGAACAAGAAGGCACTTACCCGCTTCCAGAAGCTCAATTGGATCGGTTTTTATTAAAAGTTTTAATTGATTATCCAAATGAAAGTGATGAAAAAATACTGGTACGTAATATTACGGCTGGAAAAATTGGTGATTCAATCGATGTTGAAGCCGTTACGGCCATCATTAATGGTCAGGTAATTCTAAAGATACAGCAAATAGTTGCACAAATGCAGATTGATCAACGAGTCTCAGATTATGCGGTTAGTATTGTACGACAAACCCGTAATTGGCCGGGTATTATGGTTGGTGCGGGTCCTCGAGGTGGTATTTCATTAGTGCGCGCTGCTCGTGCAGCGGCATTATTAAACGGTAATGATTTTGTGACACCCGATGATATTAAAAATATCACAATAGCCGCGTTACGTCATCGAATTATATTATCGCCAGAAATGGAAATTGAAGGACAAAGTGCCGATGATATATTAAATGCATTGCTCGAATCCGTCGATGCACCTCGATTGTAAATAAAATAATACACGATTATGTTACCAACGAAACGAATTATTTTTTTAGCGACGTTCTGTTTACTACTGTCATTATTGGCAAGTTATTTTTCTGAGCTAATGCTCTGGTGGAAAACCCTTATCGTTGCATTAAGTGTTGTGTTATTTATTGATTTTATTAGTTTGAAGCAACGCAAAAAAATAACGGTTGAACGTGAGGTTATGAATAGTCTCTCACTGGGTAATTGGATTTCGGTAACATTACGGTTTCATAATCCGGCAAACCAACAACGGCAAATAGACATTTATGATCACTACCCAGATAATGCTGAATTTGAAAACCTGCCAATAACAATAACTCTGCCAGCAAAAGGTTGGGGTGAAATACAATATCGAATTCGACCTTTAAAACGTGGTGATTTTAATTTTAATTTAACACAAATACGCATCCATTCTTTAATGGGGTTTTGGAAACGAAATCAGTTTATCGGGCATCAGTCTAGTGTTAGAGTGTATCCTAATTTTGCTGCGGTAATGAAATATACATTATTAGCAATGGATCAACGTTTATCTCAAATTGGAATTGTGAAAAAACGTCGTCGCGGTGAAGGTCAGGATTTTCATCAGCTGCGTGAATACCGCGAAGGTGATTCATTGAGGCAAGTTGATTGGAAAGCTACTGCTCGTTTATCAAAATTAATTTCACGTGATTATCAGGAAGAGCGAGATCAACAAATTGTATTTTTAGTGGACTGTGGTCGCAGAATGTTGTCACAAGATGGTGCGTTGAGTCATTTTGATCATACCTTAAATGCAATTTTATTATTATCGCATGTTGCATTAAGACAAGGTGATGCCGTTGGTTTAATGACTTTTAGTGGTGAAGAACGTTGGTTATCACCACGTAAATCAATATCAAATATTAACCAAATTTTAAATACAGTGTATGATTTGCAACCGGGAAGTTATTCACCCGATTATACCAATGCAGCGAGTAAACTTATGGTGCATCAACGGCGACGTGCTTTGATTATTTTGATTACCAATCTTCGTGATGAAGATACTGAAGATTTGATGCCGGCAATTAAAATAATGCAAAAACGCCACTTGGTATTATTGGCTAGTTTAAAAGAAAAGGTAATTGATAATATGCTGCATACTTCGGTAAGTGATTTTGATAGTGCGCTGGATCATGCTGCTGCACAACAATACGCTAAGCACCGTCGTCAAACACACCAACGCTTAGATCATGAAGGAGTGTTACATCTCGATGTCAATCCTGAAAAATTGCCAGTAACGATGGTTAATTATTATATGGATATCAAATCTAGTGGTCGTTTATAAGCTAAATAGTTAGCCGTAATTTTTAAGTAATATTAATAATTGTGGTAAGCATTTGATTCTATTAAAGCTGATTTTTTAAAACAAAATTTCATCCAAAAAACAAGGCTAAAATGGCAAAAAAATTGTGATGTTTAACCTTGGCCTTTATCGGGAATTTGTTTATCATTTCATTATATTTCATAGCACAATTTTACATAATATTTAAGGATGTTGTTGCGTTCGGTATTTTGTATTCAGTACCAGACAGAATAAGGAATTTTTATCGTGTTCGAAGTTATTAATTTATTTAAAAGAAGCAATCGCATTAGCTTCATGTTAATTGCAGGTTTATTATTTTTGGTTTCATGCAGCACTCCTTCGCGTAAATCAAATGATTATCAATCTATTATTATTGAACACCGCACTAAAAAAGAAATCGTAAAAGATTTAGCCGCTATTGTTTCTAATTATGGTTATCAGCTTTTTTCTGAAACTGCTACCGAAGTAGTTTTTGAAACGCAGCCAGATAAAAATAGTGAAATCGCTTATGCGCGTTATGATAAAAATTATAGAAATAATTATTATTCAGGATACCGTAATAGAAATATAAAACTTCCCCGATATCAAATTGTCTTTGATTTTACCACGGTAGATAATGGTGTTTTAGTTGAGTCAAAAATTGCATTTATTTCTTGGCAGCATTTATACGATCAAAATAAAAATAAAAAAGAAGGTATTGAAGTTCAAAAAATATTAAATGAATTAAAATATAATAGTCAGGTAGATTCGAGTAATATTAATTATCGAAAATATCGAAGTATTCATCATTTATTAAAATATTCTATATCAACTCATAAAATAAAAAGTTACCGAAAAAAGAATTATGTTCGCAAGGTGGTTTTATCCGCGATTGATTTTAATCGGCAAGTAAAAGCTTTATTATTTGTTCGTGAGCAATTAAAAAATTATTGTTTTTTTAATGGTGGTTCATTTAAAGAAGAAAATGACAATCGATTTTATTCCTCTAATGGCGTAAAAATTCCAAGTGTTTTTTATAATGGTTTTAATCGAGCGAATGAGCTACGTGCTTTTGGAATTAAAAGCTGCGTCTTAGAAAGTAAAGTGTTATGGCGTTTAGTAATAAAACCACGGGTGATCAAACCGAGAAAAAAACCTGATGATGCTAAATCCAATGTAGCAAAAGCTAAAAATCCTGAGTTGTATTTATACATTCAAATGTTAGGAAATAAATTACCCTCCTTTATGCGTAAGGAGGGCTAAGGTTTATTTAAGCTGCTGTTTTGCTGTTTAGATAAATTTCTAAATTTTTTGAGTCGCCAATATGTTCGCCATCGATAAATACTTGAGGCACGATGTCTGATTTTGTTATGGCTTGTAATGTTGTTTCTGAAATGTCCTTATTAAGCTCAATTGTCTCATATTGTAAATGATGAGAATCTAGCAAAGCTTTTGCTTTAGCACAATAGGAACAACCTGCTCTAGTGAATAAGCTGATATTTTTTGGGCGTATAGCCTGCGGGTTAATGTAATTGAGCATGGTGTCTGCATCCGATACTTCAAACGGGTCGCCGGCAACATCATCTTCAATAAACATTTTTTCAATTATGCCATTTTTGACCAGCATAGAATAACGCCAAGATCGTTTTCCAAATCCTAAATCATCTTTATCAACTAACATCGACATTGCTTGTGTAAATTCAGCATTACCATCGGGAATAAAGCTAATGTTATTGGCATCTTGAGATTGCTTCCAAGCATTCATCACAAAGGTATCGTTAACCGACACACACACAATTTCATCCACACCATTGTCATAAAAACTGGGTGCTAATTTATTGTATTGTGGTACATGACTGCCGGAGCAGGTCGGTGTAAAGGCTCCGGGTAGCGAAAATACCACAACTGTTTTGTTGTTGAATATTTCATTAGTGGACAACTCTTGCCATTCATTGTTGACTTGAAGGTGAAATTTTACATTTGGTATGGTTTTACCGGTTTGATCTTTAAACATGATGTCACTCCTAGAATATTAATGATGGGGTAATAATAGCGAAGCTTTATTGATAAATAAAATTGATTAAATCAATCTTTATGATATATTTAATCAATGATGAGTATTTGCAGTGTTTATGAAATTATTACCAACAGTTAAACAATTACGTTATTTAGTCGCATTAGAAAAAGACGGGCACTTTGGTCGAGCTGCAAAATCCTGTTTTGTTTCGCAATCGGCATTCAGTCTCGCGATAAAAGAACTCGAGACGATTTTAGACTGCCATTTGGTTGATCGAACGAATAAATGTGTTACTTTCACGGCTCTTGGCAAAGAAATCGTATCACAGGCACGCTTATGTTTGCGTGATATTGAATATCTAATTGAGCTTGCCAGCGAACATAAAGAAGTTTTGTCCGGAAATTTAACGTTGGGAATTATTCCAACAATTGCACCGTTTTTATTACCAAAAGTGTTGCCTAAATTACGCGTTCAATTGCCCAATTTACAACTGTATTTACGCGAGGGTTTAACAGCCGTGTTGTATGAGAAATTGATGCAGGGTGAGTTAGACGTAATTTTATTGGCTCTGCCTTATAATTTAAAAAATACTGAGCATCAGGTATTATTTGAAGATCGTTTTAAATTGGCGTGTCGTAAAAATAGTGAATTAGTTGATCCTCTGCACTACCAGTTAAATAGATTAAATAGCGACAGTGTTATTTTATTAGAGGAAGGGCATTGTTTACGGGATCATGCGTTATCTGCTTGCCATCTTTTTCAACAAGAAAAAATTAATCGATTTAGTGCCAGTAGTTTATCGACTTTAATTCAAATGGTGGATAGTGATTTGGGCATTACTTATCTACCTGAAATGGCCGAACATTCGGGATTGTTAAAAGGTACAAAAGTGAAAATGTATCCCTTAAAAGAAAATAGTTATCGTGAAATTGCTTTGTTGTGGCGCAAGGGAACCGCGCGAGCGGAAGAGTTTACAATGTTAGGTGAGATGATTAAAAATTTATTTTTGGCTAAATAAAAATTTAAGCTGTTGGGGTTCAAAACCCATTTCACCCCAACCTATAAAACCAGCCGATAGTCTTGAGAGAAGCTTAATTATCAGCGTGGCTTTACCCTAAGATCTTTTAGTTCAAACGGGTCGATATGAATATCACTTAATGCCGCACCGGCTAAATAGGCTTTTGTTTTTATTTTTTTGACCATATCGGGGTGGCCGCACAAATACACTTTCCAATTCTTTAACGAGGTGTGGCTTTCTAAAGCAAATTCATCAGCTCGTTCGTTTATGCAGTCTGGAATTTTTTTCTCGTTGTTTAATAATGGGTTTGATGATGATATGCATGGATAATAGTGTATGTTGCTATATTTATTTTTTAATTCAATCATGTCTTTAATCAAATATAGTCCATCGCAATAACGGCTGCCGTGATAAACATGAATTTCACCGCTATGATTTTTTTCGATTGCATCGCGAATAATACCAAGTAATGGTGCTAAACCTGTTCCGGTGCCGATTAATAGAATATTTTGTTGCGGGGTTTTAACATCATAATAACTTTCGCCACTGGCACCTTGTAGTTCAATGGTGTCACCGGGCTCTAATTCATTACACAACCAATCACTCATTTGTCCATTTTGAAAGTGTTTAATGTGTAATTCAATTTTATTCGATTTTGGTGTGCTGGCGATTGAATAGCTACGGGTTAATAAATTTTTATTTCTGATATTAATAAACTGCCCGGGATGAAACTGTAGCTCAGCAGGTTTTTCAATAATAAACTGACACACTTTTTTTGATAACCAATGTTTTTCTAAAACAATTGAATCATGAAAAATCTCGTGTTTTTTACTTTCAATGATTTTAAAGTCTTGCTCTGGGTGGCAGACACAGGGTAAAAAATAATTTTGTTGAATTAATGTTTTACTTAAACCTGCTTGAGATTTTTCTGGAATATTATCTGATGCGGTTTTTAATAAACAACTTTGGCATATCCCGATTTTACAAGAGTATGAGGCGTTTATTTCGTGACGTAACAAAGTATCTAAGACTGTCTCACCTTCAAGACAGCCATAGTTGTTATTTTTATATGATATTTTTCGCAATTACTGGCAGGTATTTTAAAGGCCAAGAACGTCGTCATGGGTACTGCTAGCGATGGCCATGACTTCTTTGATTAAGTTTTTTGGAACGTCAAGTTCCTCAAGGGTGGCTTGTAAATGTCCTGCAACAGCATTGAAGTGAGACTCATTTAAACCTTTTTCAACTAATGGTGCATGAGCTTCGCGCATGTCTTTTCCGGAATAACTATTTGGACCACCGAATGCCATGGTTAAAAAAGACATTTGTTTTGAACGTTGTGCGTCCATATCGGTGTTATCAAAAAATTGCTCGATTGATTTATCTTCAAGAACTCTTCGGTAAAAAATATCAACGGCTGCTTCGACAGCAGCAGCACCGCCAATTTTGTCGAATAATGATTCTGACATAGTTATCCCTTGTTTTGTGAGTAAAATGTGTACTTACATTTACGTTGTTAGTATTGTATATGAATGTCAATATTATACGCTATGTTTAGGAATTTAAAAATTTGTATTGCATAATTAGTTAATTTTTAGAAGGGTAATTTTAATAATTTCCTTTCCTGTTTTAAAATGTCATAAAGGTTTTGCCGTCTTTGTTGTGGCACATCGTCGAGCGTCATAATTGAGTCGGTATAGTCCCGAGTTGCTTGTTCATAGTAGTAAAACTGTTCTTTTGCTTCATTTAGGTTAAAACCAAATGAAGTGCCTACGGCAATTAGGTTATCCACAATGCCACCAATTTCATTGTCAAAATTGATGGGGATTGCTGAGCGGGTATTATGTTGCACCCAGGCACGCATTGGTGCTGGATCATAAACCGGTGCGAGCTCGACATTATTGGGGCCACCTAAAAAAGACAAGTTTTCAAGATGCATATCCCCATTGCCGGTAAAAAAAGCCAAAATGAAACGTTTGTAGATTTGTTGGCGTATGGTGTTGGTATCCATATTAACGACACTGGCGAGTTTTGTGATGCGCTCACCTATTTCTTGCATATCGGTATCGGCTGTTTCTTGAAAATTTTTGTCGCCTGAAGCAAAAACTGAAAAAAAACTTTCCATCGGTATAGGAAGGCCTTCAGCAGTTCGATCAAATCGTTCAACGGCAAGCAAGTTCATGCCATCGAGTGTTGTTCTCCAAAAACGCGGCACGGTGAAATCCAGTTTTTTGTGCCATTCGAGGCAACAGGCTTCAAGTGCAGATACCCCCCGGTATTCTCGAGGTTCGATTTTTAGTAATACATCAACGTATTTTTGCTGCCCTACTTGTCTGGTTCCCGGCACTGCAAAGCTGCCATTCCAATCGGGCTTATCGGGAATGGCGACTAATAGTTTTGGAATCATGCCGCCAACCGATGGCGTTGGCCCTAATAGCTCAACAATATCTTCACTTTCTAATTCATATATTTCGGGATCTTTGGTTGATATATCTTGAATATCCTGTTTTACGCTTTGCCAAAAATTAGAGCGTTTGCCAATGATTTCGACGTGTTCGGTTTTGGAGTCATACCACTTTTCTGCAATTCGGTCATCGCGAAATATATCGATATGACCAATGCCATTGTGTCCTGCTAATAATAACAGTTCCCAATCGGTATCAAATCCGGCAGCAATATCATATTCGTTATTATCCAATACACGGGTGTATATGCGCCGCTGAATATTATTACGGCCGTTGCCAGGAATTAACGAAATTAAGCGTGGGTGCATTGGTAGTAAATCTTTGGCGTAAAACACCACGGGGTCACGGGCGAATAATTGTGGGCTGGATAGTAGTGATAATCCATTCGGATTATTTTGTGCTAAAAATTCTTCATGGTAGCTAAAGCGAGTTTGTTCCGGGGTTACAATGAGATCGCCCATTTTCATTGGCGAACCCGTGACATTGGTCCAGATAACGGCATGCTTATCAGCCATTAGAAAAACTCTCCTTTGCGTATTGCAGCCTGAGTATCGTCATTTGGTTCTAGGCTAAGCCGTAAGCCTACAATCCGCGCCATGGCATCGATGACGCTGTAGTCACCGCTGCCACGATTTTTCATGCGTGATAATGTTTCGGGTGTAATACCGGAACGAGTTGCTAATTCTTTTGCCGTTATTCGAGGTTGTTGTTGTTTGCCGGCCGCGATTATTTGGTTAATAACGGCTATGAAGGCTTCTTTTTGGACGGCTGATTGTTTCATAATTGACGTATTTATCAAGAATATTAAAAAAAGTGCTAAATATAGACATTTATTGACTAAAAAGATAATTAATTAAATACTATATAACAAAAATAGCGTTTCTTGATATATTAGTCAATAGTTATGTGACTTAGTTCCGGGCTTTCTGGATTGCCGGGGGCTTGCTTCGCCAGCCTAACCAATACGACCTTCTGCACCGCTGATTAAATTGCGTATATTACTACGATGACGCCAAAATAATATAAGCGTCATCACTGAGCAAGCAACCAGAATTGCAGTATTATTATCGAGCAATAGCCAGACATACACCGGAGCGAGTGACATTGAAATTAGTGCTGATAGTGATGATATTCGAAGTAATTTGGCAACCAGCAACCAGGTTAAGGCGGTTGCTAATCCAACCCAAGGTGAAAATCCAAAGCAAACGCCAAGCATGGTGGCAACACCTTTGCCGCCTTTAAAGCCAAAGAAAATAGGGTATAAATGCCCAAGAAAAGTGGCTACCGCAATGAATGCAATAACATTATTATGCAGCGACAGAAACACCGCAATTTGAACGGGAATATATCCTTTTAAGCTATCTCCGATAAGCGTTATCGCAGCTGCTTTTTTACCTGCAAGGCGTAATACATTGGTTGCACCAGGATTCTTAGAGCCTCCTGAGCGGGGATCGGGTAAGGACATTAATTTACAGGTGATAATAGCAGAAGAAATCGAGCCAATTAAATAAGCACAAAAAATATAAACGATGTCGATTGTAGCTAGATTCATGATAATGATATTACGTATTTATTCGGTTTATTTCGAAACTTTATTTGAACTATTGTTGCACTCACAAAGCGTATCTTACACTGGAAACCAGTTAGAACACAGGATATAGTGTCGCCGTAAAAATAGAAAGAGATTAACACCGGAAATTGTAAGTTATGGATATTATATATTTAACTGAGTTAAAAATTGAAACAATTATTGGCATATACGATTGGGAAAGAACCACCAAACAAACAATTAGCCTCGATATTGAAATGGGCACTGATATTGCAAAAGCAGCAAGCTCGGATGCCATTGAAGATACATTAAATTATAAAGCAGTCGCCAAACGACTAATAGATTACGTTGCAACAACTGAGTTTCAATTAATTGAAACATTATCTGAAAAAATTTGTGAAATCATATTAAATGAATTTTCTGTGCCGTGGGTTAAATTGCGCGTTAGCAAGCCCGGAGCTATTCGCGGTTCTAAGAATGTTGGTGTTATGATTGAACGCGGGACTAAACTATAACTTTGGACAATTATGTCAGTTATCTACATTAGTGTTGGTAGTAATATAAATGCAGAATATCACGTTTGTGCGGGTATCAATGCTTTGCGTGAAATGTATGGTGCTATTACAACATCAATAGTATACGAAAGTGATGCTGTTGGGTTTGATGGAGATAATTTTTATAATCTTGTAGTAAAAGCAATAGTGGATGAAACTGTTGAAACTGTTGTTAGTAATTTAAGAAAGATAGAAGATAATTTTAACCGTGATCGAAGCGGACCAAAGTTCTCATCGAGAACTTTGGATTTAGATTTATTATTGTATGATGATTTAATTTTAAATCAGCCGCATTTAGAATTACCGCGAGCTGAAATAACGAAAAATGCTTTTGTGTTGTTACCACTTTCTGAATTAGCCGCTGATGTACTTCATCCGATTGAAAAAAAATCCATTGGGCAGTTATGGCAAGAGTACGATAAAGAAAGCCAACAATTATGGCCTATAGAAATTACTTGTTAGGTTTTACTTTTTTTGTCATTCAAAGCTAAGTTAGCGAGCGCCCACCATCAACACTGATAATTTGCCCTGTCGTATAGGGTGATTGTGAAATTAAAAATAAAATGGTGGTTGCGATGTCGTTAGGGCTGCCTTCACGTTTTAATGTTGTGCGTGATAATATTCGTTGTTTTGTTAATTCATCAAGATCATTTTCAGGCCACATAATAGCACCTGGAGCGACAGCATTTACTCGAACCTCGGGGCCAAGTTCTCTGGCCAATGATTTAGTCATCATCACTAAGCCAGATTTTGCCATGCAATAAACCGGGTGTTCTTTCAGCGGTCGATCGGCATGGATATCGACGATATTAACAATGCAGCCTTTATGTTTGCGTAATATTGGGCTTGCAGCTTGAGCTAAAAAAAAGGGTGCCTTTAAATTGCTCGACATTAAATCATCCCAGTGTTCGTCAGTAACGGTTCCAATTGGGGTGGGATAGAAACTTGATGCATTGTTAATAAGCACATCAAGTCGGCCAAAAGTTTCTACGCATTGTTGGATGAGTGGTGTGATGCCTTTGGTTTTACTTAAATCGGCTTGCACAATAATAACCGATTCATTGCGAATTTCATTTAATTCTATTTGAAGTGCCAGTGCAGCAGCACGAGTCTTGCGATAATGAATGACAATATTCATGCCGTTGGCATGTAATACTCGGGCGGTTTCAGCACCAATTCGACGAGCCGCACCGGTAATTAATACGACTTTTGCTTGGGGGGTATTTTTGTCAGACATTGATTATTTATATCATTTCGAGCTGTAACAAGATTGGTATTACGATACCATATCGGTAAGAATTAGCTAGTAAATAAAAGCCGTAAATTTGATGTAATAGACAGATATGAAACTACCACAACCAGACAGTATTGCACGGCAACACAGCCAAAAAGTTGCAGCGTATATCGCAGATAAAATTCATCACTCAGGTGGTGTTATTGCTTTTTCAAAATACATGGAACATGTGTTATATGCTCCGGGGCTTGGTTATTACAGCGCAGGTTGTATTAAATTTGGTGAGCAAGGCGATTTTATTACCGCACCGGAAATATCACCATTATTTTCACGTTGTATTGCTCGAGCGATTACTCCGATACTCAATAATTTGGTATCAAGCTCAATACTCGAAGTTGGTGCGGGCAGTGGTAAGATGGCCGCTGATATAATAATGGAGTTGCACAATACCGGACAACATTTCGAATATTATTATATCTTGGAACGAAGTGCTGAACTTCGTGAACGGCAGCAACAAACCCTTAATGCACTCCCCGTGGAATTGGCTGACAAAGTAACATGGCTCGATAGCTTACCAATATCATTTATCGGCGTAGTATTGGCTAATGAATTACTTGATGCGATGCCGATAACTCGCTTTCATAAAAAAAATCAAACGGTCGTTGAAATGGGGGTTGCATATCAAAACGGTCAATTTGTTTGGCAAGATAATGTGGCTTCAAATGTACGATTAAATTCTCGAATAGAGAAAATAGAAAATAACTTGGGACAGGTTTTTCACGATGGTTATACCAGTGAAATAAATTTTGCCGCGGAAGATTGGTTGTCGAGTATTAATGATATGCTCGAAACTGGGTATATTTTATTAATTGATTATGGTTATCCTGAGAACGAATATTACCATGAACAACGTGATAACGGCACGATGAGTTGTTTTTATCAACATGGCAGGCATGATGATCCTTTTTTATATCCGGGGTTGCAAGATATTACAGCACATATCGATTTCTCTAACTTAACCCAAGCAGTATTAACGGCAGATAATAGCAGCGCAACGACTGCCGCTAGTCTACAATTAAATGCTTATACCACACAGTCTAATTTTTTAATGGCTAGTGGTTTAACGGAGTTGCTGCAAGAAAATACTGATGATGTTAAACAGCAATTAGTTTTGAGTCAGCAAGTTAAAAAATTAACAATGCCGTATGAGATGGGCGAAGTAGTCAAAGTGATAGGTTTTGATAAAGGCCTTGTTGATGTTCGGGCTGATAACTCAGTGTTAGAGTTACCTTGCTTTTCAATGCGCGATTTACGTTATCAATTATGAATTTATTTTAGTTATTTAAAAAGGCAAGGTTATCGATGATCGATTTAGTGCAAATTATTATTTTAGGTTTGGTTCAGGGGTTAACTGAATTTTTGCCGATATCCAGTTCTGCTCATTTAATCTTGGTTCCGGTTATTTTGGGCTGGAATGATCAAGGTTTGGCGTTTGATGTGGCGGTGCATATTGGAAGTTTGATAGCCGTGGTGGTGTATTTTAGGAAAGATATTTTAACCATGGCGTCCGATTGGTTTTTGTCATTAAAAAACCGTTGTCATGTTGGTGAAAGCAAATTGGCTTGGGCCGTTATTATCGGAACAATTCCGGCGGTTTTAGCGGGATTATTATTGCATGATTTTATTGACACACAATTGCGTTCTGGATTGGTTATCGCTTATGCCACTATTGGGTTTGGTGTATTATTATTTGTTTCAGATTGGTATGCCAGTCGCCCAGGCCATCAAACACACGATGAAAAAAACATAACTTGGAAAGATGTTTTAATCATTAGTTTGTTTCAAGTGCTAGCGTTAATACCGGGAACTTCTCGTTCTGGTATTACCATGACTGCTGGATTATTTGTTGGCTTAACACGAACAGCCGCGGCTAGATTTTCATTTTTATTGGCTATCCCGTTGATTTTAGCTGCCGGAGGATACAAAACAAAAACACTATTAGAAAGCACCGCGGTGGTTGATTGGAGTGCAATTTTAATTGGAGTAGTTGTGTCAGGCTTAAGCGCGTTATTTTGCATTCATTTCTTTTTAAAATTATTAGAGCGTTTTGGGATGTTACCTTATGTTATCTATCGATTATTCTTAGGTGCCGTGTTATTAATATTTTTCACTTAAAAAATGAGTTTGAGTTATGCAGGAAAATTCATCTTATGTTTTAAAACTTAGAAAATTATGGTTAACACTTGGCTGGTTTTGGTTGCTGATTATTGTAACGTTAAGTTTAATATCGATACCCAAGATTGCTGAATTATCAATTTTGTATATCGACAAAATTGAGCATACCATAAGTTATTTTGTTTTAATGTTTTTGTTTTCTCAATGTTATAAAGCTAAAGTAATACGATTAGCTTATGCTTTATTATTTATTTTTCTTGGGGTTTCGTTAGAGTTTCTTCAAGGTTATACCGTCACCCGGCAATTTGAATATGCTGATATGCTGGCCAATACCAGTGGTGTAATATTGGGTTTGATTTTAAGTGATAGTTTTTTTAATAAAATCATACGGTATTTGGATAGCATGTTATTACGCACTTTCTTTTAAATTATCACCACTTTTGGGTAAACTCAAATCAAGTTCGGCAAATGGATCATTTTTTAATAATTCTTTCCAAGCAACCACATTAGCCGGGCCTTTTAAGCGAATAAAAGAATTTCGTATAATGCAACCAAGAATTGAGTTACCACTAACGGCTCGCTGAATGATACTATTTGATTCACTAACAACCCACTTAACTCGATCTTCACGTAATAAAGTGAATGCATCAATTGCATTAGGAACAGAATATTTAATTAATGAATTGGTAAGAATTAGCGCATCCTCGACCGCCATTGCAACTCCTTGTTGTAATGAGGGTGGGCAGCCATGTAAGGCATCACCAATAAAGACCGTGCGACCTTGACTAAAATGCAATTCTGAAATAGTGCTAAGTCGACTAGAATAAATCACTGTATCATCGGTAATTCTTGATAAAAGTGATTTTGCTTTTTCACAATAGCTTGAAAATATTTCAGGTAAAACATCATGGGGCATTAAATCGGTGTATTTTTCTTCTGGATCATTAATGTGGGCATAAACGTATACTTGTGATGGACTGATTGGGTAAAACATCAAAAGAGTATCATTACCAAGATAGTAGATTGGTTCTATCTTTGCAGTGTCCACATCAATATTAAATCGCCAGGTCGTGATACCTAAATCTTCATCACCGGTTGATTCAAAAATATTATTGCGAAGTGTCGAGGTCAGGCCATCGGCACCAACCACTAAATCATAATATGTGCTACGACTACTATCATGCAATAATACTTTTATCCTATCATCAACTTGCTCAAACTTATCGATTGAACTATTAAATGATATTTTTGACTGTAGACCATTTCGTAGAATATTGATTAATTCATGGCGCGGTAGGGCAACAAACGGCGCTTTGTTAAAAGGTTTTTTCTTTAACGATGAAGAGCTTAGCGATTTACCATTGTGGCGCACATATTCAATCGAATTGACTTGGTGTGCGGCGGCTAATATTTCTTGCTCGATGCCTAAGTATTTAAAAGCAAGCATGGCATTAGCAGGTAAGCAAATTCCAGCACCTGTTTGAGGGCCGTCATCGGATTTATCAATGATGCTAACTTTTAAGCCTTGTTGTTCGCAGGCGCGCGCAAAGCTTAACCCCGCTATTCCAGCACCAACGATTAATATTTTCATTTTATCCATATAAAGTAGTGTAAATGTAAAATGTTAAAGTATTGTTAAA
>CAZEPW010000001.1:63512-121801 GCA_964514215.1 uncultured Thioalkalispiraceae bacterium
TATTGTTAAAAATTTAAGAGTACATCAAATTGTTGGACAATAAAACTTAACATTAATAAGATTGTTAATTGCAATTAAGTTCATAATAATTTGTTTAAAGCAGCTAAAATTATAACAAATTAGCAATGGAATAAGCTTTTTTATTAACTATAGACTAAAAATTCTTAATACAGGTTTTTATTGCGGACAGTCTTTGTTCATAAATTAATGCGCCGATTTCTTGGCCTGTAATATCCAAAGATGTGATTGCTTTAGTGTCTATTTCACTTGCTGCTTTAAAAACCAAACGTAACTGCATGCTTTGTGGCGGAATTATATCCTCATAACCGCTGCGGCCACGCGAGTCGGCTTCACATGCCAAAATAAATAATTCAAAATTATCGGCTTGTCGAAACGAATTTAAGGCCGTTAATGCTTTTAAAATAGTGTCTGCATCAAGTTCTGCAATACGATGATAGTGCAGGTGATATTGGGTAACTTTTAATGCTAAATCTCGAAAATTATTAGGAACCTTTAAGCGCGCGCATAATGCTTTGACTAACGGTAGACCGCGATTTTCGTGGTCAAGGTGTTTTGGCCATTGCTCTTTAGGCGTAGTTGCTTTACCTAAATCGTGAACTAATGCCGCAAAGCGAACTTTAGTATCTTGTGACAAGCAACAAGCTTGTTGTAATACCATCATGGTGTGAATACCGGTATCAATCTCGGGGTGGTAGTGTTCACTTTGTGGTACGCCGTATAAATTATCTATCTCCGGAAATAATCGCGCTAGTGCGCCGCATTCGCGTAGTACGGCAAAAAATACCTGGGGTTGTGCTTCTTTTAAGGATGAATGTAATTCCTGCCAGACGCGCTCTTCAACCAAATGATCAACCTCGCCGGAGTTAACCATGTTGGTCATTAACTGCATTGTTTCAGGGGCTATTTTAAAGCCATAGGAAGTAAAACGTGCGGCAAAGCGTGCTATGCGTAATATGCGTACCGGATCTTCAGCAAAGGCGGGGGAAACATGGCGTAATATTCGGTTATGAATATCGGTTATGCCATTGTAAGGATCGATTAATTCACCGTCAGCCGATTCTGCAATGGCATTAATGGTTAAATCACGGCGTAATAGATCTTCTTCGAGTGTCACCGAGGCATCAGAAATAAACTCAAAACCGGTATAACCGTGGCCGGTTTTTTTTTCGGTTCGTGCTAAGGCATATTCTTCTTTTGATTCGGGGTGTAAAAAAACTGGAAAATTTTTTCCAATTTGAGTGTAACCCTGTTGTAACATGTCAGCAACTGAGGCACCAACAACGACCCAATCTTGATCTTTGATTGGTAAATTAAGAAGTTTGTCTCTAATACTGCCCCCGACACGGTATGTAATCATTCTAATCTCTTATTTTTTATCTTATAACATTATATACTATTATAATGTAGTCAAATGGCAACAAATGCTTATAACTAGCTATAATTCAAACTAAATTTTATGGAAATTGTTGCAGTATATATTATTGTTGGTGCGATTGCCGGTGTGATAGCGGGCATGTTGGGTGTTGGTGGTGGTTTGGTTATTGTGCCGGTGCTAACCCTAATTTTTGCGCAAAATGGTTTCGATAACACTATCATTGTGCATCTTGCTATCGGCACATCGTTAGCAACAATAATTTTTACCTCTTTGTCATCAACTAGAGCGCATCATCGTCATGGTGCGATTCAATGGACTGTCGTAAAACAATTAGTGCCCGGGATTATTGTTGGTGCAATTTTAGGTGCGATAGTAGCCGATTATTTTGCAACCGCTATTTTGAAAACAATTTTTGCTGTATTCGAATTATCCGTCGCGATACAAATGGCTTTGCAACTTAGTCCTGCTGCACACCAACGTTTACCATCGGTTAAAGCATTGTTTGGAGTGGGTACGGTTGTTGGTGGTGTTTCATCAGTCGTTGGCATTGGTGGTGGTACGTTAACGGTGCCTTTTTTATTATGGTGCCGAGTTTCGATGCGTTATGCGATAGCAACGTCAAGTGCTTGCGGTATCCCGATTGCTATTGCAGGTAGTATCGGTTTTATGGTGATAGGGTTAGACAATCCCAATTTACCGGAGTATGCGACAGGATATATATATTGGCCGGCATTTTTTGGAATCGTATCGGCTAGTATGTTAACCGCCCCATTTGGTGCAAAACTTGCTCATAAATTACCCGTTAGCACATTACGTAAAATATTTTCATTATTTTTACTGTTTTTAGCGATTAAAATGTTTATGCAATAGTATAAACATCTTATTGATCTAGATCAGACAATATCTTGATCTCAGTATCTAATCATTTTATGTGTTGTAGACTTCTAGTTATGGACAGCAGGACGCAGCAAAATTTAAACTACCGTTTAAAAGAATTTTTTTCAATTCCTCGACAAGTGATATTACACAATATCAATTTGGAACATTGCCCGCATTGCGGTCGGTTTGATATTAATGATGCTTTGTGTAGTATGTGCGAAAATCAACGTGATTGTTTTTGGTTATATAAAAACAATGGTATCTTATCAAGCAATTCGAAACCGCTAGTCACCCAAAAAGTTGCATTGGATTTTGCTATCGATTTTGTTACCGATAAAGTTGATGAGTGGCATCATAGTGAAGATAGCTGCCAATGTTATGTGTGTGAGTGGTTACATCATGCGAAAGGCGTTTCTGCCGAATTAGATGAAACGATCGACGTATTATATTGAGTTGTCAAATGAGAGCCGCACCTGAAAACATTGCTTATGAAGCACATGGTAACCTATATTTAAATATTACTAATCGTTGTAGTTTAAAATGTCAGTTTTGTCCAAAATTTAATCGCCAGTGGTTTATTGATGGACATTCATTAATATTGCACCATGAACCCAGCGTTGATGAAATTATTGCCGCAGTTGGCGATCCCAGTCAATATCAACAAATCGTGTTTTGTGGTTTGGGTGAGCCTACCTTACGATTGGATACTTTAATACAAGTTGCAGATTATTTAAAATCGAACAATTGTTTTGTCCGGTTAAATACCAACGGTTTAGGTAATCGCGAGTTTAGAGAAGATATCACTACAAAATTGCGTGATAAAATAGATGCTATTTCAATTTCGTTAAATGCACAGGATGAAATTGTTTATGATTATCATTGTCGGCCAAAAGAATTGGGCTCGTACTATGAACTGTTAGATTTTATTACTTGCGCGAAAGATAATTTTTCTGATGTTACTTTATCTGCTATCGATGGTTTACACGGTGTTGATATTCAGGCATGTGAACGTATTGCTAATGACTATGGTGTAAAATTTAAACGTCGAATTTATAATGTTGTGGGCTAGTAATACTGGATAGCCACAGGTTTACATCAGAATAACTGCTGTTTTTAAAACTCGAATTTTCAAATAACCGTCATTTCGGTAATATGTAAGCCGGAATCTAAAGTTAAAACCTCCCTATTTGTTATTTTTATACAAACTTCAGGCTTAGTTATGTTTTTTAAATGGCACAATATTATTGTTTAGTATTGGGAAAACATCATAAATTAATTTAGGTTTATCGATATAATAACCCTGAGCATAATCAACACCAAAATTTTGTAATAATTTCAGATGCTGCTCGTGCTCTACAAATTCTGCGACGGTTTGTTTGCCTAATGAATGTGCAATTTCATTCATGGCTTTTAACATTGCTTGGTCTACCGCGCTATTGGTCATGTTTCGCACAAAGCTACCATCAATTTTTACGATATCAACCGGTAATTCTCGAAGGTATGCAAACGAAGACATGCCGCTGCCGAAATCATCGAGAGAGGTTTTGCACCCGAGCTTTTGTAAGCTGGAGAGTAGTTCAACGGCGGTATTCATATCGGCAATTGCCGAAGTTTCAGTTACTTCAAAGGTGAGAGCATCGGCACTTAAATTATAGGTTTGTAATAAGTTTGGTATTAGTTTTGGTATCTCCGGCACGGTTAGTGATTGTGCCGATAAATTAACTGAAAAGCGAACATCAGGGTAGTGATTGCGAATGCTAGATAAATATTTAATGGCATGATTGATAACCCAAGTATCAATATCAACTGCTAATCCAAATCGCTCAGCAGTTGGTAAAAATGCGAACGGCATAATAATCGCGCCTTGTTCATCACGCATTCTTATTAGCACTTCATACGATTCTAAGTTTTGGTTGTTGGTGTTCACTATTGGTTGCAAGGCGAGTACAAAAGAGTTGTTCTCAATTGCTAATTTAATTCTACGTGACCACCCCATGTCCAGTGACATGGTTTTAACATCGTTAGAATCATTGTCACTAAAAATATGAACACGGTTTCGGCCTGCGCGTTTAGCAAAATGACAAGCAACATCTGCCTGAGACATTACTTCACTGGTCGATTTTGTTTCTTCATTAATAATGGCAACACCAATTGAGCAACCTATATCAATAATTTTACCTTCGTAATGCAACGAGTAGTTTGCTATTTGTTCCCGAAAATTTTCTGCAATATCGGCTACAATTTTTAAGTTATCTTCGCAGATTAAAATAACAAACTCATCGCCACCGAGTCTCGCGAGTAGGTCACTTTTTCGGGTTCGTTGTTTTAATATTTTGGTAATATCAACTAATATTTTATCTCCTGCTGCATGTCCCAGTGTATCATTAACATATTTAAAGTTATCAAGATCCAGATACAATACTGAACAATTATGTTTTGAATTTCGCTTGGCTTTATCAACCACTTTTGTTAACTCGTCATTAAAATAAGCCCGGTTATTTAGTCCGGTTAACTCATCGTGTTCGGCTAAATAACGTAAATTTTCTAGTAAGGCTTTTTGTTGAGTTATATTGGCTATTAGTGCGGTATATTTTTTTTCAGAATTTAATAGCATCAAGCTTGATTTGAACGATAATTGAAATATTTCACCATTTTTTCTATGACCAATAATATCACTATCGATTGTTTCGACATTAATTATTTCATTTCGTAAAAAACTATTTAAATATTGCTCTCTATTATCAAACTCACTTGAAGATATGTATTTTGATAATAACGTACCGATTACTTCTTGTTCTGACCAACCAAATAATTCAGCAGCAGCGGCATTCCAAGTTTCGATAGCACCATTTTCATCAAAGGTTATAATACCTTCGGCAGTATTATTTAAAATTGATTGCAAGCGTTCTTGTCGCGCACTGACTTCACTGCGCATGTTGCTAAATGCACTAACTAAATCTTTCATCTCACAAAGATTATAATCGGGCAGTGCAACATTTTTTATGCCATTGGCTTCAGCTTTTAGTGCTTTGGCAACGCCGTTGATTGGTCTACGAATTTGAAATTCAAATGTTAGTGTTCCGAGTAGCCCTAAAATTATGATAAAAAAACTAAAATACCATATTGAGTTGATAACTGTGTCGGCAGTTTCAATTGTTGATTTTATGTCACTAGTCGTTAATTGTTCTAGAGTATTTTTAATTGCTCTGAGTGTTTTCTTTATGGTTTCAAATAACGGATAAATTTCATTTTGTAACATTCGGGTATCTAAGCGAGTGTACTCGTTAGATGAATATATTTTTTTTATTTTATTATAATGTTGATTCCAGTTTTGAATTAAAGGATCTGAGCGAAGTTGTTTTAAATGTTTTAACTTTGTTTTTAAGCTAACTATATCGAGGTTCAGCTCTTGTATATTTTGCCTGAAAGTTTTAGTCGATAAAATTAAATTAACATTCAGCAGTAAATTTGTTTTAGTTTTAATATCGTCAATCGTAAGAAACAGTGAATCGTTTATAATGTCATCGGAGTTTAGGATTGAATCTTGCAATGCAGTATTTAATTTCCATAAATCATCATTTATATCGGTAATTAGTTCATTTACTGCTGTGCGTTCCGACAGGTGAGCAGAGATGGATTGTGATGACTTGATTATTTGGTTATTGGCGAACCAAGCAAAAACAGCAGTAAAAATTAGTAGCGAAAATGTGACTAGCAGAAATCGGCTTAATAATGAATTTAAGCCACATTTTTTGGCAAGCTTGCTGCGTAAGATTAAAATCGGTGATTTAATATTTTTTCCTTAGAAAATATGTTGAATTTAATCTTTGTGATAAAATTCTCGGTGCTGTGAGGTATTCAGGGCTAGTTGCATTGCCTTGTTTTATAATTGGTTCATTATCTCAAGCTCAAATTAACTATCGTCTAATAGTTGTGATTGTTTAATTTTTATACTGCTGATAGTTGCTTTTATAGAAACTTATTTTTTGTAATGATATACGGGGAGATCAATGTTATCACGTTGTGATAATTGCTTATTGATGAAGTGATATATTCATAATGAATGATACGCAAATTCAATTTTAGCAGGTGAGATAGTGTATGAAAAATTTACATCTTAAAAATAGATTTATTTTAATTACTTTTCTTGGCATCTTATATTTTAGCTCGAGTATTACCCATGCAGGTTTTTTTACCGGAATTAACACATTGGTGGGCTTTAGCTAATCGTTTTTGGCCGACATTTTATGTTGTTGATAAAAATGGGAGTATTCGTGATGTGGTGGTGGGCGAAACCCACGAAGGTGATCGTAATGCTTTAAGAATTGAATCTAAAATACAAGCGTTACTTTTGGACGATTAAGTTAACCACCGGTAACAGACATAAATCGAACGATTTGGCTTGGTTTATCGTTAAAATCATGTTTCTCGGGTTTTAGGTTAATGGCTAATTGAATATGCTGTTCTAGTTCGGCATCACTAATACCGGCACGTAATAACGGGCGTAGTGGGTAATTATTATCTTGACCAAGACACATATATAGCGTGCCATCAACTGATAGTCGAACGCGATTGCAAGTATCACAAAAATGCTGCGACATAGGAGTAATAAAACCAATGCGTAGTTCAGTCTCGGCGACTTGAACGTATCGAGCGGGACCACCTCCGGGCATAACACCGGGAATTAAATCAAACTTTTGAGCGAGTCGCTCTTTAATAATTTGTAGACTTAAATATTGCTGGCTGGCTTCACGACCAGTGTCCCCCATTGGCATGGTCTCGATAAAACGTAAAGTAAAATCGTGTTTGATACAAAATTCAACCATGTCTTCAACTTCGTCATCGTTAACACCTTTCATGACTACCATGTTTATTTTAATTGGGCTAAAGCTTGCTTGCTTGGCAGCCATTAATCCTGCAATGACTTTATCGAGTTTGCCTGATGTTATTTGTTTGAATTTTTTTGGACATAAGGTATCAAGGCTAACATTGATGCGTGATATACCACTTTGCTTTAATGCGTTGGCTTGTTTAGATAACCGTGTGGCATTGGTTGATAATGATAAGTCTTCTATACCCGGTAGCTTGGATAGCTTCTTTGCAAGATTAGCAATATTTTTTCGTACTAATGGTTCGCCACCGGTAATCCGAATTCGCTTTGTCCCTAGACGACCAAAGGCTGCAATAACTCTTTCTATTTCATCAAAGCGTAACCAGTTTTTGGGTTCTTCAAAGTTGTTAAAGCCCTTGGGCATACAATAGTGGCAGCGTAGATCGCATTGATCGGTTACGGATAGACGTAGATAATCAATGGTTCGGTTAAACGGATCGGTCAAAGTTTTTGATGTCATTATGTCGTCACAACTTTTAATGGGGTTGTTATTTCAGATTCCATTATAGAGAATTCGTTCAGCTTTTAATAATTAATTCTTACAATAATAGCCCTTCATTTTCTCAGCCTTTCGTTGTAATACTGATTAAGTATCGATCTAAACGATTGGTATTTAGTCAACAATATCATTATTTTCATCAGCTGTTTGGACCTCGTCCATAATTTGAATTAAGTCTTTTGCCCACGTTAGAAATATTGGTTTTAGGTTTTTATTGGGATACATTTCACTTAATCGCTCGGGGTTGGTAGCTGTTAATACTGTTTCGTTATTTTCAGAAAAAATGGCAATTTTTAATGGTAAATAAGGAATAAGCTCAGGAAAGCTTTCGACAAGTTTATTAATTTCGTCTAGTTTGCCGTAAAAAACCACTCGATATTTATCTGTTTTATAGCCCATTTTTGTTAAGCCAACATCGATGCGCTGTATCCGAGACAACGTATTGCCGGTTTTTTTTATTGCAGCTTGCAACGTTGCCATGGTTTCAGGAAAATCTTGAGCAGAACGAACCATCAATAAGTCATCGGCTATCGCAATATTTTGAAAAATAATTAAATACAGTATTAGCATCAAACTGTGTTTCATAAAATAGCTTCCTCAATAATATCAATATAGACATCTCGCATTTCTTGACAGGAGCGATCTAACTCGGAGTTGTTAAATAGTTTACTAAGTCGAAGCGGATTAATTGCCATCACTCGAACTTTGCCCTTGTTTTCAACTACGGTAATACGACACGGAAGAAATAATCCAACCCGAGGATCAATCGCTAATGATTTATTAAGTAAACTAAAATTACAAAAATAAATAATAGTTTGTTTGGCATTAGATTTTGTTTTTTGTGTAAAACCATTGTCTAGGGTTTGAATTCTAATGATTTTAAAATTTTTACCAATTGCTGCGCGTTTTATATTACTTATTGTTTCAGAAACTGAATAGGCTGATTCATAAGAAATTATTGGATTAAGTTTTTGCTGCTTGTTAGCCGCATTCATATTTTTGAAGTGGCGAACATAGCTGACAATATCATTTATATCTGAATCGCTAAGATCGCGGTTTTTAAACGCGGGCATTGGGGTGCCTTTGCGGCCATTAAGCACGGTGCGTTTAATCATTTGATCCGTTGCAGAAGCAAGAAAACCAATGTTGTTTAAGGCCGGTGACATAATTGCTAAGTGACGGGGTCGAGAAAAAGTAACTCCAGTACCTTTACTGCCTTGTCCTTGAGTGCCGTGGCAGTTTGCACAATGGGTTTGGTATTGTTTTTTACCATTAGTGATATTACCGTTTATGACATCAGTGTTTTCGGTGATAATTTTCACCTTGGTGAAACTGCGTATGTGGTTAATTATTTTAGTCACATCGGAATTGCTTAGCTGCGTGAATGCTGGCATCACTCGGCCGGGTCGGCCTATGCGTATTGTTTTTCGAAGATAGGCATTTGATATTGCTGCTTGAAAATCCGGTAGCGCAAGCGGTACTCCAACGCCACCATTGCCAGTGTTACCATGGCATGCTGCGCAGTGTTGCAAATATAAATGTTCACCGGAATGAGCCGCAAATGAATTTAATGCAAAACCGTTAAGGCTAAGCCATACTGTAATTTGTATTGCGACTAATCTGAATTTCATGGTAGTCAGTATACTATATATGATATTAGCGTAAACTGATATGTATCATGTTTAGTAGCACTTTCCACGTGACTTCTGAGTAGTATGAATAGTAAAAAAAGAAATTAAATTGCCAACTGGAAACACGTTGGGGTAATACAGTATCCACTAAATTATTGTATTTTATAGATTTAAGCTTGCGATTGAATATCAATATTAGAATATTAAATTAAGTTGATGTAGATCAAAGCGAATAAATTTAGGGGGCATAGTATCAATTTACAGGACATCTCAAATTAAAATGATAATTATTAGAGTGAGGAAATAGCGTGAAGAAGCGATACCTATTAGCTGTGCTAACAATCAGTGCTGGATTAAGTCTTTCAGCATGTGATCAAAAAACTCAAAATAAAAATGTGTTTGACGCTAAAAAATCGACAGCGACAAAACGATCGGAGCCGGCTGGGGTTGTGGTGAAAATTGACCCAGCTTTAGCAGCCGAAGGTGAAAAAGTGTATAAACAAAATTGCATTTTTTGTCATCAAGCAGATGCGATTGGGAAACCGGGATTCGCACCATCCTTAACAAATAAAGAATTTTTAAGTGTCGCTTCTAATAAATTTTTAATGAGTACTATTCGTGATGGGCGTCCGGGTACTGGCATGCCACCGTTTGCACATCTGGGTAGAAAACAGGTGGAAGCGATAGTTGCCTATTTACGGGATCATGCCGTACTACCGGATATTTCAGCATCGATTGATGCGCAACCAGAAGCCCATGGTGATCCACGTCTTGGTGAAATGTGGTTTAGACAAATATGTAGCACTTGCCATGGTTTTAATGGTGATGGTTATTCAGCTGGCAGCACCGGCACCGCAATTGGTAAAGCAGGTTTTCTAGACAAAGTAACCGATGGCTTTATTCGATTTACCATTGTTAACGGACGTTCAGATACCCGGATGCTTAGTTTTAATGGCCCAGCGGGGTTAGCTAACTTAACGGATAGAGAAATCGATGATATTATTTCATATCTGCGAACCATACCATCTAAAAACTAAAAGTATTCAGAATTGAATTTAAGGAGTTACAAAAATGAAAAGAAATAAAATGTCTCGCCGTAATTTTCTAAAAAGCAGTACTTTTATTGCCAGTGCGGCCGCGGGTAGTAGTTTGTATGTTGGTAAAAACCCTGAATTAGAAGCTTCTCCGGTTTCAGCAGCAACGGTTACCGATCGAAAAACGGCACTAGCGCAGTGTCCTTATTGTGGTGTTGGTTGTGGCACCATTATTCAAACTGAGAATGGTAAAATAGTCTCGATGCGACCGGATAAAGATCATCCTACTAATTATGGTTTGCAATGTATCAAAGGTTTAACCGCAGCTGAACCAATTTATGTTGACCGTATGGAAGGCGAGCCCTATGTTCGTAAAGATGTATGGGAGGAATGGCAAAAACCAAATCATGGCGACATGGAGTTTATTAGTAAGACTAAAGGCTCATTTGATGAAAAACATTTTATCCGGGTACCGTATCACGATGCATCCGATATGGTTGCACGTAAGATTGCTTATTTAGCCAAGAAATATACTGGTAACTCCATAGCATTATATGGTTCTGGGCAATTAACGATGGAAGGTCAATATTTAGAAAACCTTTTTATGAAGGGAGTGTTAGGTTCAAACACCATTGAAGCTAATGCGCGTATGTGTATGACCTCAGCGGTAACCGGCTATTTCAAAACGTTAGGTTCAGACACACCGCCATTAGCATATGATGATATTGAGATTGCCGATATGATTATGCACTTTGGGCATAATGCTCGAGAATCACACCCCATTATTTTTTGGCGCGCTGCAGATCACAAGCGCAAAAATGATATTCCAACCGTCGTGGTTGATCCACGTTATACCGGAACAGTAAAAGGCTATGAAGATATCAATCCAAAGAATTCAGTTCACGTACCGATACTAAATGGTGATATTAGCTTTCTAAATTCATTAGCACATGTCTTGTTAAAAGATCATAAAGACGTGATTGATTGGAAATTTATGAAGGCCCACACTACCGGTTGGAAAGAATATGTTGATGGTGTCACAAAGGATTATAGCCCTGAACAAGTGCAAGATCGCATGGGTGGTATAAACCATGATGTTTCACCAGAGTTAATTCGTCGTGTTGCAGGCATGTTTGCTGATGCTACTCGCAAACGATTAGCACGCAGCAAAGGCAAGCAAGAAGGTAAAGGCTATGGCGGTGTTATTATCATGTGGGGTATTGGTTATAATCAACACATTCACGGGCAAAACAATGTTGTCTCAGTTATTAACTTATTAACCATGACGGGGAACTTAGCAAAACCCGGCTGTGGTCCATTTTCAATGACCGGCCAACCCAATGCAATGGGCGAACGTTTTACCGGCGGCTTAACCGGACGGTTACCATTCAATCAGCCGCTAAAAAATGCCTCACATAGAAAGCACATGGCAAAGCACTGGGCTGTTCCTGAAGCAAACTTAATTACAGCCATGAAAGCCAAGAATCCTGGAATGGCAATTGGTATGATGGAACGGGCACTAAAAGACGAAGTAAAAGCCATGTTTTTTGTATACGCCACCCATATTGATTTACCGGATCAACATAATTTAATTAGACCCGCGCTACAAAAAACATTTAATGTCGTACAAGAAATTTATCGTCATGCTCCAAACAATCTTTATGCCGATGTAATTTTTCCTGCTGCCACCTGGGGTGAAGTTGATGGTGTTTATATTAGTTCTGAGCGCCGAATAAATCGCACCGAAAAAGCAGCGGAGCCACCTCCAGGTTGTCGTCCTGATATGGACATGGTGATAGACAAAGGAAAAGAAATTGCACATTTATTGGGATTGGATGCCGATAAGATATTTCCGTGGAAGCGTATGAAAGATGGTTTTTACGATGCGGAAGAAATTTTTAGAGCGGTGGTGGTTGCATCTGAAGGGACTGATACTGATTTAACTGGCATGCTAGAAGTTGAAAAAGTTGATAAAAAAGGTTTGTATGAGCAATTAATAGAATTGCGTGGTGTGCAGTGGCCAGCTCCAACTTACGAAAGTGCGAAGGCCGGTGGCACCAAACGTCGTTTTATGATGCAAGAAGGTGTTTGGAAAAATAAACCCTACGGTTACTTTCGAACTAACGACGGTAAAGTTCATATGAGTTTATGTTTACAAGATTATAGTCGACGCAAAGAAATCACTAAAAAGCTAATGGAGTTTGGTGCTAAAGAGGGAGTTTATAGCATTGATAACATTGATGTATTAAGACAAGCTCGTGATATGGGATTAACACCGGATTTACCCGATGAAGAAGTTCGAGGAAAATTATGGAATAATATTCCAAAAGATAAATATCCTTACTGGTTAGGTTTAGGTGTTGTGTATGAACATTTTCACACGGCCAAATCAAATCGAAGCCCAACAACCCGGCGTTTAGTGCCCGAGATGTATGTAGAAATGCATGCTGATGATGCTAAAGAATTAGGCATTAGTGATGGTGATAAAGTTCGATTAATCACTCGGCGTGGTCATTACGAAGCAAAAGCGCAAGTTGGTTCGAATAGCCTTGTTAAACCTGCGCGTAATAGTGTACCGCGAGGATATATGTTTAGTCCTTGGAATTTGTCAGTGGCCGATAGTGCTGATCCGAAAAAGAACAAGTGGCTAGTAAACGGTGTATCAAGTCGTGCTTGGGATATTGTATCAGGACAAGTTGATTTTAAAAAACTTGCTTGTCGAATTGAAAAAGTATAAATAATTATTTTAACTAAGAGATGAAACGTAGACGGTTTTTAGAGTATATAGCCATCGCCCCTGTAGTGGCTATAATTAGCAGTGAAGGTGTTGCCTCACAATTTGCATCTTCACTGCGTTTTTTAAGACCTCCAGGATCTCATGACGAAGAACTATTTTTGTCGCGCTGTATTCGCTGCGGCCAATGTGGTGAAAGTTGTCCAAATCGAAGTATTAAATTTTTCAAAATGGAAAACGGTTTTGCTTCGCTCGATACCCCCTATATTATTCCCCGTGAACAAGCCTGTATATTGTGTATGAAGTGCGGTGATGTCTGTCCTACCGGTGCAATTCCAAAAGTAAATCATGAAGCCAATGCCATCATGCAAAACGTTAAAATGGGACATGCGCGAGTTGATACCAATTTATGTTTGTCATATCAGGGAAAAACCTGCGGAGTTTGCTATCGAGCTTGTCCATTGCAAGATGTTGCGATAATAGTCGGGATGTTAGAACAACCAACGGTATTAGATAAGTGTGTTGGCTGTGGTTTATGTGAACGTTCCTGCATTCAAATTCCACAAGCAATACGAATTATTCCACAGTCTTAATTGAATTTTAGTATTATGGGAACAGCAATTATATTACGACATTTAAATAAAGTGCGCTGGTTGGTTTTAAGTGTTGTTTTTACAATCTTAATATTATTGCCTTTCATTCATTTATATCAAACGTTTGAAGCTGCGCATGCCTATGACTTATTAACTGCTACAGAAAAAAATATATCAGACAGCATGGAGTTTATAACTTCACCTTTTGTTAATGATCCAGAGCAACTTAGTGCTGTTAAAGGCACTACTTGGTCGGCAACACTGTTTGGACTAAAAATATCGGATCCACTTGCGGTGTTGAGTCAAATTTTTTCGAGTAAAGCATTTTACTTAACGTTTTTATTAACGGCATTAATACCAATAATTTTCACCGTTATTTTTGGTCGATTTTTTTGTGGTTGGGTTTGTCCGGCAACGTTAATTTACGAATTAAATGATAATCTGGCTACCTGGCTTCACAAAATTGGATTTCCTCGTAATCAATTGCATATTGATAAGCGGCTTAAATATATTTTGTTGGTATTAGGCTTAGTGTTGTCGATGTATTTTGGTACAGTGTTATTTGCGTCAATTTATCCGCCAGCAATCATTGGTCGCGAAATATATTATGCCATTGCATTGGGTGGCTTTGGTGCCGGAGCATTATTTTTTATCGCAACGTTGTTATTTGATTTAGTCATTGGTCGGCGTAGCTTTTGTCGTGATATCTGTCCCGGTGGAACTCTCTATTCATTATTAGGCCGTTATCGTTTATTCAGAATTAAACGAACTGTTGAGAACTGTAATGATTGTTCAAAATGTAATGTTGTATGCCAATTTGGTTTAAACCCATTACAAGATGATTTTGGTATGGAATGCAATAATTGTACAGCGTGTATGGCTGCATGCCCAACCGACGCACTAAAATTTACAATTAATATTAAAGATATGCAATATCAAGGCCCCGGACATCTCGGTCATCAATATAAAAGGTTGCACAATGATACTCAATAATAAAAATACATATTTTTTAGCTATAGAGTCTATTTTTTCAATTGTAGTATTATTTTTAATCGTCAGTAATAGCTATGCTCATCATGTGTTAGGTCGTCCATCGTATAGTTTAGGAGCCGATTCAAATACGCCCCCTAGCATGCAAGTGGAAACTCAAATTGGTGATTTTTATGTTACTTATATGGCATTCCCGGCTTTTCCTAAACCTGGAGACAACGGAAGAGTTAATTTATATGTAAAACGAATTGATAACGGTGCGACTTTTGATGGTGAAGTTACCTTTAAAGTTAGTGATGATAGTTTTTTTAAATCCCCTAGCGAAGTTTTAGGCATACAAAAAATAGATGATGGCGTTTATCGACAAGGTTTTGTATTTAAGGAACGAGGTTCGTTTTTAATATCTGCAGAGTTTGAATCTAATGGGCAACCGTATTTAATCGATTTTCCACTTCAAATTGGTGAACCGACGGCATATGGTCCAATTGGAATTAGTATCGCTGTCATTGCTTTTATTTTATTGTTTGTGAATATTACGCAGCGTAAACGTTTGGTGCGAATAAAAGCCTCGCAACACCATGAGAATAGTAACCATGGTGAAAGTTAATTGTGTTTGAGTCAATTATAAATTTTTTCAATGCTGCAATTGTTAATAGTGGTTTAGAAAAATATATTGTTTATCAGGCAGGAGATGTCATGGTGCATCCCGGATTATCTTTAACGTGGGTTATCGGTACATTATTTATTATGTTACTGATGATTTTATGGATGTCAAAAAGTGTGTCGCGCAATATTTCAGACGCAACGCTATCATTAAATTCGATTTCGTTATTTGGTCGGACAACCCTCGGAAAAATAACGCTGAGTTTTATTACTCGGCCACAGCTAATTACAATTATTCGTATTATTAGCAGTTTACTATTTTTACTCGTTATTGCCAGTGGTTTGTTTGGGACCGCAATTGCTGAACGAAACTTTGCCACAATGCTAACTTGGACATTATGGTGGTCGGGTGTTGTGATTAGTATCGTGTTTATCGGATCAGCCTGGTGTGCTATTTGTCCTTGGGATGCCATTGCGACTTGGTTAGTGCGTCAAAGATTATGGCGTCGAGCTCGCGCAGCAAGTAGTTTAAACTTAAAAGTACCAAAATATTTACGTAATATTTGGCCTGCCATTATCATGTTCGTCATTTTGACTTGGTTAGAGCTGGGGGTTGGCATTACCACCAATCCCTATGCAACGTCTTTGTTGGCATTGTTTATCGTTGTATTAACCACAGTTTCATTAGCGTTGTATGAGCGTAAAGCATTTTGTCGCTATTTTTGTCCTATTGGGCGCACCATCGGTGCTTATGCTGGAATTGCACCAATAGCATTACGTCCAGTTGATAAATCAGTGTGTCGTTCATGTAAAACGCTAGAGTGTTTTCACGGCACAAAAGATATCGAACCCTGTCCAACGCACTTAGTCATGGGCAGCATGAAACAAAATACCTATTGCACATCGTGTGGTGCATGCACTCAAAGTTGTCCAAAGCAAAATATTAATTGGCAATTACGTCCAATTGGTTATGAAGTTACTTATGTTGCCCGGCCACATTGGGATGAATCGTGGTTTATATTAGGTTTATTATCGCTAACATTGTTTCACGGTTTTACCATGCTACCTTTTTGGGAAAGCTGGATGCAGCAATTGGGTTATATCATCGGTGATTCTGGTCAGTTATTGATGAGTTTTAGTATTGGTATGGTTTTAGCGATGTTAATACCAATTATTTTATACAGCTTAAGTATAAGTCTACTGAGTAAAATAAGTGGTAATACAGAGTGGCGACGATTATTTTCAGCAATGGCTTTTAGCATTTTACCATTGGCATTTAGTTATCATATAGCACACAATCTCAGTCATTTAGTGCGTGAAAGTCGTGGTCTTTGGAGTGTTATTGCTAATCCATTTGGGACGAATGTTTTGCCATTATCTGCACATGAGCTACATTTAAGACACAGCAATCCTATTCTTTCCGATGATGTTGTTTCAGCATTACAAGCGACATTAATTTTATTGGGGTTTTGGGTTGCGTTAAAAATATTACGCTATCGTGTTTCACAGATTACCAGCAATATACCGAATTATTCTAAATGGATGCCGATACCAATGATTTTATTTGTTAGCAGTATTAGTTTACTTAGCCTCTGGTTATTAATGCAGCCGATGATTATGAGGATGTAAGGAAATATTTTGTATTATATTAAAATTATTATTGAAAAATTTAAAAACATTATTCAACGTTATTGTCAGTTGAGTAAAAACTTTCCAGTTGTGGTGTTTTTTAGTGTCTTTATTTTAGGAATATTATTTTGGACAGGTTTTAATTCTGCAATGGATATAACCAATAATGAGACTTTTTGTATTTCATGTCATGAAATGGAAAACAACGTTTATCAAGAATACAAGAAAACCGTTCACTATCGTAATAGAACCGGGGTTCGTGCGACTTGCCCTGACTGTCATGTTCCTAAAGATTGGATTCATAAAACATTACGAAAAATAAATGCAACAAATGAATTGTTCCATAAAGTATTAGGAACGATAGACACCAAAGAAAAATTTGAATCAAAACGTTTACAATTAGCTGAGTATGTGTGGCAGACTATGTTAGATAATGATTCTAGAGAATGCCGAAATTGCCATAGTTTTGATTATATGGCGCTGAGCCAGCAGAAAAAAAATTCAAATAAAAAGCATCAAAGTGCCTTGGATAGAAATATGACGTGTATTGAATGTCATATGGGGATAGCCCACAAAATTGCAAAAGATTTTGACAAAGATGGTTTGTTACACGAATCATTTAAAAATAATAAGCGGCCTTGTAGTGATTGTCATAAAAACATGGCGCAAGGAGATTGGTAATTCGGCATGGATCGGCGTGAATTTTTTAGACGTGGTATTAGTAAAATCGCAGACAGCGCGGTAAAAAATCTCGATGAAAAAGCAGCGAGCCGAGCCCAACGTTGGATAAGACCGCCCTATGCTAAAACAGAGTTAGAGTTTTTATTGGCATGCACGAGATGTAATGCTTGTATTGAAGCTTGTCCGCATAACATTATTTTTCCTTTGGCAATAAAAAATGGCGCGCAGGTAGCAAATACACCCGCACTGGATTTATTAAATAATGGTTGTCATTTATGCATTGATTGGCCGTGTGTAAATGCGTGTCAGGAAGCAGCCTTAATGTTTCCAAGTAGTGAAACCGAAACCGCACTTAAACCCGAGTTACCACGCTTAGCAAAAGTGGTTATTGATACTGAGAGTTGTTTACCTTATAACGGCCCAGAGTGTGGTGCATGTGCATCTGCATGTAGTGTTACCGGTGCGTTAACATGGCAGAGTGAACGTCCAAGCATTAATTTAAAGCTGTGTACAGGTTGTGCCTTGTGTCGTGAGCATTGCATCACAGAGCCTAAGGCCATTTTAATTTCCAGTCTTTAAATTTATTCTAATCTCATATTAAAAATAATGAATCATTATCAATTTAACCTGGGCTTTACATCAGGTTAAGGGTTATTTTTTTGATACATATTTAAAAATAACCGTTATTTCGGTACTTTAGAATACTTAGTCGTCACTCAGTATTAGTTTTCTCTCGTTTAGCTCATATCGTTAATAAAGTTTGTCGTATTGACAAGCGGAATCTAAAGTTAAAATATCATGATTATCAGGTGTGTTACTATTTTTCTTATGCAAATTTGAGATGGATTACGTTTATTTTTGGCAGAAAATACCTTAGTATATTAGTTAGGTATAAATACTTTCTTTTGAACTTGACGCGAAACAACTGTCATATCGTTAGTTAGTTTGAGATAATAGTGCCACTAAACTACTTAAATATTTGTATTTTTAATTCATTATGTCATATAAATTTAATATTGCCACGGTTGAAACATCTTGTAAAAATTGCTCTTTATCGGAGTTATGTTTACCAAGGGGTTTGACTGATTCAGAAATGCAGTCACTTGATACTCTGGTCGAAAAAAGAAAACCTTATAAATCAGGTGAGTATTTATTTCAATCTGGGCAGATATTTAAAAATTTATATGCAATTAAATCAGGTTCGGTAAAAGTCGTGTTGCCTTCTGAAGATGGCGAACAACAAATCATCGGTTTTTTTATGCCGGGTGAACTTTTGGGGCTTGATGCGATGGGCAAGAAAACCCATGTGTGTTCGGCTATTGCGTTAGAGACAACCAGTGTTTGTAGTCTGCCTTTTGATGATATGCAAGATATTTGTCATGATATAAAAAGTTTGAGTAAACAATTTTTATCGCTAATTAGTTCTGAAATTGGTAATGAGCATCAAATGTTATTAACCTTGGGCAAGAAAAAAGCTGAATCACGTTTAGCAACATTTTTGATCAATCTATCTTCCCGGTTTTCGCGTCGTGGTTTGTCATCCAATGCCTTTAATTTAACAATGTCACGTCATGATATTTCTAACTATTTAGGGTTAGCAGATGAAACTGTCAGCCGTTTATTTACTCGTTTACAAGATGATAATGTGTTATCCGTTAATCGACGTTTAGTAGAAATTGTTGATCATGAAAAATTAAAAGCGATAGCAAAGTTATAACGACCCCCCAACAGCGGAAGTTTTAATCACATGGCCTGTTTGGGGTTCAAAGCCCATTCACCCCAACCTACGTTGTTAGATTAACCGTGAAAAGTGTGGTTGGTTTTTGTTGTCACCCGGTTTGGCATTTATCGGTGTAACATTATTCATCGGCAAAAATTTATCAAATACCATGGCAATGTTTCTGAGTAGTAGTCTTCCGGCTAATGTAACGGTGATAATTTTATTCTTTTTAACAATTAAACCGTCACTTTCTAATTGTAATAAACTGTCTCTTATGGAAGAAAAGTAATTATTAAATACGATTCCAAAGTTTTTTTCGATTTTATTAATGTCGAGCTGGCTATAGCAGGTGATTTCAGCAATGATGTCACTGCGTAACTTATCATCAAAATCCAATTGATAGCCTTTTAAAATTGGCAATTGTTGTTGATCCAATTTTTCATAATAAGCATCTAGAGTTTTTACATTTTGTGAAAAACAGTCTTCGACCTTGCTGATAGCGGTAACGCCCATTGCAATCATGTCACATTCTTGATGAGACGAGTAACCTTGGAAGTTTCTGTGTAGGCCATTGTGACGTTGAGCAATAGACAATTCGTCTTGAGGTTTAGCAAAATGATCCATGCCAATATAGACATAACCTGCAGCGGTTAGTGTTTCAATAACCATCTGCAATATGGCTAATTTTTCATTAGGGCTTGGTAAATCCCGTTCTGAGATGCGCCGTTGCGGTTTAAACATTTGCGGTAAATGCGCATAATTGTAAATGGCTATTCTATCAGGACTGTATTGAATGACTTTGTCAATGGTTTCTTTAAAACTTGATACTGTTTGAAATGGCAGGCCATATATTAAATCGATATTAACGGATTTAAACTCATTTTCTTTGGCTGCATCAATTATTAGCTTTGTTTCGGACTCCGGTTGAATGCGATTTACCGCATTTTGTACTTTTGGAGAAAAATCTTGAACACCCAAACTAATTCGATTGAAACCCAGCTTACGTAAGAGCGCAATAGTATCGGCTGATGCTTTACGGGGATCGATTTCAATAGAATATTCAGCTTCATCATCATCACGTAAATTAAAGTTTTCTCTAGTAGCGGCCATCAGTGTTGTCATTTGATCGTGAGACAGAAAGGTTGGTGTGCCGCCACCCCAATGTAGTTGTTCTACAATTCGATCATCATCAAACAAAGTTGCCTGAAGTTTTAATTCAGTAATTAAATAGTCTAAATAGGTTTTGGCTTTTTCATGATTTTTGGTAATTATTTTGTTACAAGCGCAGTAATAACAAATGGTGTCACAAAATGGAATATGAAAATAGAGTGATATCGGTTTAGGAATAAAATCACTATTGCTATTAACAACATTGTCTTTGTAGTTTTTAATGCCAAACGAATCTGAAAATTGTGGCACGGTAGGGTATGAGGTATATCTCGGGCCGGTGGTGTTATAGCGTTCTAATAGTGTTTTATTAAATTCAATTTGTTGCTGGATGTGCATTAAATAATTAACCTATGTTGAACCTTGTTATTATAGTTTACGATGAAAATAACTGAGTAAACTAAGTATAACGAAGCAGTTATAGGCTTTTCTTGATCTTTATCAATGATTAATTAATTCGAGTAAACGGATCTATATAGACCCGTTTAAAGGTGGGGCAGCTTAAATAAATTTGGAGCGTATCACCGCCATTTTTTCGATTTGCATGTCTTCATAGGTATGCGGAATACCGCCAACACCAAGCCCTGAATGTCGTAATCCGGCAAATGGCATCCAGTCCACACGAAAAGCGGTATGGTCATTGATCATTACCGCGCTGGCATTTAATTGGCTATAAACATACAAAGCCTGATCGATATCTTTCGTAAAAACGGCTGCTTGAAAAGCCACGTCTAATGCGTTGGCTCGTTGTAATGCTTCATCAATCGATTGATAACTATAGACACAAATAACCGGGCCAAAGATCTCTTTTTGAGATACCAGAGAGCTGTCGGTGGGGTTATATAATACTGTAGCGGCATAACAATTTCCTGTTGCAACGCCACCGGTGAGCAGTTCGGCACCTTCAGACACGGCTTGTGTTACCCAGTCGTGTATACGTTCGACTTCGTGTTTGCGAATTAAAGGGCCAATTTGAGTTTGTTCTAGAGTTGGATCACCGATTATTTGTTGTTTTGCTAGCTCACTTAACTGCTTGGCAACTTTGCGTGCAATGCTGTGATGACAAAAAATTCTTTGTACTGAAACGCACACTTGGCCAGCGTGATAAAAACCACCTTTGGCAAGTAGCGGCAGGGCATCCGTTAGATCGGCATCGGCTTCGATGATGACCGGTGCAACACCGCCATGTTCTAAAGCGCAACGTGTGCCGGGTGCAAGTTTACTGCGTAGCATCCAACCAACCGCGGCACTGCCAATAAAACTAAAAAATCCAACGCGTGAATCAGTCACTAATTTTGAGGCGACTTCTTTATTTTCGACAACCAGTGCCTGACACCACGACTCCGGTAATCCCGCTTGTCGTAATAGTGCAACAAAGCGATAACATGATAGCGGAGTATCTTCAGCAGGTTTTATAATAACTGGGCAACCCGTTGCAATAGCCGGACCTACTTGATGAATAATTAAATTAAGTGGATGGTTGAAGGCACTGACAGCAACAACAACGCCAATGGGTTCTTTGCGGGTAAAAGCAATATGATTTTGCGATGCCGGATTAATGCCCATCGGAATTTCACGGCCACTGTCATTGCGCATGCAATCGATGCAATTGTGTATGCCATCAATGGCTCGAGCAACTTCAACACGGGAATCAATTAATGGCTTACCACCTTCAAGTGCGGCTTCTTGTGCCAATTGCTCGGCTTGTTCGGCCATTAACACTGCGGTTCTTTGTAAAATAGCAATTCTATCCGGAATTGCTAGCCAGTTTTTTTTGTCATTAAATAACGCGCTCGCGGTTTGTAATGCCGTTTCGACTGCGGCCATGTCGGCAGTATCCATGGTGGCTATCACGCTATCATCATAGGGTGCGGTAACAGTATGCTTACTAGCCGAGCTAGAAACGCCTTTAATCATTAACGGGTGGTGGGCTGTCATGTTAGTGCTCCTTGTTATTCATTATGATTTTACTAAATTGGACAGGCAATTTCACCAAGTCGTTCCGTTAAAATCATATTTTCCCGATAATCAATTGGCACAACAATTAAACTTGGCCCTCGTTCTGAAAATGCAGTTTCTAACGTTGCTGTTAAATCTTTGCTTTTGGTAACATGGTGGCCGTGCCAATTAAACGCGCTAGCGAGCTGCATCCAATCCGGGTTATTAAAAGATAAATCAGTATGTTTACCAAATTCATTGGTTTGTTTCCAGGCGATAAGACCATACATGTTATCTTCCCATACCATAACAACCATGTTGACATTTAAACGTTTTGCTGTTTCCATTTCCTGCACGTTCATTAAAAATCCGGCATCACCACAAATGGCTAAAATATTTCTATTTGGGTGAACCAGACTGGCGGCAATTGCTCCGGGCAAAGCAAAACCCATCGAACAAAAACCATTAGGGATTAAGCAGGTGTTTGGAACATGACACTGATAGTGACGTGCTATCCACATTTTATGAGCTCCAACGTCCGATAATAATATATCGTGTGCGCCCATAACCTGTCGTACATCCCACAATACTTTTTGTGGTCGAATTAAATCCGTCGTATCGTCGTCTTTGTGAATTTCAAGCTCGGCTTTCATGTCTCGACGAGTTGCTGCTTGCTGTTTGAGATCGAATTTTAAGCCACCCATATTGTCTGCACGTTCGTTAAGCATCCATAAGGAATGCGCTAAATCACCAACAACTTCAGTTTCAGGATGGTAGTTTTCATCAATTTCAGTTGGCAGAAAATCGATATGAATTATTTTTTTATCTTTATTTTTATTCCATAAGATAGGGTGGTATTCCACCATATCGTAACCGATAGTAATGACCAGATCAGCAGAATCCAATGCACAGGCAACCACGTCTTTTGCTTGTAAGCCAATGGTGTATAAACAATAATCTGCATCCATATCAACGCAGCCTTTCGCCATGAAAGTGCTGATAACACCAATCCCATTTTTTTGACAAAAAATACGTAATTGTTTACTGGCGCGTTTACGAATACAGCCATTACCCGCAATAATTATAGGACGTTTGGCATTCATAATTTGTTCAAATGCTTGGTCAATTATTTTGTCGCCTGCCACTGGCCGACGAAAACGCAGAGGTTTTAGTGGTGTGGCATCGGTATCGAGTTTGGCAATGTCTTCGGGTAATTCAATATGGCAAGCGCCGGGCTTTTCGGTGCGAGCAAGCCGTACTGCTTTGCGGATCATTTCAGGGATATTGTGTGGGTGTAATACCGTGTGAGCCCATTTGGTAACCGGCTCAAACATCGCGACTACATCCATCACTTGATGTGATTCTTTATGTAGCCGGGTTGATGCACCTTGGCCGGTTAAGACAATCATTGGAGAGCGATCCATATTCGAATCAGCTACACCGGTTATTAAATTAGTGGCTCCGGGTCCTAATGTTCCTAAACAACCAGCAGGATTACCGGTTAATCGGCCATAAACTTCAGCCATAAAGGCCGCACCTTGCTCATGACGAGTGAGAATAAACTTAATTTTGTTACTTTTTTCGAGTGAAATCATAAAATCGGCATTTTCTTCGCCGGGAACACCGAAAATGTACTCAATATTCTCTGCTTCTAAACATTGGACGAATAAATCTGATGCTTTCATGAGGTGTTGCTCCTTTTACTTATTATTTTTGTTGCAATCGTTAAATATAGATAAATATTAACTCGATAACAATCAGAGAAAGTTTAGCTTAATATTTCGTTTTTTGTGCCGATAGACTTTATAGAATAGGCGTGTTTGTATAAGAACAAACATCACTCTCTTAGTTCAATATTAATAAAGGTATTTAAATGACATTATCGGTAACAGAAAAAGACGGTAAGGTGCATATCCAGTTAGAACAAAAATTTACTTTCGATTGCCATCGTGAAATGCGTGCATCTTATGAAGGGCGACCTTTAGGTACGAATTATATACTCGATTTTTCTCAGACAGATTATATTGATAGTTCGGCTTTAGGCATGTTGTTATTGCTTCGAGAAGCGGCTGGTGGTGATGCTCACAAGATAGATTTTGTTAATTGCAAATCAGCGGTTAAAAAAGTATTTGATGTTGCCAATTTTTCATTAATGTTTAATATTAAGTAATTGTATTTATTTATAATCTAAACTCTGGCTAGGAGTTTAGAATTAAAAAAAAGAAAAAAGTTTTTAAAAATCCAGCTAAATTCATCATCTCGACGTTCTTACTCTGGATTTCGGCTTAAAATATTACAGGAAAGTTGGGTTTAATCTAAGATTATCTTTATTTGATAAAATGGTTTAGATTTTAATTTCAATTAACGCGCCACCTAAATCGCTGTCTTTTATTAAAATTTCACCACCATAAATAAGCACTATTTCATGTACTACGGCAAGACCAATACCTTGTCCGGAAATAGTGGGATCGGCACGTTGTCCGCGTTGTAATACTCGTTGTTTAATTTCATCCGAGATTCCCGGACCATCATCGTGTAATTTGATTATAAATTTATTCTTGGTGTTCTGTAGTTCAATAAGCTCAAGTTTTACTTTTGATTTAGCCCATTTAAAAGCATTGTCGATGGTATTTCCGAGAACTTCATACAAATCACCTTCATCGCCAAAAAAGCGCAGATCTTTGGCAATAAATAGCTCGGTGGTAATGGCCCTATCAGTATAGACCTTGGCCATTGAGTTCATTATTTTTACAACAATGGGTTCAAGTAAAATCGAAGTATTTAACGATGCTTTGCCAGCAGTGGCTGCGCGTTTTAGTTGATAGTCAACAATTTGAGTCATACGTTGAACTTGTTCTTCGGCAAGTTTTGAGAATGCATCATTTTTACTATCTTGTTTTGCTTGGACTGCATTTTGTAATACTGCCAGTGGTGTCTTAATACTATGTGCTAAGTTACCTAGTGCATCGCGATAACGGGTAATGTGATTACGGGTTGATTCGATTAAGGCGTTTAAGTTGTTTGTTAAACCTTGTAATTCTTTTGGATATTTGCCCGTTAAATTTTCAGCTTTGCCGGCTTCAATTTTTTCAAGATCTATCGCCACTTGACGTAATGGTTTTAACCCCCAGTGCAAAATCATGCCTTGGGTTATTAATAATAATAAAGCTGCACCGCCAAGCCAGGTAAATAAACTATTACGAAATTTATTTATTTGAGGAGTAAAACTCCCTAATTCTTCTCCTATGCGTAAAATATATAACGGTGTGGTGCCTGTACCATAATCAAACTGCACGCCACGGCTAATGACGTAATATTCAAAGCCTGTTTCAGTTGAAACATATTCAAAAACTTCTTCACCAACATCTGGAAATTGGCTGAACTTAAACTCGAACCCGGTAGCCGAAAGTGAATGCCAATGATCGCTGCCATCTGCTTGGCTGTATTGAGCAAATATTCCCGAGGTGACTAACGACATACGTGGATCGGGTAGTTCCCCGGGAATGGTTATTTTATTATCTTTTGGTTCGAGCACGCCGAGCATGTTATAAATTTGATCTTGCAGACGATCTTCAAGTGCCGATCGGGCACTATCTTGAAATGCGCGATCTAACACTAAACCTGTTAGACCCAAAAATGCAATTAATATTAACGTTGCCGCAAGTAAAATGCGGGCATGGAGCGATAGAGTCATGGGGTTTCAGGTTTACTGCTGGTTTCACTGTGTTCTAATGTGAAGCGATAACCGCGGCCACGTAATGTTTCTATTGGTGAATAGCTATTATCAGGGTCTAACTTTTTACGAAGACGGCCAACAAACACTTCAATAACATTACTATCACGATCAAAATCTTGATCGTAAATGTGTTCGGTTAATTCGGTTTTTGATACCACCTTACCCGGGTTTAAAATAAAATATTCAAGCACTTTATATTCATAAGCGGTGAGTTCCTGCAGAGCACCATTAACGTGTACAGATTGTGCAGTAGTATCTAAGGTGATTGGTCCGCATTGAATGGTTGCTTGGCTGACCCCTGATGCGCGCCTGATTAAAGCTCGGACACGGGCAATTAGTTCTTCTTGATGAAACGGTTTCACTAAATAATCATCCGCCCCTGATTCTAAGCCTTCAACTTTTTGCTGCCATCGATCTCGTGCCGTTAAAATTAAAATTGGAAATTTAATAGCGTCTTTACGCCACTGTTGGATGACCTCGATACCCGTTAGGATTGGTAAACCAATATCAACAATGGCTAAATCAAAAGGAAATTCTGAACCCATATAAAGTGCTTTTTTGCCATCCATTGCAGTATCAACCGCAAAACCTTCTTTTTGGAGTTGCTCTTTTAATTGTTCACAGAGTGTTACTTCATCTTCTACTATCAGTATGCGCATAATCTTAATTATTTTGTTGGTTTAAAAAACACTTTAACAATACCGTTAGGTAACAATACTTTAATGCGGTACAACGGCACCTCGTCTACCGTTACGGTGTCGGCTGAGATAATTTTTCCCTTGGTTTGTGTCCGAATTTCTTTAACGGCAATATCAATACTGCTGTCTTGTTCGGCATAACTATTTGAAGTAATTAAAGAGAGACAAAGGCCAATGACAACGACAGTAGAAATTAACGAAGCCTTCTTAATACCCTTATAACTTAGAATCATATTAAATGCTCATTTTATGAAATTTCATGTTTTACAGACTGATTATGGGAGATTGTAGCAAATTTCGCTTTGTTACAAATAGTCATGTTTCAATGTTATAAGAAATTACTGCAATAATTATCGAATATTATCTCCTATTAACTATCAGTGGCTCAATGCACTAGCAAGCGCAACACCTGAAACCGCACCAATGATCGTTGTTGTGGCATCCCCATCTGAAATTTCATTGGCGATAAGCCCCCCAATAACGCCACCTACAATCGTTAAATTACCATTATTTTGCCGGCCTCGTGTTGGATAATGCTCAACTCGAGCTCGATGCCGCGGTACGGTTTGAACTTGGTGTACTGAATTGATGTAACGTGCATTTCCATGTCTCTTTTGTTTATGTCGATAGCGACGGTTTTGGTGCGCTTGATTTTGACGTTTTACATAATAATTTTTTCCATGGGTATTATACCGGCTACCATGTTTTGCATCATAGTCAACACTATAACCTCCGGTTGGGTTGGCGTAGGACAGTTGACTTGATAATAAAGCCACAGTCGCTAGCAATATTATACTAACTACTTTTCTGGTTTTTTTTATTACTACGTTTTGTTGTGTTGTGATCATAATGTTTACCTTATTTTTTATAAGTAATTGTTTGCAGATTCATTCCACCGTTTTACTTATTGCTTGGTGTAACAATACGTGATGCTGACTGAATCTAAGCTGAATAATTTTTAATGAATTTATATTTAGCTAAGCCATTGTATTAATAAGATTAAAGAGGTTAAAGAATGCCTTAAAAATGGCCGTTAACCTACTAGTGGGGGCATACTTTATGAGTATTCAAACTACTTTTAATGTGTTGAATTAACCATAAAAATAGAAATAAACAACCAATATATGGAAAGCTCAAAACTAAACTTTAACTTATTTTTATATAGTCGGACTTTTATTGTAATTGCTGTTTTATTTTCAATGATGGTGACTATTGTTGTTTACTTACAATTGCGAGAAGAAGAGCAGCGTAGCTTTGACTTGCGCTTAGAAAAAGTTACAAATAATTATTCATTGGTTTTTTCACTTAAAATAGACTCCAATATTAATGAATTAAATAATTTACTGCGGTTTTATAATAGCCGCGATTATGTCAGCCATGTTGAATTTGTTAATTTTGTTGCACCGGTGTTTGAAAAAAATAATGGTATTCAAGCTTTGGTCTGGGCTCCAAAAATAACGCAAGCAGATTTAAAAAAACACGAGAAAAATTTTAATATTTCTCACAAAAACTATAAGGTGTGGCAACGAGAGTCAACCGGTGGTGTTCATGCTGTTACCAAGCGAGAGTATTATTATCCTGTACACTATATTTATCCCTTGGAAGGCAACAAAGCTAAATTAGGCTTTGATTTAGCATCAAATGATAAAAAAAGACGTGCTCTATTATTATCACGAGATGTCGGTACTGTTATTGCCTCTGAAAGTATTAAACTTATTCAACAAAAAAAAATCAAACTCAATAACCAATCAGAACTCTTGGTTTTTTTACCCTTTTATAAACTAAATAATAACAGTGTTAGCAGTCGTGAAATTTTAAATTGGACGATGACGCAAAGACAGAAAAATATAAATGGTTTTATGCTTGGGGTTTTTAAAGTAGGTGAAATGTTTGAGGCTGCAATAAAAGATTTACCTTCGAGTGGTTTGGATATTTTAATATTTGATGTTACCGATGGAAAGTCAACGTCTAATAAAACATTATTATACAGCCATCGTTCTAGATTAAGCACTAATAACAATGCTATAGGCTCGGGTGAGCTAACCGTAATACGTAATATTACTATTGCTGGCAGGCAATGGGCATTAGGATTTGAGCCAACAGTGCACTTTTACAATCAATTTTATCATGATGAAGCGACTATCTTTCTTAGTATTGGAATGATTATGAGTGTTTTGTTATTGCTTTATCTATTAACTTTACGTTACCGAATTAATTCTACCAACGCCAAGTTAGAAAAATACAATGCTGAATTAATTAATAATGAAATTAAACAAAGAGTTGTTATAGAAACAATTGCTGATGGTTTAATGGTTATTGATGATAAAGGCATTGTGGAATCGTTTAATCCAGCTGCATCATTATTGTTTGGTTATGATGAAATTGAAGTGCTTGGTAAAAATGTAAAGATGTTTATACCCGATAATATAAAAGCAGAGCATGATGCTTATATTCAAAAGTTTGTGGCAACAGGAGAAAAAAATATTATTGGCGTAAGTCGTGAAGTGACTGGCTTGCATAAAAATGGCAGTACTTTTCCTCTAGAGCTTTCTGTAAAAGAAATGTTGATTGAAGGGGATTTGAAATTTACTGGTGTTATGCACGATATCACGAAACAAAAAGATTTTGAAACGAAAATGATAATAGCCAAAGAGTTAGCAGAAGCCGGAACAAGGGTTAAAAATGATTTTTTAGCAACCATGAGTCATGAAATCCGAACACCAATGAATGGTGTATTAGGTATGATTCAACTTTTAAATGATACTACCTTATCAAACGAGCAACGTGAGTATGTTGACGTTATCAATAATTCTGGGCAAGCCTTGTTGGAAATCATTAATGATATTTTGGACTTTTCAAAAATCGAAGCGGGGCAACTTAAAATTGATCCTGTTGAATTTAATTTAGAACAAACAATATTTGATGTTATTCAGCTTCTCGCAAGAAATGTGCAACGAAAAAAAATTCATTTTATTTTTAATTATAGTGTTGAATGCCCTAAGTATGTTTTCGGTGATCCCAATAGAATACGACAAGTGATTATGAATCTGGTTGGTAATGCTGTTAAATTTACCGAGCAAGGACATGTTTGCATATTGGTAAAACAAATCCGAAAAATAAACTCAAAATGTACTTTGCATATTGAAGTGCAAGATACTGGTGTTGGTATTTCAGAAAACGCGATACCTCATTTATTTGAATCATTTACACAAGCTGATACGACAACTACCCGGCAATATGGTGGCACGGGTCTTGGTTTAGCGATTAGTAAGCAATTGGTGAAGCTTATGGGAGGCAATATTGAGGTTGCTAGCCAACCTGATGTTGGCTCAACGTTTTTGGTGACTTTAACTTTAACTGATCAGGATTTAGACGATGTTTTTGATGATGAATTAATTGACGATAAAAAAGTATTGGTTGTCGATAGTTATGAATTTGGCCGAAAACAATTAGAAACTCAGTTGTCGGGGTTTGGGGTAAATGTGAGTAGTGTAGCTACTAGTCCACTAGCGCTTGAAATGTTGTTACGACATGATGATTTTGATGCCGTCATTTTAAATCATACTATTGATGATAATTCGACTTTAAATTTAATCAAACAGATTCGAAATAATAATAACTTGCTAAAGTTAGGGATTATATTACTAAGCTCACAGTTAACAATTGGTGATACTGAAAAATATCGTGCGGCAGGTGTTAATGCGTATTTCAATAAACCCATTATGAATTCAATATTAATTAAAGCCTTGCTTGAAGTAACGGCTAATGTTGTTAATGAACAACATAGTTTAATCACTTTAAATTCATTAAAAATAGAGCATCATAATGCTGCTGTTAATTACGAAAAAATAATCGCTTCAGTTTTAGTTGTTGAAGATAACGATGTTAATTCTCAGGTTATTAAAGCGTTACTAAATAAATTTGGAATTGGTTGTGAACTAACTTTTGATGGTGAACAGGCAATTGCGGCTTGGAAAGAAAATAGCTTTGATTTAATTTTAATGGATTGCCAAATGCCTGTTATGGATGGTTATCAAGCAACCGTTGAAATTAGAAAAATCGAACAACAACAGGCTAAAAAAGCTATCCCTATCATCGCGTTAACTGCGAACGTTATGCAAGGTGACAAGGAAAAATGTTTGGCTGCTGGTATGAATGATTTTTTATCAAAGCCAATCGAAGTTGTTGCTTTAGAAGGTATGTTAAAAAAATGGTTATTTGCAAACCATGAACCACTTCCAATAACTATCGATCCTATTAAAGCTGGTGAAACGGTGGGGAATAAAACTCAAGACATTATTGATTTAAAAAAAATTCAACAGCTTCAAGAATTGATGGGGGATGCAATGTCTGAGTTAATAAATTCCTTCGTAACCTCCAGTGCTAATACGTTAGAAAAATTACAAGATGCGAAACAATCAATGGATAGTATCGAAGTACGGCAGTTGGCACATAGTTTAAAAGGCACCTCTGGAAATGTTGGTGCAATGCAGTTGATGGATTTGTCTGGCAAAATTGAACAGTTAGCAAAACATGAACAATTGGATGATGCTGACAAAATTATTAACGAAATGTTGATGTCATTTGCCGAAACTAAAAAACAACTGCAATCAGTTATAGCCCAGTTGGGATGAGTTTTATCGACCCCCAACAAACGATAGTTCAGGTTAGTTAAGCTACGTTGTTGAGGTTTTCTGGTTATTAATTTAACGCAATTAGCGTTTATAATGTATCACTTTGGACGAAACCGTATTGTCATTAATATCCTCTGTGGTGTAGTTTAATGAACGTAAATGCCCCTTATCAGAATAATAACGGGTTTGATCATTGTAATATTTAGAATTGATGTTAATAGACTGTGAATAAGTTAATAAGCCACGAGCTTGAGGAGCTTCGTCATCGAAACCTACAATCATTATCCAGCCAGATCCAAATCGAATCTGATATCCCTCTGATGTTAGCTGTGATTCAAGATTGTTACCGGTAAGGACATCTTTCGCTGTAGGATAATTGTGTTTTGCAAAAATTGAGTTATCTCGTCGTTGAGAGCTTGAAAATATATTAAATCCACCTTCAATATCGTGTGCCCCAGACCACGGAATTTTATGTTTTGATGGTTGCCCGTTAGCGAGTGTTCTTTCAATGAACATAATGTCTCCCAATTTATCATCTACTTTCCAACCTGCCGCTTCAATATTTTTAATGGCATTTGCTAATATAAATAATATGGCGTCATCGTTGATTAATTTTCTTGGTGTATTTTCAGGATCCAATGGGTCAAATGGAATGTCATAATAATTATTCTTACTAAACAAAAAAGAAAACTCTCTGATTAAATGTCCCGCGATTGATTTTTTATTTTGGCTGCCATCCCATTTTTCAAGTGCTTGGCAACCATCGTTAATATCAACAGTGATTGAATCATTTAGCTGAATTGCTTTATTACTATTTCTATGGCATAGCGATATTAAGTCAGTTAAAATCATTTCAGGTAGATATGCTCGATTTGATAGTAGTGCGGATTCAACTTCATCTAAAGAAAACAACCGATCTTCTCCAGTAGAATCGTGTAGCATTTTTAAACTCATGCGAGTACGTAATGATAGTTCGGATTTTTCACCGCCATAGAGTGGTGAAAAGTTTTCAAGTAGTGAGTTTAGGTTTGTTGCCCAGTATGAATCATTAGAATTTTGGACATAGTCGCTACGCTCTATTTTGGGGGCTTTCACATAGGGCACTGCATTGGTGAATATAAATTCAGTTAAATGCCCGGGTAATATTGTAAACCCAAAGTTCTTTCTCGCCGCTATAATGTCAGGATTAGTATTAATTAAATTAATAGCGGTTTGTGACAGCTCGGGAACAGTTGAATCATCGATGTAGTAGGTTTTGCCTTTTTTATCTGAATAAAGGGTGTTATTAAATATAACCCCATCATAATCCTTAAAAGCCTGTTTAAATTCGTCTAAGTTAGATGCTTTATTCATTGCTAACCAATGGTCAATAGAATCTGTATTGCCTAGGTTGATATCTTTTATGACATAAGCTTGTGTATCATCCCAAGGCAAAACTGAATTAGCTTCAATGACTATTCCGAGTTTAGTATAAAAAATTTCTTTTTCTAATGTAACCAGTGCTGTTTCTGTTTTAACCGCTATCGATATTTTTTTACTGGATATAGTGTGTTCGACACCGTCTAAAAAATAACGCATTCGGTTGCCCGGAACCAAGGCTAGGCGATATACAATAAAATGTTCAGCGGCAGAAAAGGTATGGGTCCATGCTATATTTTGATTAAAGCCTATGTTAATTACTCCTGGAACGCCTAAAGCCGATGCCCCCATAGTATTCATTACACCGGGTATAATTGCATGCCACTGCCAGAATCGTAACATTCCAAAATGTGGAAAATGGGTGTTTGATAATAGAATCCCGTTTGAGTTTTTGGTTAAATTTTTTCCTAGTGCCCAGCCATTAGAGCCAATTTCTAATTTGTTAAAGTTAGGCAGTTTAGTATTATCATTAAAATTCCATTTAGGGTTTGGTTTTTTGTTTTTAGCTAATTTTATTGTTTGGTTAGTTTTAAATAAGGGTTTGTTTTGAGATAGGAGTGGGTAAGGTTGCCATTGAGTTTCATCCCCCGGGTTTGCGAAAAAAATTTGAGGAAAAAAATTGCTTGATCCGGCAATGATACTAAGAGTGAATATTCGTGTCATTACATCAGTGATAGAAATTGGTTTTACCCAGAGCTTATCTTTGCACAGTGGATCACGTTTATCTTTATCGGTGTCGTTATGTTTTAGTTCATTAAGATAATAATTATAGCCTTGAGTAAAGCCAAGTATTAACGCTTTAGCGTTATCGCTCATGTCAGGCCATTTTTTTTCAGCCAGTTCTCTAATACCAAGTGCTTTGAAACCAAAATCAGATATTATATTTTCAGTATCACCTTTTATTGCTTTATCTGGACCAAAATATTTTGATCGTTCGCTATTAACACGTACAAACTCATCGGCTATCAGACAAAGATTATCTTTTGCTTGAGAATAACCATTACCAAAAGCCAAACTCTCAAGGTTATCAGCTTTAATATGTGGTACTCCGTAATGTGTAATTATTATTTGAGCAGATAATTCGCCCTTAGGGGCGAAAGCAATTAATTTTTTAGGTTTTTTATTGTCATGAGGCTCGGTGTAGGCATTTTCGATTGTTAATAAAAAGAAAAAAGAAAGTAATATTAAAAACCATTTAGCAATAAAAATTAAACTGCGAATCATTGAAGTCACCATTTATATAATTGTTATTTTTTATTAACGAAATTTAATTCGTTGTTAATTTATTATTTGTATTGGGTAATTATTAAAAATTTATCGCTTTACTGGAGTTTTTGGTTTGCTGTTAGTTTGTTTAGTTTTAATTTAATTACGTTTATTATAGTAAATATTTAGTGGAAATTAAAACTGTCCGCATAATTTGCTGGTGTGATTTCCCTATTAATAATGATGTATCGATAGGATGTTAACTTAGAGTAAGCATGTTTGTTGTTTAATTAAAATACTTTGTATTTTACATTTATTTAATGTTAAATGGCAAAAGTTTCGGTTCTTCATTTTAAGCGTTGATAGTTTTTAATTAACTATCAGTTAACAAAAATTTTGTTGTTACAATTTATTTATTTTAAGTAACGTATCAATTGATAAAAATAAATAAAATATTTTTTTAATTTATAATAATAATTCCCATTAATGAGTTCCATTGTAAGGAGTCTTTATGACAGTTTTACAGGAAGTGTACCTCACGTCGGCAGGAGTTTTTTTACCAAATAGTCCCGTTCAAAACCATGAGGTAGAAAATTATTTGGGCTTGGTGGGAGGTAAGCCAAGTCGTTATCGAAAAATTATCCAACGAGCCAATGGCATTAAAGAACGTTATTACGCTAGAAATTTAGATGGTGAACAAACGCATTTAAATGAAGAGCTAGCAGCGAATGCTATATCAGATGTATTAAAAAATAGAGGCATGAGTGTTAATGATGTTGATATGCTCGCTGCAGCAACGACTTGGCCTGATACTTTAGTTCCTGGTTTTGCATCAATGGTTCATGGTCGTATTGGTGGAGGTATTATGGATATATTAAGCCCTGGAGGTGTTTGCGCTGCCTCAATGCAAGCTTTTAAAGCGGCTTCGAATACCATTCGAGTTGGTGATCACAAAAATGCGATGGTTGTCGCATCTGAATTAACCAGCCGGTTATTGAAAAGCGAACGTTTTGAAAAAGAATCTGAATTAAAAAATGAGCGCGAAGGGGTTGCTGATTCCTATCAATATTTTAATGCGGATTTTTTGCGATGGATGTTATCCGATGGTGCCGGTGCGGTGTTACTTGAAAATAAGCGTCACACTGAAAAATTATCTTTAAAAGTTGATTGGGTGGAATTACGATCTTATGCTCATATTTTTCCGGCTTGTATGTATATGGGGATATCTCAAACTCAAGATTTAAAACCTCAAGATAGTTTTCATCATTATGATACTTTTTCAGATGCTGATGACGCTGGTTTATTTGTACTTAGACAAAATACTAATTTACTAGAAGAAGGTTTAATTGCATCGGTTATTGAGATGGGCAACGATTTGGTTAAGCAAGGTAAAATCAACGCGAGTGAAGTAAAGTGGTTTTTACCGCATATTAGCTCAAAAATATTGGGGGATAAATTGCACCCATTAGCAGTAGAAGCTGGATTGACTTGGCCAAAAGAACAATGGTTTACAAACCTTGTGACTAAAGGTAATACTGGGGCAGCCAGTATCTTTATCATGTTAGAAGAACTGATGCATTCTGGGAAGTTAAATGAAGGAGACAAAATTGTAACAATGGTACCTGAATCTGGTCGTTTCTCAGTTTCTTATGCGCAATTTACCGTTGTTGCACCTTAGGCTAATTAACTACAAAGGATATCTATTATGAATATTGCACCGAACGCGAATAATCATCCTCGGGATCAAGACGTTATTGATGATGCACTAAAAAACTCTCCACTTGGAATGGAATTTTATGAGCAAAGTGATAACTCAACATCAAAGTTTTTGGCTATTGAGCTTGCTCTAGTATGGCGCGAGTTTGAGCAACGAATTAGTGAGGTTCCTGTCATTAAAAAAATTGAAAATGGCTCGTTTACTTTATCTGATTATAAAATCTTGTTACTCAATTTACGCCAGCAAGTAAGCGAGGGCGGTCGATGGTTATCTCGAGCTGCGTCGAGTATGGAAAACCATCTTTTTCCACTGCGTTCAGCTTTAATTCAGCACGCTAATGATGAGCATCGTGATTTTTTGATGCTTGATAAAATGTATGTTGGGCTAGGTGGTCGTATCGAAGATATTCAAAATGCGCAACGTAATATTGGTTCAGAAATATTTACGGCATACATGTTTCATCAAGCAACCCAGCCAAATCCCGTCCAAATGTTTGGTGCTATGTTTTTAATTGAAGGGTTAGGAAATAAAAAAGCAGGTATTTGGGGGAATATGATTAAAGAACAATTAAAATTAGCTGATGAAAATATTATTTTTATGCTTTATCACGCAGAAAATGACGTGGAACATTATGAGAGATTAAAAGCGGCGCTAAGTTTGCCGCTGATTAATCAAGAACGTGCAGCGAATATTGTTAGAATGGCTCGTATTGTCGGGCGTTTGTATTGTTTACAATTTGAAGAAATGAATAATTACTAAAACTCAAATCAAGGGGGATTAAATTGAAAAGCAATAAACAAACAATAATAGTTAATAGTGCCCCTCTGATTGAACCAACAGAGCGGCCTAATCAGTCAACAATTTTTGATGTCTTGCGTCATGATCCTATGCTTGAATTACCGGCTCAGTGGCGAGAGTTACAAATTAAAGATAGTCAACGCTGGACTCGCTATTATATTTTGCCAATTTTAAAGCCAGCTTGTATTACTTTAATATGGCTAATAAAAATTGTTAAACGAATTGCAAGTATCTTTAGAATATCGTTACAGTCTGAGCGCTTATTAAATTTTTTAAGCTTATTTTTCATGAATCGGTTTGTTTCTCCAGAGGCTCAAGAAATATTATTGCGCCACTTATCATTAGAAAATATTTTGGTTCATTTTGTGGTTAAAAATAGCAATGCCACCGATGTTTCTGTGACGCATTTACGTCCTCAGCAAATTAGTCAATTAGGGGATGTGGCTGGAATGAATGCCACGTTACTACACGATACGATTATACTGAATTTATTCGTTGAGTTAGGTGGTTCAAAAAGCGCAAATCTTATGGATAAAATTGCAATAAACGAAATTGACTTTAGTATGTTGCAAGTGCCTGAATTTAAAATCGATCGCTCAGGAAAGGGGAAGCTGATTAATCTTGATTTTGAATCGACAATTTATATCGTTGTGTTGTTTTTGGTATTATTATTCAGCGATAAACAAATGGAAAGCTCGGCCAATTCATTGTTTCTGGATGAAAGTTTAATGAAAATTTTAAGCAACCTAACCGGAGATAACTCCTTTCGCTCATGGACGATAACACCGTTTACGAGCTATTTGAGAATGCCTTTTGATTTAACGGATGCGTTGCATAAACATATTAAAACATATGAACATGCCTACAGTCGCTTGAAACAAATTCAGGCGAAACAAAAGCCATATTCAGCGGTATCGTAGCTTGGGGGGGAATTTTTATTGGATTCAATAAACCGTGTTCTTTTAACGCTATTGGTTGGCATTTTTGGCATCGTCATAAGCCAAAAAACACGGTAATCGAAAAAACAACATTTCCGACTAACTTATCAAAATACAGCAGAAAACTGGCCTAATCCCTCAATTTTGTTCACTTTTTGGACATGGTTCGTTGCAAGCCTATGTGAAATCCGATAGCCTTAGCGCAACATTTTTATTCATCAATTGAACTAGCACGACATCACGCTTATGCTCTCCCCAAATACAACGGAATTGAAATCTTCTGGCCAGGATTGGCTATTATCGGTGCACGATTTGTGTTGTTTCCGCGATGATCGTGAATTATTCAAAAATCTAAATTTTACTCTCGAGTCGGGTCAGGCGTTATTTATTGAAGGGCGTAATGGTTCGGGTAAAACATCGTTAATTCGTATTTTAACAGGGTTGCGCCAGGCTGAAAGTGGTGAAGTGAGCTGGTGTGGTGAGAATATCAGCCGATTAGGCCACGAATATTGCCGCCATTTTGTCTATGTCGGGCATTTAAATGGTGTCAAAGAGAACCTGACGGTGCTTGAAAACCTTAAAATGGCTCGCGTTCTGGGTCAAACTTCCTCTGGTCTTTCCCTTGATAATGCTTTATCACAGGTGCATCTAACACACTTCGAAGATTCGATGGTACATACACTGTCTGCCGGGCAACATCGGCGCTTAGCATTAGCGCGTATGTTGGTGATTGGCAGTCCCTTGTGGATAATGGATGAACCATTTACGGCGCTTGATAAATATGGCGTGGAGTTGTTTGAAAGCTTATTAAAAACCCATACCGATAATGGTGGTATGGCGGTAATGACCTCGCATCATGATATGAACTTAAATGATGTTGACGTTAAGGTATTAACAATCGGAAAATGAAAAAAACTTCATATATATCAGTATTTTATCATTTGTTGAGACGGGATTTAATGCTCGGCTTTCGTCGTCCTGCGGAACTTGTTAACCCGATATTGTTTTTTACTATCGTGATTATCTTATTTCCGTTAGGCATTGGACCAAAAACAAATTTATTAATGACCATGGCGCCGGGGGTTATTTGGGTCGCCGCGTTATTATCAGCGTTATTATCGCTAGAAAGCATGTTTAGGTCCGATTTTGAGGACGGGTCGCTTGAACAGTTAGTACTAAGTCCGCATCCTGTGGCATTGTTGGTATTAGCGAAAGTTTCTGCACATTGGATGATGACGGGACTGCCGCTCGTGGTAGTATCACCATTACTAGCGGTTTTTTTGGGGATGCCCTCAGAAGGTATGGGGATATTGGTATTAACCTTATTATTAGGCACTCCGGTACTAACTTTAATTGGTGCTATTGGTGTTGCGCTAATTATTGGTCTACGTAATGGAGGCATTATTTTATCTTTATTAGTTTTACCGCTTTATGTGCCGGTGCTTATTTTTGCAACCAGTGCAATTGATGCGAGTATTTCAGGGTTTGCCGTGTCTGCTCAATTAAATATGATGATCACATTTTTAATTTTAGCGATAACATTGGCTCCGTTTCCAATTGCGGCATCGCTAAAACTAAGCCTCAGTTAAGTAAAAGGTGTTTAAATCACTATGATGAAATTATTCTTAAAGTACTACCACATGTTGTCTTCACCGCCGCATTTTTATCGGATATCGGGAAAGATGTTGCCTTGGTTAACGGTGATAACCGTTGGATTATTTGCTTACGGTTTATATGGCGGCCTTGTCCTCGCACCTGTTGATTATCAACAAGGTGATAGTTATCGCGTTATCTTTATTCATGTTCCTGCGGCTTGGATGTCGATGTTTATTTACGCTCTGATGGCTGTCTGTGGTGGTATTGTTTTAGTTTGGCGAATGAAATTAGCCGAAGTGATGCTGATTAGTAGCGCGCACATTGGAGCCGGTATTACTTTTCTCGCATTAGTGACGGGTTCTATTTGGGGCAAACCCATGTGGGGGACTTGGTGGGTTTGGGATGCACGTCTAACGTCAGAATTATTATTACTGTTTTTATATTTTGGTGTGATTGCACTTTATAGTTCGATTGAAGATAAACGCACAGCAGCTAAAGCCGTGTCTATTTTAGCGCTAGTTGGTGTTGTTAATTTACCCATCATTCATTATTCCGTTGAATGGTGGAACACATTACATCAAGGCACAACAGTATCAATGACAAAAGGCGCAAAAATGCCAGCGAGCATGTTAATACCGTTATTAGTCATGGCTACTGCATTTAAATTTCATTTTGTATTGGCGGTTTTAATGCGTGCTAGAAACGAATTACTTGAACGTGAAGTAAACAGTAAGTGGGTTAATGAACTTGTGGAGAAGTCATGAGTCTAAATGAATTCCTATATATGGGTGGTTATGCTGGTTATGTCTGGTCTTCTTATGGCATTACTGCGGTAGTTTTAATTTGGCAAATTTTTGGCCCAATTATTCAACGCAAGCAAATTATTAAAAAATTGGTTCGTAAAATTAAACGACAGAAGGTGAACATATGACTCCAGTGCGCAAACGACGTTTATCCATGGTGGCATTATTAGTGCTCGGTGTCGCGGTTGCGACCGCTTTTGCATTGCAGGCACTAAACGATAATATCAACCTATTTTATACTGCAACGCAAGTTTATGCTGGTGAAGCACCGCAAGGTCGCTCGATTCGTTTGGGTGGCATGGTTGTTGATGGTTCAGTTAAACGCACGAGTCAAGGTAATGATCTAACCGTGAACTTTGATTTAACCGATAACGAACAAACCGTAACAGTGGCATACGATGGAATCTTGCCGGATTTATTTCGTGAAGGCCAAGGTATCATTGCCACCGGTAAAGTGAACAAAGCGGGTATGTTTGTCGCCGATGAAGTGTTAGCAAAACACGATGAGGAATACATGCCTCCAGAAGTTGCAGCAACAATGAAAAAAGCAAAAATGGATAAGAAACTTAAAATGAAAGAGCAAGGAGGCGGTTACTAATGGTACCAGAAATTGGACACTTTGCATTAATTCTGGCGTTATGTATTGCGTTAGTGCAATCAATTTTGCCACTGATTGGCGCGCAAACGAATCGATACAATTGGATAGCCGTGGCGCGTCCGGCAGCCTATACGCAATTGGCTGCGTTAGTTGTTTCATATGGTTGTCTAACGTATTCTTTTTTAGTTCACGATTTTTCAGTTTTATATGTCGCGAATAATTCCAATAGTCACTTGCCGACACTGTATTTATATTCAGGCGTTTGGGGAGCTCACGAAGGTTCGTTATTGTTATGGGCGTTAGTACTATCCATTTGGACAAGTTCGGTCGCTTTCTTTAGTAAAAGTATTCCGCATATTACCGTGGCGCGCGTTATCAGTGTGTTGGGTATTGTGATGGTCGGATTTTTATTATTCTTAATTATTACGTCGAATCCATTCGAGCGAATTTTTCCTGCACCACTCGATGGTCGTGATTTAAATCCATTATTGCAAGATATTGGCTTAGCGATTCATCCACCAATGTTATATATGGGTTATGTTGGTTTTTCAGTGGCATTTGCTTTTGCAATTGCGGCATTAATTGCAGGTCGTCTCGATAGTGCTTGGGCCCGATGGTCACGCCCGTGGACGAATATTGCATGGGCATTTATGACTATTGGTATTGCCTTAGGAAGTTGGTGGGCATATTACGAACTTGGCTGGGGCGGCTGGTGGTTTTGGGATCCAGTTGAAAACGCATCGTTTATGCCGTGGATTGTCGGTACGGCGTTAATGCATTCTTTAATCGTTACCGAAAAGCGTGGCACTTTTAAAGCTTGGACTGTATTACTCGCAATTTTTGCATTCTCATTAAGTTTGCTCGGTACCTTCTTAGTGCGTTCGGGAGTATTAACTTCGGTGCATGCATTCGCAAGTGATCCGGCTCGAGGGGTGTTTATACTGATATTTTTATGTGTCATGGTTGGTGGCTCATTGCTGCTCTACGCTTGGCGTGCACCACAGATAAAAAGTGCCAGTACCTTTGAATTTATTTCTCGTGAAACCGGCTTGTTAGTTAATAACGTTATCTTGGTTGCAATAGGGTTAAGTATCTTACTTGGAACATTGTATCCCTTAGCATTGGATGCCATAACCGGTGCAAAAATTTCCGTTGGTCCGCCATACTTTGGCACAATCTTTTTAATTTTATTAGTACCGCTATCCATCATGTTAGGTTTTGGTCAGTTCTTAAAATGGAAAGAAGACGATGCTAAAGCGATTGTGACAAAACTAAAAATACCAATAATATTGAGTTTGGTACTTGGAACCGCTTTCATTTTTGTTAGCCCGTTTTTTCATTGGCAGCAGGTGACTAGTTTTGAATTGTTTCAAGCCATTATTGGATCAATTTTAGGTCTCTGGGTGATGAGTACTTCGGTGATGTCTTTTTATCAACGAATAAAAGGTAAACCCTCTCTTGCTACTGCACTGCTCAGCATTCCGCGTGGTTTTTATGGCATGACCGTTGCGCATATTGGTATGGGAGTGTTTATTGTCGGTATGATTATCGCGACAGTTTTTAGTCTTGAAAAAGACGTGCGTTTGGAACCCGGTGAATCGTATTCCTTAGCGGATTATACTTTTAAATTTAATGGTGTTCGAAACATTAAAGGTCCAAATTATAACGCCAATGAAGCAAGTGTCACCGTTACCAAAGATGGTGAAACTGTCGCTGTCATGCGGCCACAAAAACGGATATATCGTGTGCAACGAAATGCCATGACCGAAGCGGCTATTGATGACGGGTTAACACGCGATTTATTTGTTGCCTTGGGAGAAAAGCTTGATGATCAAGGTGCATGGAGTGTTCGCTTATACCACAAACCATTTTTACGCTGGATTTGGTTAGGATCAATTTTTATGGCTATTGGTGGTTTATTGGCAGCCAGTGATCGACGTTATTTATTAGCTGCACGTCGTTCAGTAAAAGAGTCTGAAACAGCAAAAGCAGCATTAGCAGCTGGAGTGAATTAATGAATAAGGCTTTTATTCCCTTAGTTGCTTTTGTGGTGATCGCGATATTTTTAGGCATTGGATTAGTATTAAAGCCAAAAGAAATTCCGGCACAAAATATCGGGCAAGCTGCACCGCAATTTACTTTGCCGGTGTTAGGCAAGCCCGGTGAATCGCTTAGTGCTAAAGACATGCTAGGTAAAGTTTGGTTATTAAATGTCTGGGCTTCTTGGTGTGCGGCATGTCGCTCGGAGCATCCATTAATTAATGATTTGGCGACTAAAAATATTGTTGAAATAGTTGGTTTAAATTATAAAGATACTGAAGAAGCGGGAGCCAGATGGTTAAAACAACTAGGCAACCCTTATAAAGCCAGCATTATGGATCTCGATGGTCGAGTTGGTATTGATTATGGTGTCTATGGTGTTCCGGAGAGTTTCTTAATTGATAAAAAAGGCATTATCCGTAAAAAACAAATTGGGCCATTCTCTTATAAAGACATTCAGGAAACATTGATTCCGTTAATTATGAAACTTAGAGCAGAGTAGGTTGATATGATAAATACAATATTAAAAGCGATACTAACTGGATTTGTTTTTGTTAGTTTGAGTTTTGCTTTAAGTAGCAATAGTTTTGCTGGAATCGAATATGCAAAATTTGACGACCCGGCAAAAGAACAGGTTTATAAACGCCTCATTAATGAGTTGCGTTGTTTGGTTTGTCAAAACCAAACTATTGCTGGTTCCAACGCGGATTTGGCAAAAGATTTACGTAAGATAACCTATGAAATGATTAATGACGGCAAAAGTTATGATGATGTTGTTGCGTTTATGACTAAACGTTACGGCGATTTTGTGATGTATCGTCCACCATTTAAATTACGAACAGTATTTTTATGGGTTGGTCCGGCAATATTTCTAATTTTGGGATTATGGTTGATGTTACGTTATGTGCGTTCAAGAAATAGTACGAATCACCAAGAACTCAGTGCTGAAGATCATAAACGTGCTGCAGATTTACTCGATGATAAGTAAGTAATATTTATAGTTTGGTTTGCTAAGTTAAAAAAATTTCTAAATATACAAGTAAGTAGTTTAAGGATAAATAAGATATGAACGCAACGTTTTGGGTAATCTCTTTGTTAATGGTTTTAGTGAGCCTTGGTTTTATAATGCCAAGTATATTACGTAAGCCTAAGTTTGGTGCTGAGGATTTAAGAGTCCAAAATGTTTTAATCGCCAAAGAAAAATTGAAAGAGCTTGAAGTTGAATTAAAGACAGAAAGAATTTCAAAAGAACTTTATGACAAGCGTAAGGAGGAACTTGAAACCGCCTTACTTAATGATACCGAACAATCGAAGACAACTCTAAAAGAAGTTGAACACTCTGGCAGTGCCGCTTGGGTTATTGCAATAGTCACTCCGGTTCTTGCTGTTGTTATGTATATCGTGTTGGGAACCTCTCCTGAATTATTGCGTAACCAAGCCTTAGTGCAATCTGGAGCAGGTGGTTCAAGTCAAGCGCTAGAGCAACAGGCACAAATGTCACCGGAAGAGATGGCCGAAAAAATTGCTGCTCGTCTAGAAGAAGAGCCTGATAATGCACAAGGTTGGGCCATGTTAGGGCAAACTTTTATGCAATTGAAACGTTTCCCAGATGCCACAAGCGCATTTGAAAAGTCGTATGCACTTGCTCCGGATAATGCACAAGTTATGTTTCGTTATGCAGATGCGCTTGCAATGGCAAACAAAGGCAGCTTAGAAGGTAAGCCAATAGCGTTAATCAACAAGGCGCTTGCTATTGCCCCTCGTGATATGACTGGTTTATGGTTATCCGGTATGTATGCCGAAGAACACGGTGAAAATAAAAAAGCATTATCACAGTGGGCTATTTTATACGAAGTTGTTAATGGCACTCAATATCAACAAGCTGTTATGGAAATGTTGATGCGTGTAAATAGTAAAGTAGCAAAAAAAGATCAACTTGATTTAGCTGCACTTGGTAGTGCACCGGCAGCTTCTAGTGCTAGTGATTTAGTGACTGCAGCTATTCGCGTAACCGTATCATTAGATAAGTCGATTAAATCAAAAGTTGCAGCAACCGATACGGTGTTTATTTACGCTAAAGCGATGTCTGGGCCACCGATGCCGTTAGCTGCTGTTAAAAAACAAGTGAAAGACTTACCAGTCACTATTACATTAGATGATGTGATGGCAATGATGCCAACCATGAAGTTATCTAAATTTCAAAAAGTAAAAATTGGCGCCCGTATTTCGAAGTCTGGCAATGCCATTGCGCAAGAGGGTGACATAAAACAAGAACTCGTTAACGTTTCAACCACTAACTCAAGTGCTGTTAGTTTATTACTAGGTGGTGCTACGGGTAGTTCAAAGTTATCGGTTATTTCTTCGAGTCAGACTAAACAGCTTACTAAGGCTGCGGTAAAACCTGCTGGTAATGCTACTGCGGTTAGTTCACGCAGTGTAAAATTAAAAGTAACATTAGATCCAGCCTTGCAAGCTGAAGTATCTGCTAGTGATGTGGTCTTTATTTACGCTTCAGCAATGACCGGCTCTAAAATGCCATTAGCTGTTGTTAAAAAACGAGTTGGTGATTTGCCGGTTTATATAGCACTGGATGATTCTACGGCAATGACTAAATCTCATAAGTTATCGAGTTTTGCAACAGTTAAAGTGGGCGCGCGTATTTCAAAATCAGGTGGCGCTGTTGCTAGTGATGGTGACTTATTTACAGAAGTTCTTAATATTGATACCGATAGCTCAGAGCCGTTAATTTTAACAATTAACCAACGAAAGGGCGTTAAGAAAGTATCTTCAACGCCAGTAAAAACCAATGCTAGTCAAGCAAACTCTCAGTCCGGTATTAAAGTTAAAGTAAGTTTAGATGCTGCTTTAAAGAGCAAAGCCAGCCCTGAAGACAGCATTTTTATATATGCCAAAGCCATGCAAGGACCACCAATGCCCTTGGCTGTGGTTCGTAAAAAAGTGAAAGACTTACCTATAACCGTTACTTTAAATGACGACATGGCAATGATGCCGACCATGACATTGTCTAAATTTAGTAAAGTGCGAATTGGTGCTCGAATTTCAAAGTCGGGTAATGCCATTGCTCAAAGTGGTGATTTATTTAATGAGGTTGGCAACATTTCAAATTCCCGTAGTGAATTATTAACAATTCAAATCAACCAGCAAAAACCATAAGTCTTGTTTAATTCGCGCTATCTCTAAGTTAACCTGAACTCGGGATAAGAAAAATATTTAAATACTATGCGTAGCCGGTGGCTTTAGTATTATTCATACGTAACGACTTAATTTGTTTATTTAAATTATATTTGCTTATCCCGAGTTCAGGTTAAGTTATAAAGTTGTTGTTTAAACGGGTGTGTTGGGGTTCGAAAAAACCTCACCCCAACAGCAGACATACCAGAAAGCTATTTTTATTCCGGGTTTAGCGTTAAAGTTAAAACTTGAAGATTAATCTTAGAATGGCTTTAGAGCAGCGTCATCCCCAAGAGGGCATGACGCTTATGAAAATATACTGTTATTTTGTTTGATAATATAAATTCTGAGGATGGCTGGCTTGCGCAAAGAAATACCAACGTTCAAATATTAAGCCGATATATTGCACAACGAATGCACTAATTAAAATATTAACGCTGGCTTCACTCATTCCTTTCCATAATAAGATCATTGGTATTAAAAATGTTAATACAATAAATATCCACCGAACCGAGTTCATTATCGTGGTTGTTTTATGATGAAAGAAATCACGGGTATTCATTGAACCGCCCATCATGCCCATGCTTTTTTGTTGAATTTTTTCATGTCGAATACCAATCGCAGTTTGAATGCTGGATTTGTATTTGATGCGTGAGTTGCGCAATAACGATGCCATTCGAGTGATAAAAGCAGAGGTTAGAATAATGGTGGTCCATATACCATAAAAACTCATTAAGCCGGGAGCAGTTACCGTTGCAAATGCCGTGGCTAATAAAAAGCCTGAAGCTGTGCCTAATAATAAATAATTAATAACGGTTAACGAGCTGGCCCATTCTTGTAAAAATTTGATAGAAGCATATATCATTCCGGTACAGAGGAATAATAAAAATGTTGCAACCGCACCAAATGTACCAATAATTAAGGTGGCGCTTAAACTTGCACCTTTTGCGCTGGTAAATAATACCGTATCAAGCGAGAAAATATGCATGATGGCATATACAAAAACAAGCAGCATCACTAATGGTAAAATGATAACTTCGCGTGATAACCATGAGCTGCGCCATCTTGCTGCTGAGCGCCAAGCACGTTCAGGACGGCCTAAATGAAAAATAGATGCGATTAAACCACCAACGAGGAAGACTAATGCTAGTGCAGCACCAATCCCATAAAAAGAGGTACTATCTTGCGATGGTAATAGCTCTACTGCTGAATAGCTTTGACCGGTTATTAGGGCTAAGAAAAGACCTTGGCCTACACCGATTAATGTTGTTAAAAATATGACTGAAAATGCCGGATGCATAGTTTACTCCAATTAATACATAACGCTAATATTTAAAATTTTGTTTTGGCTGCCGGCATTATTAATAATGCCGGCAAAACGATACTCTACCAGCTTGTTGAATCATCCAATGTTGGTGCGTCAACAATTTCAGAAGAACCGCGTTGTTCTTTCTTGAGTGGATTATCTGCACGCACTAATTCATCTTCATGAATATGCATACGGGTTTTTCGACGTGGTAGGTAATGATTCGAAGGTTTAGTTCCCCATTCAGGCATCAGTTGATAACCGCCTTCTTCACGTATCGCTAGCGAGACTTCAGATTCTGCTTCATGAATGTCACCAAACAATCGAGCGCTAGTCGGGCAGGCTAATACACATGCTGGTTTGCGCTCTGATTCAGGTAAGCTGGTGTCATAGATTCGATCCACACATAAGGTGCATTTTTTCATCACTTTTTCGTGTTCATCTATTTCACGTGCACCATAAGGACATGCCCAAGAACAATAACGGCAGCCAATACATTTATCATAATGAACTAATACAATACCGTCTTCTTCGCGTTTATAGCTTGCGCCCGTTGGGCAAACAGGTACGCAGGGGGCATCTTCACAATGTAAACAGCTTTTAGGAAAATGCACTGTTTCAGTGTTTGGAAATGTTCCTATTTCATAGGTTTGAACGCGATTAAAGAACGTTCCGGTTGGATCTTTGCCATAAGGATTGTCGTCTGACATAAAGCCAGCCGGGCCGGAGGTATTCCATTCTTTGCAACTCGTTACACAAGCGTGGCAACCCACGCAAACGTTTAAATCAATTACTAATGCTAATTGTGTCATCGTATTTTCCGTACTTTTAATTCAGCTTCACTATTTGGATTTTAAAAATTTACCAGCAAAATAGCCTATCCACTTAGAACGTTTTTCCATACCCGGTAATATTGGCATAGAATCAAATTGTGGATAAGTCGCTTTTTCTTCATCATCATCTGCTTTGTAAACTCGAACTCGGACATCATACCAACCGGCCTGACCTGAAATTGGATCCGAGTTTGAGATATGTTCACCGGCTTCATTTGGTGGTAGTTCTTCAGAGATTAAATGATTCAATAAAAATCCAGAGTTAGATTCATTGGCATTATCATCAAGGTTCCATGCACCTTTTGCTTTACCGATGGAGTTCCAAGTCCAAACTGTGCCGGGTTCAACGGCTTCACTGTAGCGTGCCATGCAACGCACTTTACCGTGCATCGATTCAACCCACATCCAACCACCATCTTCAATGCCAGCTGCTTTTGCTGTTGAAGTATGAATGTATAAATAGTTATGACTGTGAATCTGTCTTAACCAGGCATTTTGTGAATCCCAAGAGTGATACATTGCCATCGGACGTTGTGTCAGTGCATTTAATGGATATTTTTGTTTATCCGTTAACTGTGCTTCGATTGGTTCCGAATAAAAAGGCAGTGGATCAAAATGCGTTTCAATGCGTTGACGCAAATGATCCGGTGGCTGTTTTCCGGCACGCTTACCTTGTGCCGCCAGTCTAAATTTCTGTAGTACTTCAGAATAAAGGTGAATATTAATGGGCTCAGCATAGCGGGTAAGGCGATGTTCTTGTGCCCATTTTAAATAACCCATGTTCCAGTTACGCATGTATTGATAGGATTTTGGTAATTCATAATGATACACACAATTATTTTTTTCATACATTTCCCACTGGTTCGGGTTTGGTTCGCCTTTCATAAATTTCTCGCCGCCTTTGCCACGCCAGCCGGCTAAGAAACCAATACCAGAATCTTTTTCTGTTTCAAAGTTCACAATAAAATCAGGATAATCACGGTATTTACGTTCGCCTTTGTCATCAACAAAAGCCGGTAATTTTAATCGTGAACCAAGCTCAATAATAACTTCTTGGAAGGGTTTGCAATCGCCTTTTGGTGCAACAACCGGGATACGTACAGAATCAACCGGGCCGTCATATTCAGAAATAGGCCGATCCAACATGGACATGGCATCGTGTCGTTCTAAATAAGTGGTATCAGGAAGCACTAAGTCAGCATAAGCAACCATTTCTGATTGGAAAGCATCTGACACAATAATGAACGGGATTTTGTATTCGCCATCATCATTTTTGTCGTTTAACATGTCGCGCACTTGCTCGGTATTCATGGTTGAATTCCAAGCCATATTTGACATGAAGATCATTAAGGTATCAATTGAATAGGGATCACCTCGGTGAGCATTGGTAATCACATTGTGCATTAATCCGTGAGCCGATAGTGGGTGTTCCCACGAAAATGCTTTATCGATTCGCATCGGATTATTGTCTTTATCAACAAATAAATCATCCGGATCAGCTGGCCAGCCTAATGGCATACCACCTAGTGGTGTGTTTGGATTAATATCTTCTGGCCCTTTAGGGGGTTTAGCGCAAGGTGGAATTGGGCGTGGGAATGGTGCTTTATGACGGAAACCACCCGGACGGTCAATGGTGCCTAATAAGGTCATCAAGATTGACATGGCGCGAATCGTTTGGAAACCATTTGAATGAGCGGCTAAACCACGCATGGCGTGAAATGCAACTGGATTACCCGTTACGGTATCGTGTTCATTACCCCAAACATCGGTCCAGGCAATGGGTAATTCGATTTTTTCATCACGTGCGGTAATGCCCATTTCATAAGCAAGTCGGCATATTGTTTCTGCAGGAATGCCGGTAATGGACGCAGCCCATTCCGGAGTATATTCTTCAACGCGTTCTTTTAATAACTGAAATGCAGGTTTAACAGGTGTGCCGTCACCTAATTCAAATTCACCTAATAAATAGGGATCGGAACCTTTAGTGTGGTTACGGACGGCAAAGTCGGAGTTTCGATCCCACCAGATTGAATTTTGTGGATCAAAACAACCGTCTTTAACCGGGATATCTTCTTTACGAACAAATAAACCATGTTCATCGCTGGCTTCATTTAAATTAACTAAATCAGCAGAGTTAGTATATTGCACCAGAAATTCACGATCGTATAAACCTTGTTTGATTAATTCATGGATGATGGCGAGAAATAATGCGTTATCTGTTCCGGGTTTAATTGGAACCCATTCATCAGCAATAGCTGAATAACCGGTTCGCACAGGATTGATGGAAATAAAACGACCACCATTACGTTTGAATTTTGATAAAGCAATTTTAAGTGGATTAGAATGATGATCTTCAGCAGTACCTATCATGATAAGTAATTTTGAACGATCCAAATCCGGGCCACCGAATTCCCAGAAAGAACCACCAATGGTATAGATCATACCGGTTGCCATGTTTACCGAACAAAATCCACCATGAGCAGCATAATTTGGTGTTCCGAATTGTTTAGCAAACAAACCGGTCAGCGCTTGCATTTGATCTCGCCCTGTAAATAACGCAAACTTTTTAGGGTCGGTCGCGCGTAGATTTGCTAAACGTTCTGCCATAATTTCAAAGGCTTTTTCCCAAGAAATTTCTTCGAACTCGGCATCACCTCGATGGGCGCTTGCTTTACGAAGTAATGGTTTCGTTAATCGAGCAGGTGAATACTGCTTCATAATGCCAGAGGCACCCTTGGCACAGATAACACCTTTGTTTAATGGATGATCAGGATTACCTTGGATGTAACGCACTTCGCCATCTCGTACAGTAACGCGAATGCCGCAACGGCAGGCACACATATAACAAGTGGTATTTTTAACTTCAATTCGAGAGTTTACATCAGGATGGTGTTCGGTTGATAACTTCATATTTTGGCCTTACTAATAAAACAAAAACAAAATGAACAATCACAAATTAAGATCTGTGGTTAGATCATTGAGATGGTTCGGGATTAATCAAAGCTACTTAGTATATCATAAATTACTTATATTGACATTTATGAATGCGATGTTAACTCACAACATAGACAGTTTAAGTTGGAATATTCCCAACTTCTTTTTATGACCGTATAAATCAGTATAGGCGGGATTATTAAATATAATATTCCTATAAACGGTAGGGATTATTGTTCGTTTGATAACTTATCAAATAAGCGGGCTAATGAATATTGCGCTTGATCGATATAACCTTGCAAAAGAATTTGTCGACGTGTTAATTCTTTAGTGGCAAGCCTATTGAGTTGTTGTTTTTGATAGTTAAGTAAGTTTTGTAGTTTGGCATTTATTAATGTTAATCGTTTTTCGGCTTGTGAAAAGCGTGAGTCATATTCAGAAAAATTAATTGATGCTCTCGACATAGAATTTTTAACCGCGTCTTTCTTTTGTGCTGTTAAATCAATTGATTGTTGTAATTCAACTAAAGCTTGTTTGGAACTCCATAAGCGTGGGATGTAGTCGCGCTTGATGTCCCATTCTAAAATGCCACGCAAACGTTTGGTTTGCTCAAGCATTTGGGTGGCTTCGTCTAACGAGGTTTCATTTGATATGTCTTTTTCAAGATTATCAAAACGTGTTATTAATGAATATTCAAATGAATCGGCAAGCGCTATATCATCACCTGATTTTTCAATTGATTCGAGTTTAGTCAGTAATTTTTTATACTTACCATTAAGCTTATTAAATTTAGCGATACGTGTTTGCAAATCAATTTCAGTTAAACGATCGTCGTATACTGATTGTCTAATATTTAATATTTTTCTATAAGTTGGTAATGAATCACTCCAACCTTCAATAATGTAATTTAAATATAATAAGGAACGGTAGTTTTCAAATCCAACTTGAAATGAATGCGATCCAAATAATTGCCCGAGGTATATCGCTGTTTCTGTTTTAGGGATTGAGGTTAAATGCCAAGGGAAATCAGAATCGTCATTTATTGTTGTTGGTTTAAGCGATTTGATAAATTCGCCGGATTTTATTAAGCGCAGCGTGGCATTTAATTTTTTGACTTCAGTTTTATAGCTACTTATTGCTTCTTCATATTGACCTGCTGCAGCTTTCAATTGATCGAGTTTTTCTAAGCTATTAGGAATTGCCAATAACACTTCTTGCACGGCAGGTTCAATTGTGTGTCTGGATTTTAATTCAACCCACGGTGTTAAGGCTTTTTTATGATTGTCTGCCAAAACATAGGCCCAGCCTAAACCGAGTAAACCTTTATTAGAGAAAGGGCCGTTTAAGCGGATTTTAGTAAAATAAGAAATCGCTAATTCTGCTTGATTGTCTCTTAAAAACGAGAAGCCTAACGCAATATTGGCTTTATCTCGCAGCGCTAGTAGTTCATTACGATCTGAACTGAGTTCGCCAAGTTGAGTTAATACTTTAGTGCCCTGTTTAATTTTGCCGGCGCGAATATAGGCAACTCCCAAATTGTAGCGTGAGTAATAGTAAGATTCATCATTACTGTGAATTTTGTCAATTTCTTGTTGTGCCTGCTCTAATTTATTTAATCGAATATAGGTTTCAATTAACAAGTTGTTTTTTTCTTGGATAAATATTTCGGGAAGGCTGCTGCCTATTTGCGATAATGCGGTTTCGGCTAAGTTGTCTTGGGTGTTGATTAAATTGAGTTTTGCCTGATAAAACCAGATTTGGTCGTGTTCAACTTTAGATAAATTACTTTTAGCTAAAAACAATAATTGTTTTGAGGCCAATGAATTAATGCCATAACGTAATGCCAAGCCGCTATAAATTATATCTGGAGCAAATCCTTGAGTTTTAATCGGTGATACTGTTTTGGCAATTTTTAATTGTGTTAACGCTGAAAAATATTTTTGTTGATATAGATAATAAAGTGAGTTGCCATAATCCAGATTAAATACTTTTTGTGACGTTAAAATTGGTTGCGTTTCATCAGCGAGTGATGAATGACTAAACCCTGTTAACAGCAATACGATCGCGAGCGAAATAGTTTTATATGTATGAGCCATAATGTTCTTCCAGTAATATTATGTTTATTCCCAAACTTTCAATAAAAATTCAGGTTGTCGACGCGAATTTTTTTGTGAGAGTTTTAACTCAACGTATTGTGGATTATTGTTTTTTGTGAAATTTTGAACACTGGCGCGTCGAAATTGACGGGCATTTCTACCTTGGCCAATGTAGTGCACAACTAATTCATGTTCGCCTGGTTCAAGACTATTGATATAGAGGCGTTGCACACCACCACGGCGTAATGAATTGAGTTCGCGTTCAGAATAAATGTGGTTCGCAATAATTTTTTCATCAAGTTTGATTTTAACGGATTTTAAATCAAAATCTTCATTGGTATCGAGTGACACAAAAATGGTGATTCGAGCATTGATTGGAAATAAAAAGTCATTCTCGAGAATGCTCAAATCATTGTTGATATTTAAAATTTCCTGCTTTAGCGATTGAATGGCGCTATCGAGGTTTTCGTCATTGAGTTGTATTAGTTGCTCTTCTGCGGCAATATTTGACGATATATTAGCGCCGGACAGTATTAGAAATAGTATAAAAAGTGGCATTAACAAACGATTTTTGAGAAGTTCCATAATTTTCATACCTGTCCAATAGCAGTGGCTATAAAATTAACATTATTTAGTAAATTAATAAACGATATTTAGCTGAATATCATGAGATTAATTTACTGACTGTTTAATATCTTGAGTTGTTATTATACGACACCTTTGTCAATTTTTCGGTGTTTGTTTTAGTGCATTTCTGTCAGATTGTGACCGTGACACTAATACTGTTTAATAACGTGTACTGTAAAATAGTGTTATCACATTTGCGCTATAGCTATAAAGATTACCCGTTTGGTAATTGGTGAAGTTTTTATAGTTATATTGAAAAAAATTGTACATTAAACTCAAATCACCACGTTTAAAAGTACTGTTGCTGGATTGAAATAGTTCATAGCTAATTTTGTATCCGGCGGAGTAATTGCTATAATTGGACATTTCTTTATCGTGAGCCATAAATGTTTGTGGTTGCTCAAACCTATCGCTATAAAACGAGGCCTGATCTTGAAAATAATACCGTATATTGTATTCTGCTAACAATTTTGGCGTGTAGTAGTGGTTATAACGCGTTTCAAAGGTATGGGAGACTATGCCCCAGTTATCAGTATAATAACGGTAACCTAACATAGTGGTCGTATCGTCACCCAAATAGTACATCGCACGTGTCGCGAAGGCGATACCGGAACGGGTTCGTGGATATCGTTCGGGTAAGCTAAAAGCATCTAGGATTCTAACAGCGCGATAAGGGTTATTTAAAAATCCAACTGCGCTAATTGATTCTAAATCAACCGTTAATAATAATTTTTTAGTAATGACTTGTGACACCCCAAAGTGGTAGCGAACCCGATCGATGACATCTTTAAAGGTGGCATCGGTTGATTTACCTACTTCGTCAGCACCGCGCGAGAAACCCATATTTAATGTGGTTAAGCCATAAAACATTTCATGTGACATGCTCAGGCTAACGGTATCGGAGTTGTAATCCGTTTCTGCACTATTGGTGTAGGTGACATTGAGAATAGTATCACGGTATAAATAGTCTAAACCGGCACCAAATTCAGCTCGAAACTCGGTGTAGGGGCTGGCATAACTTTCAACATCAATTGATGCACTTGAAATATTATCTTCGTAGTAGTGCGCATTGGCAGAAAAATCACCAAAACCTTTGCGTATTAATAATGCCGGGCCATCAATGGTTATATTGCCACCATCATAATAGTGGTATAACAGATCGGTTCGATCTTCGGGTAATACTGCCGCGTTGGCCGAGCTAATGCCCAAAATTAATAATGGCAGCAGTAATAGTGGCGATAAAAACCGGAGTTTTATCGGAGCTTGAATACGCTTATAAGGTGTTAATACTCGATTCATTATTATAATAACTGTGATTAGTTACAGCCACAACCTCCGCCAGCACCAACGCCACCACCTTGTGCGCCTTCACGTACTTCGTGTACGTGATCCATGTATACATCGGCAAAGGAATCGCGTGAAAATAACATAATGGGTTTTGCTAAAATTTCACGTTCATAGGGTTTCACCCAGGGTTTGGTGGCACAGGCTGAGCCAAGCGCAACAAACACCCCTAAACTGATAACTAATATTATTTTAAAATATTTTTTCATATTAAATGTCTAATTTGATAGTGTTTTACAGCAATGATTTTACATTTTTTTCGTATTTTTTTTCATAACCCGGTTTGAAACCATAATGACTAAAACGAATCACACCATTTTTATCTAAAATAAAGGTGCTGGGCATGGCTTGAAGATCATAAAGTTCACTGGTTGCTTGATTGGAGTCAAATAACACGGGAAATTTAATGTTGAGTTCTTTGATCATTTTATTGGCGAGTTTACTTTTGTCATCAATATTCACGCCGAGTAATACAAAGCCTTTACTTTTATAATTATTATACAGTGCATTTAATAACGGTAATTCTTCTCGACACGGGGCACACCACGTTGCCCAAAAGTTTATCATCACTACTTTTCCGCGTAGATCTTTTAAACGAATATTACCGCCTTTATTGCTTGCCAAAGTAAAATCAGGTGCCACTTGTTTTACTTTTACTGCGGAGGCAGAGGGGCTCAGCGTAAGCAAGCTAAATGCAATAATAATTGAAAAAATAACGGGAGAGGTATTTTTAAATTTTTTCATGTTCTGATCCTATAAAATTATAAAAGTTAATACGTGTTTTAAAAAAACCAAGTTGCACCGGCAGTAATTTCAATATTTTGAATTGATTTATTACGACCAATTAAGTTTGAGTTTAAAATGTAATCTCTAAAATCGATATGCACGGCAATACTTTTGCTTGGCACCAAGCGTAAACCACCACCGAGAATTACGGTTAAATTTTGAGTGTCATTGAGTTCGGTGACACCGAGCCCACCGACAAAATAAGTGGCACTACTCCAAGCTTTGCCGGCGCTACTATAGACTTCGCCGGGCAATACGTTATAGCCAAATAATAGGTTTATATAAGTGAGTTGATTGGATACCACTGACGCGCGACTACTGGAATCGGTGACGTTTCCAGAGCCGATAGTGACATTATAAAAAATATCTTCAGTGAAATGATAAGAGCCGGTAATACCGTAGACACTGTTAGTACCAAAGTCTTCAGTGCTGTATATTCCGGCAAAGGCTCCAATTTCAAAGTCTTCGGTTTTTATTCGAGGCACATCGGTATCGCTGCGCTCAATGTCCGGGATGATAATTTCACCGGATTGTTTGGTTTTTGTTGCTGCAACACTAGTGCTTGTTAATAGCACTAGTAATAGCATCGTAATGTTTGATTTAGTTAAAATTTTCATTTATTAACCATTTGTTATTAAATATTTAAAAAAAGATTGAGAAACCGAGACTGGCATTTAAAAACTCATCATTACGATTGTCGCCTTTAAAAACCACATAATCGCCTAATTCCAGACGAATAATAAAACGTTCGGTTAAATAGTAGTTTAACCCGAATCCGGCATTTAATAAGTCCAAATCGGTTGCCGATAAACCTGTTGTGCTATTTGGAACATTTAAAAATTTGCTATAGCCCATAAATGCAAAGGGTCGAAAATCCATATCAGTATATAATTCTAATAGTATATTGGCTTGATACAGCGGCGAATTTGTATAAATACCGGCAATATGGGTAACGCCAAATTCCAGCATGATGTTTTCATTGGTGCGGTACGCCAGACGAATATTGGCGCTGGATTCACCATCAAACGAACCGAGTGTTGCATCGAAGCGAAATTTATCGCGTAAGTAATCTTCTATTATTAATTCACGAGTGCCCTTTTTGATGCCGGCACTGGCGAGTGTTTCTTCCATTTGCTCCCGATTGGCCCAACCAATTCGGTTTAAAGTACCACGTACTTGATACCAATCGGTTTTGCGTCGAATAATAACAAGTCGCTCGCCACGCTCGATAACATCGTAAATTGGAAAGTTTACCCCAGGGCCGGTGTGCAGCTCGAGAAAAGGATCGATAACCCGTATCGTGAGATTTTTTTTTGGTTTTTTGTTAGTTTCTGCGGCGCTAACCAAACTTGCTTCAAATAGAAAACAAATAGCGACAATTATCAGTGTTAAGTTAATTTTTAATTTCATTATTATTGTTTTTTATTACGGTTGATCAAATGCTATCCACCGGTAAATTTCACCATAATCATTACCACCAGCGTTATTGGTGCTTTCTGATGTTGTGACGAATAAGTTTACATTAATATTACCTTTATGTTCTACGCCACCGGCAAGTTCTGACAATGGTTTTTTTAATAGCGGACTGGTATGCGCTAATGGGTAGTTATTGGTTGTAACTGTTGGTGCAGTATCTTCTGGCCCTTTAATCACATGGCCTTGGGCTGATATAAAGTTACTAATATTTTTTGCATCGGTATCAAGCGGAAGTCCATAAACTTTAAAAGTGCCGCCATTACCGCCGCCAACACCGTGACAAGTTGATGCGGCGCAATTGATTGCCAAAACTTCACTAATACTCAAATGTGTTGGTGCACTATGGTTTGCCGTATCATTGATAAAATAAGCATAATTTAACGCTTTTTGGTCAATAGTGCTGCTATCAGGGCTTTGGGGTGTTTCATCACAGGCCACTATAGCCACGCTAGTTAATGTTAGCAGCAATAGAGTTAAAGTCTTGTTAAGTCGATTCATCTGGTTATTTCCTACTTCTATATACTTTATTTCGGCAGTATAAAATTTTAATGCAATTTTATATGCGACTTTTCGCATGTATTTTAAATAAATTGTATGTTTTTTATCCAATAATTTGTATTTACTTGTTACAGATCAGCTAACTATATCGTTTTTTTGCTCACTGGCGTCCGATACTTTAATTAGAGCCTAATTTTTACAGATATGGGAAAACGTTAAAAAATAAACCAGTATTCTGGATAATCCATTATTTTAATTATTTCAGTAAGTGCCCCGAGGTGAAATTAAATTTACGTCGCGTAATGTTAAATTTAGGCCAATCGCTTTACTGCTGCAAATCTCCAGTTAACTAATATCATAGGTTATCTTTTCAGTATTTTATGCCAACAGCCCAAAGTGCAGTCGTTATGCATAAAACCCCATAAATTGTCTACTTATTAATCCAATTTTCTTAATGATTTGTTAAATAATAATTAACAAAATAATAGTAATTTATAAGCATATGAATTAAAATAGTGTGTTTTTTGTACGATATTAATTTAAAGCTTATTTTTCAATCTTAAAAGTACTGCATAACATCAGCTTATGATACGTGAAATTTATAGTGTAAATTGCTACAAAACAAAACT
>CAZEPW010000001.1:121901-124066 GCA_964514215.1 uncultured Thioalkalispiraceae bacterium
AAACGCCAGAGGATTGAAAAATGGACGTGAAAAAAACGTTTTTAACAACAAAGAAGATAAGTTCAGCAGTGTTGATGGTTTTGGGGATCAGTTGTGTATCTTTTGCACAAGCTGCGGCCAGTGACCAAGCAAAACGAATGCACGAGCGCTTAGCCGGTGTGCCACCAACCGATGCTGTATTAGCCTCTATGGTGACACAAATAAATGCAGGGGATGGCGTCGCAGCAGCACAAATTGCGATGCAAAATTCATTTTTCTATAACTCCACGTTAAAGAATTTTGTGATGCCTTGGACAGATAGTCAACGTTCGGTGTTAGGTGATTTAAACGATTACGTTGCCACTGTTGTCGGGGTTGTACGGGATGATTTGGATTTTCGCCGTATTCTTTATGATGACATTTTATATACTGCAGCAGGCAATGTTGCTACAGCTTATAGTAAGACAGATAACATTCATTACACTGAAATTGAATCTAATTTTGTTGATATGAAAGATCCTGCGCAATTGGTTGCAACAACTCAGTCGAGTGCCGCGACCTTAGGTTTACCAGCGGCTGATACTGCAGGTGTGTTAACCACCAGGCAATCCGCTAAAGCCTTTATGGATGCCGGTACTAACCGTCGTTTGTTTGAATACACTATATTGAATCATCTTTGTATCAGTATCGAAGATGCTAACGATATTACCCGTACTCCTGATCGCATTCGTCAAGATGTGTCACGTAGTCCGGGTGGTGATAGCTCAGTTTATTTAAACACTTGTATTGGTTGCCATACCGGTATGGATCCAATGATTCAGGCATTTGCTTATTATAATTACAACTCCGATCCGGATATTACAACCATACCTCAGGATCAGTTGGTTTTTGAGCAAGGTGTTGTGCAATCTAAATATCTTCAAGAATCCGGTGTTTTTCCTTTTGGTTATGTTACAACCAACAGCGATTGGGAAAACTACTGGCGTGCAGGTCAAAATGCAGTGTTAGGTTGGGCTTGGAAAGAAGAACCTAATCCAGCCGTAGGGGGAGTCTTTGGTAAAGGCACCGGTGCTAAATCACTGGGGCGTGAATTTGCTTATTCCAAAGCGTTTGCAAGCTGCCAAGTTGAAAAAGTATTTGAAACAGTTTGCTTACGGGCACCAAGCTCACCAGCAGACCGAACAGAAGTGAGTCGTATTACGGATGTTTTTGATGCAAGTACTTATAATTTGAAAACAGTTTTTGCAGAAACAGCAAACTACTGCAAGGGCAATTAAGGCGGAATTAAATCTAATACAGGCACATATCGACATATATAAGTATGAAGTTTAGCTGCACTGGAGACTGATAATGAGAAATTCAATGACTATGATGAATCTAACAACAGAAAATAAGGCATCGGCATTTAGCAATATGACTAAAAAATTGTTACAAAGTCTTTTGTTAATTAGCGTAATAGGGTTAACCGCCTGTGGTGGCGGTGGTCGAGATGGCGGACCGAACTATGGCGGTAATGGTGGTGTAGTAACGGGGGGTAATACTCCAACCGGTGGTGGTACTGGGACAGTAACACCGCCAGCTAATTTAGATGCGCAAAAAGCGTGTTTTCAAAATAGCTTATACCCTTTAATCACAACACCAAGTGCAACGGCAACAGCCGGTACTAATGCTTGTGCCGATTGCCATTCAGGTAATCCAGTGGTATTGGGCGCACCATTGTTTGCCAGTGCCGATATGGATGTTGCTTTTGGTAACTTATACAATGTTCGATTGGATTTTATTAATCCATCACAATCCGCTTTAGTGCGTAAAGTTAATGGCAATCATTATCCAACACGTCTCGCAGCCAACATTGCTGATGCCGTGACGTTATTAACAGCACAAATTCAAAAATGGGCGGATGATTGTAATAATCAGGGTGTGCAACCTGCGAGCGGGGGGATTTTTAGCTCGGTAACAACGTTCTCGCAAGCGCAAGCGCTTGCTGGCGGTGGTCCGATTGCACGTTATAATGCACGAACAATTGCATTGTATTTATTTGAAGATGCCGGTGGCTCTGATGGTAAAACCGTTACTGATGCCAGTGTGTTAGGTGCGTCATTAAACTTAACGCTAGAAGGTGCCTACACTTGGGAAGCCGATGGTGGTTTAACATTTGGTGGTGGTAAAGCAGTAGCTGATTTAGC
>CAZEPW010000002.1:0-119820 GCA_964514215.1 uncultured Thioalkalispiraceae bacterium
TACCATCGCTGAGCGCAACAAACTCCGGTAGCATGTTGCCATGATTCAAACCAACACTGAGTTTGACGCTGGCCTTATCCTGATGACAGGCTGCCCAGGGAAAAAGATTAACGGATAAATCAATTAAACTGGCATCAAGTGAATAAAGTGGATTTTTGAATCGAAATTTATGTGTTGAGGGCTGTGTTTGGCAGCGCTTCAACAGTTTATAGAACACACTTTGATACAAAAGTGCAGGTTGCTTTTCATTCATTCTTGCTAAGGTTGACCGCGCTATTGGTTTCGCTCCGAGATGGTAGAGTTTATCTTGTTGTGATTCTAAGTTGGATTGTATGTCTCTCAAACTTTGTCGACCTGAAAGTTGCGACATGGCCATCCCAATAAATTGATCCCAGCGACTCGCTGAACGAAGCTTTTGTCCACAATGATGTTCTTTTGCCAAGCCTTCAAACTCATGTCTCGATAAAGGTTTTAACAATTGATGAAAAGTAGTGTTAGTATGTGACATAGCCTGATCCTTTGTTATTACAACGTTTCTTCGCACTTACAGTGTAACAACTTTGGATCAGGCTGTTCTTTTTATCTCTAACTGTGGGACAGCAGTGAGCAATCGCTTCCTTTTTTATATCAAAATTGCAGGGTTTTAAAATGTTTTATTCCAATTAATTTTTTGAACCTGCTAGTAAAGCCGCTTTTTTGCGAGCCGTGGCATCCAGGCTTTGATGTTGTTGGCTCCACTGAGTTGAAAATTCAGGCCAACCTTGTGTATGTAATTGTATGAGTTTACACAAGGCATTAATATGATCTGAATTTGCATTTAAGGCGGGTATGTAATGATATTGTTCACCGCCTGATTTTATAAATAACTCTCGATATTGCATATCAACTTCTTCAAGTGTTTCAAGACAGTCTGCAGAAAAACCAGGGCTTATAACGTGAATATTTTTAACACCAGATTGTGCAAGTTCTTTAATTACAGTATCAGTAGCAGGAGTTAACCATTCAAGTTTTCCAAACCGGGATTGAAACGTCATAATCCATTCAGATTCGTTAAGCTCTAAAGCTTCTACTAATAGACGTGCGGTTTTATGGCATTGACAAAAATACGGATCACCTTTTTCTAAATTACGTTTCGGTAAGCCATGAAACGACAAAACCAGTTTTTCTGGTTTTTGATGTTCTGACCAGTAATTTGTAATGCTGTTTTTTAAAGCCTTTATATAGGGTGTAAAATCATGATATTGATTGACCATACGTAATTCTGGTATCCAGCGCCAAGAGCGTAAAACCGCAGAAACCGCATCAAATGTGGATGCGGTGGTTGTAGCAGAATATTGAGGATATAGCGGGATAACGAGAACTCGTTGTACATTGGCGGTACGTAATTCTTGTAACCCTGCTTCGATTGAAGGTTCGCCATAACGCATTGCTAAAACAACTTTAATTGGGCCATCAAATTGTTTTGATAATTGTTCTTGAACAGCGGCACACTGAGCTTTTGAATAGACCAATAATGGTGAGCCTTGTTCCATCCAAATGGATTGATAAGCGTGAGCAGCAATTTTGGGTCTACGGGTTAAAATGCTGGTATATAAAATTGGTTTCCAGATAATGGCTGGAATTTCGACCACTCGGGTATCGGATAAGAATTCAGCGAGATATTTACGTACTGCGGTTACTGTTGCTGACGATGGTGTTCCAAGGTTGGTTAACAATATACCTGTCGCAGGCGTTAAATCGTGAGTAAAAGTGTTATTTTCAGATTTTCCGTTCATAATATTCAATCATATTCGATATTATTTAAAGTAAACATTTTACCTTAGAACATATTACAAGTAAAAAAGGAATAACGATGAAGGGGATATTTTTAGACGCGATGACTGTTGACTATTTAAATATGGATTTATCTGTAATTAATTCTGTTTTATCCGATTTTCAGGTGAATAATGCTACAAATTTAGACGCCGTTTTAGCGCAAATTACGGGTAAGCAAGTTGTTATTAGTAATAAAGTTGTATTAAACAGGGATATTCTAACATCATCAAGCGATTTACAATTGGTGTGTGTTGCTGCGACAGGAATGAATAATATTGACCTTCAAGCTGCTATCGACAATAACATTGTGGTATGTAATGTTGAACGTTATGCTAGTGAGTCTGTTACGCAACATGTATTTGGACTCATTATTAGTTTGTTGCGAAATTTTCCTGCATATAAAAAAGCAGTTCAACAAGCTAAATGGCACAACAGCCCATCATTTACCTTACTAAATTATAATATTGAAAATTTAAGTGATAAAACCCTTGGAATTATTGGTTATGGTGAATTAGGCCGAGCCGTTGAAAAGCTGGCGCAATGTTTTGGAATGAAGGTCATCATTGCTGAACGTAAAGCGATTAAAAAAACTCAGTTAAGAGCTGGTAGGGTGCCTTTTGATAAGCTGTTACAACAATCTGATGTAATCTCTGTGCATTGTCCATTAACTGAAAAAACACATAATCTACTCAGCTCTGCACAATTCTCTCAAATGAAAAAGAACTGCATTTTAATTAATACCGCTCGAGGTGGTATCGTTGATGAAGCGGCATTATTAGAGGCTTTACAAAACGGAACAATAGCTGCTGCAGGAATTGATGTCTTAGAGGTAGAACCGCCTTTAGCTCAAAGCCCTTTACTACAGCAAGGCGCGATGGCAATGGATAATCTAATTGTCACACCTCATATTGCATGGGCCAGCCAGCAATCGCGACAAATGCTATTAAATAAAATAGCGCAAAATATTAGTTGCTTTAAAAATGATGAATATCGGAATTTATCAAATTTTTATTTTTAATTTCATCCTTTTCGAAATAACTGTGAACTTTATCACACTTATTAGCATTTCAATTCTATTGAAGATTACTTGATGTGGTCTATTATGTGAGGACAATAATCATACTATAAAACATGGAGGACTACGGTGAAAAATCTTTTATCGATTGCAATATCACTATTTTTTATATTTAACGTATCTGCGGAAACTGAAGTTTTAAATACAAATACATCCGATATCATGCCAATACCTAAAGCTGAAACGACAATAATTAAACCTCAAATAACGGAGCAAGCAAAATTCAGCGCGGTTCAAGATGAACAAAGTGGCTATTCGCAAGGTAGTGTGATTCGATCAATTTTCACCACGGAAGTTTCAGAGCATGAACCAACCGATAAAGTTGACAAGTTATTGTCTAATTATCGTCGTGTTTTTTATTTTACCGAGCTGCAAGATATGTCAGGTCAAACTGCAATACATCGTTGGGAATATAATGGTAACGTGATGGCTGAAACTAAGTTTACAGTGTCGGGGCCAAGGTGGCGTGTTTGGTCCAGTAAGAATTTATTACCCAGCTGGACTGGTGAATGGAAAGTGTCAGTACTAAATGGTGTGGGTGATGTTATTTCAGAAGATGTATTTAATTATGTTGCCGAACAAGTTGTTGAAACAACAGGAAATACCGAACCGTTAGTACCAGAAATTAATACACCGCAAAATAATGCAATAAATGCTGAAAATATAAATCCATAGTTATTTAATATTAAATTTCATAGTTATTTCTAAGCCCCTTATTTTAGGGGCTTTTTTTGTGTGTTAAAATACAAACTTACATTCTAATACTTTAATTGTTAGATATCAGCCGTTATAAAATAAATTAATTAAAGCTGTTTTTAATAATTCTTTATATTTTAGATATTTATTTAGATTTGTTAGAATCAATCTGATATTAAATAATTTGATGTTTATTCTACAATAAAATGTGTTTTGATAGTGCTACTGTATAAGTATGAAGTTAAGAACTTGTTTTAAAAACCGGAGAAAGTTTTATAAGGAATGACAAATTTTTTTGCATGTAAACAAACGTGAGGTGACAGCAATGCCAACACCATTTGAACCTAATATAGGACAGTGTTATCGAGATCAACAAGGCCGTTCATTTGAAGTTGTTGCAATAGATGAGATTGATGTTGAAATTCAATATCATGATGGTGAAGTTGATGAGTTTGATATTGATACTTGGTATTTACTCAATGTAAAACCCGCTGACGTTACAAAAGATTGGAGTTGCACTTCAGTGGACATCGTAAGTGAAGAGTCGGGTAATGAGTCTGGCAATCTTAATATTGATGATATTGAATCAGAAGAATTATTTGAAGAAATATAATACTAACGCATATCACTCTTTTAGACTGTAAATTTTTTATACTTAATTCTTTTAGGTTGAATCATTTTGTCGCCGAGGCGATGAAGTTTATCTGCTTCATAGTCTGCATAGTTACCCTCAAACCATTCAACATGGCTATTGCTTTCAAATGCCAAAATATGAGTTGCTATTCTGTCTAGAAACCATCGATCGTGAGAAATAATAACTGCGCAGCCTGGAAATTCGAGTATAGCTGTTTCGAGTGCTCGTAATGTTTCAACATCGAGATCATTGGTTGGTTCGTCTAATAGTAAAACATTACCGCCACTTTTTAATAACTTAGCTAGGTGAACACGGTTTCGTTCACCTCCCGAGAGATCAGCGATGCGTTTTTGTTGTTCACTTCCTTTAAAGTTAAACCGGCCGACATAGGCTCTAGACTGAGTTTCATAATTACCTACTACGATAATATCTTGTTTCTCAGATATTTCTTCCCAAACAGTTTTATTATCATCGAGTAAATCTCTATTTTGGTCTATGTAAGATAATTTTACTGTTTCACCGAATTTAATCGAACCTGAATCACATTGTTCTAAGCCCATTAACATTTTAAACAAGGTTGATTTTCCAGCACCATTAGGGCCTATGATGCCCACAATACCGCCACAAGGAAGGTTAAAGTTTAAATCTTCAATAAGTAACTTATCGCCGAATGATTTAGTAACATTGTTTGCTTCAATGACAAAATTTCCTAAGCGTGGCCCTGGCGGTATGTATAATTCTCGAGTTTCATTTCGTTTTTGATATTCAGGTGATAGCATTTCTTCGAAACGGTTAATACGTGCTTTGCTTTTGGCTTGCCGACCTTTTGGGTTTGCACGAACCCACTCTAATTCTTCTTTTATTGCTTTCTGGCGAGCGGCTTGTTCTTTGGATTCTTGTGATAACCGTTGTTCTTTTTGTTGTAACCAACTGCTGTAATTGCCTTGCCAAGGAATTCCATGGCCGCGGTCTAATTCTAAAATCCATCCAGCAACATTATCCAAAAAATATCTGTCATGAGTCACTGCTATTACTGTACCTGTAAACTCTTGTAAAAAATTTTCTAGCCAAGCAATTGATTCGGCATCAAGGTGATTGGTGGGTTCGTCGAGCAAAATCATATCTGGGGAAGAGAATAATAACCGACACAATGCAACGCGACGTTTTTCACCGCCTGATAAGATACTAACATCAGCATCCCAAGGTGGAAGTCTAAGTGCATCCGCAGCTATTTCCAATTTTCGATCAATTTCCCATGCTCCGGCGTTATCTATTTTATCTTGTAACTCACCTTGCTCTTCTAATAATTTAGTCATTTCGTCATCAGACATTGGTTCAGAGAATTGTAAACTAATCTCATCAAATCTTTTTAACATTAATTTAATATCGCTGATACCTTGTTCAACATTTCCTCTAACATCATGATTAATATCCAGTTGTGGTTCTTGAGGCAGGTATGAAATATTTATATTTGTCTGTGGACGAGCTTCGCCATCAAAATCTTGGTCTAGTCCTGCCATAATTTTAAGTAAGGTTGATTTCCCTGAACCATTTAAGCCAAGTACACCAATTTTGGCACCCGGATAAAATGATAAAGAAATATCTTCTATAATTTTACGCTTGGGAGGAACGGTTTTGCTTACGCCGTTCATAGTGAAAATGTATTGCGCCATAATGTTATCTCAAAGTGTTAAATTATTATAATAAAAGCATTATTTTTTGTTTAAAATGAAGTGTAGCAACTGATTGAATTTTTGTGGAGTCTTATTGTGAGTAATGTATCGGTTTATATCGGAGAAGGGTTAGCGCGTTATGGCTTTGGTGCGGAGCATCCGTTTGGAACCGACCGAATGTCTGCGTTTTGGGATTATGCGGTACAGCAGGGTATTGATAAAAACGTTAGTGTTCGACAACCTATTAGTGCGACAACGCAACAAATATTATTGTTTCATACTGATGAATATTTAAATCACGTTCAACAGTGTTCGTTAAATGGCTCAGGATATATTGACAATGGCGATACACCGGCAATTACTGGAATATATGAAGCAGCATTAACGGTGGTTGGTACAACATTAGATGCAGTTACAAGTGTGATGAACAATAGCACTAAGCGCGCTTTTATTCCGATTGCTGGGTTACATCATGCAACTCGGGATAGTGCTGCAGGATTTTGTGTGTTTAATGATTGTGGTATTGCCATTGAATTTTTAAGAAAAGATTATGGTTTAAAACGAATCGCATATGTTGATATTGATGCGCATCATGGTGATGGTGTTTTTTATGCTTTTGAATCGGATCCACAGGTTTATTTTGCAGATATACACGAAGATGGTCGAACTTTATATCCTGGAACTGGTTTAAAATCTGAAGTTGGATTAAATAGTGCCGTTGGGACTAAATTAAATTTGCCGGTACAAGCCGATTCTGGAGATGATATTTTTATGATTAATTGGTTAAAAGTTGAAAAATTTCTTATTAAACATAAACCGGAGTTTATTTTATTTCAATGCGGTGCGGATAGTGTTGCAGGTGATCCGATTACGCATCTTCAATTTTCATCTGAGTCGCATCGACATGCAAGCAAAAGGTTATGTGAATTAGCCGATGAATTGTGTGCAGGACGTTTAGTGGTGATGGGAGGGGGCGGTTATAACCGAATAAACATTGCTCAAACGTGGACGGCTGTTGTTCAATCGTTAATTAGTAAATCATGATTTAACGATATAAAAAAATAACTATTTGTTTGATAAGTTCGTTATGATGAAGTGGTGAGATACTGTTTCAATTAAATTTTCTGTGAAAAAGTGTTAATTTCAGCAAATATTCTGATAGTATTCACACATGGGTAGGATAAATTAATATTATCACTAGATGTAACGTATTGAATTATTTATGAAATAAAAATTACTTGTGTTTATCTAAAGTAACTTGAGGATGAGTAGTTCATGTTTCTATCAATAGTTGGTAATATTCTTTCTTAAAAATATCCAATAAAGACATAAAAAATTATTATTCATTATAACTATAACTATAAAAGAGTCATACAAAATGGCAGATAGAAGATTACAGGTATTCCACACCGTTGCACGCTTATTAAGCTTTACTAAGGCAGCAGAAGAACTTCACATGACTCAGCCTGCTGTAACTTTCCAGGTTAGACAACTCGAAGAATATTTTAATACGCGCTTGTTCGACCGAACACATAATCGCATTAGTTTAACCGAGGCTGGTAATCGGGTTTATGGCTTTGCAGAAAATATTTTTAAACTCTATAACGAAATGAATCATGCTGTTAGGGAAATCACAGGTGATATTAGCGGTGTCTTGATTTTAGGTGCAAGTACTACCGTTGCTGAATATATGTTGCCATCGTTACTTGGTGATTTTAAAAAGAAATTTCCAGAAGTGACGATTCGTTTAAAAGTTGCAAATACTGATGGTATTGTGAATTTAGTTGAAAACAATGCTATCGATTTGGGTGTGGTAGAAGCACCCGTATTAAATAAAAACTTAGTTGTTGAAAAATGCAGAATGGATAGTTTGGTTTTAATTGTCCCTCCTGAGCATGATTTGGCGAGCAGAGAAAGCGTTACTATCAGCGATTTCATTGAATACCCGTTTATTTGTCGCGAAGAAGGTTCCGGTACACTTGAAGTAACTTTAGAATATTTACATAATGCAGGGATTATGGATTCTGAGTTAAACATCGCGATGGAATTGGGTAGTTTAGAAGCGATTAAACGTTCTGTCGAGGCGGGAATGGGCGTTTCAATTGTATCGAGAGCGACCATTGAAAATGAATTAAAACTCAAAACATTGTGTGCTGTTGAATTAAATCCTACAATTAAAAGACCATTTTCGTTTGTGCACCAAAAACAAAAGTTTAGAGTGAATGCAATGGATGAATTATTAAACTTTGCGAGAAATTATTGTACTCAAAATGATGTTGACGAAAATGTCGAAGATACAATTGCTTCGGTATGATTTAATTGAAAATTAATAAGATTTAACACAATTTGAGTAATTACAAAAAACAATTATTAAAGCACTTTGCGAAACTCAATGAGTCAGATCAATGTTCTTTAGTATCATATGCGGAGTTTCTAGTACAACGAGAAACTCCAATGGTATCTGCTGGGTTAGAAATAACTGAACCTTTACAGATTCAACGTCCTGACAAAGAGTCCGTTATCAAAGCGATAAAACGATTATCAGCAACATACCCGATGCTCGATAAATCCGTGTTATTAAATGAGATTTCGACATACATGACTAAACATATTATCCATGGTGTTGAGGCTAAAGAGATTATTGATAATCTTGAGGTTGAATTTCATAACCAATTTAAAAAATGGCAAAATTAACCCGCAATGTTAACTGCTCTTAATCGTTGGTATCAACGAAATTTCACTGATCCTCAGGCGGTGTTGTTAGTTATATTATTGGTTTTGGGTTTTACCATTATTTTATTATTAGGCGACATGTTGGCTCCGGTATTTGCTGCTGTGGTTATTGCCTATCTATTAGAAAGCCCTGTTCAATTAATGAAAAAATACGGCGCCCGTCGTCGAGATTCAGTTATTTGGATATTCTTACTCTTTTTAACCATTTTATTTTTTCTGGTGTTTGGTATATTGCCTCTGTTGTTAAATCAAATAACACAGCTTTTAGCAGAGCTTCCAAGTTATGTTGGTAAAGGGCAGGAGTTATTATTATCGCTTCAAAATAAACTGCATTTTATACCTGCTAATGACATTGAATCTTTAGGTAATGTTGTTAAATCTGAAATTGCTGGTTTAGGTCAAATTGTTTTTACGATGTCTTTGGCTTCGATACCGGGAATTATTGTAGCGTTAATCTATTTAATTTTAGTTCCAATGTTAGTTTTATTTTTTATGAAAGATAAATGGCAAATACTTAATTGGTTATCTCGTTATATGCCGAGTCAACGAGGTTTAGCCAATAAAGTGTGGACTGAGCTTGATATACAGCTCGGTAAATACGTTAAAGGAAAGTTTTGGGAGTTTTTAATTTTAGGCAGTTCGGTTTATATTTGCTTTACTTTTTTTGATTTGAAATACGCTATTTTATTATCGGTATTAGTGGGTCTGTCTGTTGTAATGCCGTATATTGGTATTATGATTGTATCAATTCCTTTTGTGTTGGTTGCTTACTTTCAATTTGGATTTGGTTCGGAGCTTTATGCTTTATTATTGGCGTATTTTATTATTAATGCGCTTGATGGTTATGTTTTGGTGCCAATTTTATTTTCTGAAGTTGTTAATATTCATCCTATCGCAATTATTATTAGTATTTTATTATTTGGTGGTCTTTGGGGCTTGTGGGGGGTATTTTTCGCAATACCATTAGCAACTTTGATTAATGCGATATTGCGATCTTGGCCGTGTGCTGAAGATGCCCAAATTAGCACTACAAATAACCCCTGATTGGTATCAGAAAAATGATGGTTTAATTTCAGGCTCCGGCTCAAAATTTTACCAAAATGACGGCTATATCATAATGCATCTGCTGCAAAATCGGCTAGTCTTGAACGCTCACCGCGTCTAAGGGTCACATGGCCACTGTGTTGCCACTTTTTGAATCGATCAACTGTATAGGTTAAACCCGAAGTGGTTTCAGTTAAATAGGGCGTATCTATTTGAGCGACATTGCCCAAACAAACTACTTTAGTACCGGGGCCTGCTCTGGTGACTAATGTTTTTAATTGTTTTGGTGTTAAGTTTTGAGCTTCATCAATAATTATAAATCGATTTAAAAACGTTCGACCGCGCATAAATGTAATTGATCGTAGTTTTATACGTTTACTTAATAAATCATTAGTAGCCGCTCTTGCCCAATCGCCGCCGCCTTCTGCGCTATCAGTGTTGGTTAATACTTCAAGGTTGTCCATTAATGCGCCCATCCAGGGTGCCATTTTTTCTTCTTCGGTTCCGGGTAAAAAACCGATATCTTCACCTATTGGAATAGTTGCTCGAGTCATCACAATTTCTCGGTAAAGTTTTTTTTCTAACGTTTGCTCTAATGCTGCTGCCAGTGTTAATAAGGTTTTACCGGTGCCTGCAATGCCAAGTAATGATACAAAATCAATTTCAGGATCCATCAATAGGTTCAGAGCAAAATTTTGTTCGCGATTTCTGGCATTAATTCCCCAGACAGTATTATGCGAAGCATGGAAGTTGCGTGCAGTTTCTATCGTTAATTCATTATTCTTATATTCACGAACGATAAATTCATTATTGCGTTCATGATCATTTGTTAGAAATTCACCGGGATACCAATTATTTTGATCGGGGTTGGTTATTTTATAATAAGACTTGCCGTTATCTACCCACGACTCCATTCTATCACCGTGATCATCCCAAAAATTTTTTTCCAGTTCACGGCTTCCTGAGTATAATAAATTAACATCATCAAGAACTTGATCGTTAAAATAATCTTCTGCATGCAAACCAACAGTGGCTGCTTTAATCCTGAGGTTTATGTCTTTTGATACTAGTGTTACCTTTGTATCGGCTAAGTTTTCTTGTAAAGCAACGCAGGTGCTTAATAGATTGTTATCGGCTTTATTACCTGGAAATTGTTGAGGTAAAGAGTTGGTGTAATTTTTGGTTTGAAAAAATAATCGTCCGAATTGGGTTTCAGTAATATTTAAGGAATCGGCTAAGGAATTTATATTTAAACTAATGCCTTTTTCAATATCTTCGGGGGTCGCACCTTTCATTAAATCGTCAAGAAAGCGACTAGATTGGCGTGCATTACGTGCAACTTCAGATGGGCCGGTTTTATTATTATCTAATTCCTCAAGAACAATCATTGCCAGAAAAACATCATGCTCTTGAAATCGGAGTAGGGCTGTGGGATCATGCATTAGAACATTAGTGTCTAATACGTATATTCGATTATGTTGTTTGCTCTTATTTTGTTTTGTCATGTATATTTAGGATTTATTAAGTAATTTAACTGCATCTAGCACCTCATTAACGTGACCATCTACTTTAACTTTACGCCATTGTTGGTAAAGCTTGCCTTTTGAATCAATAATGAAGGTACTGCGTTCAATACCACGTACTTTTTTACCATACATATTTTTCATTTTTATGACTTCAAATAAGTCACATAGAACTTCCTCCGTGTCTGATAACAAATCAAAGGGAAATTTTTGTTTTTCTTTAAAGTTTTCGTGAGTTCGAACACTATCACGGGATACTCCTAGAATAACAGTATTTTGTTTTTTGAATTTTTCTATATTATCTTTAAATGCCTGTCCTTCTTTGGTACAGCCCGGAGTATTATCTCTTGGGTAAAAGTATAGTACGACATTTTTATCTTTTAAATCAGAAAGCGAAATTTTTTTATCACCCGTTGCATTTAATTTAAAATTTGGAATTTTTTTACCAATTTCGATATTACTCATTTTGCAACTCTTATGCCTTAATTGGCTCTATTACCGCGTCTAAGTTTAGTTGGTCGCAATATTCAAGGAACTCATCGCGTAATACTGCTATTTGCATTTTTGCTGGAATCTCAAGAATCATGTTAAGCGTGAACATAGCCGTACCCGTGTGTGCGGCGTTATAACTTCCTGTATATAATTCATAAATATTAATATCTCGAGACGAAAAAAACTCAGCCAATTCATGTACAATTCCTTGATGATCGAGTGCTATTACTTCAACTGAATATGGAAGTGCGTCTGCTTCTGACTGACGTTTATCGGTACGGCTACACGATACTGATAAATTTAATGTTTCTTGTAAACTCGGCAACGAGGATTCAAGTTTTGCGATATTGTTCCAGTTGCCGCTAATGAGCATTATAATGGCGAATTCACCACCTAATACCGTCATACGGCTGTCTACGATATTACAGCCATAGGACAATATGGTATTGGATAATTTCGTCACTAAACCGGGCTTATCATGGCCTAGTGCAGATAAAACTAATAAATTACTCATGGTTTGTTTATCATTTCCTGTTATTTTGTTCATATTTTATATCGTAGTTTAAAATATGAATTGATGTAAGTTTTATATTTTTGCATTTCGTAATTGTTCGGCTGCATCTTCGGGGCTGACCGTATTAACAAATAGCCCGGATCCTAATTCGAAACCACTTGGGATACTGGTTCTGGGGCAAATTTCTAAATGCCAATGATAACTTTCGGATAGTGATTGATGCTCTGCTCCGCGAGGTTGTGAATGTAAAAAATAATTGTATTGTGCTCCACCAATAACAGCATCTAATCGGGTCATGGTGTTTTTTAAAATTTTTGCAAAATCGAGACTTTGTTCTTGAGTTAATGTTAAAAAATCACTTGAATGTGATAGTGGCAAAATTTGCACTTCCCATTCATAGCGACTAGCAAAGGGTTTAATTGCAATAAAAAATTCTGATCGTTCTATAACATATTGTCCAACATTGATTTGTCGTAATACTTTACCCGTATCCCGTTCGTAAATTGTTGTTTCAAATGTAAGGGCTTCATCAATTAAACAACAAAATATACATTTGTGATTTTTATCATAATAAAGTTTGGAGTGGTGTAGTTCATCATGAACATTTTGTGGCACAACCGGTAGCGCAATAATTTGGCTGTGGGTGTGAGCCATGCTTGCACCAGCAGCCGGGCCAAAGTTTTTAAAGACTAAAACGTATTTAAGGCGATCATCCATGTCATAGATTTGTTGAATACGATCTTTGTAGGCTAAAAATAATAAAGATAAATGTTCAATGCTCATTTCATGGATAGCGATACCATGTTGCGTGTGATCAACGATAACCTCATGTCGGCCATAACCTTCAATAGCTTGTTGTAGCCCAAAAGTTGGCATTGGGGTATTTCTGTCGTCACCTAACACCGGATAAAGATTTTCTACAATTCGAATTTTCCAATCTTGAGAATTGGGATAGCTGGTAATTTCTGGTGGAGTCATCGATTCGTTACCCGTGCAAAATGGACATTTCGAGACATGTTCTCTGGTATCGCGGGGGGCTGCTTGTTCGTCTTTTTGTGGCCGCATACTTCGAGCTGTTGCTACTAATACTGATTCACTTGGAACGATTGGATTGATGCGTATTTCACGCAAGTTATTCTCATCTGACTGCATTTAAAACTCCGTTTAGCTATTAATTATGTATATTTATTGCGTATTTCCTTAATCTAAAAAAGCATGATATTTTGATACGGCTAATGAATTGATTGAATTTGCTTAAAATCATCAATAATGTCTTTATTGTGTCATTTTACAACAATTTTTTAATGACTCAGGTCATGATTGCTTGTTCAATTTTCATTGCTACAGTACCATTGCAGCTGGATTTTGTGGGGAAAAAATATGTTCCAAGGTAGTTTGGTTGCTCTAGTCACACCAATGCGTGAGGATGGTAGCGTTGATTTTGACAGTTTACATAATTTAGTCGAATTTCATGTTGATAATGGCACTAATGCGATTATTGCCATGGGAACAACGGGTGAGTCTGCGACATTGTCACAATCAGAGCATTGTGAAGTAATTCGGCAAGTTGTTGATTCTTCTAATAAAAGAGTGCCTATTATTGCAGGCACTGGTGCTAATTCAACAACTGAAGCCATCGAGTTAACGCAGTGTGCTTTGCAAGCTGGCGCTGATGCTTGTTTGTTGGTAACACCGTATTATAACAAACCAACTCAACGGGGCTTATACCTTCACTATAAAGCGGTTGCTGAAGCTGTCGCAATACCTCAAATTTTGTATAATGTTCCAGGACGTACTGCAGTTGATATGTTACCTGCTACTGTTAAGCAATTATCAAGTATTGCGAATATTATCGGAGTTAAAGAAGCGACAGGCGATATGGCGCGAATTAAAACGTTAATTGAAGAGTGTCCTGATGATTTTTATGTTTGGAGTGGTGACGATGCTACGGCTTTAGATGCAATATTGCTGGGTGCCAAAGGTGATATATCGGTGACAGCGAATGTGGCTCCAAAGTTAATGCAGGAAATGTGCTCCGCAGCCTTGCAAGGAGACCGGGAAACTGCACTTGAAATTAATCAGCGATTAATGCCGTTACACGAAAATTTATTTGTTGAAGCAAATCCAATTCCGGTGAAATGGGCTTTAATGGAAATGGCTAAGATAGCAACCGGTATTCGATTACCGTTAACACCATTATCGAACGAATTCCATGAAACGGTACGTTCTGCACTAAAAAGTGCTGATGTGCTTTGAAACCAATTTAAAAATTATAAGTGAAATCATTATGTTCTATGCTTGCGCACGCATGAAAGCAGTTTTTTATATATTTTCATTTTCAACCTTGTTATTAGTTGTTAGTTGTTCGTCCTCAGATAAAAAAGCAGTTTATCAAGATGTGGCGACTGAAAAACCATTAGTTGTGCCACCGGATATTGTGATGCCATCTCAAAATAGTGCTTTAACTGTTCCTGAAATTGCACCTCAGAGCACAACGTATAAAATATATTCTCAAAAAAAATCGAATAATTCGGGTGAGTTATTAAAAGATCGAACCACTGGAATTCGTTTGCTTCGTGATGGTGCGATTCGATGGTTAGAAATTGATGCAGAGCCAAAAGATATTTGGAATAAAGCCATTGATTATTTTCAACGTACTGGTTTTACAATTAAAATCAAAGAACCTAAGTTAGGCATTATTGAAACTAATTGGTTAGAAAATAAATCCAATGTGCCAACAAATTGGTTTTCTCAGATGTTTAAAAATATGTACCGAGGTCAAAAGGATAAGTATCGGGTTCGGTTGGAGAGAAATAGTGCTAATACACGTACGTTAATGTTTTTAACGCATCGTGGTGGTATGGAAAAAGAAATTGATACTGATGATGAGGAAACTAAATTAGTGTGGATTCCGTTAGCATCTGATTCGGAGTTAGAAGCTGAAATGTTACAGCGATTTTTAGTTTATTTAGGGAATGATGAAGCCACCGTATCGAAACTGTTTTCTAACTCTGTGCCGCAGAAAAGAACAACTATCGTTACAGTTGATGGGAATATTCAATATCTAAAAGTAAAAGAAATTTTTTCACGAACTTGGCGACGCACCGGGTTAGCGATAGATCGTCTAGGTTTTACTGTTGAAGATAAAAACCGAAGTGCTGGAATATATTACATCAAAGTTTCTAAAGCATTTATTGAAACTGAATTAAATAATGGTGGTTTCTTTTCTAATTTATTTAGTGAAAAAGATCAAGATATCACTCAGTATTTAATTTCGCTTGATGATAAAAAAGATGAAACATATATTCATGTATTAACTCGTCAAGGTGACGAGAATAAATCACCATTACAAAAACTGATTGTTGAAAAGTTAGACGAGTTATTGAAATAATAAATGCGCTTTGCATCATTAGGTAGTGGCAGTAAAGGAAATGCAGCTCTTATTCAAGATGCTACAACGACAATTATGGTGGATTGTGGTTTTTCAGTTAAAGAGACTGAAAAACGTTTAAAAAGATTAAACCAAGCTCCAGAAGATATAACCGCCTTGTTTGTTACTCATGAGCATGGTGATCATATTAAAGGTGTTGGTGCTTTTGCTCGTAAATATAAATTACCGGTGTGTATGACTCGAGGGACAGCTAAATGGCATGGTTTAGGTGACATTCCGGCTCTTAGATACATTGCAGTAGATGGTGATACGGTATTTGGCGCGCTAACGATTACTTCGTTTACCGTGCCACACGATGCTAATGAGCCTTGTCAATTTATCATATCAAATAAAAAAAGTCGTTTTGCGATGTTAACTGATGTTGGGCACTGTACTGCGCATATTAAAACACAGTTAAAAGATTGTGATGCATTATTATTAGAATGTAACCACGATAAAACCATGTTATTAAATGGTTTATATCCGGCTTCACTAAAGCATCGAGTTGGTGGCGAATATGGGCATTTAAGTAATGAGCAAGCATCTGAATTAGTAAGTGAAATACAACACGATGAGCTAAAGCACATCATTGTTGCGCATGTTAGTGATAAAAATAATAATAAAAAATTAGCAATAGACAGTTTGCAGTCGGTGCTAACGAAAAAAAATATTGGTATTTCCGTTATTGATCAACATGACGGAATGGATTGGCAAGAAATTTAAAATTAAATATTGGGTTTGAGGAATAACACATGAAAAAAGTATCTGAATTATTTTCAGGAAAGGCTAAAACTGTTTTTACTACAGAAGAAAAAGATCGTTTGATTCTGCATTTTCGAAATGATACTTCAGCATTTGATGGTGAAAAAATAGAACAGCTCGATCGTAAGGGCATGGTTAATAATAAATTTAATGCCTTTATTATGGAAAAAATACATGAGGCAGGTATTGAAACGCATCACGTTGAATTATTATCCGAGCAAGATTCATTAGTAAAAAATTTAGACATGTTACCGATTGAATGTGTGATTCGAAATATAAGCACTGGTAGTTTGTGCAAACGCTTGGGGGTTGAAGATGGATTGGATTTAATGCCGCCAACATTTGAGTTCTTTTTAAAGAATGATGAGCTTCATGATCCAATGATTAATGAATTTCACATCGAAACATTTAATTGGGCAACAGCTTCTGAAGTTGTTGATATGAAGCAATTAACATTTAAAATAAATGATATCCTGAAAAAGTTATTTAATGATGCTGGATTACTTTTGGTGGATTATAAACTTGAATTTGGTCGTTACGATGGTAAGATAGTGTTAGGAGATGAATTTACTCCTGATGGCTGTCGCCTTTGGGATATAGAAACCCGCGCTAAAATGGACAAAGATCGCTTTCGACAGGGCTTAGGAGGTGTTGTAGAGGCTTATGAAGAAGTCGCACATCGACTTGGGGTTAGTTTGTAGTTTATTATTGATTTCATAAAACTCAGCTGCTCGTTCTGTAATACTTTTAATTCCATACATATTAGGGTGGTATAGTGATATGTCACCCCGTTATATACTCCTATTACAGCTTTTTCTAAACTATCTTTCTCACTTTTTAACATTTCACCACTGACTTCAGAGCTATACCAGAAAAAAATTAGTTTAAACTCGTCATTTTGGAGTTTTAATTTTGGATTCCGGCTTAAATCATTGCTGGAATGACAGTTATTTTAAAATTGGGTTTTAAAACAGTCTTTCCTGTGAAATTTAGCACCGATGAGGTGTTTTAAATGTCAGACCAGCTAAAGTTAAATGTCATTTTCCCGATATATAAGGGTATCTGTGGGGTTGTTGGTTTTAGGTGAATAGCATTTATGTTTAATTTAATTAATTTAAGTACCCGCTTTCGTATCCGGAGCAAGTTGTGGTTTGGTTTTGGTTTGTTAATGGCTATTTTAACCGTTATTTCTTTCACTACGTTGAAGAGTATCTCTTCCGTTAATAATAGTGTTAATAGCGTGGTTCGAGTTAGTCAGCCAATGGTGTTAGCTTCGATGGAATTAGTTGATGCTTTAGATCAAGCAAATTCTGCTTTGGGGTTTTATTTATTAAGTCATGAAGAAAGTGAAAAACAAGCTTATTTAAGTTCTCTAAAAAAACTAAAACAGTTACTGGTCACGATTAAAGAACTTCCTGCAACAAAATCAAGTCGTCATATTCAAAAAAATATTGCTGAAATTGAAAAAAATATTAAAATTTACAGCTTGTATAAAGCTGAAATGCTAGTTTTAGCCGTTGATTTTAATAAAAATTTTAAGGGTATAGGACTGTCTGCGCAAAAAATGAATCCACTGGCTCGCGAAATTCAACAGAGTTTTTCCGAAATGTTATTATCAGAGGAAAATGAAGAGGTAACAACAGAACGAAGACCATTATTAATTGATATTATGAAAATTCGTTTGCATTGGTTAAGCATTATTAACGCCACTCGTTCTTACATGGCTTTTCGGGGACAGCCATCACTAGATAATTTAAAAATATTTCGTAGTGCTGTGCTTGATGATTTAAAAAAAATAGCATCTTATGGTGAGTTAATCACGTTTGAACAGGAAGAGGCATTAAATTCAGCGAAGACCAATATTAAGCGTTATTATATTTTGTTGGATAAAATGATAAGCATACACAGCAGCGCACAGTGGCGTTCCGATTCTTATATTATTCGAACTAAACTCGCGCCGCTGGTTTATAAAATAAAAACTCAAATTAATTTGTTGGTTAATAATGAAAAAATAAAATCGAATCAATTATCGGAAGATTTAGAGATTAAAGTTGATTCAATTACAACATTGGTTCTAACATTATTAATCCTTGGTTTGCTGTTGGGCGCGGGTAGTGCTGCTTTTATTACTTATTTAATTACTAAACCATTGGGGGACGCGGTATTAGCTTTAACCGATATCGCAGAAGGCGAAGGTGATTTAACCAGTCGTTTGAATGCTACTGGTCGAGATGAAATTGCAGATTTAGGACGGAGCTTTAATAGCTTTGTTAGTAAAATACAAACAACTATTGGAAATGTTGCTGCAGCAACCGAGCAATTGGCATCGGCTGCAGAAGAAATGGATGTTATAACCATTGATACTCGAGAGGGAGCGGGTCGCCAACAATCGGAAACTGATTTGGTTGCTACTGCAATGAATGAAATGACCGCTACTGTGCAAGAAGTGGCAAAAAATGCTTTAACTGCCGCAGATGCCGCTCAACAGGCAAATAATTATGCCGAAGAAGGACGTAATACCGTTACTCAAACAATGGACTCAATTGATGTTCTTGCACGTGAAGTGGAAAAGGCGGCGAGTGTTATCCACCGAGTGTCACAAGATAGTGAGAACATTGGCTCGGTGTTAGAGGTAATTAAAAGCATTGCAGAACAAACAAATTTATTAGCATTAAATGCGGCTATTGAAGCTGCGCGAGCTGGTGAGCAGGGGCGAGGTTTTGCGGTAGTAGCCGATGAAGTTAGAACACTTGCCAGTCGTACTCAGCAATCAACACAAGAAATTCAATTAATGGTTGAGAGTTTGCAATCTGGAACTAAAAATGCAGTCTCTGCGATGGAGTTAGGACAAAATAAGGCTAAGGAAACAGTAGAGCAGGCTTCAGAGGCGGGTTCGGCTTTGCATAATATTACTCAGTCAGTGGCTGATATTAATCAAATGAATAACCAAATTGCTGAAGCGGCCAAACAACAAGGTGAAGTGGCTGAAGAAATTAATCAAAACATTATTAATATTACGGATGTTGCCAATGAAACCGCTAATGGCGCCGATCAATTGTCCACTGCAAGCTCTGAGCTAGCGAATTTATCTAACGATCTTCAAACGTTAGTTGGGCGTTTTAAGTATTAGCGTGCAACAAGCAAAGGTAATCATTAACCACTTTAAATAGTATATTATTTATGACTACATTCACTGTAATAAATAGCCGCCTTAAAATACGGTCTAAAATTTGGCTTGGTTTTGCGTTAATGACTATTATTTTATGCGTTGTTGCATTAAGTGCGATTCGAAGTTTGATTAATACTCAAAATAGTATTACAGCTGTTGTTGAATTAAATCAACCAATGGCATTTCATTCGATGATTTTGCTAGAAAAAATTGAACGTTCCGGACAATCTCTCGGATTTTATTTGCTTAGTAAAGAAGCTGAATATAAAAAAGAATATCTTGATAATATAACTCAAGCAAAAAAAGAAATCGTTACCTTAAAAAACTTGCCCTTAGTTAAACAAAAATTAGTGTTACAAAAACGCATTCGAAGTATCGAAAAGGATATTATTAAATACGATGGTTATCATGACGAGTTGTTTAATTTAGCGACAGATATAAGTAAAAATATTCCTGCTATGATGTATGCTGCGCGTGAAATAAACCCTGTTAGCCAAGAGTTATTGCAGTTAGTATCACAAGCAATTCTATCAGAAGATGAAGAAGAGTCAACGAATGAGCGTAGAGCATTATTAAATGATTTTAATGACCTTCGCTATGCTTGGGCAAATGTGATGAGCGGAATACGAGCATTTTTAGCATTCCAAGGTGAAAACTCACTTGCTGAAATTAAATTGTACAGTGAAAGTGCCGATCGGTTAATTAAAAAAATCCAATCCAAAGGAGACATTCTTACTTTCGAGCAAGATGATTCTATCGTGCAATTTTCTGATTTGCTTAAAACCATGCCTAAAAAGCTTCAACACATTATTAAGTTGAGTAAAGGTGATAAGTGGCAACAAGACTCTTATCTTTTACGTAGCCAAGTTGGGCCGTTATTACATAAAATTGGGACTCAATTAAATTTATTAATTTCGGAACAAAAAACACAAACGGAATTAACCAGTAATGAACTCTTGGTTGAAGTGGCTGATACCATTTATATTGTGATTAGTATGTTATTGGTTGGGATTGTTATTGCGTTATTTGCTGGTTGGTTAATTAGTTATATGATTACGAAACCATTGAATAATACTGTAAAAGCGATGCACGATATAGCCGATGGCGAAGGTGATTTAACCAGTCGTTTATCGGCAAGAGGTACTGATGAAATTTCTGATTTAGCGAAAGGTTTTAATAATTTTGTTGCGAAAGTGCAAGAAACAATTTATGAAGTTTCAGGTTCAACCTCACAATTAGCTGCAGCAGCAGAAAAAATGTTATTAATAACGGATGAAACTCGTGCAGGTACGAGTAAACAGCAACATGAAACAGATCTGGTGGCAACGGCCATGACCGAAATGGCTGCGACGGTTCAAGAAGTATCTAAAAATGCCGAGGCAGCATCACTGGCAGCGCAGCAAGCGGATAAACAAGCAACGGAAGGAAATGATATTGTTTCTAAAACAATTACCGCTATTGATGTCTTAGCAAATGATGTTGATAAAGCCTCTCAGGTCATTAACACTGTGGAAAAAGACAGTGAGAGCATTGGTTCAGTTTTGTCTGTGATTCAGGGCATTGCAGAGCAAACTAATTTACTGGCATTAAATGCTGCAATTGAGGCAGCACGAGCAGGAGAACAAGGTCGGGGTTTTGCTGTTGTTGCTGATGAGGTTCGTACTTTGGCTAGTCGAACTCAAGAAGCTACTCGAGAAATTCAAGCAATGATCGAGAAACTGCAACTAGGCAGCCATGATGCGGTGTTGGTGATGGAATCGAGTTGTGAAAAAGCACGTTCAACGGTACAACAAGCAGTTGAAGCGGGTAACGCTTTAAAAATAATAACCACAGCTGTTGAAGAAATAAACCAGATGAATAAAGAAATTGCGCAAGCAGCGTTACAGCAGGGTGATGTTGCTGATGAGATAAATATAAATATTGTTAACATAACGGCAGTAGCCACCCAAACGGCGAGTGGTGCGGATCAATTAACGGCAGCCAGCAACGAGTTGGCTAGTCTATCAAGCAATTTACAAACCTTGGTGACTCGATTTAAAGTATAAAAAAGTAATTATTTGAACTATATAATCAGCAGTAGAAATGAAAAATTAGGATTGCTTAGCATTTTTCACTATTTTATTTGCTGATTTCCCGTCTAAGCAGTACTGTACCCGGTCTAAAAGTTACTGAATTTGCAAGCTATTTGGATATAGCGTTAAAATCATTTTTAATATAGAGTGTCAAGTTTATCGGCTGAACCATTATTTAATGGCAAATCTGAATTAGAAATTAACGGTTTGGAGCGAGTAGTTTTTCCAAACATAATTAAATATCAATTAAATCAAACAGTTAGAAGAAAATAAATTAAATATGGCTACCAGTTATAATGCTGACGCAATTGAAGTTTTAACCGGTTTAGATCCGGTTAAAAAGCGTCCAGGAATGTACACCCAGACCGAACGTCCAAATCATCTTGCCCAAGAAGTGTTAGATAATAGCGTTGATGAGGCTGTTGCGGGTTTTGCGACTGAAATTCAAGTTACCTTGTTTAAAGATGGCTCGATTGAAGTCGAAGATAATGGCCGAGGCATGCCTGTGGATAAACACCAAGGAGAAAAAATTCCGGGTGTTGAAGTCATCATGACTCGATTACACGCTGGCGGTAAATTTTCTAATAAAAACTACCAATTTTCCGGCGGTTTGCACGGGGTTGGGGTTTCTGTGGTGAATGCGCTATCGAAACAGGTAGATGTATATATTAAACGCGATGGCTATGAATATAGCATGTCTTTTGCGCACGGTGATCGAATAAAGCCGCTTAAAAAGCTTGGCGCGGTTGGTAAGCGAGAAACCGGGACTCGTCTTCGATTTTGGCCTGAAAAAAAATATTTTGATACCATAAAATTTTCAGTTTCTCGACTAACACACGTATTGCAAGCTAAAGCAGTATTATGTCCAGGATTGCTCGTTAAATTTTATGATGAAGCAAAGGATAAATCACAAGAATGGTATTATGAGGATGGTCTTAGAGATTATCTATTAAGCTCGATAGGTGATGTGTTGGTATTACCTGATGAGGGTTTTACTGGCTCAATGAGTGGTAATGAAGAAGCGGTAAGTTGGGCTTTAGTCTGGGTTTCGGAAGGTAGCGAAGGGGTTAGTGAAAGCTATGTGAATTTAATTCCTACTGCTCAAGGTGGTACGCATGTTAATGGTTTACGAACTGGTTTAACCGAAGCAATTAGAGATTTTTGTGATTTACGTAATTTATTACCTCGTGGTGTGAAGCTTGCACCAGAGGATGTTTGGGATAAAGTTAGTTATGTGTTGTCAGTAAAGTTATTTGAACCACAATTTTCTGGGCAAACTAAAGAACGTTTATCTTCTCGAGAGTGTGCAACATTTGTTTCGGGGGTATTAAAAGATGCTTTCAGTATTTGGTTAAACCAACATGTTGATTTTGGTGAGCAAATTGCTGAAATTGCTATTAATAGTGCCCAATCTCGAATGCGTGCAGGTAAAAAAGTTATTCGAAAGAAAGTCATGCAAGGACCAGCATTACCCGGCAAATTGTCAGATTGTTCATCTCAGGATGTAGAATTAGGTGAGTTATTTTTGGTTGAAGGGGATTCTGCTGGTGGTTCTACCAAGCAGGCACGAGATAGAGTTTTTCAAGCCGTGATGCCATTACGTGGTAAAATTTTAAATACCTGGGAAGTGGACTCTTCACAAGTTTTAGGCTCTCAAGAAGTACACGATATTTCTGTTGCTATTGGAGTTGATCCGGGTTCAGAAAAAATTAAAGGATTGCGTTACGGTAAAGTTATTATTTTAGCCGATGCGGATTCCGATGGTGCTCATATCGCAACATTATTATGTGCGTTATTTTTGCGTCATTTTCCAGCTTTAGTTGCTGCTGGTAACATTTATGTTGCTATGCCACCGTTATACCGAATTGATGTCGGTAAAGAAACTTATTATGCATTAGATAACTCTGAGCAGCAGGGTATTCTGGATCGAATTGCGGCTGAAAAGAAAAAAGGTAAAATTTTGATAACTCGGTTTAAAGGACTGGGTGAAATGAATCCTATGCAGTTACGAATTACCACGATGGATCCTGATACTCGACGTTTAGTACGTTTAACATCGGAGCCTGGTGATGGTAGCATTCAAATGATGGATTTATTGTTAGCAAAAAAACGTGCTCCAGATCGAAAAGCGTGGCTTGAAACAAAAGGTGATCTCGCTGATTTACCGTAATATTTTTTAATTCAATATCATCACTCCCCCCATAAACTTTATGTGGTGTTATTTTTAGTATTAATGATAACAGTTAATACTTGTTTAATAATTGGGGGGTAGTTTAACGTGTTAGGTATTAGAAAAGGTTTAGTTTTATTTTTGGTTGTCGTGTTTAGTTCAAATGTTTCATACGCATACATAGCTAAACAGCAAATAGCGGTTGAACAACAAAGTGGTTTTATGGCTGGTCAGGTTTGGAGTTATGAAACAAGAAGTCATGAAAAAAAATCGAAACTAACAGTATTAAAAGTAGATTATTTTGAAGATGCTGTGGTGGTGCATATTCGGTTAGAAGGGATAAAGTTGCTTGACCCAACTGAGCCACATGGTTTTCGTACCATTGTGCCGCATATGGCATTTTTGCAAACGGCATTGCAACAAAGTGTTATTGAATTAGTTAGTGATAATAAACGTCTACCTGAATTTTCGAAAGAATATCAAAATTGGCGGGAAGGTGATGGTGTTGGTACTGCTTGGGCATGGCATTTTAGTATATTAAGGGCATTATCCGGGTTAGAAGAAATATACAATAGTAAGCAACAGTCTTCATTTACAGATAGTAAGATAAATAGTAATAACTAAAGTTTAATTTAAAAAGAATAAGAGAAAATAAACAGCATGGCCACGAATACAGTTGACGATAATATAGAATTGATGCCAATTAAAGATTTTACTGAAAAATCTTATCTTGATTATTCTATGTATGTTATTTTAGATCGCGCTTTACCGCATTTGGGTGACGGCTTAAAACCGGTTCAACGTCGTATTATTTATGCAATGTCAGAATTAGGATTAAAAGCCGGCTCGAAATTTAAAAAATCAGCCCGAACCGTTGGTGATGTATTGGGTAAGTTTCATCCTCATGGTGATAGTGCATGTTATGAAGCGATGGTTTTAATGGCGCAGCCGTTTTCTTATCGTTATCCTCTTTTAGAAGGTCAAGGTAACTGGGGATCGCCAGACGAGCCAAAATCATTTGCTGCTATGCGTTATACCGAGTCGCGTTTATCACCCATTGCTGATTTATTATTATCGGAGTTAGGTCAAGGTACGGTTGATTGGATGCCAAACTTTGATGGTTCTTTAGATGAGCCGGTATTACTACCATCGAGAATACCTCATATTTTATTAAATGGCACGACGGGGATTGCTGTGGGTATGGCGACTGATATACCACCGCATAATTTAACAGAGATACTTAACGGTTGTTTATTACTTCTTAAAGAGCCGCAAACAACTTTAACGGATTTATTTAAAATTGTTAAAGGGCCTGATTATCCGACTGATGCTGAAATTATTACTCCTAATAAAGAAATTAAACAAATGTATAAAACTGGGCGCGGTTCAATTCGTATGCGTGCAATTTATGAAATGGAAAAGGGTAATATAATTGTAACGGCATTGCCGCACCAAGCATCACCATCTAAAGTTTTAGAGCAGATTGCAGCTCAGATGACGGCTAAAAAATTACCATTGGTAGTAGATTTACGAGACGAATCGGATCACGAGAATCCAACACGATTAGTTATAATGACAAAATCTAAAGATGTAAATGTCAAAGACCTTATGTCGCATTTATTTGTATCAACAGATTTAGAACGAACTTATCGCGTGAATATGAATGTGATTGGTTTAAATGGTAAACCCGGCGTTAGAAATTTATTAGAATTATTAAGTCAATGGTTAGTCTATCGTAAAGACACTGTACGTAAACGCCTGCAGTATCGTTTAGATAAAGTGGAAAAACGTTTACATATTTTAGCGGGTTTAATGAAGTGTTTCTTGAACATTGATGAAGTTATTCACATTATTCGAACTAAAGATAAACCTAAGCAAGAGTTAATGGCTCAGTTCAAGCTTAGTGATATTCAAGCAGATGCTATTTTAGATTTAAAATTACGTCATTTAGCTAAATTAGAAGAAATTATAATTCGCAAAGAACAAAAAGAGTTAAAAGCTGAACGTGATGAATTAACCAGTATCTTAGGTTCAAAAGTGCGATTGACAACACTGATTAAAAACGAGTTAACTGAAATTATCAAAACACATGGAGATACGCGCCGATCGCCAATTAAAGTTCGTGAAGCTGCTAGCATGATTGATGAGACAGAGTTAATTAGCTCTGAGCCGGTTACTGTTATTCTTTCCGTTAATGGTTTGGCTCGTAGTGCTAAAGGGCATGAATTGAATCCTGAAGAGGTTAACTTTAAATCGGGAGATATGTATTTAGATAGCACTAAATCGAAAACTAATCAGATGTCGATATTTATCGATTCGACAGGGCGTACCTATGGCATTCCAAACCATACTTTACCATCAGGGCGAGGGCTTGGTGAGCCGCTTACTGGTCGTTTAACGCCACCAGCTGGTGCTCAGTTTTGTGGCGTTATGAGTGGTGAACCTTCAAAACAATATCTATTATTAACGACTTTTGGTTATGGCTTTGTTGTAACACTTGAAGATTGTTTAACACGCAATAAAAAAGGCAAGGGAATTGTTAAAGTACCTGAAGGAGCAAAGCTCTTGCCTCCGGTTGCTGTTAGTGATTATGAAAATCAGTGGCTTGTTGTGGTATCAAATGATGGGCACATGTTAATTCATTCTTTAGATGAGTTACCCATTATGTCTAAAGGTAAAGGCCTAAGAACAATCAACATTCCAACAGCAAAGGCTAAATCCGGAGCTGAATCAGTCGTAGCGGCTACTGTGGTTACTGAGGAAGATAGCTTAGTGATTGATACAGGTTCACGTAAGACTGTTTTCACGCAAGATGATATGGCTCCATATGAAGGTGAAGTTGGTAAACGTGGCTTAAAACTACCTCGGGGTTTCCGAACTGTTGTTCGTTTGAAAGTTGATGTTGAAGAAGAGGATGAAGAAGAATAGAGTTTGTTTAGGATCGTTCTTATTTCATCATTCTCGCATATTGTTGCTGGGAATTACTTTTTAAGCACCATTATCTTTATTTGTTAATGCGCGTAGTTTACGAAGAACGCGTTCTGCTCTGCTGACATGAGATTTTAATTCATTATTGTCAGGATCAATTTTTAATAAACTTTTCCATTTATCTAATGCCAGCTTTATATTACCTTTGCTGTAGAGTATTCTGCCGGTTTCTATGCCGGTTTTTATTTTTTTGTTGATTGAATTATCTAATATGGATTTTAATTTAGTAAGTTCGTAATTATCTTTGTTTTCAACTAATAATTTACTCAATATTTTATTAGCGGTATGTAAATCATTTTTTGCAAATGCGGCTTTATATTTGTTTAATTTCTTAGTTAGAGAGTTGGATTCCGCTTTTAATCTCTTTTTATGATTCTTAAACGTTAATTTATTTATATTTCTTAGTTGTTGTTTTATTTTAATCGTAGATTCTTTTGAAGGTTCTAGCATTTGAGCTAATTGAATACATTTTTTTGCAGTATTGATTTGTTTTAATTTTAATTTTTTTGAAGAACAATTGATTAATGCGGTGACTGTTTCTACTGCGTTATTACGCAGATTGTCGTATGTATTTTGTTCAGTTGATGTTTCTTTAATTGCTAATGCAATTTTTTTCTGTATGGGTAAATCTTTAATTAAACGGTTAGCGTTATTAATTAGCAGTTTGTGTTTTAATTTATCGATGTATATTTGTCTTTTAATTAAATATGTTTTATATGAAAAATTTAAACTTTTATTTTCAGAAACTCTATTTAACGCAAAATTGTAAACTGTGTAGGCATCTTCCCATTTATTTTCTTTAATAAAAAAATATGCTTGTTTGATTGTTTTTGAAACGAATTTATTGGTTTTTTCAAAAATTTCTTTATTGCGTCGCATTAATTTCAAATATTGAGGATGGCTGGTTTTTACCTGTTTTAAGGTGTTTTTTGCCTTATCAAACTCTTGTTCGGCTATCCATTTTGTAATTAAACTATTCACATCATCGCGCTGTGCATTGATATAAGCACAACTTGAAATTAAGAGTTGAGAAATAAGCACAAAGGCTACGATGAAATTTTTAAGCATCATGCGACGATTTTATCGCGTAATAACTCTTCGATTTGGATATCCATTTTATCTCGGTAAGTGCGAGCTACGTCACTAACAATATAGGTTATGACTGGGTTGGAAATTCCACGTAATTTAATTTCTTGACATTTACTGGCAGAAATTCGCCAACTAAGATCTTCATTGTTAAACATGTTTTGACTAATAATAACTTGACCATTTTCAGCTGTATTTAACAGTCGTGACGCTAAATTAACAGATTCTCCTACAACGGTGTATTGCATTCGTTCTTGTGCCCCCATATTGCCTGCTAGCATGTCTCCAGAATTGACTCCGATTCGAAAGTAAACTGGAAATTGGCCATTTCTTATTCGGAGTGCATTTAATCGATCAACCAGTTTTTGAATCATAACTGCACATGCTATCGCATTAAAGCTATGGTCATGATCTTTTATTGGAACTCCAAAAACAACCATGGCGCAGTCTCCCATGTATTTGTCTATAGTACCATGATACAACTTACTCACTATTGAGATATAGGTAAAATATTCATTTAATAGTGCTGCAATTTCCTTCGCGGGTAACTTTTCAGACATACTGGTAAAGCCAACAATATCTGCAAATAAAACAGAAGCGGTAACATGTTCGCCGCCAAGGGTGACATGATCCAAGTTCTGCATTATTTGTTTGGCGACATTGGCTGATACAAACCGTGAAAAAATACTTTCCACTTGATTTTTTTCAAGTAGTCCATTTGCCATGGTGTTGAATGCACCGATTAAGTGACCTAACTCATCATTACGACTTTCTTTAATACGGTAATTGTAATCACCGTTATCGATTGCTTGGCTGGCTCTAATAAAGGTGTCGATTGGCTTGGATAAACGTTTGCCAATGTAATACGAAGCAATAATACCGAGCATAATCATTAAGATTGTTGCTGCAACAACTGCTCTAATGGTGTGATTTAGATATTTTGTTAGATAACGTTTGCTAAAATTCACGACTACATGGCCAGCTATTATTCCTTGGAAACGTATCGGGGCGATGTAGGAGGTTACTGGCTGAGAGCTATTATCTTTTGATTTTAGAAGCCAGTCGGCTGTGTAACTCGAGTTTTTAAGTTGATCGGATTTACCATAGAGAGAAATAATATCGTCGTATGGTAATATTCCGGTAGAGGCAAGTATTGTTCCGCTGTCGGAATAGATAACAACGCCTAAAATACTGTCAATAGCATTGAGATTTCGAACTAATACCATAAGCCCTAATTGATCATCAGATAAGACCAGCTCTTTCGATGATTCGGCTAGTTGTTCGATGATAGCTTTTCCAAAATCATTGATTTGATCATGAACAAGTTGTGACTGGTTAGATACAATCACTGAGCCTAATGAAACCATCCCTAATGAAATTAGTAGAGTGATGATGACAGACAGTTTGAAAGCTATTGGAATATGTTTTGGAGTTAGTTTAGACGTAATTTTGCTAAAGAAATCGTTAATTTTTGATAATACCGACAATAAGCTATTTTTAATTATGTTAGACATTAATATTGCTGTGGTTACGCTTTGAAGTTAGAAAATAGTCGCTAATTAACTAATTTATATATGAAATTTTATGCGATTGCTATTATAGTCTTATTAGTGTGAATAGTAATACCCATTTTTTATGACTCTAAATTTAATATTTAGTTCGTTTAATTTTGCTACTTTATTGAGTTTTTTAATGCGGATTATTGCTTTTAAGCTGTTGATTATTAATCAATTTTTTTATTATGAAATGTTAAATAGAATTCCAGCTAAATTAGTTCAATTTTATTCATAAATATCATAAATATAATAGTTTCTACTCGGTATTAGGCTAAGGTCACTGTATAATCAACATTATTTGTTAATTAAAACTTACTAGTCTATTTAATTGTGTTGTGAAATATATGATAAATATTATAAGGGCAGTCGTATTATTTTCACTGACTGTTTTTGCTGTCGTGTTGTTATTTTCACTCAATGTATTACTTCTCGTTAGTAGTAATTGGCTGAATATTAGTTTAAACGATTATGTTTACTTTATATCGATTTTAATCTTATTTGTTACCGTTGGTGCATTAACTTCCATTTTTCTCTCAAAATCCATTGTTAAGCTATTTTTAAATGTTCGGATAATGAATTCACCTGAAACGGCTAATGAATTACGGTTATTTTCAACGGTGAAACGTTTGAGTGATTCTGTTGGAATTAAAATGCCTCAAATTGTAATTTATAATGGTCATGATATTAATGCTTTTGCAACTGGATTTAGACGTGATCGCGCGTTATTGGCTGTAAGTCAACAATTATTGAATGTGATGACTCAAGATGAAATGGAGGGTGTTGTAGGGCATGAAATATCTCATATTGAAAATGGCGATATGTTGACTTTGGCCTTGATGCAAGGCGTTGTAAATTGTATTGTATATTTACCTGCAAATGGTGTTCGGTTTGGTATCAAAAAAATATTTTCGCAGCATCGGGCATATTATGTTGTGATTTATTATTTTATCGTCACATTAACCCAATTGAGCTTTGGTTGGATTGCGAGTTTATTAGTGATGTGGTTTAGTCGTCAGAGAGAGTTTCATGCAGATTTGTGCGGCGCTAAAATCGCTGGGCATGAAAGCATGTTACGAGCATTAGAGTGTTTACAAGCGTGTAAAAATAATACTGTATCTCAAAGTTTAATTTTAAATTACGATAACTTATTTCGTAATTCACTTTATCAATTATTTATAAGCCATCCATCACTATCTGCACGTATTACAGCGTTACGTAATTTGTCTTAATAAATCGTATGCCGGTTAAATCATTCCTAAAGTAATTTAGGGAAAAAATTGTGCTGTATTAAATTAAAATTTTAGAAATAAGGAATAACGAATGTCAATGATAAAGCCTTTTGCTGCTCTTAAACCTCAACAAAAATATGCGGCAGATGTAATTGCGCCACCCTACGATGTATTAAATACCGCTGAAGCTCGTGAACAGGCGAAAGATCGACCTCATAGCTTTTTGCATATATCAAAGCCTGAAATTGATTTACCTCAAGATACTAACCCCTATGATGCATTGGTATATCAAAAAGGCTTAGAAAACTTAAATAAGTTAATCGATGAGAAAGTTTTAATTCGAGACGATAAACCAAATTACTATTTGTATAAGCTTCGCATGGGTAATCAAGAACAAATTGGATTGGTTGGGGTAGCTTCTGTAGCGGATTATGATACAAACAAAATTCGCAAGCATGAGTTTACTCGCCCTGTAAAAGAAGATGATAGGGTGAATCAAATAGATGCGTTAAATGCTCAAACCGGGCCGGTATTTTTAACTTACCGCCATAATGCCGTTATTGATCAGATTACAGATAAGATTAGTCAGAATACACCTCTTTATGATTTAACCGCGAATGATGGTGTCCAACATTCTATTTGGATGATTGATAATGAGTCGGATATAACTCAAATCACTAATACGTTTGATTCAATGGATTGTTTGTATATTGCTGATGGTCATCATCGTTCTGCAGCAGCATCAAGAATAGCTAAAATGCGCGATAATGAAAGCTCACGTTATTTTTTATCGGTTATATTTCCCGATAATCAAATGAAAATATTGGATTATAACCGTGTTATTAATAATTTAAATGGTTTAGATGTAGCTGAAATATTAGCAAAAATTTCAAAGTCGTTTGATGTTGAACAAGTTAGGCAACAATTAAAACCCGATGCTGCGGGTGTTTTTGGTATGTATTTAGATAATCAGTGGTATCGTTTACAGATAAAAGCAAATTTAATTCCTACGGCAGATCCAGTGGCACGATTAGATGTGAGTTTATTACAAGATAATTTAATTGAACCTCTATTTGATATTTCTGATCCACGTGTTGATAATCGAATCGATTTTGTAGGTGGTATTCGAGGATTAGGTGAATTAGAAAAACGAGTGCAATCTGGCGAAATGAAAATTGCTTTTTCATTATTTCCAACGAGCCTTGATGATTTAATGTCAGTTGCCGATGCAAATAAGGTAATGCCACCAAAATCAACCTGGTTTGAACCAAAGTTAGCCGATGGATTGGTTTCTCATGTTTTAGATTATTAATCGCTGAATATAATATACCTGAGCTGCATAGAAGAACTAATTAACTTCAAATCGAGATTTGAACTACATAGTTTTTTATGCGCAGCTCAGAAGTTAAAACCCTTCTTCAAAATCATAGCTGAGACTGTTTTTAGGTTCTTGTAAGAAATAGCCTTGGATAAAATCAATACTGCATTGCCATAAAACTGCTAAGTTATTAGCATTTTCGACAAAGGATGCGATGGTTTGTTTATTATTGTTTGAACAAAATTCTGCAATTTTTTTCACTCGTTCCTGCATTTCAACATTGTTGGCTAAATTTTTGATTAAGTCACCGTGTATCTTGATGTAATCAAAATCGAGTTGTTTTAGCGCTTGAAAAGCATTGGGTTCTTTACCAAAATTTTCTATCGCGATTCGACAATTTAGTTGCTTTAATCCTGCTATGATAGTTTTTACGCGATTTAAATAATTTAACGCAGTGTCTTCACTAAACTCAAAGACTAAATCGTCAGTATTAATCCTTAAACTTTTAATGCGCTCACTCACCCATAATAAGAAATCATCATCAGCGATACTGCCAGGGGATATCTTAATAAAAAATCGAGTTTGTATATTGTTTTTAGCTTGTTCCGCTAATGTGACCATGGTGTTTCCTAAAATCCATCGATCAATGTACATTGTGAGACCTAAGCGTTCGGCCGTTGCTAGAAAATCACTGGGTAATATTATTTTTCCATCATCATCTTTCATTCGAATTAAAATTTCGTAATGTTGTCCGGCTTCTCCGTGAAGGCTAACAATTGGTTGAAATAGTAACCTGAAATTATTATTTCTGAGTGCATGTTTTATTTTTGCATTCCAGTGGTTGTCTTGTTCATTTTCTTCTAAATCTTCTATTGCGGGATTAAATAAATGAGCCTGATTACCACCATCTTTATGCGCAATTTTCATTCCACTTTCCGCACGTAATATGCATTCTTCAGCTGACGATGTTGTTTCATTGATGAGCGCAACACCGATGCTGCAGGTGGTGTTGACTGATTTACCGGCAACATCAGAATAATGTTCATGGACTATTTTACAAATACCATTTGTAATTTTATTGATTTTTTTAGAATCAATATGTTTTAGTAGTAATGAAAATATTGGACCATCAAATCGGGCTAGTTCGCCGAGATCGTGTAGTTTATTCTTAAAAATCCCACCGATATCGGCAAGTAACATATCACTACCGGATATACCGCTATCATCTTTAATTTTGTCATAGTCATCGAGAGTAAATAGTAATATCGCGCCCCGACCGTTTCCTTCTAGGGTTTGTGCAATAAACATATCAAGCTGCTCAATAAAATATTTTCGATTATATAATCCTGTTAATAGATCTTGCTGACTAAGCACATTTAGCTTGGTTTCTAGTTCAGAATTTAAGGTTTGATCTCGAATGATCAGTTGGGTGCATATTTCACCGTCCATACTCGTTGGAGTGAATTCTAACAATACTTTTGAACGTCGACCATTTTCTTTAATTGCATGAACTTCGAGTTTATTTTCTTTGACTTGGCCTTTGGCATATTTACGTAAGTAATCTTTGAATTTTGCGTGGTCTTCACTATCAACCATGTCTAAAATTGACATGCCTTCAACATCTTCCATACTTTCATGGCCAAATATATTGAGATAGGCTTGGTTGACATAAATATGCATGCCTTCATGAATATAGGCTATTGCATCACGTGAACTTTCAATGAGTGATTTAGTTCGTTTTTCAGCTTCATGCAATAGTTTTTCAAAGCGACGAGATGAGCGACGTTGTGATAAGTCATTGGCTTCGCGTTTAATAATGGCTTTAAATCGCTCATAATTATCAATGGCGACTATATCCCGAGCACCAACAGCAAGTAAATCTAATACCTCATTCTCTTTTTGGGCTGGTGTTATTACTATAAGAGGTAAATCTCTACCGGTATTTTGCAGTGCCGCCAAAGTTTGTTTAAGGTTAACGTGCGGACTATCGGATTTAGCTATTACTAAATCAGTGGTTTCATTTTCGAGAAAAGCAAGTAGATCTTCTTCGTCTTCTACGCGAGAATCACGAATGATAAGCCCACTGTTACGTAAAATATTAATTAAAGCTTCTGCTTCTTCGGAGGATTCAAAAAGCGATAGAATTTTAATTATTTTCTCATCGTTCACGAAACTATACCTGTGTCCCTAAAAATTAATCAAGAATGTATCCCTATCTGTCTTCATTATGTTCCAATAATAATACAGATGGTGAAGGATACCTCGAAAAACCACTATTTACCATAGAAGCTATCGGCAAGGTATTGAATATCTTGAATTTTAATTGAATTGTTAGATTGAGGACCAAACAGAGTGAATATCGCTATCGCTGGCAGGATCCGTGGCTGAATCAGCACTGCCGGGTTTATTATATTGCTCATTTAATGTATTGAATTGAAATTGAGCAAATAAGCCGGTATTAGTGAGTAGTTTTGTTAATTCGATGTTGATTTTTTTGCCCAGAATTTTAAGTTCCACCTTACTGCCTACTCGATAAGGGGCTGGAGGCGTTATTAACGTTGCGGGTTGGTTAATAGTCTGTAATTTTGGTAGCATCAATGTTCGGTGATAATTTTCATTTTTTCCGGTATTTGCAACTGATTTTAGACCCACTGCAGCGGCATCGGGCGTGATCATTTGAATTCCCAATTGCAATTCATGGTTGTCGGCAAATCGCATCCAACGAATGGTGCCAACTCCCCATTTCCAAGTATGTCCATCACCACTGCGACGAATACTAATGAGTTCTCCGACTTGGACTTTATTGGAGCAGCCACTAACACAGCGAATACAATAGCCACCGGCACTTTCATTGACTATTTGCCAATTTTCAGTGCGATAGTGATTTTCTAATTGCTCATCCGAGATAGTTGTTTCAATAACCGATTCAAATTCAATGATATTATTTGTTTTGTCGCTAGCAGGATAAACCATATTCCAAACATCCGATTTAGATTCCAGCTCTTTTTTAACCGAGTTGCTTTCAAATTTGGCGGGTTCATTAAATTGATTGTTGCGATTTTTATTTTTTCCTTTGCCCGTAGCTGAATTAAAAATAATTCTATGAGCGGAGTTTAAGCCCATCGCGATACTGACTTTTTCTCCTTTGATTGAACGTGAAAATGCACGTTTGGGTACATGTCCCCAATAACTTAATAGTTTTCTTAGTAAATTGTGAGGGATATCTGGACGTTGCATATCAACACCGACAATAGTCGTGGTTGTTATTTCTTCACTATGCTGGATTTCATAACGCAATTTTTTGGTTAGTTGCTCAGTGAATATTAGAATAAAGTGTGATGTTTTTGCCTCTCCAGGGTTCATTGCCAAGTAGCGGGGTGGTTGATCACTTTTAGAGTCTACTGCAAAAACGCCACTCGAACCCGATTGGTTATTGTATTCGCTAATATTGGTTAATTCTGCCCATTGTTCGAGCGCAGAATATATTTTATTAACTTCACCGTGACGTAAACAATAGGGTGAAGATAGTGATAGTAGGAGTATTCGCTTATATTCATGGCTAATCGTGGTTTTTCGAGAATATTGTTTGTTGATGTCATTTACCATGGTTCGATGACATTTTTTTTCTTTTGCTAATGAGTAAATTTTGTGTAACTCGTGCCAAAGATGTTTTCGGTATGGGTAGTATGTTTGGTATGAGGTTAATAATTCGTGATTTAAACTGGTGATAGTTCGGTGTAATACCAAGGTTAATAAACGTTTATCAGGAAATAATGAATATCCAGAAAGCATATCATTAAGCGATATTTTATACGCGGTTGCTATTTCGGTATATATTTTTCGTGTCGCTATAGCTACTTTTTTACTTTTCTCTGGTAATGGAAAACCAACACCAAGAAAATGTTTTTTCATGCCTTCTGTAATAAAGTGTAAAGGTTCTTGAAGGATTTCTAAGAAGCGAGTTCGATCATGATAATTGTATTTAGTTTGATTGGTTTCCAGTAAAGCATTATAGATTAAACGCGATGTTTCACCGAGGTTTGCTTTAGGCAATGAAGCAATCCAAGCTTCAACCTTTTTGGGTTTGATATCAAAGCTTTTCGAGTTTGTTTTATTTAATTTGTGTGTCACTAAATCCGTTGTTTTAGCCACGGTATATCCCCAATAAGTAAATAGCGAGAGTATGGAATTCATTTACTCTGTAAATTCGACATCTATCACAAATTATGACACTGTTACTTGACAAGCACCAGTTATGTTAAAAGGAAATCGATAATATCATGTTAAATATCGTATTTATCGAGTTAGTTTGTGAGAAGTTGAATACTTATTAACCACGATAGGGCGTTTTACTCGCATTTCCTGGTATTTCTTCCACTAACTTTGGCACAAGGTAGCCGGGCAAGGTTTCTTGGAGTTCGGTGTAGATTTTTTTGGCGATAGAGCGTGGAAGGTCGAAATGTTGAGCGCCTGAGACTTTGTCGAGCAGGTGTAGATAGTAGGGTTGAATATTTAATTTAAATAATTTTTTTGATAATTCTGACAGTACCAGTGCATCGTCGTTAACGTGTTTCAGTAAAACACTTTGATTTAATAAGCTAATGCCGGCTTGCGATAGCTTTTTTAATTGTTGTTCAACTTGAGCGTTAATTTCATTAGGGTGATTACAATGAATGACAAAAACTACTTTGAGTTTAGTCGATTTAAAGATATTCACTAATTCAGCAGTGATTCTTTCGGGAAGTACGATAGGTAAACGAGAATGAATTCGTACGTACTGGACATGCTCTATCGTTTGGATATGGTGTATCAGCTCCTCAAGACGTCGATCCGACAGGCTTAGCGGATCACCGCCGCTTAATATAACCTCGTTTATAGTAAGGTCATTTTTGATGTAGTGTATGATTTGATTAAAGTTTGCACTGGTTAAACTGGCATCAGAGTATGGAAAATGTCGTCTAAAACAATAACGGCAATGGATGGCACAGGCTCCGGTTAATGTCAATAACACGCGGCCATGATATTTGTGAAGTAGACCGGGAATGACCATTGAGTTTATGTCACCGACAGGGTCTGTTAAGTAGTCTGAATCTAATTCAAGTTCGTTAAGTTGCGGCAAAACTTGCAGTAGCAAAGGATCATTGATGTCTCTAGCTTGCATCCGTTGTGCAAAACTAAGCGGTACTAACATTGGAAATGAAATTTTGCTTAGCTCCGATTTTGAGAGTAATTCTGTGGGAAGTTCGAGAAACTTTAGTAATTGAATTGGATCTCTAAAGGCATTTTTTAAGGCTTTTTGCCAATAATTACTCGAACTAGTTGATCTGAGCGCATTAGAAACTCGCGAAATTATCGGTGTTTGGTGTATCATATCAATCTTTAATCCATTACTAGAGGATGCTATGGCTACGTATAGTACCAATGAATTTCGAAGCGGTCTTAAAATTATGCTTGATAATGCTCCGTGTTCGATAATTGAGAATGAATTTGTAAAACCGGGAAAAGGTCAGGCGTTTAACCGAGTAAAAATTCGAAATTTGTCAACGGGCCGTGTTATTGAGCGGACGTTTAAATCGGGTGAATCGGTAGAAGCTGCCGATGTTATGGATACCGAAATGCAGTACTTGTATAACGATGGTGATATGTGGAATTTTATGCACCCTGAAACATTTGAGCAAGTTGCAGCGGATAAAGCCGCTATTGGTGAAAATGAGAAATGGCTAAAAGAACAAGACGAAGTGACCGTTACTTTGTGGAATGGTGTGCCAATTGCCATTACACCTCCAAATCATGTCACTCTTAAAGTGACTGAAACTGACCCCGGTGTTCGTGGTGATACTTCAGGTGGTGGAGGTAAACCGGCCACTACTGAAACCGGTGCGGTTGTTCGAGTACCGCTTTTTATTGATGAAGGTGAATTAATTAAAGTTGATACTCGTACTGGTGAATATCAGGGTAGAGTGAAAGAAGATTAAGTTAGATTTATTTATATAGTCGCTACAAATGGCTAGTCATAACACTTGGCAAACAACGACAACTTTAGCGGTGTTGCAGGCTCGAGCTAAACTAATCGGTATTTTTCACGATTTTTTTATCCAAAAAGCAGTATTACAAGTTGATACTCCGATAATATCGCAATTTGCCAATACTGATCCGAGTATCGAAAGTTTTACTACTCAAGAAAATATAAATACGAGTAGTGAAAAACAATTTTTTTTGCAAACCTCACCAGAATTTCCGATGAAACGCTTGTTGGCAAGTGGCGTAGGATCGATATATCAAATTTGTAAAGTTTTTCGGACTCTCGAAAAAGGTCGGTTTCATAATCCAGAATTTACTTTATTAGAATGGTATCGAGTTGAAATCGATCATTTTCAATTAATGGATGAGGTGTTAGAGCTTTTTTCTAAAATCAATTCGGTATTTCCATTTTATGAAACCGTGACAAAATTATCTTACCATGATTTATTTTTAAATTACTTAGGTATTGATATCCTGAATGCAACGAGTGAAGAATTAAAAAAATATATCGAAACTCACAGTGATAGTGCATTAATCTCGATAGCCAATATGCAGCACAGTGAATTATGTGACTATTTAATGTCACATATGATTCAAGATAAAATGCAGGAAAAAAGCCTTATTTTCGTCTTTAATTATCCAACAGCACAAGCATCGTTGGCACAGCTAAATGATGATAAATTAACTGCGCGCCGATTTGAAGTATTTGCCTCGGGTATTGAACTGGCAAATGGTTTTCATGAATTACGCGATGCGCAGGAACAGCATCAACGGTTTTTAGATGATCAAAAAAATCGGGCTAAAGCACAGCAAGCCATTCCCCCTTTGGATGAAAATTTAATACAGGCATTACAACATGGTTTGCCGAATTGTGCTGGTGTTGCGCTAGGCGTTGAGCGATTATTGATGTTAATTGTTAATGCAAAACATATAAACGAAGTGTTGAGTTTTCCATTTGAGCGTGCATAATAATATTCATTACAGGATACTACCGATACTTTCTCCCATAATTATGTTTTTTTCAGCAATTAAATTATCATTCCACGATATTTTGTTTTCAGCAAATAATAAAATTACGGTTGAGCCCATATTAAATCGTGCTATCTCATCGCCGCGTTTAAACGAAATTTGTTGTTCATTATAATCCCAGGACCGAACCGTAAACCGAGTCGGTGGAGTAATTACCTCTTGCCATACTGTTTCGATGCTGGCAACAAATATTGCACCAACCATAATCACAGCCATTGGTCCTAGTGCTGTTTCAAATAAACACACGACTCTTTCATTACGGGCAAACAATCTGGGGATTGTGCGAGCAGTCGCAGGATTCACGCTAAATAACCGGCCCGGGACATGGGTCACCTTAATTAATTTGCCATCAACCGGCATGTGGATTCGGTGGTAGTCTTTGGGTGATAAATATAAAGTTGAAAAATGTCCGTTGTTAAATTGAGCTGCATCATCAGCTTGATTACCGAGTAATGTTTGTACGGTATAGTGGTGATTTTTTGCTTGAATTATGATGTCGTTGTCAATTTTAGTTGCTTGACTGACACAGGCATCCACTGGAGATGCAATATTAGCGGCCATGCAGATTGGTCGATGTTCAGGTTTGATAGCACGAGTAAAAAAATCGTTAAAGCTGGTATAAGAGCGCCAGTCTTCATTTTGTGCAATTGTCATATCAACGTTGTATTGTTTAATAAACCAAGGAGTAAAACGATTTAAGAAAACTCGATTTTGCCAACGTGTTAATGCCAACATTAACAGTGATAATAAATGATGCGGGAGAATATATTGTAAAGCTGCGAACAGGTAGTCGGCTAATCTTGAAAAATTCATTATTAATTACTTATACGTTTTTTGACATTTGCGGTGATGGATTTTACCACATTATTTTTAAATTTAAGTGTCAAAATAACAGTGCCACCTAATTTAATCGCGGATTTTGGTTTTATCATCATTAGGTGTAATCCACCGGGAGCAAATACCATTGTTTGTTTTTTGTTAATGGTTAATCCATCTTGTTGTATCATTCTGGCAATATTATTGGTTATTTGTGTTTTGTGTATTTCAATATTTTTAAACATTGGGCTTGAAACGGCCACTAATTCGATAGCATTATTACTGTTATTTTTAATCGATATATAACCAGCATACATAGTACTGTTTGGTGGTGCATCAGCAATCCAGGCATGGCTGAGTGTAATGAGCTCTGTAGCCGATGAGTGCGTAGCAATGCTTAATAAAATAATTGTAATCAGAATACTTGAAATTGATTTTGAATATAAAGGCATTTAATTATTGTTTAAAGTAGTTTGTTAAAGCAATAAAATTATCACTAATTTTTTCAGCATTATGCGGTGCTGAAAAAATTGCACGTAGGCTGGCATTTGGATCAATTAAATATATTTGAGCGCTGTGATCAACGCTGTAACTGCCATCGGATTTTCCGTGGTTATCATAAGCATATAATACGCCTAATTGTTTTGTCAGCTTAGTAATTTCGATTAATGGCCCGGTAACACCAATAAAGTCCGGATGATAATATTCAACATAGCTTTTTAAAATATCAGGGGTATCGCGGTTGGGATCAACCGTAACAAGAATGAGTTGTTTAGGATAATCTTGTTTGCCATCACGTTTGATATTCTTCTCGATATTTTCCCAGGCTTGCTGCATTGTCGTTAATGTTGTTGGGCAAACATCCGGGCAATTGGTGAAGCCAAAAAACACAAACGACCACTTACCAATAAAACGCTTATCTGAAAAAACTTGGCGTTGATGATCAATTAAATTAAATTCTGATAGAGGAAAAGCCCGGTTTAATGCAATGGATTCTAGACCGGGAGGAATAGGGATTAACTCAGCTTCATCGTTACTTTGCATTGTTGAATAAAACCAAGAGCCGCTTACGGCACTTATTATCGCAACACTAATGATAAGACTGATATGAAGTTTTTTGATTTGAGCCATTTTTCTATTATCCCATGATTTTCATCACAATATCACGCATAAAAATTTTAAGTATTAAATTATTCCTATTCAATGATAAATTATTTAGCTGTAGGTTGAGGTGACGTTAGCAACCCCAACACTATAATATCAACATCATTCGCTGTTGAAGTTCAAGAAGCATCACCCCAAGCTACGCAATTTGTCATATTATGAAAATTGAATGAGAACAAATCGAGAACTATTTGAATTTCTCGTTAAAAAGCGCTATGGTAATTAAAACCTAAGAGAATACTTAAATGAATAATGTTAACTATTTAATAAATAAGACTAATCGACCAATATATAACACCACTATTGAGCCCTGTTTTGCAGAATCAGCCACTATGATTGATATACCATTATTGGGTTGGGTTGCTGCAGGTGTCCCTGTTGATTTATTTGAAAATAAAGAATCTATATCAGTACCTGCTAATATGGTGCTTAAAAACAGTTATGCTCTGCGTGTCCGGGGTGAGTCAATGGTAGATGATAATATCCAAGATGGGGATGTTATTGTCATCCAAAAGCGTGAATCAGCAGAAAATGGCCAGTCTGTTATTGCGATGATTAATGGCGAGCAAGTGACATTAAAGAAATTTTATGTTGAGCGTGAAGGAATTCGTTTACAACCGGCAAATCCTGAGATGGAACCGATATATCTTAGGAATGAAGATGTTCAAATTTTAGGAATTGTGACAGGTGTGATACGCTCATTAAACTAATTTTAGTGCTGGTGAACTGGAGCTTATTAGCTCCAGCGTATAATGTTATTGCACTTAATTATTTTCATTTATTCTATCGGTGTTCCAGCCGTATTTCCCCAATCTGACCAAGAGCCTGGGTAACCTTTTATTTTGTCATAACCCAAAGATTTTAAAACAATGTAAGTATGTGCCGATCGGTGATGTGTTTGGCAATGTGTGATAACTAATTTATCTTTGGTAATTCCCAGAGAATCGAGTGTTGATGTTAAATTGTCTTGGGGTTTTAAACATAAATTATTGTTCTTATCCATTGCTTCCATCCAATCCCAGTTAATAGCGCCTGGAATATGGCCGGCGCGTTCGGCAAAGGCCTTTTGTCCACTATATTCAGCAGCAGAACGAGAATCTAATACGGCAACAGTAGGGTCATTTAAATGTTCCATAATAAATGATTGATTTGCTACTGGAGTTTCAATAATAGAATATTGATTTTCTTGTGATGCTTCACAAGAAGTTGGATATATAATTTTATCGGTAACAGGGTGATTGTTCGCAAGCCAATTTTGAATACCGCCATCAAGCAAGGAATATTTTTGATGTCCAACACTTTCTAATGTCCACAGTAAACGGCATGCTCGACCACCACCTTCATCATCATAAGCAATTACATGTGTCTCAGGTGTTAATCCTAAGGCATTAAAAACCGTGTTTAATTGTTTTTCTTTTGGTAATAAGCCCATTCGTGGCGGTTCTACTCGAACGATCCAAGAATAATCTAAATATACAGCTGATGTTATATGATGTTGCACATAACTAGTAGGGCTACTCATATCAATGAGCAATATATTTTGCTTAGAATTTTGTAATTCTTGCTCTAATTGTTGTGCATTAATTATAAGGGGTAGCTGTTCTGAACTCATGGTAATTCCTTTTGCTTGATTTTAACTTGGCTAGAAACCTTGGATATAACGCGATTACCTAAAACAAATAGTTTGGCTTAATCAAACGTGAAGGATAACACATTTTAATTTTAATAACTTAAATTCAAATTTATCCTGACAATTTATATTGGTATTATGTGAGCGAGTTAAAGGTTATTTTATGCAAATTTTCATTCAGTTTACGATCTTATATCGGTATAATTTCACACTTACTTTTAATTTCATTAGGTGCATATTTTATGATTACTTCTTTTCAACCTCCAATCCGTACGTTAATGGGGCCAGGTCCTTCGGACGTCAGCGAGCGAGTTTTAGCGGCACTTGCTCGACCAACAATAGGGCATCTCGATCCTGAGTTTGTTGGTATGATGGATGAACTCAAAGAATTATTAAAATATGCTTTTCAAACAAAAAATGAATTAACCTTTCCTGTTTCAGCACCGGGTTCGGCGGGTATGGAAACTTGCTTTGTTAATTTATTAGAAGCCGGTGATAAAGTTGTAGTGTGTATTAACGGTGTTTTTGGTAATCGTATGAAAGAAAACATCGAGCGTTGTGGGGCTACAGCTATAGTAGTTGAAGATGCATGGGGTGAAGTCGTTGATCCGCAAAAATTAGAAGCTACTTTAAAGGCAAATGATGATGCAAAATTTGTTGCTTTTGTACATGCTGAAACTTCTACTGGTGCTTTATCTGACGCTAAAACCTTAGTAGAAATAGCACATCAATATGGCTGTCTTACAATCGTTGACGCGGTGACATCGTTGGCGGGTTCAGAATTAAAGGTTGATGAATGGAAAATTGATGCTATTTACTCTGGCACTCAGAAATGTTTGTCTGCACCCCCAGGTTTGTCACCTGTTTCGTTTAGCCAACGAGCAGCCGATTTGATTAAAAACCGTCAATCCAAGGTACAAAGTTGGTTTCTAGACATGAGTTTGGTAATGGATTATTGGGGTGGTGATGGTAAACGTACTTATCATCATACTGCACCCGTCAATTCACTTTATGCATTACACGAATCTTTACTAATTTTAAAAGAAGAAGGTTTAGAAAATTCGTGGAAACGCCATACGTATTATCACAATATGTTACGAGCGGGCATTGAGGCCATGGGATTATCGTTTATCGTTAAACAAGGTGATAACTTACCACAATTAAATAGCGTTACTATTCCCGATGGCGTAGATGATGCGCAAGTTCGTGGTCGGTTATTAAAAGACTATAATTTAGAGATTGGCGCTGGTTTAGGCACATTAGCGGGTAAAGTATGGCGTATTGGTTTAATGGGGTATGCCTGTAATCAGGCAAATGTTGAAAAATGTTTAGCCGCCTTAAATGAAGTTTTGTGTGATCTAGGTGCCGATATTGAAGCCGGTTCGGCGTTAGCTGCGGCAAAAGCGTATCTTGCTGATAATAAAATGTAATTTTTTCGAATTTATAACTAAAATTTTATAACAACAATAAAATATGAGATGATTGAGGCTAGAGTCTTTATCATCTCTATTTTATTTCTAGATTTCTCTGAATCACTCAATATAATTGAATTATTTGTTTCATACTAAATTTGAAAAATATATTCAAATTGAGGCAAAATATAATTGAAAATTACAATAATGTCCCCACATTGGTAAGACTATTTGTTAATAGGATGCAAATATCAATTGTGTCTTTATTAACATTTAAAATCCATTAATATCAACAACTTATATAATTAAGGAAAAATAAATGGCCGTTGAAGCAAAAAAAGAAACCTTGAGTTTTCAAACTGAAGTAAAACAACTCCTTCATTTGATGATTCACTCTTTGTATTCAAATAAAGAAATATTTGTTCGTGAGTTAATCTCAAATGCCTCTGATGCATGTGACAAATTGCGTTTTGAAGCTATTGCTGATGATGCCTTATATGAAGGTGATTCTGAGTTAAAAATTCGAGTTTCATTTGATGCCGAAGCTAAAACTGTCACCATTCAAGATAATGGTATTGGCATGACACGTGAAGAGGTGATTGAAAATATTGGAACAATTGCTAATTCCGGTACGAAGAAATTTTTAGAAAAGATGACTGGAGATGAAACCAAAGATGCGAATCTTATTGGTCAATTTGGTGTCGGTTTTTATTCTTCCTTTATCGTCGCAGATAATGTCACGGTGTTAACCCGTAAAGCCGGTATGGCCGCGGAACATGGTGTTCAATGGCAATCAGGTGGTGAGGGCGAGTTTACTTTAGAAAATATCGATTTAAATGAGCATGGGACTACCGTTATATTACACTTGAAAGAAGATGAATCTGAGTTTTTAGAAGATTATCGCTTACGTTCAATTATTTCAAAATATTCGGATCATATTACGCTTCCAATTGTAATGAAAAAAGAAGTTGTTGCTGAAACTGATGATAACGACAGCACTGATGAATCTAAAAAAGATGACGTTAAAGAAGTCACTTATGAAGATGAAACTGTTAATCAGGCATCAGCATTATGGGTGCGTTCTAAAAGTGATATTAGTGAAGAAGAGTATAATGAATTTTATAAAAGCTTATCTTATGACTATAACGATCCAATGTTATGCATGCATAATCGAGTAGAAGGCACTCAATCTTATACTACATTGTTTTATATTCCGACTAAAGCACCGTTTGATTTATGGGATAGGGAAAAGCGTCAAGGAATTAAATTGTATGTGAAGCGTGTATTTATTATGGACGATAGCGATCAATTAATGCCTAATTATCTACGCTTTATTAAAGGTGTTGTAGATTCGGATGATTTACCATTAAACATTTCACGTGAAATATTACAAAAAAATAAACAAATTGACACGATACGAAACGGTTCGGTTAAAAAAGTGTTAAGTCAACTTGAAAAAACTGCAAAAAATGACAAAGACAGTTATTTAGCATTTTGGAAAGAGTTTGGTAATGTTTTAAAAGAAGGCCCATCGGAAGATCATTCTAATAAAGAAAAAATATTAAAATTATTACGATTTGGTTCAACTCATTCAAATACCGATGTACAAGATGTCTCGTTAGATGATTATATTTCTCGAATGAAAGAAGGTCAGAATAAAATTTATTATATTACTGCAGATTCATTTGCATCAGCTAAAAATAGTCCGCATTTAGAAATCTTCCGCACTAAAGATATTGAAGTATTATTATTGTGGGATAGAGTTGATGAATGGATGATGTCTTATCTAACTGAGTTTGATGGTAAAAGCTTTGAATCTGTTGCTAAAGGCGATTTGGACTTAGGTGATCTTGAAGATAAAGAAGATAAAGCCAAGGTTGAAAAAGCAGCCGATGAATTTAAGTCATTAGTCGAACAGATGAAGAAAACTTTGGATGGTAAAGTTAAAGAAGTGCGTGTTACCAATCGTTTAACAAACTCTCCATCCTGTCTTGTTGTTGAGCAACAAGACATGGCATTAAACATGCAAAAATTACTCAAACAAGCAGGACATCAGGTTCCGGATCTTCAACCCACATTGGAAATAAATCCGAAACATCCTTTAGTTGAACGGTTAAATACTGAAACAGATGACGAGCGGTTTAATGATTGGACATTTATTTTATTTGAACAAGCGTTATTAAGTGAAGGTGGCCAGTTAGAAGATCCCGTTTCATTCGTTAGCCGTATGAATGGATTATTGCTAACCTTAACGAAAGAAAGTTAGCCATTAAAATATGCAATAAGTACAAGGAAATCACCATGAATAAGCTTAAATCGATTTGGGTTGAATGGCGGAGTTTTTTTGTATTTATTGCATTAATGTTTATTTTTCGATCTGCAATTGCTGATTGGTATGAAGTTCCAACGGGCTCAATGAAACCAACTATAATTGAAGGCGATAGAATATTTGTTAATAAGCTCGCATATGATTTAAAAGTACCTTTCACATTAGTGACTCTGGCTAGTTGGGGTAATCCTGCTCGAGGTGATGTGGTTGTTTTTGATTCCTTAAAAGATGATAAACGTCTGATCAAACGCGTTATTGGCTTGCCTGGTGATGTTATTGAAATTGTTAATAATCAACTATTTATTAATTCCTCAGCAGCGGTTTATAGTGAAACGGATCAATCTATGGTTGATAGATATTGGGATACCGTGAATATGCAGTCAACTATTCGACCCGTATTATATAAAGAACATTATGGTAGTAAAGAACACTTGATTACGGTCTTAAACCAAACCCAGAATCAAGCTCGTAATTTTGGACCGTACTTAGTTCCTGAAGATAAGTATTTTATGCTTGGTGATAATCGCGATAATAGTGCCGACTCGCGATTCATAGGTGCGATTGATAGAAAATTCATATTAGGACAAGCTAATAAGATAGTCTTTTCGACAAAGGAAGTAGAACGATTCTTTTTAAACTTAGAATAATAAATTTATTTCATACTTAAAATAATACAATTTATTTTGTAAATTTAGGGAATTCCCTAAGAGACAGATTAACTTGTATTGAATAGAATAAAATTAGTGTTAATGCAATCACTGGCTATAATTGTATTATATAATTTTGAGAATTAGGTATGACTTTACGAAAACTTATCGCACATCGGGTGCATCCATCATACAAGTCCCTTGCACAGGAAATTTATGAGTGTGGGCATACAAAAAGTGTTAAACCTCAAGAATTAGGTGAAATAAATGTAACCCAAAGTAGATGTGTTAAATGCATAAAAGGCATGGCTGTTGAGATTCCTTTATCTGATTTAAGTAAAATGCGAGGAACGGATATGAGCAAAATGCTAATAATTGAACGATTATATCAGTGTTTAGATTATCATCTTACGGTAACTGAAAAGTCGCGAGGCTCATTACGTGGCAATTTAACCAGTGTTGATTCTGCTATTAAGGATGCGCATAATGTATTAAGAGATGCTGGTTTTATCATGGATATCTCGAGCAAGCCGAAAATACTAGATAAGGCTGGTTCATAATCGGGTAACTTAGTTAATTAGAGCAAACCGATTAAGTTACTGCAAAAATAATATTTAATTAAAATTTAGGATGTTAATGTAAATGTCGATGTTAGACACAATAGAAAATAAATTAGCAAATGCGATAACTCTCTCTCACCTTGAGGTTATCGATGAAAGTAGTAACCATAATGTTCCTGAGGGATCTGAATCTCATTACAAAGTTGTATTAGTAACTGATGAATTTGACGATAAATCTTTGCTACAACGCCATCGCTTGGTTAATGAGGCATTAGTTGAAGAATTAAAGCATAAAATTCATGCACTTGCGATTCACACTTATACTATACACGAGTGGTCTGAACAAAATAATAATGCTCCTATGTCGCCTCCTTGTCTTGGTGGTGGTAAATAAATTATCTAAAATCATTGTTTAAGATAGACAATAACTGTTTAATCGACATACTGTTATTTATAGTGAAGATATAATAACGAATAACAAAAATCATTTTATCTCAGCGAGGATAATAAAATAAAATTCTTATTAAAAGAAAAAGTTGTTTTTCTATTGCTGTTTAGTTTTCTATGGGGTGGTTGTGCTCCGCAAAAATATTCTACGGTTGAAACGCGTGCATTTTCAATTACCAAAGACGATTTGGCTAAATATGGTGTTGCTTTTATTACACCGTCAACGGTTACCGGCCAAGAACAAGATATTCAAGCATTAGCACTTAGTTTTTCCAGTTTGATGCAGGAATTACGGCCTGAAATAAATATTATGCCGTTATCCGATACGTTGAGTTTAATTAATCGAAACGGAATGATTGAAGATTATAAAAAAATGTATCGTAATTACAGTGATACCGGAATTTTTGATCAAGATATTATTCGAAAAATCAGCAAAGTCACTGGTCGGCGTTATTTAGCACAGTTGAAATTAAGTGAGTTTACCCAAGAAACTTCAACACGTTTTTCATTTGGTTTTAGAATAATTGATACTAAAAAAGCACGAATGCGCTTGTTTTTTCAAATATGGGATAGTCATAATGGAACGATAGCTTGGGAAGGAAGTGCTGAGCTTAATTATTCGTTTGATACCGTAACTAATAATACGATAAATTTTAAAACCGTTGTTCAAATTACGGCAATTGAATTGGTTAAAAATATGCCTCGATAAAATTCTATCACTGCCTGGATTGAACTAACATTCTTATATAGTATCATGAAATAATTCAAGCCAGTGTTTTACCGGTATTGATGTTTTACTCTGGAGATGATGTAAACAACCAATATTAGCAGTGACAATGACAGAAGGGAAATCAGCTTCAATATTATTAATTTTATTTTGTGCTAAACGATTCGATAGTTTACTTTGTAATATTGAATAAGTACCGGAAGAACCACAACATAAATGATTGTCTTTTATTTTCGTTAATTGGTATCCAGCAGTTTTAAGTATATTTTCTACCACACCATTTAATTTCATTCCGTGCTGTAATGTGCATGGCGGATGAAATGCAACTCGCTCATGTTCACTATTTTTAAATACACTTAGATCAGTCTCGCGTAAAACCTCGCTTATATCTTTACATAATAATGAAATTTTTGCTGCTTTGTTACTATAGTCTTTGTCAAATTGTAATATGCTGCCATAGTCTTTAACCATTGCACTACAACCACTTGCATTAACAATGATGGCTTCAATACCAGATTGTATATATGGCCACCATAAATCTATATTTTTTTTTATCGTTGTAAATGTGCGTTTTTCTTGCGATAAATGATGGGTTACTGCGCCACAGCACGGACTTTGGGGTATGGTTATAATTTTAATATCAAGTTTGTTTAGTAAGTTTATAGTGGCATTATTTATTTGGGGTGCAAGAGTCGGTTGAACGCAACCTGTGAGTAAAATCATTTTACGAGAAAGGTTCGATTGCGACTTATACTCCTTGGTTTTTGGTGGAACGGATGTTTTTAAGTGCGAGGGTAAAAAAAAATTAATGCATGAAGCTAATTTAAATAAAGTGTTAAACCGATTAGGGAAGGGTAAGACACTTATTAAAATTAGACGTTTCATCCGTTCTATATACGAACGCTTAATTTTAGCATCGGCATATTTCCTGCCAATATCCAATAAATGACCATACTCAACTCCAGAAGGACAAATGGTTTCACATGCCCGGCAACTTAAACACCTATCTAAGTGTAATTGGGTCTTTTGGGTAACGGTATCGCCTTCTAATAGTTGTTTAATTAAATATATTCGTCCACGAGGACTGTCAAGCTCATTACCCAGTAATTGATAAGTAGGGCAAGTTGCAGTACAGAAGCCACAATGAACACAATTTCTCAATATTTTATCCGCAATTTTATATTCAGGAATTGTTTTATAGTGTTCAGAAATGTTCGTTTGCATAATATTAGATTAATTGAATTAAAATTCAGAATATAGTTTACCGAGATTTAAAATATTGTTTGGATCAAAGGAGTTTTTAAGTTGTTTATGTAATTTTAATAATGAGCTAGGTAATGGTTGAAACTTATTATTTTTATCTGAATTTTTAAGGCCTGTGCGAAATAGCGTTGCATGACCTTTGGTTTTAGCTATAACTTCAAATATAGAATAATCATTTTCCTCACTTATAATCCATCGTTCGGCTCCAGCCCAGTTATAAATACAATCACCACTAATATTAATAACAGGGGTATTCAGTTTGACAGAAATTCGCCATAAATTTTTGTTGGTCTTAAAAAAATCGAGTGAATGATTATCAAGTGAATGCCAGGAAAAGAAAAATTCAGATTTAAGCGCTGTGTTTGTCAGTAACTCTCCGCCGATTATTGTTTGAGCTTTATCGAGTAGATTTTTTGAACCAGATAATCTTATAAATAAATGATTAGAGTAATAACATAAACCTGAAATAGGTAATGGCTGTCTTTTTAAATGCAGCATTAATCGTAGTGCGGCTTGAATTGATAACGACTGTACTAATGTTATTTCAGACTCTGGTTTGGGTAAAACTTTTATTGATACATCGAGTAAAACCCCTAAGGTTCCTAAAGCTCCAGTCATCAACCTCGATGCATCATAACCAGCAACATTTTTAAGAACCTCTCCACCAAAACGTAAATTTTCACCTTTGCCATTTATAATTCGGCAGCCCAACATAAAATCTCTAGCGGAACCAATAAATGGTCTAGCAGAACCCGATAAACCGCAAGCAATAGTTCCACCAATGGTTGTATTTGCATTAAACTGTGGTGGTTCAAAAGCTAATATTTGATTATTTTTATCCAGCTCTTGATTAATTTCAGACAATGTTGTCCCTGAACGAACCGTTATCACTAATTCGGATGGCTCATAATTAATAATTCCTGAGTGACAGCTAATATCTAATTTTTCATAATTGATATTTCGGCCATAGAATTTTTTTGAATTTCCAGCAACAATATTTAACGGCTTTTTAGAATTATAAGCGTGTTCAATTTTTGAAGTTAAAATAGCAGTATTATCTTTATTTGTATTTATTGTCATTTTAATACTAAAATCGTTCCAGTTCCGGAAATTTTAATTCGCCATTATGTACATGCATTGATCCCAGTTCAGCACAACGGTGTAATGTTGGTATCGCTTTTCCCGGGTTTAAAATATTATCAGGATCAAATGCATATTTGATGGCATGAAACTGTTTTAACTCTGCGCTATTAAATTGCACACACATTTGATTTATTTTTTCAATTCCTACACCATGTTCGCCGGTTATTGTTCCACCAACATTGATACAGAGTTCTAAAATTTTTGCTCCAAACAGTTCAGTTTTTTCTAATTCACCGGGAATATTTGCATCATATAAAATAAGTGGGTGTAAATTTCCATCTCCGGCATGAAATACGTTGGCAACTGCTAAGTTAAATTGTTCTGATAATGTTTGAATTGTTGTTAATACTTGAGATAATTTATTTCGAGGAATGGTACCGTCCATGCAGTAATAATCAGGAGCTAATCGACCAACAGCTGGAAACGCTGATTTTCTGCCTTGCCATATTTTTAATCTTTGTTGTTCGGTTTTAGATATTGTTATCTCAGTAGCGTTATTTCTATTTAAAATTTCTTGAACGGTTAAGGTGAGTTCGTGTACTTCGACTTGACTGCCATCTAATTCGCATAACAAAATAGCTTGTGCATCCGTTGGATAACCAGCATGAATAAAGTCTTCAGCGGCTTTTATTGCGAGTTTGTCCATCATTTCTAATCCAGCAGGAATAATTCCGGATGAAATAATATCATTTACAGCATTACCTGAATTTTGCACACTGTCGAATGCCGCTAGTAATACACAGTTAAATTCTGGCTTGGCGAGTAGTTTAACGGTGACTTCAACAATAATGCCTAACAGTCCTTCTGAACCTGTTAATAGCGCAAGTAAATCATAGCCTGGGCTATCATATGCTTCGCTACCGACTGTTATTAAGCTGCCATCATATAAAACAATTTTTAATTCAAGGATATTATGTACTGTTAAGCCATATTTTAAACAATGTATTCCACCTGAGTTTTCAGCAACATTGCCACCAATGGTGCATGCAACTTGTGATGATGGATCGGGGGCATAATAGAGTCCAAGATCAGATACAGCTTCAGATATGGCGAGATTTCTAACTCCCGGCTCAACTCGAGCAGTTGCCGATGTTGGATCAATATCAAGTATGCGATTTAATTTTGCTAAATTAAGAATTAAAGCGGTATCAAAGGGGAAGGTGCCACCTGATAGACCGGTTCCAGCTCCTCGTGCGATGATAGGAACACGATAACGTTGGCAAATTGTTACGATGCTTTGTATTTCATTTATGTCATTCGGAATAACCACTAGCATTGGTAATGCTCGATAAGCTGATAGACCATCACATTCGTAAGGTCTTAGGTCTTCGGTCTCAAATAAAATATCACTGACAGGAATAATAGAGCGTAACTGTTCTATTAATGCTGTTTTAGATATGCTTGCTTGAGGAATATCGTCGAGTTCAATCATTGAAGTTGTTTATAGCGTGTTTAGTTGTAATGCGGTTAGCAGCATAATCATCATAATAGCGTTATAATAAACGTATTTGGGCAAATTTAAAACCAAATAAAATCCGAACTAAAATAGGGATAATTGAGTCTTGTGACAATGAGTGTAAAAACTGAGGTTCTTAGAATTGATAAATGGTTATGGGTGACGCGTTTTTTTAAAACGCGCTCTTTAGCTGCAAAAGCAATTAATGCCGGTCATATACGCTTGAACGGTAATCGGATAAAATCTTCCAAGTTAGTCTCCGTTGGCGATAGCATATTAGTTAAAAAAAATAATCTAGAATACGATATAACGGTAACGGGTATTTTGAATAATAGAGGTTCGGCAACTATTGCGAGAACGCTTTATGATGAAACTGAGCAAAGTAAATTGGCTCGTGAAAATGAGCTTAAAGATAAACGTTTTTTTAATGCCGGTTATCAATCTTCAGCTGGTCGACCAAGTAAACAAGAACGGCGTGATATTCATAAATTAACGGGAAAAATTAAATAAGCCATGACAATTCCATCAACACCTTCGTTAACTGTCGATATTATCATTGAGCTTATTGATAAGCCGAATCGGCCAATTGTATTAATCGAACGTAAATATCCTCCTTATGGTTGGGCTTTACCGGGGGGCTTTGTTGATGTTGGAGAAAGTCTTGAAGATGCTGCTGGCAGAGAAGCTCATGAAGAAATATCACTGGACGTTAAAGTAAAGTCACTGCTGGGCTGTTATTCTGATCCCTCTCGTGATTCTCGGGGGCATACAGTGAGTGCTGTTTATATTGCTGAGGCTAGCGGTGACCCATTTGCCGCTGATGATGCTGCTAATGTTCAAATTGTGAATCTTGATGATTTGCCATCTGATTTAGCTTTTGATCATGCTAAAATTTTGAGTGATTATTTATATTTTCGAGAAACGGGTGAAATCAAACCACTATAGGTTTTGTTTTTATAGTAAAATACAGGTTTAAATTTGATGTAAATAGAGGATTAGAAATGGCCACAATCGATTTAACCGGTGACAATTTTGAAGAAATAATTTCCAATAATGATTTCGTCATAATTGATTTTTGGGCTCCATGGTGTGGGCCGTGTCAAGGTTTTGCTTCGGTGTATACCAGCACGTCAGAAAAATATTCTGATATAGTATTTGCCAAAGTGAATACTGAAGAGCAGCAAGAATTAGGCGGACATTTTCAAATCCGCTCTATTCCAACGTTAATGATTTTTCGTGAACAGGTTATTTTATATTCTGAAGCAGGCGCGATGCAGGCTTCTGAGTTTGAAAAGTTAATTGAACAAGCTAAAGCTGTTGATATGGCTGATGTTCATAAACAAATGGCTGAACAAGCTTCTAAAGCTTAATTATAATTAAGCTCTCTCCTTAGAGTGTTAGATATTTTCTAGGGAGAGAGTAGTCTAATATTATTTTTTTGATTTAAACATAATTGCAAACACATCTGCATATTGTTCTGCAAAGTGAACCTTCATTCCTTTTCGAATATACTCGGGCAGTTCATCAAAATCGTGCTTATTTGCGAAGGGCAAAATTAACTCTTTAATTTTGATGCGCCTTGCTGCAATGACTTTTTCACGTATGCCGCCAACCGGTAAGACTTGTCCTGTTAAGGTTAGCTCTCCTGTCATGGCTATTCCGGTTTTAGGTTTGACCTTACGCGCTAATGATAATAATGCGGTAGCCATAGTAACACCGGCACTCGGTCCATCTTTTGGGGTTGCACCTTCAGGAACGTGTAGATGTATAAAAGAAGAATCAAAAAATGTTTTGTCTGCATTAAAGTTATCCAAATTGGAATAAATAAAACTGTAGGCAATTTCAGCAGATTCTTTCATAACATCACCTAGTTGCCCTGTTAATTTAAACCCTTTATTTTTGCTGTGAACGTGTGCCGCTTCAATGGTGAGTGTGGTGCCGCCCATTGAAGTCCATGCTAATCCAGTAATATTTCCAATACCTGAAATTGGAACCTCATTCGTAAAAATTGCTTTACCCAAGTGTTTTTCAATATCGTCAACTTGAATATTGTAAGGTCCTTTTTTGCCTGCTACAATTTTGACTGCAATTTTTCGAATAATTCGTTTTAATTGCTTTTCTAAATTACGCACACCGGCTTCGCGAGCATAACCATCAATCAGGCTTCGTAGTGCCGTGGTGGTAATTTTAATTTGACTGCGTTTCATGCCTATCTGGTCGACTAGTTTTGGCCACAAGTGTTTTTTGGCTATCTGAATTTTTTCTTCGGTGATATAACCGGATAAGCGGATTATTTCCATTCGATCAAGTAAGGGGGATGGTATGGTATCGAGTTGATTCGCGGTGCAGATAAATAGGACATTTGATAAATCAAATCGGTTATCGATGTAATGATCTAAAAACTCATTATTTTGTTCGGGATCGAGTACTTCTAATAATGCAGATGCCGGATCCCCTTGGTATGAATTTCCAATTTTATCAATCTCATCCAACATGATAACGGGGTTTGATGTTTGCACATCTTTCATGGACTGGATAAATCTTCCAGGCATTGCCCCAATATAGGTGCGACGATGTCCTTTTATTTCGGCTTCGTCGCGCATACCACCTAGAGAAAAACGGAAAAATTTTCGACCAATGGCATGAGCAATTGATTTGCCAATGGATGTTTTACCAACACCGGGAGGGCCAACTAATAAAATGATCGAGCCACTGATTCTACCTTTTAATTTGCCAACAGCCAGAAATTCAATAATACGGTTTTTTACGTCATCAAGTCCTTGATGATCTTTGTCCAGACTTTCTCGTGCATTTTTGAGGTTTAGTATGTCTTTAGAAAATACTCCCCAGGGTAATGCTGTTATCCAATCCAGATAATTTCTGGTGACGGCATATTCTGGAGAGCCTGTTTCTAAAATGGATAACTTATCCATTTCTTCATTAATATTTTTTAGTGGATCTTCAGGAATGGTTAGTTTGTCAAGACGTTCTCGAAACTTATCGATATCAACAGTTCGGTCGTCTTTTGCCAGACCAAGTTCTTGTTGAATAACTTTTAATTGCTCTTTTAAGAAAAATTGACGTTGCTGCTCGCTCATTTGCTGTTCCACTTTATCGTGGATTTTTCCTTGAAGCTTGGCAACCTCGAGTTCTTTTTTTAACACCATCAGCACTTTTTTCATGCGTTTAATCAGTGCAACAGTTTCTAAAATATCCTGCAGTGCTTCTTTATCTCGAGTTGTTAGCGTCGCAGCAAAGTCGGCTAGCATATTTGGATCGTTTAAATTAAAGCGTTCTAGAAAAAACTTTATTTCTTCGCTGTATAATGGATTATGCGGTACAAGCTCTTTGATGGTATTGATAATAGCCATGCTATAGGCTTTAATTTCATTTGATTTAATATTTTTTTCTTCTTTTATATACTCTACTTGAGCAATAAAAGGAATGCTGCTATTAATCCATTTAACGACCCTGAAACGTGTTCGTCCTTCAGCAATGGTTTGAATATTGTCTTCATTGTGGGCGGGGTTGTGTAAGCGTACTGCTGTTCCCACAGTATAAAAATCACTGACCGTAGTAATCTCTGCAGCTTTTGCACTGGTAAGTAATATTCCTGCCATGTGGTGCGCAGCAGATCCAATTTTTTCTATTGTTTCTAACCAAATATTACTGCTAAGTTCTATTGGTAATGCTTGAGCGGGAAAAAATGGTTGGTCAACAACGGGTAGAATATATAAAGTTGTTGGTAATACTTTGTCAGGAACAATTATATTTGATCCCGATGAATTTATTGTTTCATCTTCATTTTCAATTATTAAATCTTCGTCTATATCAAGTTCTTTATCGATATCATGTTGTTCACTCATCTTTTATCCCTAAACCGTTACTAGCAATCTTATTAGTATTATCATCGTTATATTGGGGCAATACTTAAACTTTCAAGGAATTATTTTAGAAAAACCATTCATTATATGGTTGAACTTCAACAATAGTACCCGCTGCAATGTGAGTCGAATCTTCAGGGAGAATGATAAAGCAATTGCTGTAACTCATTGAACTGAGGATATGAGAAGCTTGTAAGCCGGTTACTGAAACGCTTAACTGCCCAGTATCATCTGCTGATAAATACCCTCGTTGAAAATCCACTCGTCCAGCACGTTTTTTTAATTCAGTTGTACATTTAATATGGTAATTTGTATTTTTGGTTTTTGTTTGACCGGCAAGAGCTCGGATAGCGGGTAATGCGAATTGACTAAACGTTGCTATGACTGATACAGGGTTACCGGGCAGACCGAAGAATGTGGCATTATTAATTTTGCCAAATGCCAGCGGCCGTCCTGGTTTCATGGCTATTTTCCAGAAATTGATACTACCTATTTTTTCTAATGTTTCTTTGACGTAATCAGCATCACCAACGGAGACACCGCCTGAGGTAATAACAACATCGGCAACATTCGCTGCTTGTTCAAATGCTAATTCAATTTCACTTTTTATATCTGGAATGACACCCATATCCAGTAATTCGATATAGGGTTTTTGTAACAGACCATATAAGGTATATCGGTTACTATCGTAAATTTGGCCATCTTCGAGTGGTTCACCAACACCTCGTAATTCATCACCAGTAGAAAAAATTGCAATGCGTAATTTTCGAAAAACACTGACTTCAGCAAGCCCCATCGATGCTAATACTCCAAGTTCGGCAGGGCCAATGTTTTTTCCTACCGTTAATACGGTATCACCAACTTTAATGTCCTCACCAATATAACGAACATTTTGTCGAGCACAATGGCCAGTATTAATTGTAATGCTATTGTCATTTTTGATGACATGTTCTTGCATAATAACAGTATCAGCACCTTGCGGCATCTTGGCACCGGTCATGATACGAATACATTCGCCTTTTTTAACCTCACCATTAAAAGGTTTACCTGCCCATGAGGTACCGATAATGTTTACGTTAGAAGTATCTGATTTAGGGATATCTTGGGCACTAATGGCATAACCGTCCATCGCTGAGTTGTCATAAGGTGGGGTACTAAAAGTTGCAATAATATCCTGAGCAAGCACTCGACCAAAAGCGTTTCGACAGCTGGTTCGTTCAGTGATTTTTAGGGATTCAGATGCTGTTGCGATTAATGTATTAATTTGTGTTGTTGCTTGGCTTACCGACAAGCTGTTAGGGTCAAAATCACTGCAACTTGGTTGAACTGGAATTAGTTTATTGATCATAAGGTTACTCAGTCTATTCGTTCTAGTATAAATTTGTATTGTAGTTTACTACTTTAATTTAATGTCATTATACAAAAAATTGATTTTAAATGTTTATTTAATACCTCAGTAATTAATCTAAATCATAGTTTTGTATTATAAAATCTGTTATTAAATTTGCATTATTGAGATCTAAAGTGGGTAAATTTGTTTTTAAATTTTCGATTTCATCGGTAGCAACTGCAATGATATTTTTATCTTGGTTATATAATGTGGTTTTGCCTAAAGATGGTCGGTATAATTCAATTTTATCAAAAACCTCGTGCTTAAAGCCTTCGACTAATATCAGATCTAATTCAGTATGTTGTAGTTGGTTTAATAAGGTTGCTAAATCGGGTTCTGGCTGTTTTGATGGTGTTTCGGTGATTAGAGCCCAACGATTTTTTGATGCAACCAACATTTGAGTTGCTCCTGCATGGCGTAATTCATAGCTATCTTTTCCTGGTATATCAATATCAAAATCATGGTGCGCATGTTTTATAACAGCTAATTTTATTTTTTTGGTATTTAATATAGCAATTATTTTTTTTAGTAATGTGGTTTTTCCTGTTCCAGAATATGCAACAAAACCAATAACCGGGCATTTAATATTGTTCATATCATATCGCTGTTTGTTTTTTTTCAAAATTCAAAAAATCTTGAATGGTATTTATATTGGCGAACGCATCAATTTCATCACTGCAATCTATAATTGCGGGTTGTTGTTGAGTTATCCAGAGTTGAGTTTTTCGTTCACCGCTAGTTATGAAATTGTTTAAACTGTTAATTAAATCTTTATGAAGTAATAACACCAATGGCTGTAATTTTTTATTAGTTTCCACTACGGCAATTAATTTTTGTTGTTGTTGCGCTTGGTGATATAAGCGAGTCACGATGTCTTTAGGTAAATTAGGTGTGTCACAGGCGCTAAAAAAAGCCCAGTTGCTTGTTATGGCTTTTAGGGCGCTATAAATACCGGATAATGGCCCTAATCGGTCGGGGTTTAAATCACTTATTAATGGATAGCCGAATTTTAGGTAGTCTTGTTTATTTTGATTGGTATTGATAAAAATTTGATTAACCTGGGGTTGTAAATTATTAATACTAAATTCAATAAGTGAAATGCCATTTACTTTTTTTAGGGCTTTGTCTTCACCCATGCGCGAACTCTTGCCTCCAGCTAAAATGATTCCTGATATAGAATTAATGCAGTTAGTAGTGTTCATAACAATTTTTTTACCTTAATGTTTATGACGGTATATTTGCTAGGTTAATTATTATTCGTTTCAGATTATATAGTAAATCCTTGAAAAATATCTAATTTAACCCAGATGTAAGGTGGTAAATTAGTTTATTAAAGATGAGCAAATCTAAGACGCTAATTAATTATGCGGTAGTTTTTGTGGTGATTAGTAATGAAAGTAGATTCGTCAACATATACCGCCTTGGCCGGGATGCGTAAAGGCATAAATAATGCGCGTAAGCATACAGCGGAATTGGCTGGTGCAACGCAGATGAAAGGGCAGGTTGAAAAAGCGAGTGCTTTGCTTGATTTAAAACAAGATCAAATTCAAGTCGAAGCGAATGCTAAGTCGGCAAAAATAAATGATGACGTTATTGGAACGATTATTGATGTTAAAGCCTGACAGCAAAAATACGGGCAATATTATTAATTAATATTATTTAATGCCCAATTAACGTGTTCTCTAATTATTTCAGATGGATCATTTTTTCTGGATTCTAATGATTTTATAATTAACTCAGACTTATTGGCATTGCCTAATGCGACAGCAATATTTCGGCTCCACGATTGATAACCGATACGACGAATTGCCATGCCTTGGGTTTTTTCTAAAAATTCTTGTTCAGTCCACTTAAATAATTCAATTAATTCAATTGAGTTTAGTTGGTGTCGGGGATTAAAATCGGCTTCTTCACTGGATTGACTGAAGCGTGTCCACGGACATACTAACTGGCAATCATCGCAGCCGTAGACTCGGTTTCCAATCATCGCGCGAAACTCCACTGGAATGCTGCCTTTTAATTCGATTGTTAGATAGGAAATACAGCGACGTGCATCAACCGTATAGGGTGCAATTATTGCTTGAGTTGGGCAACTTTCAATGCAGGCGTTGCACGTGCCACAATGATTGATAGCCGGCTTATCAATGGGTAATTCTAAATTGGTATACAGTTCGCCTAAAAAGAACCATGAGCCGTTTTCTTTGTTGATTAAATTGCTGTGTTTTCCAATCCAACCTAAACCGGCTTTTTCTGCGATGGCTTTCTCCAAGACTGGAGCGCTATCGACAAAAGCACGATAGTTAAAGCCATCAATTTGTTGATTTATTTTATCAGCGAGTTTTTGTAACCGTTTGCGCATGAGTTTATGATAGTCTCTGCCTAAGCTATAACGTGAGATGTAAGCTTTTAGGTTATCGTTTAAAATTGATTCCGGGTTTGAATTTTCTTCAGGCAAATAATTTAAGCGGACACTGATGATACGCGTTGTGCCGGGTAGTAGTTGTGCTGGTTGGCTGCGCAGAGTGCCATGCTGCTGCATCCAGTGCATTTCACCATTATGGCCGTTTTTCAACCAATTTAACAAATTAGCTTCGGCTGCCGATAAATTAGTGTCGCTAATCCCGACGGCTTGAAACCCTAGCTCAATTCCCCATTGCTTTATGTTAGTCGCGAGCAGTGTATTTTTTATAATTTTCGGAGATGACTTTTCTATCGGATCCATAGTCGCTATGATAAACCCATGACCCAGAAACCGCATAATTTATATCGCTCTAAACAAGTATCTGAGATGGATCGATTTGCAATCGATCATTTTGATATTCCTGGCAATGTTTTAATGGAACGTGCTGGTGAAGCGGCATTTAAAAAATGCCGTGAAAAATGGCCTGATGCTAAATCCATGGTGGTGTTATGTGGCGTTGGTAACAATGGCGGTGATGGTTTTGTCGTGGCTCGATTAGCGGTTGAAGCGGGACTGACCACTACGGTTTTGCAACTGGGTGATGCCAGTAAATTACAGGGTGATGCTTTTGCTGCTGCTCAACGATTAATGAGTGTTGGTATTGAACCTGAAGCGTTTAGCAGTCAAAACTTGTCAAAATTTGATGTGATAATCGATGCGTTATTAGGCACAGGTTTGCGGGATAATGTATCAGGGGCGTGGCGCCAAGCTATTGCTGCGATTAATTTTTCGGGAACACCGGTGATGTCAATCGACATTCCTTCCGGTTTACATGGTGATACCGGAATCCCTATGGGCGATGCGGTTATTGCCGATTGCACAATGACCTTTATTGGCGTGAAGCAAGGACTGTTAACCGGACAGGCTGCAAACCACTGTGGTGAACTGGATTTTGATAATCTCAATATACCCGATGCGGTTTATACCAAATTTCAACCTACAGCAGTTCGTTTAAAATATCAGAAATCAATTCATCGTTTGCGAGCTCGTGAACAAACTGCTCATAAGGGAAATTTTGGGCATGTGGTTATCGTTGGTGGTGATGAAGGTTATATTGGGGCGGTTCGCTTAGCGGGAGAAGCGGCGTTACGAGCCGGTGCGGGTCTTGTGAGTATCGCAACTCGAGTGAGTCATGCGAGTGTGGTTAATGCCAGTTGCCCTGAATTGATGTGTCATGGAATTGAAAATGCCGAGGCATTGTCAATTTTATTGAAAAAGGCATCAACCATTGTTATAGGGCCCGGTCTTGGTCAATCTTCCTGGGCTGTAGATATGTTTACGCAAGTTTTGGCTCATGATGATGTGCCGTTAGTGGTTGATGCTGATGCTTTAAATCTATTGGCAAAAGAGCCATTGCATAATAATAACTGGGTTTTAACCCCGCATCCGGGTGAGGCTGCTCGTTTATTGCAGCAATCCGTTAAACAGGTCGAACAAGATCGGTATGATGCTATCGCTAAATTAAAACAACGCTATGATGGTGTTGTAATATTAAAAGGGCGTGGTACGTTGATTGCCGTCAAACAAGAACTTATCGGGGTTTGCGCGGAGGGTAACCCGGGTATGGCTTCTGGTGGTATGGGAGATGTGCTTTCAGGTATTATTGCCGGCTTAATCGCCCAAGGATTAAGCAAGGCCAATGCTGCGCGTTTGGCCGTGTGTATTCATAGTGAAGCAGCTGATCAGGCTGCAAAACAATCAGGAGAGCGGGGTTTGCTGGCCAGCGATCTGATGCCGTGGATTAGAAAACTAGTTAATCCTTAATAAATTTAATAAATTGCTCTAATTAACCTTGGAAAAACCATGTTTGATACTACGACACGTATTTTAAAAGACGAGTCAGAAACTATATTATTTGCCAGTGAGTTAGCGAAACTATTTACTGGGGCAAATCCTCCTAATGTGATTTATTTGATTGGTGGCCTCGGTGCCGGTAAAACCACATTAGTTCGTGCAGTGCTTCATGCGTTGGGTTATAAAAATACTGTAAAAAGTCCGACTTACACCTTAGTTGAGCCTTACATTATTGATAATAAAGAATTTTATCACTTTGATTTGTATCGCATGCTTGATCCGGAAGAGTTAGAATTCATGGGAGCACGCGACTATTTTAATGCAAATACGGTTTGTTTTATTGAATGGCCGGAGCAAGGTGTTGGATGGTTACCTCAAGCCGATTTAAGTATTAAATTGACTGTTAAAGGTGATGGTCGGGAATTAGTTATAAATTAAGCTGAGCTTAGGATGGACTGTTTGGTATATTAATTTAATCTGAAAAAGTGATCGATTTGATCGTATTTGAGAGATAACGTGAGCTTTAGAGCTTAACTATTTAAGAAATAAAAAGAAAGACCGATATATTACTTGAATTAAGGCGACTAGATGTCCCATAATTACATTAATATCAAGTAATTTTGTATAATACAGTTAATCTATACTAGAAAAATTATGTTTACGTACCGATTTTTATTATTAGCGTTAGTTTTAGCTGTTGCCGCACCGAGCAGCTATGCCACAACCTTTATTGAGGGTGTGCGCATGTGGCAGGCTCCGGATAATACTCGTTTGGTATTTGATTTAAGTAATCGAGTGACTCATGATTTGTTTACCATGAAGTCGCCTAATCGAATTGTCATTGATTTAAAAAATACCAACTTGATAACCTCATTAAGCAATTTAAAATTGGAGTCTGATAATGTTTTGCGTGGCGTTCGTACCGCGAAAAGAAACAAAAATGATTTGCGTATTGTTTTAGATTTGAAAAAAGCGGTTAAACCAAAAAGCTTTGTATTGTCTCCCAATAAAGATTATGGGCACCGTCTGGTTCTTGATTTATATACTAAAAAGTCGAAACACAAAAGACATAAACCAAAAATAAAACGTTATTCACCCAATAGACCTCGTGATGTCATTATTGCGATTGATGCCGGACACGGTGGTGATGATCCGGGTGCCATTGGTTATCGCGGTACAAAAGAAAAGAAAATTGTGTTACAAGTGGCCAAAAAACTCGCGCGAAGAATTAATCGCCAAAAAGGCATGAAAGCCGTTTTAATTCGTAAAGGCGATTATTATGTGGGGCTAGGTAAACGCGTAGAACTGGCCAGAGAAGATCAAGCTGATTTATTTATATCGCTTCACGCGGATGCTTTTCGAACTAAAAAAGCGAAAGGTTCATCGGTATATGTGTTATCCGATAATGGCGCTAGTAGTGAAGCCGCCGGTTGGTTGGCCAATAAAGAAAATAACTCTGATTTAATTGGAGGGGTAAGCTTAGGCGATAAAGATGATTTGCTTAAATTAGTGCTCGTTGACATGGTAAAAAATTCTACCTTGGAAGACAGCCATCGTGTTGCGAAACAAGTTTTACGAAAGTTGAAAAGCGTCAATTCACTTCATAAGCGGCATGTAGAAAAAGCAGGCTTTCGAGTGTTAAAAGCACCCGATATGCCATCAATTTTAATTGAAATGGCATTTATTTCTAATCCAAAAGAAGAATCACGTTTACGTAATGGTCAGTATCAGACTAAAATGTCGAAAGCTATTCTACGTGGTGTGCAAAGCTATTTTAAATCTAATGCCCCTCCGGGAACAAAATTAGCCCTGATGAAAGCCAAAGAGCATAAGATTTCCAGTGGTGAAACCTTGTCACATATAGCAAAAAAATATCAGGTTAGTATTAAAGGAATACGCATTGCGAATAACCTACCCAATGATAAATTAATCATTGGTAAAATATTGCAAATTCCAGTTATTTGATATTAGTTAATCTCAGGTATGCACTAGACTAAAGAATAAGAGTTGCTTAAAACACCTTATCTGAGTTTCAAGAAAATTAAGCTATTCTGCTTGATGGTTTAAATGGTAAAATTACTATCGCTTACTAGCAATAGTTCATTTTAATAAACGACATGTCTGACCATACTATTTCAAAAAATAAAATTCGAAAACTGCCAATCAGCTTATCCAATCAAATAGCTGCTGGCGAAGTTGTTGAACGACCAGCTTCTATTTTAAAAGAGTTAATTGAAAATAGTATTGATTCTGGTGCCAATCAAATTCGAATTGATATTCAACAGGCCGGTTTAGAAAAAATCAGTGTTACTGACAATGGCTGTGGAATTCCTGCCAATGAATTACATCTGGCTGTTAGCCCTCACGCGACCAGTAAAATTTATTCTCAGGAACAACTGGGACATATTAATACCCTTGGTTTTCGAGGCGAGGCGTTGGCGAGTATCGCTTCAGTATCAAAATTTGAAATCACCTCAAAAGTAGCTGAAGATGACACTGCGTGGAGATTGGATTATTCAAATAAAAATAAATCATCTTATGATGAACAAGACGTTAATAATTTAAAGTTAACTCCGATGGCTCATCCTATTGGAACGACAGTGACGGCAAATAAGATATTTTATAATACACCTGCCCGAAAAAAATATTTACGAACCGAACGAACCGAGTATTTACATGTAGAACGCGTTATAAAACAATTGATATTAAGTGATTTTAATTCAGCATTTGTATTTATTCATAATGAACGCGAAGTATATCGCTTTCAACAAGCACTGGATCAATCTGCTCAAGCGCGTCGAATATTAAAAATATGCGGTAAATCCTTTTACGATAATAGTGTAACACTTAATTTTAAAGCCTCCGGCATGACATTAACCGGTTGGCTAGCAACGAGCCATTATTCTAGAGCTAGTGCTGATACGCAGTATTTTTATATTAATGGTCGAATAATACGTGATCGGGTAATTTTTCACGCAATTCGTTTGGCATTCCAAGATAAAATACCTGAAGGGCGTTATGTTGCTTATGTTTTGTATTTAACGATTGGTACTGAGTTTATCGATGTTAATGTCCATCCAACTAAGCATGAAGTTCGGTTTGATGATATGCGATTGGTTCATGATTTTTTAACTCATGTTATCACTCAGGCGTTAAATTCTAATAGTTTTAATGATGATAACAACATTAAAGAACAACGTGACGATGTTGATTTGGTTTCTGAAATAAAACCAAATTATTATACCGCTTCAAAAACTAAAGAAAATGAAAGTAGTAAAGAAACTTCCAATAAATTACCTCAAGTATTTTTTGGAACGGTATTAACAATTTTTAAACAACGATACGCTTTAACTGAACATCAATCTGACATTAAATTAATCGATATTAAACAAGCACAAAGTTATTTAACGGCTCTAAATTTAATGGAACAGCTTACGAATAAGCTTATACAATCTAAACCTTTAATGATTCCGGTGAGCATAACATTAGAACAAAAACAAATTGATGTTATTGACAATAAAATATGCTTTTTAAATGAATTAGGGATAGAGCTGACTGTTACCGGGTTAAATTCGCTGTTATTACGTACTATACCGGTAGCGCTAACGGGTATTGATTATATTACATTATTTAAAAATATCGCGATATTTTTATTGGACTCAGCAACCACTGAAATTAAAATATCGAACTTAATTCCTGTGCTTTGTCATGCGGATTTAATCGATAATCATAATATTAATTTTGATTATGCTTTAGCTTTAGTTACTAACTTAAACAAACTTGATAAAACTTTATTACTGTCTCACGATATTAATTGGTGGCAGTTACTTAGTATTGATGACTTTGAACGACTGTTAAACGATAAACGATAAAAGTAATGATAAATTCAACATTGCCTCCAGCAATTTTTTTAATGGGGCCTACGGCCTCTGGTAAGACTGCGATCGCGCTAGAACTCGTTAAACAGTTACCGGTTGATATTATTAGTGTGGATTCGGCATTAATTTATCGCGATATGAATATTGGTACAGCGAAACCCGATGCCGAGACACTGGCGCAAGCTCCACATCGGTTAATCGATATTATTGATGCTAGTGAATCGTATTCGGTTGCTCAGTTTTGTGATGATGCTTTACGTGAAATGAAGGCTATTATTAATCGTGATCGTATTCCACTATTAGTTGGTGGCACAATGTTGTATTACAAAGCACTTCGTCATGGTTTATCGAATATGCCAAGTAGTGATCCTGTTATTCGTGAAAAATTGAAATTACAAGCGACTGAAATGGGCTGGCCTTATATGCACGAGCAATTAGCGCAAATTGATCCTAGTACCGCCGCTAGATTACACCCGAATGATCCTCAGAGAATTCAACGGGCTTTAGAGGTGTATGAAATTTCTGGTAAACCAATTTCGGCGTTTCATGCGCAAAGCCAAAATTATACACTTGATTATAATGTTATTGATTTAGTTGTGGCACCTTCTCAACGCTCGGTATTACATGCCAATATCGAGTTACGTTTTAATCAGATGCTTGATAGTGGCTTGATTGATGAAGTTCAGCAATTTTATTTACGCGGTGATCTGAGTCTAGATAAGCCGTCGATGCGTTGTGTTGGTTATCGCCAAGTTTGGGAATATCTCGATGGGTACTTGTCGAAGCCAGAAATGACTGATCGTGCCATTATTAGTACACGGCAATTGGCGAAACGGCAATTTACATGGTTGCGCTCTGAGTCTCCACATGACTGGATTGACAGTCTTGAAAAAAATTTTTTGAATAAAGCCTTGAAAAAAATCAGACAATCTCCATATATAAATAACTTATAGCCAGTAATGCGTCTATTGAATAGCCCTCTGACCTCTATCGTTAATAATACGATAGGTTTGTGCTAGTATTAGGCTGCATTCTTAGGAATTCGTGGAAATTCATAGGAATTTGTGACAATTTTGAATTGTTGACATTTATTTGGTCAATTTTTAATCGTTATGAGATCCCGAAATACGGGACGGATTACACTCCATACAATTAAAATACAAGGAGATTTTATTATGGGTAAGGGGCAAGCATTGCAAGATCCTTTCTTAAATGCGCTCAGGAAAGAACGAATTCCTGTGTCTATTTTTCTCGTAAATGGTATTAAGCTACAAGGGCAGGTTGAATCATTTGATCAATTTGTCGTGTTATTGCGTAATAGTGTTAACCAAATGGTATATAAACATGCAATTTCAACGATAGTGCCATCGCGTAATATTAAATTACCAATGGCGGATGAAATCGAATCGTCAAATACTGTTACGGGTAATAGTTAGTTTAATTATTATTTCCAGTTATTGCAGGAGCTTCCAGATTGTTTGAACGACCTAAAAGTGGCGAACGTGCAGTTATCGTCCACATTGAATATTATGGTTCAACAGTAGAAGATAGTCTGGCAGAGTTCAAAGAACTAGCGCGTTCTGCTGGTGCCGAGGTGTTAGATATTCTGACAGGCTCACGCACAGCTCCTGATCCACGTCATTTTATTGGTAAAGGAAAAATTGAGGAACTCAAAACACTCGTTCAATCGCTTGATGCTGAAATTGTGTTATTCAACCATGAATTATCGCCAGCACAAGAACGTAATATTGAAGCCAGTATTGAATGCCGAGTGCTTGATAGGACGGGATTAATACTTGATATTTTTGCTCAACGCGCTCGAACGCATGATGGTAAGTTACAAGTTGAATTAGCTCAATTAAGCCATTTAGCGACACGTTTAGTACGTGGTTGGACGCATCTTGAACGTCAAAAAGGCGGGATTGGATTAAGAGGTCCTGGGGAAACTCAATTAGAAACCGATCGACGTTTATTAAATGAACGTATTAAGCAATTGAATAAGCGTTTAAAACGTGTTCAGAGTCAGCGCGAGCAAGGTCGACGTTCTCGTAAACGAGCAGACATTGCCACAGTATCCTTAGTTGGTTACACCAACGCCGGTAAATCTACTTTGTTTAATACTTTAACGGAGTCTGAGGTTTATGCTGAAGATCAGTTATTCGCAACTTTAGATCCGACGTTACGACGCTTGGAACTGCCCGATGGTGATGCCGTTATTTTAGTTGATACTGTTGGTTTTATTCGCGATTTACCGCATGATCTTGTTGCTGCTTTTCGTTCTACATTACAGGAAACCTGCGAAGCTGATTTACTGCTGCATGTTATCGATGCTTCTAGTCCTATTCGTGAGCAAAATATTAATGAAGTGAACAAAGTTTTAAAAGAAATCAAAGCCGATTCAGTGAAGACTATAGAGGTTTATAATAAGGTTGATTGCATGGCGAGTAATAATGAGGCTCGAGTGGATAGAGATGCTCAGGGGCAAGTTACTCGAATATGGGTTTCGGCTTTAACCGGCGACGGTTTAGATGAGCTACAACAGCTTTTAAAAGAAGTATTAGCGGAAGATACAATTAAACATCAAATTTCACTAGGGCCGACCGAGGGTCGGCTGCGAGCGAGTATATTTGCGATGGGCAGTGTTCAAAACGAACAAATATCAGACGATGGTAGTGCTGTTATGGACATTACCTTAAAACGCAAGGATTGGTTTGCTTTGTGTAAAAAAGAGCATATTGAGCAAAAAATTGTCGATCCAGTGGATAGACGACTTGCGATAGAGGCCAAAGATCCATAAAATTTGCGCTACATTTAAGAATCGAATTTTTTGAATAAGTAACAAAAAATAATCACTATTAATTTTAATTAAAATATGGAGTCATACATGGCTTGGAATGAACCAGGCGGTTCCGGGGGAGATAAAGATCCTTGGGGAAATCGCGGTAAAGATCAGGGACCACCTGATTTAGATGAAGTTATTAAGAATGTACAAAAGAAAATATCAGGTATATTCGGAGGTAATGGCTCGGGAGGCAAAGGTGGTTCAGGTAGCGCAAAAGGTATCGCTTCTGTTTTTGTCATCATTTTTGGTTTAGCTGCACTTGTCTGGGGCTTTGCTGGAATTTATATTGTTGATGAAGGTAAGCAAGCGGTGGTATTGCAGTTTGGGAGATTTCACTCAATTTCAGATCCCGGGCCACATTGGTTACCGATTGGAATTCAGGAAAAGTCGCTAATTAATGTCTCCGGTGTTCGAAAAATTAATATCGGCCAAGGCTCGGATGAAGCACTCATGTTAACCGGGGATGACAATATTGTTGATGTTGAATATGTTATTCAGTACAACATTAAAAATGCCAAAGATTATTTGTTTAATGATGTGCTACCCGATCAATCGATCTTATTAGCAACCCAAAGTTCTGTCAGAGAAGTTGTCGGGCATGAAGACTTTGAGTCCGTTATTAAAGGCAAACGTATTGCTATTGCAGAAGAAGTTAAAGTCAAAGTTCAATTGATTCTTGATCACTATAAAACCGGGATTCAGTTACGAGGCTTTGATATGCAGAAATCAGTTGCTCCAAGCGTTGTCTTACCGGCATTCTTTGATGTTAAAGCAGCAGAACAAGAAAAAGAAAAGGCCATTAATAAAGCGAATGGTTATGCCAATTCGATTATACCGAGAGCCGAAGGTCAGGCTGCGCGTATAGTGCAAGAGGCCGAGGCTTATAAATCCGAAGTGATTGCTCGTGCAACGGGTGAAACCACACGTTTCACAAAAATCTTACGGGAATATGAGAAAGCACCAAAAGTAACGCGTCAACGTTTATATTTGGAAGCAATGGAAACAGTATTTTCTGAAACAAATAAAGTGATGATCGATGTTAAGGGCGGTAATAACATGATGTATTTACCTTTAGATCAAATTGTAAAATCACGTAAATCAGCTAAAAAATCAGATAGTGAACTATTTAACAATTTAAATACTGAGTCCAATGCAATAAATGGTGGTTCATCGGTTATTGATGATAATAGTCGCAGCAGGAGAACACGATAATGACAGCAAAAATGTGGTCAATGTTTATAATAGCGGCAGTAGCGCTTATCCTTGCAGCAAATTCATTTTACACTGTTGATGAACGGGTATATGCCGTTAAATTTGCTTTGGGTAAGTTTTCTGATTCCAAAATCGATTCAGGTTTACATTTAAAATTACCGTTCGTTAATAATGTTAAGAAATTCGATAAACGAATTCAAACCTATGATGTTCGTCCGCAGTTTTTTACAACTGCCGATAGTGAAATTTTAAATGTTGATTATTATATTAAATGGAAAATATATAATATTGAAGATTTCTATATTAAAAATACCACCGGAATCAATGCAATCAATAAAGAAGCGGAAGGCCGCTTGTTTGCGATTGTTAACCAAGCTTTATTAGATGTCTTTGCTAAAAAGTCAAAACGCCAAGTTGTTTCAACTGAACGTGAACAGATTATGCAAAATGTCACTAAAGAAATGAACCTGTTGAGTACTGGCTTGATTGAGGGGCAAGAAGGGTTTGTTTTAAAAGATAACGAAGATCCGGGTTTTGGGGTAGAAATAATTGATGTTCGTATTAAACGAATTGAGCTACCAGAGGATATCTTACGAAAAACTTTTGAACGAATGAAATCTGATCGTGAAAAAGTAGCTCGACAGTATCGTGCCGAAGGTGTTAGTGAAGCTAATAAAATTCAGGCTAAAGCCGATAAGGATAAAGTGATTATTATTGCTAATGCAGAACGCGATGGACAGATTATTCGTGGTGAAGGTGATGCTACATCAGCTAGAATATTTTCGACAGCTTATAAATCAAACTCTGAATTTTATGCGTTTTATCGCAGTTTGGAATCGTATAAAAAATCATTTAGCGATGGTAATGATTTTCTTGTATTAGAGCCAAACTCAGATTTTTTCTCATACTTTAAAAATCAAAAAGCGTTAAAGAAATAGATTTAAAAATTACAGTATCGATTTGCAGGAACTTGTATGTGGGATAATATATTAATTGCGGTGGCCTTGGTAATGGTCATCGAAGGTTTTATGCCGGCAATTAACCCCGAATTGTTTCGTAAAACTATGCTTGCGGTAACCAATATGTCAGATAAGCAATTACGTATCATGGGCATATCGAGCATGGTTGTTGGAGCGATATTAGTGTATTTGTTTACCCGTTAAATTATAAAATATTAACTTATAAATCATAGTAAGAAATATGAAGCAACAAGAAACATGGATATTGCCTGAAGGAATTGAAGAGATTCTTCCTCCTCAGGCAAAACAGTTAGATTTAATGAGTCGTCAGTTATTGGATCTATTTTATAGCTGGGGCTATCAATTGGTCATGCCACCTTTTATAGAATATTTGGAATCTTTATTAAAAGGCTCTGCTTTAGATTTAGATTTACAAACATTTAAAATTACCGATCAAATGACTGGCCGAATGATGGGTATTCGTGCCGATATGACGCCTCAAGTTGCACGTATTGATTCACACCATTTATCCAATTCTCAAATATCACGTTTATGTTACTTGGGCACAGTGCTGCATACTCGAGTTAATGGTTTAACGGGCTCTCGTAGTCCGATGCAGTTAGGTGTTGAATTATATGGGCATGAAGGTATTGAGTCCGATATTGAAATGATTCAATTAATGATTGAAACCATCAGTCGAGCTGGAATTAAAGAATTATATTTGGATATTGGCCATGTTGGCATTTATCGAGAGTTAGTAAAACACTCGGACTTATCAGCAGAGCAAGAAAGTGAATTATTTGATATTTTAAATCGCAAATCAAAACCAGAGTTAGTTATTTTATTAGATTCGTGGAAACTTGATGATAATATAACAACGATGTTTTCTCAGTTGATTGATTTAAATGGTGGTGTTGAAGTTGTTGCAAAAGCTAAGATGGTATTTTCAAATGCAAATAATGCAGTTTTAAGCGCATTAAATAATTTTGAACAAATTGTTAATACCATTCAAAAATTAATGCCGGATGTTCATTTACATTGCGATTTAGCAGAATTACGTGGTTATCATTATCATACTGGAGTGGTTTTTTCAGTGTTGGTTGCGGGGCAAGGAGATGCTATTGCGTGGGGAGGGCGATATGATAATATTGCTGCTGCATACGATAATCCGCGTCCAGCCACAGGTTTTTCGACTGACCTTAAAAAACTCATGTCGATTCAAAATCTAGCAACAACTGTTAAAAATGGCATTATGGCTCCTCATGATGTTAATGATGTGCTGTTGCAAAAAGAAATAAAATCGCTTCGATTAGCGGGAGAGTGTGTTATTACGTTATTACCCAAGCAAAAAACTACCCCAACTGAGATGGGGTGTGATAGAGTTTTAGAAAAACAAAAAAATGTTTGGGTAATTTCCAAAGTGTCAAATTAAAAAAATTAAAACTAAAATACAAATATTAGTACTTAGATGATTGATTGCAATCAAGTCTAAATAACAACTATAAAGTCGAGTTAAAATTATGGGAAAGAATGTAGTCATCATTGGTACCCAATGGGGTGATGAAGGTAAGGGTAAAATTGTCGATTTGTTAACAGACAATGCCAGTGCCGTGGTTCGATTTCAAGGCGGACATAATGCCGGGCATACGCTTGTTATTGGTGATGACAAAACAGTATTACATTTAATCCCTTCCGGTGTTTTACGTCAAAATGTCGAGTGTTTGATTGGTAATGGCGTAGTGCTATCACCTACCGCGTTAATTGAAGAATTAAAAATGCTTGAAGGTAATGGCATTCCTGCTCGTGAACGATTAACCATCAGCGAAGCCTGCCCACTAATATTGCCTTATCATATTGCACTTGATAATGCTCGTGAAGTTGCTCGCGGAAAAAAAGCGATAGGGACTACCGGTCGTGGTATCGGCCCGGCTTATGAAGACAAAGTATCGCGTCGTGGATTGCGAGTAGGCGATTTATTTCATCGTGAACGTTTTGCTGCGAAGCTGGGTGAAGTATTGGATTATCATAATTTTGCGTTAAAAAATTATTACAAAGCAGACACGGTTGATTTTCAAAAAGTATTAGATGAAACCTTGGTCATGAGCGAAGAGATTTTACCGATGGTTGGTGATGTTACTGAAATCATTTTTCAGCACCACAAAAAAGGTAATCACATCATGTTTGAGGGTGCCCAAGGTGCCTTGCTCGATATTGATCATGGCACTTATCCATATGTCACATCATCGAATACTACCGCTGGTGGTGCTTCTACTGGTAGTGGTATGGGGCCAAAATATATTTCTTATGTATTAGGCATAACCAAGGCTTACACCACGCGTGTTGGTTCCGGGCCGTTTCCGACCGAACTTTATGATGGCATTGAATTGCTTGATGCCAGTGGCGAACACATGGCTAAACAAGGTCATGAATTTGGATCAACCACCGGTCGTCCACGTCGCTGCGGTTGGTTTGATGCTGTTTGTTTACGGCGTTCAGCTCAAATAAACAGTGTTACGGGTTTGTGTATTACTAAGTTAGACGTTCTTGATGGTCTCGATTCATTACGGATCTGCACTGGTTATAAATACGATGGTGGTACTCGAAACACTCCTCCAGTGGGAGCCGATGCTTTTGAAAGTTGTGAGCCGATTTACGAAGAAATGTCCGGTTGGTCTGAGTCGACATTTGGCGTAACGGAATATGATAAATTGCCAGCAAATGCAAAAGCCTATTTGAAGCGTCTAGAAGAACTGACCGAGATTCCTATTGATATTATTTCAACGGGACCTGAAAGAAATGAAACAATTGTGTTGCGTAATCCCTACGAGGTTTAAACATACGATTGTCTTAGTCAAACCGCTCACTTACTTCTAAGGGAGCGGATTTTATTTTTCATATTTAACATCCACGATAATGAATCGTTGGCTGCCTTCTGGTAATTGCACTGATACCTCATCATCTAACGATTTTTTCATTAAAGCCTGAGCAACAGGGGCATCCATACTGATTTTACCCTTTGCGATGTTAAACTCATCGGGTCCTACTATCTGATAGCAAATTTCCTCACCTTGCTCGGTTTCGAGCGTTACAATGGCTCCGAAAAACACCCGTGAGGTATCGTCTGGTATGGTGTTAACAATTGTTAGTTCATCGATACGTTTTTGTAAGTAACGTATTCGTCGGTCAATTTCTCTTAGTTGTTTTTTTCGATAGATATATTCTGCATTCTCAGAACGATCGCCTTCAGCGGCGGCAGCCGACAATATTTTAACGACTTCACGTCGAAGTAACCATTTATCGCGAAGCTCGGTTTTGAGAGTGTCATAACCGTGCTGCGTAATATAGTGTGAACCGCGTTGTTGTGGTGGTCGCCAGCGTCCCATAATATGAATTTATAATTGATTTGGTCTTGTTAAAAAATAAAATGGTGCCGAGGAGAGGACTTGAACCTCCACGGGGCATGCCCCACTAGCACCTGAAGCTAGCGTGTCTACCAATTTCACCACCTCGGCGTTAATTTCAATTTGAACTTTAGCTAAGCAATTGCTACTTGTCAATTTAGCCAATTTTATTGCGCATTTAATTTAAGTATAAAATGCGGACTGATTTATACGATAATTCAGTGTTCACTTTTCAGCTGGTGTATAATGTCAATATGGTAAAACAAAAAAATAGAAATAAACCCGATCCTCATGCTGTTCGAGAAGCGAATAAGTATGAACATCCTATCCCTAGCCGTGAATTTATAATAAAAGAAATTGAAAAGGCCGATGTGCCGGTTAATATGAACCGATTGATTAGTCTGCTGGATATTAGTAATCGACGTGATATTGAATCATTACGGCGACGCATACGGGCAATGGAGCGTGACGGACAAATCCTGCGAAATCGACGTGGTGCTTATTGCTTATTAAATAAAATGGATTTGGAGCAGGGTGTCGTATCGGCACATAAAGATGGATTTGGATTTTTAATACCGGAACAGGGTGAAAAAGATTTATTTTTGTCCGCGAAAGAAATGCGTGCAGTGTTACATGGTGATCGTGTCATTGCCCGAATTATAGGTGAAGATCGTCGCGGCAGACTTGAAGGTGCAATTGTTGAAATCTTAGAGCGCAAGACAACACGAGTTGTCGGTCGTTATACCCATAGTGATTCTGGTGTCGGTTTTGTAACACCAGACAATAAACGCTTCACACAAAATATTATCGTACCGGAAGAACAATTGTACGGCGCTGTTGATGGTCAAATAGTCGTTGTTCAGCTTTTAGAATATCCGACTAAGTTTCGCCAAGCAGTTGGTCGGGTAATTGAAATCTTGGGTGAACATTTAGATGAAGGGTTGGAAATAGATGTTGCCATTCGAAGTCATGGACTTCGTCAAGAATGGTCGCATATGGTCGAGATTGAAACTGAAAATTTAACAGCTCATGTTCCTGAGTCTGCTAAAAAAGGCCGGGTTGATCTTCGTGATACGCCACTGGTGACTATTGATGGTGAAGATGCGCGTGATTTTGATGACGCGGTATTTTGTGAACCGACAAAAAATGATGGTTGGCGACTACTTGTTGCTATTGCGGATGTGTCTACCTATGTTAAAACAAAAACAGGTTTAGATGCCGAAGCACGTGAACGCGGCACCTCGGTGTATTTTCCTGAACGTGTTATACCAATGTTGCCCGAAGTGCTGTCCAATGGTTTATGTTCGTTAAACCCTAAAGTTGATCGTTTGTGTATGGTTTGCGAAATGAATATAAGCGCTGATGGCGATATGAATAATTATAAATTCTATCAAGCCGTGATGCGTTCACACGAGCGTTTTACTTATACCGATGTGGCTGCAATATTAGTCGATAAAAATGCAAAATTAATACAGCAACATGAAATACTCGTACCGCATTTAGAAAGTTTGTATGCTTTATATAAGGTATTAAAAGTTACTCGTCAGTCACGTGGCGCAATTGACTTTGAAACAACCGAGACAAAAATACAATTTGCGAGTAATCGTAAAATAGAAAAAATTGTGCCTGTCTATCGTAATGAAGCGCACTGTTTAATTGAAGAATGTATGTTGGCTGCCAATGTGGCGGCAGCAAGTTTCTTAAATAATAATAATATTCCAACCTTATATCGCAACCACAAAGGCCCGACTAACGATAAATTAAATGATGTACGTTCATTTCTAAAAGAGCTTGGTTTGGAATTAACGGGTGGCAAAGATCCTGATCCAGCAGATTATGCAAAACTTTTAGCTTCAATATCGGGTCGAGTTGATCAGCGTTTAATACAAACTGTTATGTTACGCAGTTTGTCTCAAGCCGTTTACGATAATAAAAATATTGGGCATTTCGGTTTAGCTTTCGAGAGTTATGCGCATTTCACCTCACCAATTCGGCGTTATCCTGATTTAATGGTTCATCGAGCGATTAAGCACATTGTTGATGGAAAAAAACCAGAGAAATTTTATCTTAACGCCATGCAAATGCACGAGCTTGGCATGCACTGTTCTGCTGCTGAGCGTAAAGCAGATGAAGCATCGTGGGATGTTATCGATTGGTTGAAATGCGAGTTTATGCAGGAACATGTCGATGAAGAGTTTACCGGTATCATTACCGGTGTCACGGGTTTTGGATTATTTGTTGAACTTGAAGATATTTTTGTTGAAGGTTTAGTCCATGTAACGGCATTAGGAAATGATTATTATAAGTTTGATTCTGTGCATCATCGAATGATTGGTGAACACAGCAATCGAATTTTTCGCTTAGCGGATAAAATTAAAATTCGTGTTGTTCGAGTAAATCTTGATGAGCGACAAATTGATTTTGAGTTAGTTGATAAAGACGATTTACCGGATAGTCGTACTCGATTAAAAGAAAAAAAGAACAATAAATCAAATAAGCCAAAATCGAATAAACGAAAAAAAAATCGTAAAAGAAAATGACAGCAGTGAAAGCCGGAAATTTTGAAAAAAATTTAAATAATATAATATATGGGCATCACGCCATCTTATCGGTATTAAAGCACGAACCTGAAACACTAGTGACGCTTTGGGTCGATGGTGCCCGTCATGATGAACGCGCTAAGGAAATAGTTGATTTAGCGCGCCGTTCAGGAATATCCGCCAAACGAATTAAACGAGATTTATTAGACGAAAAGTCGAACAATGCCAAGCACCAAGGTTTTGTTGCATTATCGCGTGCGGTAACCAGTTTAGATGAAAAATCGCTTGAATCGATGTTACTTAATTTATCTGAGCCAGCATTTTTATTAATTTTGGATGGCATACAAGATCCACATAATTTGGGTGCTTGTTTACGAAGTGCCGATGCTGCCGGAGTACAAGGGGTTATTATTCCTAAAGATAAATCTTGCAGTTTGACAGCAACGGTTCGTAAAGTGGCCAGTGGTGCTGTTGAATCACTACCATTGTATCAGGTGACTAACTTAGTACGCACGATGGAAATGTTAAAGAAAATGGGGATCTGGCTTTTTGGAACGGATTCTGAGGCAAACACATCCGTTTCTAACACAGATTTTAAAGGTGCCGTGGCAATTGTGATGGGCTCTGAAGGTTCCGGGTTACGCCGTTTAACCAGAGAGCATTGTGATGCGTTAATGAGTTTGCCAATGTCAGGCAGTGTCTCCAGTTTAAATATTTCAGTAGCCGCTGGCATTTGTATGTATGAGGTTGTACGTCAAAGAGACTTGAATAAGCTTGACTAGATAACAATTAAATCGTTGATTTTATTGGAATTATTTAACCGGCTATGACACTGATAAAAATTTCGTGTGGCTTGTAATAGTTCAAAATACTCCGTATAATCCGCGATCACTAAATATCATTGGTTATCCTTGGCAGCAGGGATGTAAATTCCAATTAACTCCTTGCCAAATAAAAATGGCAAAACCCGTAAGGAGCATTATGCGACACTACGAAATTGTGTTTCTGGTCCATCCTGATCAGAGTGAACAAGTTGAAGGTATGGTTGAACGTTATCGTTCTACGATTGAATCTGCAAACGGTAAAATACACCGTTTTGAAGATTGGGGTCGACGCCAACTCGCTTATCCTATCCAAAAAATCCATAAAGCACATTATGTGTTATTAAACGTTGAATGTAATCAGGATACCATGGATGAAATTGTCGGCGCATTTCGTTTTAATGATGCGGTTATTCGTCATATGGTTATTCGTCGTAACGAAGCAATTACAGAAGCGTCGTTCTTAGTTAAGAAAGACGAAAAAGAAGAGCGTTATGATCGAAATAGTTCTAATGATTCCAGTAAAGCTGTAACAAGCGAAACTCCAGTTGTTAAAGATACTAAAGATGATAGTAATCCAGCTGAAGTTACAGCTGAAGCATCTTAGAAACATTCATCAACGATAAGTTCTTGATATTAAAAAATTGAGATAGAGGATATAGATATGTCACGTTATTTTAAGCGTAGAAAATATTGTCGTTTTACGGCAGAAGGCATTAAAGAAATAGATTTCAAAGATTTAACAACTTTGAAAGCATATGTAACTGAAAGTGGAAAAATTGTACCAAGTCGAATTACTGGTACAAAAGCAAAATATCAACGTCAATTATCGACAGCGATTAAACGTGCTCGCTATCTTTCATTACTACCGTACTCTGATTCACACGATTAATTATTGATTGTTTTCAGGCATCAACCTGATTGATGAAGATAATAAGGTATTAGATAAATTGTCCGTAAGTTTGATGTTTACGGACACTAAAATGAGGAATTTAAGATGGACGTTATCCTTCTTGAAAAAGTAACAAACTTAGGTGATTTAGGCGAAAAAGTATCGGTTCGTGCTGGTTATGGCCGTAACTTTTTAATGCCATATGGTAAAGCTGTACCGGCGACTAAAGATAATCTTGAAAAATTTGAAGCCCAACGTGCAGAATTGGAAAAAACCGCTAATCAAAAATTAGCAGCGGCTAATGCTCGTGCAGAACAAATACAAGCATTAGGTGATATTTCAATTACGAGTAAAGCGGGTGATGAAGGCAAGCTTTTTGGTTCGGTTGCTGCGGTTGATATAGCCAGCATCATCACTGAAAAAGGTGTTGCTATTGAAAAGCGTGAAGTGACCATGCCGGAAGGTCCTATTCGAGTTATTGGCGACTATTCGGTTAATCTGTTGTTACACAGCGATGTTTCAATTACCGTTAATGTTATTGTAGCGGCTGAAGAATAAGTATTTTATCAAGTAATAAATTAACGATACATAAGTCGACGGCTTGTGTATCGTTACGCTTCTTAGATTGTCAAGTTAATTCATTTAATAAATTTTCAGTAATTGTCGAAAAGATCTAGGTTTTAACTCCATCCCTTGTTATTCTAATTATCCCATGTAGCGCTACATGCGGCTTAATAATACTAAATATAAAGGCACTTCAGGGTTTAAAAAATGCAAGAGCTTGCTTATCAAGAATCAAACAGCACTATTAGTCTTTCATCAGGTGAAAGTGTCAATCTGCCGCCGCAATCTATCGAAGCAGAACAAGCGGTATTAGGCGGTTTAATGCTGGATAATACTACTTGGGATAAAGTGGCCGATAAAGTCATTGAAGATGATTTTTACCGACGTGAGCATCGCTTAATTTTTAGGGCGATTGCAGCATTGTCGAATGAAAATAATCCTGCCGATGTCGTTACGTTATCTGAATGGCTAGATAAAAATGCAGAGTTAGAAAATGCCGGTGGGTTAAGTTATATTGGTTCGCTAGCAAAAAATACACCTACAGCAGCAAATATTGAATCCTATGCAAAAATTGTCCGTGAACGTTCGGTGATGCGGCAGCTTATTAGTGTTTCGACCCAAATAGGCAGTTCTGCTTATAACCCTGAGGGACGACAAGCTCATGAGCTTTTGGATAGTGCTGAAAAGCTGGTTTTTGAAATTACCGAACAAAATTCTCGTGGTCAAAAAGGCTACAAAAATATCAAAGAATTATTAACCGGTGCGTTAAATAGAATCGACACTCTATTTCAACAAGATTCTCCATTCACTGGAATACCGACAGGTTACACTGATTTTGATGAATTAACTTCTGGCTTACAAAAATCCGATCTGGTTATTGTTGCAGGCAGACCGTCAATGGGAAAAACCACATTTGCAGTAAATATAGCCGAGCATGCAGCGATTCACCATAAATCAAAAGTGGCTATTTTTAGTATGGAAATGCCCGGTGAACAATTAACAATGCGGATGATTTCATCTTTAGGTCGAATTGATGCGCATCGGATGCGAACCGGAAAACTAACCGATGATGATTGGCCAAGACTATCATCTGCGGTAGGAATTTTAAATGAATCTCAAATCATTATTGATGATACACCTTCTTTGACACCAACTGATTTACGATCTCGTGCTAGACGTATTAAACGCGAGTATGATGGTCTTGATTTAATTGTGATTGATTATTTGCAATTAATGCAGGTTGCTGGTGGCAGTGAAAATAGAGCAACTGAAATTTCAGAAATTTCCCGGATGTTAAAAGGCTTGGCAAAAGAACTTAATGTGCCGGTCATTGCATTATCACAGTTAAATCGAAGTTTAGAACAACGACCCAATAAACGTCCAGTCATGTCCGATTTACGGGAGTCGGGTGCTATCGAGCAAGATGCCGATTTAATTGTTTTTATTTATCGAGACGAAGTTTATAACGAAGATACACCAGATAAAGGTACGGCGGAAATTATTGTTGGTAAACAACGTAATGGCCCAATTGGTACCGTGCGATTGACTTTTCTTGGACAATTTACTCGTTTTGAAAATTACATTCATGATACATCGTATGATGAAGGTTATGCATGAGTTGGAGCACGCGGGCACTAATTAATTGTGCGGCACTACAACATAATTTAAACATCGTAAAGAAAACTGTAGCCACTAGCAAAGTATTAGCTGTCATTAAATCCAATGGTTATGGGCATGGAATTCAACAGGTAGCGCAGGCATTAATCGCGGCAGATGGTTTTGCTGTAGCGACCATTCAGGAAGCTATCAATGTCCGCAAAGATCATCCAACTAAACTAATTTTAGTATTACAGGGCTTTATTAATCTAACGCAGCTTGCATTATTCAAACAATATAATTTACAGCCAGTTATTCATAGTGTTACGCAGTTAAACATTTTAGAGTCATCTAATGTCACATTGGCTTGCGATACAGTTTATTGGTTTAAAGTTGATACTGGAATGGGGCGTTTGGGTTTTTCGCTTGATGAATGTATTGTTGCGTTAGCTCGTTTAGAAAAATATTTAAACGCCAAATCAAATACAGCATCCAATATAGTATTGATGAGTCATTTTGCTAATGCGGATGATCCAACTGATGGTTTTACGAATAAACAAATTAAGTTATTTAACGATGCTTTTGTAAATTATCAGTATGATAAAACCATTGCAAATTCAGCAGGAATTTTGGCTTGGAAAGAGTCACATTTTGACTGGGTACGTGCTGGAATAATGCTTTATGGTGTTACGCCTTTTAACGATTATAAACAAACGTATAATTTACAAACTGTCATGAGCCTAGAATCGCGTTTGATAGCAATTAAGCATCATAAAAAAGGCGATGCAATTGGTTATGGTGGTGATTGGCGCTGTCCCCAAAATATGACGATTGGTGTTGTAAGCATTGGATATGGTGATGGTTATCCTCGCCAAGCGAAGTCAGGAACTCCTGTTATGATTGCTGGTGTAAAAACCCGGTTGCTTGGAAGAGTATCAATGGATATGATTTGTATCGATTTAACGGCCATAGAAAATATTGAACTTGGATCAATTGTTACATTGTGGGGGAACGGTTTAGCAATTGAAGCGGTTGCCGAGAGTGCGAATACTATTGCGTATGAATTATTATGTCAGGTTAGTAAACGGGTTGAGCTGGTTTATCAATAAATACAAGTAATTTCAGAAAGGATACTATTATGGTAGTGACTATTGTGAATGTTCATGTAAAGTTAGGTGATATCGAGGGTTTTATAAAAGCGACTGAACTCAATCATTTGGGTTCAATTAAAGAACCGGGTAATGTCCGGTTTGATGTTATTCAGCAAGAAGCCGATCCATCAAAATTTGTTTTGTATGAAGCATTTAAAACTAAAGCGGATATAAGTGAACATAAAGAAACCCGTCATTATTTAGAATGGCGAAAAACGGTTGATGGTATGATGGCCGAAACAAGAACCGCAACGGTTCATTCGGGACTTTTTTTATAGTGTTATTAAATTCCAAGTAACAGAGCTTGGTAACGACATTGTCTGTTGGGGTGAATAACATGAACCCCAACAAAAAGAGTAGGTAATAACAGTGTCTGTTGCGCTTTATATTATTCCCTCAATTGACGAAACTTTAATTTGCAATGCTTTATAAATTTGGTTCATATCGATACACGATTCGATAGCATCGGCTAATTGATTAATACTAGATTCAGATTTATCGTGATAATTAGATTCTAATGGATTATCAAGTCCCGCCCATTGCAAAATTGCCGATATAGCTGATTCTGAATCAAATAAACCGTGTAAATAGGTTCCTAAAATTAAACCATCGGACGTTAACACACCATCTTGAACATCATCATTAAATGTGATGGCAGGAGTATTTAAAGCACTACCCGTCGATATACCGCAATGAATTTCATAACCACTAACATTTGCATTGTTTAGCATTAATGTTCCTGAACGGTTTTTTAATATTTTATTTTTTTCAAGGATGCTTGTCATATCCAATAATTTTAAACCTGCGCTGCTTCCTGCATTACCCTCTATAGCATGTGGATCGTGTATTTCAGTTCCTAACATTTGAAAACCGCCACAAATTCCAATGAGTTTTCCACCATAGCGGCAATGTTTTTGAATTGCTTTATGCCAACCATTTTTTAATAACCATTTCAGATCACTTCTAACACTTTTACTACCCGGAATAATTATAATATCAGCAGAAGGTATAACTTCGTTATCAGCAATAAATTGCAAATCTATTTGAGAGTGTAACCGTAAGGCATCAAAATCAGTGTGATTACTAATTTTAGGAAGCTTGGCAACAATAATTTTTAAGTGGGTAGCTGATTTTGCTGTAGTCGATTGGGTGATATTGAGAGAATCTTCAGCTTCTAAATGTAAATTATGTAAGTAGGGCAATACACCTAAAATTGATTTTTGACATTTTTTTTCTAACCATTCGATACCCGGCTGTAAAATATCGCGATCGCCTCTGAAACGGTTAATAATAAAACCCATTATTCTATTTTGTTCAGATTTTGATAATATTTTTAAGGTTCCAAATAAGTGAGCAAAAACACCACCACGTTCAATATCTGCAATTAACAACACGGCACAATCAATGGCTTCTGCAAAGCCCATATTGGCAATATCATGTTCTCTGAGATTAATTTCAGCCGGAGAACCAGCGCCCTCAATTAAAATAAAATCATGTTTTTGGCTTAATCGATAATAGGAATCTAAAACTGATTTTAGAACTGTTGGTTTATATAAATGATACGACTTAGCATCCATATTACCAATGGCATGCCCTTGTACTATTACTTGAGAACCCGTGTCGCTATTGGGTTTTAATAATACCGGATTCATATCAGTATGGCTTGGTATTCCACATGCCTTTGCCTGTAACGCTTGTGCACGACCAATTTCACCACCGTCACTGGTGACCGCACTATTAAGTGCCATATTTTGAGGTTTAAATGGTGCGACTGAATATCCTTGTCGTGTTAGTAAGCGACACAAGCCTGTGACAAATGCTGTTTTTCCCGCATCCGATGTTGCTCCTTGAATCATTAAGGCTATTGCAGTCATCGATATTACTTTTATTTCACTATTTTCTTCATGCAAAGATAAAGCGCTTTATCTAATTTTTTCCATTGGGCTTCATTTTTTGGAAGTCCAAAACGTAGGCTAGAGGGATTTTTAAATAATCGTATTAATATAGCTTGTTGATTCATGTTCTGAAATATTGATTCGGCGTTTGGTGTTTGAATCCATTGAAATAAATTTGTTCCGCCACAGGGCGTTAAGTTATGACGTGATAATAATGATTTTAGACGATTACACTTTTTTTGTAATTCTGTACGAGTTTGATCCTGCCAGACGTTATCTGCTAACGCTTTGCATGCCAGCCATCGACTTGGTCCCGATATTGGCCATGGTCCTTGTGATTTCGTTATTTTGTCTAAAATTAGTTTGTTGGAAAAAACGAATCCGACTCGAATACCGGCTAATCCAAAGAACTTTCCTAATGAACGTAAGATAATAAGGTTTGGTCGTAACTCAGTATCGAGTAGGCTATTGGACTGTTCTGAATCCATAAAAGCTTCATCAATAATTAAGTAAGCATTTCGTTTAGTTAAAATATCATGCCATTGGATTAGTTGCTGTTTACTAAAGCAGATACCACTTGGATTATTTGGGTTAATAATGAGCAAGATGTCTAATGTATTAATTTTATTATTAATTTCATCGATTAATTTAGCGCTGTCCGTTGCATCATGTTCAAATTTTATTAGTGTATGATTGTGTTCGAGCCAATGTTTTGCATGTTCATAATAGCCTGGTTGGATTAGCCCAACAGTGGATTTTGAAAATAATGATGGCAGTATTTGAATTGCCACTTGGGTTCCTGCAACAGCAATTAGAGAGCTGCATTGATAATAGTTGCTTGCGTGTTGGATTAATTTGTCGTTATTTTCGGGTAAACGATTCCAGACAGATACGGGAATCGTTGAAATTGGATAGCAATTGGGGTTGATCCCGGTAGATAAATCAAGCCAATTTGATACAGGGATATTATATTTTTTTGCTATTAAATTTAATTGTCCACCGTGAGAGTTCGAATTAGTATCGTCACCAATGTTTGTTATGTCTTTAATTTTAAAGTTATGCATCTTAAATTATTTTAAAGTAATTAAGAGCGATTATTATGCCTAACCATAAAATTAAACTTCGTAAAACTAAATTAATTGCTCGCTTAATATCATGAAACTCGGGTTGACTACCATTACCTAAAATCTCACGCTGAGATTCTTTGCCGTGATATTGTGCACTGCCTCCTAATTTAATGGCTAATGCACCGGCACCGGTTGACATAACAACGCCGGCATTAAGACTTTTCCAATTATAGGCTTGTTTTAACCAGCAATTCACGGCTGAGGAAAATTTACCCGTAATAGCGTAGCTAATTGCGGTTAAGTGTGCAGGAATAAAATTTAAAACATCATCGAGTCTTGCTGCAGCCCAGCCGAAATGTAAGTATCGAGTAGTTTTATAGCCCCACATGGCATCAAGTGTGTTGCTTAATCGGTATAACACGACACCGGGTAAACCCGCTACAATATACCAAAATATGGTGGCAAAAATTGCATCGTTGCCATTTTCTAAAACGGATTCAATTGTTGCTTTAGATAAATCCGATTCTTCAAGGTGGCTGGTATCGCGACTCACTATCCAACTTGTTTTAATTCGTGCGTTTGTTAAATCGGATGTTTGTAATGCCTTTAATACCCACAAGGCATGGAGTCGTAAGCTATTGCTACCTAATGCAAAAAATAGTATTAGAATTTCAAATATGTGTAGTGATTGAGTAATAAAAATTTGATTTATGTAGGTAAGTAATAATACCGTAGGAAGCAGTAGTAATAGCAGAGAAATTATCCCAAGTATGCGTAATTCAATTAGTGAATTGCTTGAATAGGACGACTCTGGATTCATTTTATTTTCAAGCCAGCTCGCAATTTTCCCAAAGCCCGAGATAGGGTGAAAATGACGTGGGTCGCCTAATATGAAGTCGACTAGTAATGCAGCTAAAATTACGAAAGTGATATCCATCATATAGTTACATCCATATCCTTTTATTTATTTTCCCAGTTGTTTTCAAACAATAATGATGACAATTCTTTTGGTTTTCTCCATCCTTCTAATTGTAGCATGGGTTCAGGATAAAATTCTTTAACGGGCCCTAAACATAATAGTGCAATCGGTTTTGAGCCATCGGGACAATTTAATAGCGACGCTAATTTGACAGGGTCAAAAAATGATACCCAACCCATACCAATATTTTCTGAACGAGAAGCCAGCCACATATTTTGAATGGCGCAGGCTGATGAACATAATGCCATTTCTTCTGGTAAAGTGCGTCGGCCAAATATTGTACCGTCGTCTGGAGCCTGCACTACTGTTATTAACTCGGCACAGTTCTTAAGACCTTCTACTTTGAGTTTGAGAAAAGCCTGTTTTTTTTCATCAAATAATTCAGCAGTTTGTTGTCGTTCTTGTTCTACTAATGTAATAATTTTTTTTCGAATAATTGAGTTTGTGATACGGATAAAGCGCCATGGCTGCATTAAACCAACCGATGGCGAGCTATGCGCAGCCAACAATATTCGTTGAAGGGTATCATCTTCAATTTTACAGTTGGGCAAAAAATGACGCATATCACGCCGAGCGCGAATTATTTTATATAATGTATCCCGCTCAGTTTCATTAAAATGTATTTCTGTAGTTTTTGACATTGATATTAATTAATTTTTGCTAACACAATTCGGTCCGCGATGATAAATTAATTCTTCTACTGGAACACCTGCTACGAAGTGTTCTTTGATAATTCGATCAAGATTTTTTTCTGTTACATTGTAATACCAAATACCATCCGGTTGCACACACATAATGGGGCCGGACTTGCATGTCGCAAAGCAGGTTGTACGTGAACGTTTTACGCGTAAATCACCTTTGGCTATGCCGGCTTCTGCAAATTTATCACCTAAACTGTCAAATAAATCCTGTGCTTCTTCGTCTTTGGTACAACGTGGACCAACACAAACTAATAAATGGCGTTTGTAGTCCATCATTTTAGGTTTTTCTAATACTTCTACTTTCACTGCTTCTGGCATGATTGTTCCTGTTTTGCTAAAAAAATTATGCGACTTTGCTGGAGTCACTAAGTTGGTTTTCTTGATGGGTATATTTAGTCCATGCTGTTGTGTATTCAGCTTGGGCAGTTTCATCAAATTGTTCATCGGTTCTAACTAAAGACAAGTTGAATATTGAATCACCTTGAGTATTCATAAAATATACAGCTCGCATGGAATCATTTTTTCGAATAAAGTAAGCTTGTGAAACTTTATTCCAATCGATGTGTAGGTGAAAGTGTTGGTTTTCGATATTGAGCCAATTATTTTTAACGACAAATTGCTCACCTGACATTAATAATTCACTAACAGCGCCTGCCTCGCTACGGACAACTGCGCGTAATGGCCCCCATTTTTTTGATTCGGTGATTAATGAATCAAAATCTGAATTTTTTACAATTTGTGTTTCAAATCCGGCAGAATTATCATTTACATCACTTTCTGCAATGGCTGAAAGAATTTCTTTAACGGAACAATTAAAATGTGTCGCAATGGCTTTTATTGATGCTGTTTGATTTTCTCGTATATGTTGCCGAACACAGGCTTTCCAACCGAGCAAACCCATACTTAACGATACACCTGCTTTTTCACCGTTTTTAATTTCACCTGTTATATCAGAATATTTGTTGGCATAACCTCGAGGTGTAATCATTAAACCTTGCTCCATGTAGGTACTGCTATTACCTATCAGAACCGTGGTTAGCATGCCTATTTTACAATCTGACATTGAGTCTAATGTAACCATTTGTATATTTTGTGCTTCACGGTATGCCGATTTTACTATTGCTACAGGTGTTTTTGCATCTCGATAGTTTAACAAAATTCGTTGTGCTTCAACAATTTGTTGTTTTCTTCGACCACTTTTTGGGTTGTATAGCGCAACCACAAAGTCACTTTTTGCTGCAGCCTCTATTCGTCCTGCTATGGTTGGCCACGGCGTTAATAAGTCTGAAAGTGATATTGAACAAAAATCGTGAGTTAATGGTGCCCCAACTAATGATGCACATGCGGATAATGCGGTACTACCGGGAATTATTTCAACTTTGATATCACTCTCAGGTGTCCAGCCCGATTTTAGTAATACTTCATAAGTTGGGCCAGCCATGCCATAGACACCAATATCACCGGAGGAAATTAAAGAGACGATATTCCCTTTTTTTGCACTGTCATAGGCTTCGATACAGCGATCAATTTCTTCCGTCATGCCTTTTTTTATGACTTCTTTACCGTCGAGTAGATCTTTTACCAATTTAATATACGTTGAATAGCCAATAACAACATCGGATTGTTTAATGGCATCTTTTGCTTTGTATGTCATGTTTTCTTCATCACCGGGGCCAAACCCAACCAAGAATATTTTACCTACGCTCATGTTATTCACCTTTATTAAATTCGATTTTAAATTTTTTGTTCTGACAGTTGTACTATGGATACCGTGGCATTTTTGTTATCTTCGCCTCGAAATTTATATTTTTCTAATATTAGATTTTCGATTCCGGTATTTGCTGCTAGCATTGCAGCAGCTTCCGCAACGGCTGGAGTGCCCATGTATTTCAACACTACTTCAGAAGGATTTGGTACTTTTATTGTTGATAGTTGTGCGGCAGTAAAAAACTGCAATGGCCAATTATGTGATTTTGATAGTTGCAACAAGCCAACTTCATCACTTTTTTTATCAATAGTCGCTAATGACATCACATTACGATGGTGTATTGTCATTTGAGCGAGTGCATTGTTCACTGCTGTATTTAACGTTTCGATTGAAGTTCCACGGTCACAGCCCATGCCTAATATGTATTTATTCATTTTTATAATACTTTATTTTGTTAGTCGACAGGTGGCCGGTAGACAACGAGTCGTTCGTTTAGATCTTGCCAGATAGATTCGTCAATATTTCTGTGCGTGACCCATAAAATTGCTTTGTGTGTGCTGAGGTCAACATCTTCAAAGTTATTAAAAAGATGAATGTTTTTTGGAAGTGCTGTGGCTCGAGTCCACCAATTTTCATCCCCTGATTCTTGCACAAACGCGATAGCTTCCTCGTTAACAACATGGGCTGATACACGGGTTATATTAATTTTAGGCGCTTCAACTGTCCAGCCTAATTCGCGGCCTAAAATATCAACTGGAATTGTTTTACCAACGTCTGAAGCTGTTGTGACAACTGGGGTAGCATTAAGTAAGCTCGCTATTTGAATGGCATAATCATTAGCGCCACCAACATGACCTGATAAGACCGGAATAACAAATTCTGCATTATCATCAACAATTAAAATACCTGGATCGTCATCTTTGGACTTTAAGTATGGTGCAACCAAACGAACAACAGCACCAATTGAAATAAAAAATACGATTTGGTCATACTGGTTAAACAAGGATTCAATTTGAGCTTTTAATGCACCTGTATAAGCGTGTTTATTATTTGTTAGCTCTGATATTTTATCAGAAAATTTTTCTGATACCATTACAAAAGCATCAGGCATTTTTTCTGCTAAATTAAGCATTTGGGTAACGCCATGTTTTGTAATTGCAACGAGTGCAATTTTTGCCGTTGTTGAGTTTGTCATGCGATTTCCTTTGTTGACATTTCAGTGTGTTTTTTACGACAACCTCGTATTAGCTCACCGCGTTTTCGATTTGGGTTTTTAACCAAAATTAAGGATAAATAATTTACTTTTTGTCCTATTAAGCTTGTTATGTCGCGAACAATTCGTTCATCGGGTGCGCCAGTTTTTTCTATAAATGAACTGTGTTCGAGTAATTGATGTTTGTCTAATAATTTAATGATATCTTCGAGTATCGGTTTAACTTTGATTAGCACTAAACTGTCAAAATCCAATAATAGTTTTTCGATAACTGGTATGCCGTATGCTGCGGGAATTATTGCAACGGTATCATCAACATCGGCTAATGGGGTGTTTAATTGTGCTGCTGCGGCGTTAAATGACGGTACACCGGGGATAATATCTATTTTGACAGTCTCATCTAATGATTTGACTGTTCGGGCTAAGTGACCAAAGGTGGAGTAGGTTGAGGCATCGCCTTCTACTAAAAATAAAACATCCTCTCCAGTATTTATTATATCAACTACGGTTTGTGCTGCACGTAACCAATATTTTGATAATATCTCAATGTCATGCGTCATTGGAAAGATTAATACCTGATTCTTTTTTGCTATTTCTAAACCACTACGAGCAACGATGTCTAAAGCATAACTGTTACTTTTTTTATTTCGGATTGGATAAGTCCAGGTGGCATCCTGTTGTAATAATTGCCATGCTCGGCGTGTTATTAATCCTGGGTCGCCTGGCCCTAATGAAACACCAAATAAGGCACCTTTAGTTTTTGTCATTAATTGTATCCTGTGTTTTGATTTTTTTGTGCAGTTATAATCCAGACAGGGTTTTCAGCGTGTAATCGATTCATGTGTAATATCGGCTTACTACGTGCAGCTGATAATTGCGTTACATCCCATTCGATATTAACGTCGTCATTTGCAGTTTCATAATGTTCTTTAATGTGTTTAAGAGCTGTTATTGCGGTGCTCATATTTTCTATCGTCACAAAATTCATTACCAAGCAAGCGGGGGCTAACATTCGTGTCATACAGATTGATATTAGTTCCGTTAATTCGCCACCCGAACCACCTATAAAAATTGCGTTTGGTGTTGGCCATTGTTCAAGTTGAGCAGGTGCTTTGGCATGAATCAAGGTGTAATTTGTCACCTGCATATTCACTTTATTTTGACTGGCAATGCAAAAATCATCGGTATTTTTTTCAATGGCGTAGACATGACCTTGGGGGCATAACATTGCGGCTTCTAAGCCAACCGAGCCAGAACCGGCACCAATGTCCCATACGATGCTGTTTGGTGTTAGCTGCATTCTGGCTAATGACACTGCGCGAACTTCACGTTTGGTTATTAAGCCTTTGTCGGGTTTACGTTGTTTGAATAAGTGGTCGGCACGCCCAAAAATAATTTTTTCGGGCTTGGTTTTATGTCGTTGTAAAATTGTGATGTTGAGATCAGAAAATGTTTTCTGTGCCGCACTATCAATATCCATCGGGCCAACTGTTGTTTCATTGTCCTGTAATATATTTTCGACGACGGTAATTGTAAAATCATTTTCAAAACCTTCAAGTTTTAACATTCTCGCTATGCGTGCCGGATTGTTTTCCGGACTGGTGAAAATAGCCAATTTGCTATGCTGTTGTGTCAGTTGCAGTAAATGATACAAACCATGATTTGCATCTAAACCAATTTGCCATTCACCGGTATCTTTACTGTGGATTGAACAAATTTTAATATCTTGCCACGTTAAACCCAGTCTGGCACAGGCGAGTTGTATGGTGGATACGTTGGGAATTATTTCACAAGTATTAATGTTAATTTTTTCACGAATGTATTTTGCAATGCCATGACAAAGTGGGTCGCCTGTGGCAAGCACTACAATTTGTTGCTGTTTATCTTGGGCGGTTGTTATCCACTGCGGGATTTTGTCTAATTTTCCGGTGAGATCAAACTGTTGTTTAGCATTAATAAATTGTTTTTCGAAGCGTTTAAGTGTGCGTGTTCCACCAATTATTACATCGGCTTGGTTAATAAAATTAATTGTTTGCTGTGATAATGAATTTAGACCATCATCCAGTACCCCGATAATACGACAAGTAATCGTGTTCTCTGGACGAACAACATCTAGGTTTGCTGAGGTTGTATTAATTACTATTTGAGTCATAGACCTTGTACCTTAATAATTACCCGATGCTTCTGCGAGTTTATTACCATCAAAATCACAGACCATGACTGTAATTGTAAATTTATTTGGGTAGCGCGCACTTAAAGTCTCAATTACTTTTTTAGCTAATGCTTGGTAAAATTCGTGAAGTAATCCAATTTCTTCCATTCGTTCGCTGGCATAACGCGCCATTTCCGATGCGGCTATATCAGCACAGACAGCATCAGGGGCTCCGATGCTTTTAGCAAGCTCAGCCAGTAATTGGGTGTTGACTTTATTGCGTCCTGCGTGAGTGATGGTTTCACCTTGGGCCATTTTGGTTAGTTTGCCAACCATGCCACCAATTATCGCGTGTTTTATTTTTTCAGTCACGATGGTATCGAGTGCATAGCGTAAAAAGTCACCCATCTGCACAAAACAGGCATCATGCAAATTGGGCATTTCACGCATCACGAATTTTTCTGTGCGTCCACCGGTGGTTAGCACTACCGTGTCTTGTCCTTGATTGGCAGCGACTTCGATGCCTTGAATAACACTGGCTCGAAACGCGGAGGTCGAGTAGGGATGAACTATTCCGGTTGTGCCTAAAATTGATATTCCATCTATAATACCAAGGCGGTAATTTAGTGTTTTCTTTGACATTTCGATGCCACCGGGAACCGATATAGTGACATCAATACCGGTAGTTTTTAGCACTTCATTTGCAACCAGACGAACATTTTCTTCGATGTTTTTTCTTGGCACAGGATTTATTGCCGGTCCACCGACATCTAAACCTAAGCCTTTCATGGTTATTGTGCCGACGCCAATGCCACCTTTGAGTTGCACACAGTTAATTAAACTTGTATCGTCATTAAAGCATACATCGGCTGTTAATGGCGCTTTGTCGGTACAATCCGGATCATCACCTGCGTCTTTTATAACAACGGCATGTGCAGTTTGTTGATCGCAAAAAGCATCTGTCACTGTAAAATTGATTTTTTCGCCATTAGGTAACATACATTCGACAACGTCCGGAACTTTTCCCGTTAATAAACCAAGAGTGGCTGCGCGCGCAGCTGCGGCTGAACAGGCCCCTGTTGTATAACCTTTACGGCTTCCTCGTTGTTTTTTCTTTTTCATTGCCATAATAACGCTAAAAAATAATAATGTTAACGATGAGTATTTGAATTTATGTTATTTGTTTTTTTGAGTTGATTCTGCAACGGCTAACATTGCATGAATTGCAGCTACAACCAAGGTTGAACCACCTTTACGACCTTGAGTAATAATCCAAGGTATATTTGTTAGGGTTTTTGTAATTTCTTTTGACTCCGCCGCAGAAACAAAACCAACTGGCATTCCCACGATTAGAGCGGGTTTTATTTCATTGTTTTTAATCCTATCTGTAATTTCAATTAATGCCGTCGGGGCATTACCTATGGCAATAATGCTGTTATCTAATAATTTTAAGTTTTGTGCTTTTTTCATGGCTTGCACTGCACGAGTTGTGTTTAATGCTTTTGCTTGAGTGATGACATCTTCATCTGATATGAAATGATGAGTATGCACATTAAAGTAGTTTAATCGTGGTTTGGATAGACCAACACAAATCATTTCAACATCAGCAACAATATTAGCGCCATTATTAATCGCATTAATTCCAGCGCTAACGGCATCTGGGTGAAATTTTACTAGGCCATTAAATTCAAAATCTGCTGTGGCATGGATCATTCGTCTGACAATTTGCCATTGTTCATTTTGATAAGAATGAGAGCCAACTTCTTGATCAACTATTGAGAATGAATCATGTTCAATTTTTTGACCTGCCTTGGTTAATTGCTCGGTAATGACATTATTCATGCAGTAACTCCAGATTCAGTTTGTTGTTCATGACTATGATGATGGCCGTGTTCGTGGTGATGACCTTCACGTTCAGCAAGTTCACGGTAGTGACAACCATCACACTCAAGCATGGTTTTTTCGGTTAAGTCACCAAGGGCTTGCTTAACCCGTGTGTTTAAGGTGTCATAAATTTCATTTTCAAAACCAAAGTAATGGCTTAACGCAAAACTCAGTTGAGGGTATTGTTGTTGCAATCGTGCTGTTTGTCGTTTTATACGTTCGATTAACGTTCCGGTAAATAAATAATAGGGTAGTATCACTACTTGGGTCATGCCAATTAATGCGTGTCGTTGCACTACTGTTTCAAGTCTAGGATAAGTAATTCCAGTGAATGCGATATCAACAACATCATGATCGGTTTTTTCAAATAACCATCTTGCCATTTTTGCGAGTTCGCCATTGGCAAATTGATCCGATGAGCCCCGGCCTAAGATAATAACGCCGGTTGATCGTGGGTCGGGCATTTCAATGGTGGCTAGTGCCTTAGTTAAGTTGCGTTTTAAAATAGTTAATAGCGGCTCACCGGCACCAATGTGTCGGGCATATACAAATTCAATATGTGAATGGCGTTCTCGGGCTTTATTGATATGATGCGGTATTTCCATTTTAACGTGACCGGCGGCATTTAAAATTAAAGGCACAATAATGACTTTATTACTTTTATTGGCTGTCGCAGCATCTGCAGCAATATCGAGTCCGTCATCCAATAATATATCAGCAAACTCGATGTAGCAGGTGGTGATAGCCCAAGTAGGGTTTCGTGACTGCCATTCAGTTGAAAACTGTTCGATTTCAACATTGCCATTTTTATCGCGTGAACCGTGGCCAACTAATAGTATTGTGGTTTTCATTATTTTTCCTGATAACTTATCATTTAATTTCTGCTTTACGAAATCGATGGCTGAAATTTTTGTCATAGAGTTTTGATTTTTTTAGTTCTTTCCAATTGCGAGAACCGATTGTCGGGCTGACAATAATCATTGCTTGGCTAGTAATTTTTTCAGCGATACATTTATCTCTAATGTTTTTTAATGTGCCTCGAATAATTTTTTCTTGTGCTGGCCAACTGGCTTTTTGCACAACTAATATCGGCGCATCTTCATCCCAGCCTGCGGCAATACAATCTTGTTGAACTTTTTTTAGCAATGTTATTGATAAAAATAAACATAAAGTGCAGTGGTGGGCTGCCAATTCAGGTAAAGACTCTCCCTCGGGCATTGGTGTTCGACCTGCTACTCGAGTTAAAATAACGGTTTGTGTAATTTCAGGCAAGGTGAGTGTTTCGATACCGGCTGCTGCTGTGGCCATGGCGGATGAAACACCGGGTACTACGGCAATATCTATTTTTAACGCATCTAATGGTTGTACCATTTCAATTAATGCACCATAAAGTCCGGGATCGCCAGTTTGTAGTCGAATGACGGTTTTGCACTTTGCTGCATTTGAAATTAACCAGTCGGTTATTTCTTCTAAAGCCATGCCTTTTGAATCACTAATGATGCAGTTTTTTTTTGCCCAACGCATGGTTGCTTGTGATACTAAGGAGCCTGCAAATAAAATGGCATCGGCTTGTGCAATTAAATTGCGTCCTTTGACCGTTATTAATTCCGGGTCGCCGGGGCCGGCTCCAACAAACCATACTTTGCCGTAATTTGAATTAGTATTCGTCATGTTTAAACAGTCTCGCGCAGGCACTAGGGTTGGATGGAAAGTACATATGAAGATAACTGGCATGCAATCGTTGGTGACGATAAACTGCCTCACCGCGTCCTTTTTTTCGGGTACTGTTGGTTATTGTTACAGGCAACATATCGGTTTCCATTTTGGAATGATGAAATGTGTGTCCCCGTATTTCACCTTCGGGTAGCGCCATACTGTGCATGCCAAGATTGGTCAGTTTTTGTTGCATGATGGCAGTGCCAGCAAGCAAGCCGACCATGCTGGCTTTTTTACCGGATTTATCGGTTAACGATTCCAATAAATATAACATACCGCCACATTCCGCTACTATCGGTTTATTTTGCACATGGTGTTGCTTAATACTGTTTATCATTGAGTGATTGCTTGATAAGGCTTCTAAATGCAATTCGGGATAACCTCCGGGAAAATACACGCTGTCAGTCTCGGGTAGTTTGTTATCCGTTATCGGGGAAAAATATTGAATTTTAGCGCCTAAGTTTTCAAGGCATTCGATATTGGCTCGATAAATAAAGCTAAATGCGTTGTCTTGTGCCACGCTAATTTTATAGCCGGATAACGGGTTATCACTAATGAGGTTTAATTCTGCATCACTATCGACATTAGTGCGATTAAATATGACGGCATCAGGCAGCATATCTAGGCCGGTATCCAATAATTTTTTGGCTGCTAGATTTATTCTTTTTTCTAAATCATCAATTTCATTGGCAGTGACTAATCCTAGATGCCGAGATGGCAATTCAATGTTTTCATCTCGGGGTAGAGCACCAAAATAGCGCATTCCATCGGGTAAGCTTTCCGCTATCATGTCAGCATGATTGGCGCTAGCGACTCGATTGGCAATAACTCCGGCAAACAATAATTCATTATTATAGTTTGCCAAACCATGTGCCAAGGCACCAAAAGTTTGAGCCATTGATGCGGCATTAATAACGGCGAGTACTGGAATATTAAATAAAATGGCTAAATCAGCACTTGAAGGTGCGCCATCAAATAATCCCATTACACCTTCAATTAAAATTAAATCGGCTTTTTGTGCGGCGTTATACAATAGTTTACGGCAATGCGCTTCGCCTCCCATCCAGATATCAAGTTGATAAACCGGATTACCGGATGCGCGTTCTAAAATTGTTGGGTCTAAAAAATCGGGGCCGGTTTTAAAGATAATGACATGACGACCTTGCAAGCGATGCAACCTTGCTAAAGCAGCAGTGACTGTGGTTTTACCTTGACCGGATGCAGGGGCGCTGATAAATATCGCAGGGCATGAGATATTTTTTGCTAATGATTTGTTGTCACTCAAAACTCAATTCCTTTTTGAGCTTTGACACCATTTTTATAAGCATGTTTAATAACATTCATTTCGGTGACTGTATCGGCTATGGTAATTAATTTTTCCGGGGCGGCTCGTCCGGTAATAATAACGTGTTGCATTGGTGGTCGTTGTTGTAATTTTTTAACGACGGTATCAATGTCGAGATAGCGATGTTTTAATGCAATGTTTAATTCATCCAGTAATACAACATTAATGCTTTCATCTTCTAGAAACTGACATGACTTCTGCCAGGCTTTTTCCGCGGCAGCGATATCAACTTGCTTGTCTTGTGTTTCCCAGGTAAAACCTTCGCCCATAACATAATATTGAATTTCGTTTGGGAAACGTCGATAAAACATTTCTTCACCAGTTGAAAATTTGCCTTTAATATATTGCACTACGGCAATATTTAAATTTTGTCCTAATGCTCGTGCAACCATACCAAAACCAGAGCTGCTTTTACCTTTGCCATTACCGGTAAGCACTAACAATATGCCTTTATCCGTTTGTGCTGTTGCAATTTGGGTATCTTTTACTTGTTTTTTACGCTGCATTCGTTTTTTGTGTTGCACTTCCGAAGGCACTGTCTCAGTGTTTTCTACTTGAGTTTTCATTGTTACTAGATTTAAGAATTGGATTCTTGCATCGGTAGTGATTCAAAATAACGGGATTTTAAAAAACCATTGAGTGTTCCAATAATGATCCAAAATAGGATGTTGGCAAATGATGTGGCGATTATAAATGATTTTATTAATTCTTCAGGAACCGAGCTTATTTCAGTTATCGTCATTGAGTTAGTGAAAAAGTGTGGTGCAATTATAAATACTATGCCAAGAGCGCGAAAAGTTGCTGCAGGATTTAAAAACAATAAACCTAGGCCTATAGCAGTTGATGCTACTGTTGCAGTCCACCATAGTTGACGGTGTTCTAATGTTGCTTGTATTGCACCGGGTAATTCAGGTGGCATGCCTAAACTGGGCGCAAGGAAAAACACACTAAAACCTGCCAAGCCCCAAAACAAGCCCGATTGCCAGCCGGAGAATTTAGCTGCTGTCATTAAGGATAAGAGCAATAACGAAAATCCAATTCCAAGTAATACATTTGTCATTAATGTAAATAATGTTCGTTCTTTGCCGTCTTGGGGAGTCCATTCGGTTTGCTGAATAATTGATTTAGCCGTGTTATGTTCCTGAGAATCATTGGCATGTGAATGTTGTTTTGATTCAAGCTCGTATGTCTCAGCTTCTAAAATAAGAGGAATAACATTAAATTGTTGAACCAAGGTAAGCAAAACACCTGCAATGATGCCAGATATAATTCCAGGTATTAAAAGTTTACGCAACATACTGAGTGACCGCTTTAAACAATAGTGTTAGAGATTAATGGCAAGGAAATGATGCTGCATGACGGGTATCGTGAGCGGCATTATGGACAACATTACCTTTCCCTTGTGCAAAACCAACTGAAAAAATTAATCCGAGACCAAGACTAGCGACAAAAGCTAATTTTAATGCTGATTTTGTAGTGGCTTGTGATGATGTTGAAACGGTTGTTGTCAATGACATATTTCCTCCGGTTGTAAGTTGTAATGAAATTATAATGGAGGAAGAATAGTCTATAAGCTAAATGGAAATAGTTAGTTGATAGACATGTTTATTGCCCTCCGCAATAATTTTGTTATGTAGTTTGTAGGCCGGTCTCCGGACTGACGAATGTAAATAATTCGTTTACCGTTGCGGGGGCAGTGCCGGAATTGTGCAAATAGACGCACCGGCTTCCCGTTTAATCCTCAGTTTTTTGTGCTTATTAAAGTAAGCACTGATCGAGGACACCTCAAGCTATCGTTGTACTTTAACGGGATTATCATAAAACTGTCAATATTAAATAGTGTATAAAATGCAATCAAATTTTAACCGTTACGTGTTATTGTGTCAGACGTAACATTGAACAATTATTAGTCAGTTTTGTATTATCTCAATTAATGGTATAACCCAATGTTTTGAAACAAGTTTGACATAAACAGTCAATTTGATTTCTTAACATTTATTTGCCGTGCTGTTGAGTCAATATTTTGTTAATCTCATGCCGTGGTAAAAATCAAAAAAAATTATAATTGTTCTGAATGTGGCTCAGAAACCTCTAAGTGGGCTGGTCAGTGTGGCGATTGCGGTGCGTGGAATTCGCTAACTGAAATAGCCAGTGCCATTCCGATGCGTAAGGGTGGCGGCCAAGTATCGGGTTACAGTGGTACAAAAAGTAAGTCGGTGCAATATCTAAAAGACATTACACCCAATGAACAATCGCGTATTACAACAGGTATTAGTGAGTTTGATAGGGTGCTTGGGGGTGGTTTGGTCGCTGGTTCGGTTGTGTTGTTGGGCGGTAATCCCGGTATTGGTAAATCAACTTTATTAGTTCAAGCATTGGCTTATCTGCAAACATCGTTACGCACGCTTTATGTTACGGGCGAAGAATCTTTAGAGCAGGTGAGTATGCGTGCGCATCGTTTAGAATTGGATCTTGGTGAACAATTATTATTAAGTGAAACGCATTTAGAAACGATTTTATCTATCTCTCAACAAGAAAAACCGGGTGTTATCGTTATTGATTCTATTCAAACGATGTTCAGTGCTGATGTTCAGTCGGCTCCGGGTTCGGTCTCTCAAATTCGTGAATGTACTGCACAATTAGTTCGGTTTGCGAAACAAACTCAAACAACTTTATTTTTGGTCGGACATGTTACCAAGGAAGGCACTTTGGCTGGACCAAGAGTGTTAGAACACATGGTTGATACGGTATTATATTTTGAGGGTGAAAGTGATAGTCGTTATCGCGTGGTTCGCGCTTTTAAAAATCGGTTTGGTGCGGTAAATGAACTGGGTGTTTTTGCGATGGCCGATAAAGGTTTACTACCTGTCAACAATCCATCATCCATATTTTTATCTCGTCATAGCGAACCGGTCTCGGGCAGTGTGGTGATGGTTACGATTGAGGGGAGTCGACCAATGTTAGTTGAAGTGCAAGCCTTGGTCGATGAGAGTCATTTAGCAAATCCCCGACGGGTAACGGTTGGGATTGATAATAATCGCATTGCGATGTTACTTGCCGTTTTGAACCGGCATGCCGGTATTGCAAGTTATGATCAGGATGTTTTTATTAATGTTGTCGGTGGTGTGCGAGTAACGGAAACCGGGGCTGATCTTGCGGTTATTCTGGCGATTATTTCAAGCTTGCGTGATAAAGTTATTCCACAAGATACTGTGATTTTTGGTGAGGTTGGTTTATCAGGTGAAATTCGTCCGGTTACGAATGGCCAAGAAAGGTTACATGAAGCAGTTAAACATGGTTACAAAAGAGCGGTGATATCGAAGGCGAATGCACCCAAGCATAAAATTGAAGGCCTTGAAATAACTGCGGTGAATCGTTTGGAAGAAGCGATTATTTTTGATTAGTTAATCATTAATGTGCATGAGTTCATTCAATTCACGGTCGAGAATTTCTTTATTTCCTAAATTTAATTCAACCAGTCTTCTCAGGTGCGTAATACTTTCTATATCAATATGAATGCAGGTAAAACCAAGTGACGATTGTTCGATATGAGCGGTATTAACTTCCATTGTGATAGTACTGTCTTTTCCTAAACAAATATCGATTTGATAGGATTCTCCAACGTCACCAGTCCAATCGTTAGGACGAGATATTAATACCCCGTGTAAACTGATATCAATTAATTTGCAGTGCCAAGTTTGTTGTAAATTAGATGATGAGAGTGAGATAGGAATGGAGAAGTGGATTCGACTAAAGTGTCGAGCATCAGTTTTTTCGGATCGTGTCATGGGGAATTAGTCCGTTGTTTATTCAAGATAAAACTGCATTTTGATATTTCCGATTTGAATTAAATCACCTTCATTTAATTTATAACTTTGTGCACCAATTTCAGTTTCACCTACCTTGGGTGGAATTTTACCTTCGAGGTGTGATATAAAAAATCCATCATCACGACGTGCAATAACAACCATGGCCACACCGGGTTTACCCAAATTGGTTACTGAGCGTGTTAATTGTAATGTTTGCCCTAAATTTTGACCGGATAGTATTTGTACCCACGCACTTTGATTTTGATTGGACGTTGCTGGCTCCGAAATTGAAGCTAAACCGGGTTCGGCGACAACAACTTCGGTGTCAACTTCAGGCTCAACATCTTGGCTCGGGGAAGGGGCTTCAAATGGAATAGCCGGTATGCTTGTGGAACTCTCATGCATTAGTTCATCTTCTGTAAGCTCTTGATAGTTATATAATAATGTGTGTTTTCCGACTCGGATTAAATCACCATCCTGAAGGTGGTATGACGAAATTTTATCTTGATTGACATAAGTACCGGCTTCAGACTCACAATCTAGTAATGTTGATTGCTGCGCAACAGTGGAAATTTTTGCATGATTTTCATCAATAGCGAGACTATCAATGAATACAGTACAATTTCGGGCATTTCCTATTATCATTTCTCCCTCAATGATAGGAAATACTTTTAGTGTTCTACCTTTAAATAACAAGGTCAATTTTGACAACTATAAGCTCCTGATATCTTTATAATTATTATGGATTATAGACTGTAATTAGTTTTTTTACAGACTCAGCATAAGTATGGCATCGAATTAAAAATCGTATACCGAGGTTAACGGTCAAGTGACTAAAAAATTTAGCTTTGTGTTATGAATTTAAGTATTTAATTTGGGGTAGGATTATTTTCTGCAGTTGGAATAGGGTCTTCAAGTATCACTAAAACTGTTTTTACGGTACTTGATGTGGTTTGCAGTATTTCAATTGGGTAATCTTGTAGTCGTAGACTGGTCCCGGGTTCTGGGATGTATTCAAGGTATTCTGTGATTAAGCCATTGAGTGTTTTTGGGCCATCAAGTGATAGATTCCAATTAAATGCCTTATTGACCTCACGAATTGAAATACTCGCATCCAGAATGAAACTACCATCCTCTTGTTTTTTAATATCGCGGGATAAATGCGCTGGATCGCTGGTGAATTCCCCAACAATTTCTTCAAGAATATCTTCTAAGGTTACGAGCCCTTGAATATCACCATATTCATTTACAACAACTCCAATACGGTGTTTTTCTTTTTGAAAGTTTGACAATTGCGTGTGCAGCGACACTTTTTCTGGAATGAAATAGGGTTTTCGCAGCAGTTTGATAAAGTCTTCTTTGTTTGAGTTTTGACCCAGTATCAGCGGTATTATATTTCTCATATGGACAAAGCCGCGTATTTTATCGATATCACCGTCAAATACGGCTAATCGAGTATGAGCGGAAGTTTTCAGCTGGTTTAATATCACTTCCCACTCATCGGTTAGATCAATTCCTATGATTTCATTTCGAGGAACCATGATGTCATCAACGGTGACTTTTTCTAAATCTAAAATTCCCAGTAGCATCTCTTGGTGATCTTTGGGGATTAAGTTACCGGCTTCATTAACCACTGTGCGTAATTCTTCTGGGCTAAGATGATCCGATGCAACTTGGTCGCTGGAAATGCCAAACAACCTAAAGTTTAATTTTGTAATGAAATTGATGGCACTAATCGCCGGTGAGGTAAGTTTTAACAGTGGTTTTAAAATATAAGCAGCTGGAAAGGCGAAGCGTTCTGGATTTCGCGCAGCAAGTGTTTTCGGGGTTACTTCAGAATAGATTAGTACCACAAATGTTAAAATTATTGTGGCGATGGCGACTCCGGAATCTTGTCCAAGACGCAAGCCTATAATGGTTGCTATTGAAGCGGCTAAAATATTAACAAGGTTATTACCCAGTAAAATTAAGCCAATTAATCGCTCGGGTTTATCTAATAGTGCTTGGGCTCGCTTAGCGCCGGAGTTATCTTTATTCGCGAGATGTCGAAGCCGATAACGATTAAGACTCATCAGGCTTGTCTCAGAGCCAGAAAAAAAACCAGAAATAACCAACAATATTATTAGCGAAATAAAGAGGACGCTAAGAGGGAGTTCGTTCAAAAAGGGAGTGCCTATGTAGTATCGTGTTTATAAGTATACGCAATTAATTGAATATTCTCACCGTAAAATCAACTCAATTACAAATTTTGAGCCAAAGTAGGCGAGCATTAAGAATACAAAGCCAGATATCGTCCATTTAATCGCGGTGCGGCCACGCCAACCAAACTGATGTCGCCCCCACAGTAAAATAGCAAAAGTTATCCAGCCTAAAATAGATAACAGGGTTTTATGGATTAAGTGTTGCTCAATGATATTGTCGAGATACACAATTCCGGTTATTAGCGATAAACTTAATAACAAAAAGCCAACAGTAATGATGTGGAATAATAACGTTTCCATGGTTTCCAGTGGTGGTAATGCACGAATGAAGCCACCGGGGTGTCTATTGCGTATATGTTTTTCTTGGATATAAAGCATAATGGCTTGCACTGCAGCAATGCTGAGTAAACTATAAGATAGTATCGATAGTAAAATATGTGATTCTAAGCCAATTGATAATTGTTGGTTAAGGTAGAAATGGTGCGGGCTTAAATAGCGCAAAATGATAAAAAATGCGGCAATTGGCATAATTATAATGGCTAAATTTTCAACAGGGTATTTAAGCGTTGCAAATAATAATAGAGTTAATATTAACCAGCTGGTTAGGGATAATATACTGAATATACTAATATCAATTCCCTGAGGTGTATTCATTATTTGGGTCAGTATATAAAGATGTAACGCACTGGCAATGAATCCAATAGAAATAAGCAGGGATTTTTTATTTAAAGCACCGATAGGTTTATTCGCAAGGCGCAGAATAAAAAAAACGGCGTCAAAACAATAAATGAGGCTTGTGGTAATGCTTAAAAATAACATAGTTTTTCCGTTACGAGTGCTTACTTAATATGATGGCATAATGTTAAAGAAAAAAGATAGGGTTTTTGTGTGCTATTTATGCAAACTGGTTAAAATTTAAGAAATTTATTGTTTCAAAATATTATATAAGCACCTACACTTAACCATTGTAAGTCATTCAAATCATTAAATATGATCAAATGATTATTATTTGTGTATTTATATCGTTATTAAAGGTAATTTAACCACAATACGAGTTTATACAATACTATAAATGATTAGCTATACAATATTTATGAAAAAAGTTCAGGGTTAACTGAAGATGGAGCTTCAAGTTTTAGGTTGTAGCGGTGGAATAGGGGAAGATCTCCGGACAACAACATTTTTGCTTGATGACGATGCATTAATTGATGCAGGTACTGGCGTGGGTGATTTAAATCTAGATCAGATGAAAAAATTGCGCCATATCTTTTTGACGCATTCGCATCTGGACCATATTACTGGAATACCATTACTAGTTGATACGGTATTTGGCACGCACGATGAACCGATTGTGATTCATGCTCAAGAAGTGACGATTAATGCACTTCGCGCTCACGTTTTTAATAATATAATTTGGCCTGATTTTTCATTACTGCCCAATAAAGATAAACCGGCTATTCGTTATCAAGCCATGGTTCCCGGTGAAATTTATCAATTGGGTGATCGCCGTATCGAGATGATAACGGTTAACCATATTGTTCCGGGGGTTGCCTATCGTGTTGAAACGTCTACCGGAGTGTTTGCATTTAGTGGTGATACTTCTACTACCGATCATTTATGGCAACGCTTAAATGAAAGTGACAAATTGGATCTATTATTTGTTGAATCTGCATTTGCGAATAAAGATCAGCATTTAAGTAAGCTCGCGGGCCATTATTGTCCGGAAACATTAGCAGCCGATTTAAAAAAATTAAATCATAAGCCGGAAATTTATTTAAGCCATGCAAAACCGGGCGATGAAGAGTTAATTCTTAAAGAATGCCAAAAAGCCATTACCAGCCATACTGTAAAGTCATTGAAGGGTAAAATGCATTTTACGGTATAAATGTGTTAAAAATGCGGTGTTTGGTGAGTGTATCATTCGATAAACGCTCGATTAAATAGTATAATCCGTATTCAAATCAAGAATTCCATTTGTAATTTTAAAAATTAATAGGTAAGTAATATTATGTTTGATGGACTATCCGATCGACTCGGACAAACGGTACGCAATTTACGCGGAATTGGTCGATTATCTGACGACAATATTAAAGACAGTTTGCGTGATGTGCGTTTAGCATTATTAGAAGCCGATGTTGCTTTGCCTGTTGTTAAGAAATTTATTGAAGATGTAAAAGTAAAGGCTGTTGGTGATAGCGTATTAAAAAGCCTCACTCCCGGACAAGCATTTATTAAAGTCGTGAATGACGAACTTGTGTCGTTAATGGGCGCAAAAAATGATGCTTTAAATCTAGCGAGCAAACCGCCAGTTGTTATTTTAATGGCCGGTCTTCAAGGCGCAGGTAAAACCACAACAGTAGCTAAACTCGCAAAATATTTAATTGAAGATCAAAAGAAAAATGTTTTAATGGTTAGTGTGGATGTCTATCGACCAGCAGCCATCGAACAATTATCGATTTTGGGTAAAGAAATCAATGTTGATACATTTGATAGTGATGCCAAGCAAAGTCCTGTCGCTATTGCAAAAAAAGCGTTAAAAGAAGCAAAAATTCAAAATAAAGATGTTGTTATTATTGATACCGCCGGACGGCTACATGTTGATGATGAAATGATGTCTGAAATTCGTGAGTTACATGCCGTTTGTGAACCACAAGAAACGTTGTTTGTGGTAGATAGCATGACTGGACAAGATGCTGCAGTCACCGCCAAAGCCTTTAATGATGCTTTGCCATTAACGGGAGTGGTATTAACAAAAACGGATGGTGACGCACGTGGTGGTGCGGCTTTATCTATTCGTCAAATCACTGGTGTGCCAATTAAGTTTATGGGGGTTGGTGAAAAAATTGATGCGTTACAAGCTTTTTATCCGGATCGGGTTGCTAATCGAATTCTTGGTATGGGTGATATTGTTAGTTTGGTTGAAGATGTCCAAAAGAATGTGGATCAAGATCAGGCTTTAAAACTAGCGAATAAAATTAAGAAAGGCAAAGGTTTTGATTTAGGTGATTTTAAAGATCAATTAAACCAAATGCGTAATATGGGTGGCATGGCTGGTTTGGTTGATAAATTACCGGGAATGTCCGGTAAAATGGCTGGCATGAAAGAACAGGTTAATGATAAGCAACTGGTTCAACTCGAAGCCATTATTAATTCAATGACGTTAAAGGAGCGACAATTTCCTGATGTCATTAAAGGCTCTCGAAAACGCCGTATTGCCAATGGCTCGGGCACTCAAATTCAAGATGTGAACCGATTATTGAAACAGTTTAAGCAAATGCAGAAAATGATGAAAAAGATGTCTAAAGGCGGCATGAAAAACATGATGCGCGGTATGGCAGGAAGAATGCCACCGGGCATGATGAAATAGTATTAAACGGTATTTATTCCTTAATAAATCAGGGAATTACTGATATTTAACTTCACATTTGTGAAAAATCAGGTAAAATGCGCGATTCAGCTTGATAGCGTGTTTAATTGGCATTAATTAGCTTAGATTAAACGTAATTGTTCTATCAATACCGACAAAATATAAGTTCAAACATAAATTAGAGGCTTTAACTTAAAATGGTTGTAATCAGATTATCCCTTGGTGGCGCAAAAAAACGCCCATTTTATCAAATTGTTGTTGCGGATAGCCGTAATTCACGCGACGGTCGTTATATTGAACGTGTCGGTTATTATAATCCTCGAGCAACGGGTGGAGAGACTGGTTTAGAACTTAAACATGACCGAATCGATTATTGGGTCGCTAATGGTGCCCAAGCTTCTGATCGTGTAGCAAAACTTCTTAAAGACGCGGCTAAAGCTGCTGCGTAATAAAATTTTAGTGGGGCAATTCTTGCCCCAATATAGTTTTATTTTATTTTCTAGTGTTATCTAACTGCTTTAATGTCAGATTCTAATTCTCCTGAGTATATCAAAGTCGGCCATATCGGTGCAGCCTATGGCTTGAAAGGTTGGGTGAATATTATTTCTTATACTCAACCTAAAACCAATATAATTGCATATAACCCTTGGTATATCCGATCCGGTTCGTTAAGTTCAAAATCTGAATATCAGCTTGTTCGGCTTGAACAAATTCGTCAACACGGCAAAGGTGTTGTTGCACAATTACCCGGGTGTCTGGATCGAACTCAAGCAGAATTATATAAAAATACTGAAATAGCCATCTTACGAGAACAGTTACCGGAGCAAGCGAGTGATGAATATTACTGGCACGACTTAATTGGCTTAAATGTCAGTACGGTTAATCAAGTTGCGTTAGGACAAATTACCGATTTAATGGAAACTGGGGCAAATGATGTTTTAGTTGTAACAGAAAAGGGGGATGATCAATCCAAGACTAGCCCCAAAACTCGTCTGGTGCCTTTTATACGTCCTGATGTGGTCATTAGCATCGATTTAACAACAAAATTAGTTGTGGTCGACTGGGACCCAGATTTTTAAATTCTAATGATGTATTTAGATATAATTTGATAGAGTGTGATTAATGAAAATTAATATTGTAACGTTATTTCCAGAAATGTTTCGAGCCATTACCGACTATGGTATCAGTGGCAAAGCGTCACATAATGGCATTGTTGATATTACTTTTACCAACCCTCGCGATTTCACCCAAGATCGGCATCGCACGGTAGATGATCGCCCTTATGGTGGTGGTCCCGGCATGGTTTTAATGGCGGGTCCTCTGAGAGAAGCGATACGGGATGCTCGACAGCAAGCCAGTAAAGGCGCTCGGGTGATCTATTTATCGCCACAAGGTCGACGGCTTGATCAACGCGCGTTACGTGAATTTTCGCATAAATCAGAACTTATTTTTGTCTGTGGTCGTTATGAAGGTGTTGATGAACGTGTTATTGCCGCTGAAGTTGATGAAGAATGGTCGATTGGTGATTATGTTTTAAGTGGTGGTGAAGTTCCGGCGATGGTTGTTATTGACGGTATTATTCGTTTGTTGCCAAATGCTTTGGGGCACCCTGATTCTGCTGGATTGGATTCATTTAGTCAGGATTTTATGGGGGGTTTATTAGATTACCCGCAATTTACCCGTCCGGAAGAGTTGGATGGGGAAATGGTGCCCAATGTATTATTGAGTGGGGATCATCAGGCTATTTTGCGTTGGCGGCAAAAACAGGCTTTAGGGCGTACTTGGCTACGGCGACCCGATCTACTACAAGATCTTGATTTGGACAATGAGCAACAGGTATTGTTATCGGAGTTTATTCGTGAAAATGATGTTGAGTAGCTCACTTTAAAGCTTTAGAGCATAATAGTTGGAATTATTTTAATTTTTTTTAAAATATCCACCATTTTCATGCACTTTTAAGTCTTTGTCATTATCATATCTCATACTAATCGTATATAATATCGCGGCGTTATTGGCTATCGCGTATTGCATAGCAGCTTACATTTGGGTATTTGGAGTCTTCATTATGAGCAACATTATTAAAGAGTTAGAAGCAGAACAGTTAAAAACGGATGTTCCTGAGTTTAGTCCAGGTGATACTCTTGTTGTTCAGGTAAAAGTAAAAGAGGGTGATCGAGAACGATTACAGGCTTTTGAAGGTGTAGTTATTGCCAAGAAAAATCGTGGCCTTAATTCATCATTTACTTTACGTAAAATTTCACATGGTGAAGGTGTCGAACGTGTATTTCAAACACACAGTCCTATCATTGGTGATATTACTGTAAAACGTCGTGGTGATGTTCGACGAGCAAAATTGTATTATCTTCGTGAATTGCAAGGTAAGGCTGCTCGAATTAAAGAAAAACTAGGTTAGTTTTTTAATCGAATAAGAATTTTATTAAACGGATATACCATAATAGGTATATCCGTTTTTTTATGTCTGTGATTAATTAATGTTAAATAAGTTGACGTAAATAACGGATTAAAGCATGTCATTAAAAGGAAATATTCAAAAACAGATCCAGCATTGGATTGGGTTATTCTTGTTTTTATCACTAACTCCAGTTTTTGCGAGTTCACTTAAGGAAATCAAAGCACTTCAAGATAATGGTGCAAGCTCATTAGCACTATGGATTATTAACAAAGATCAACATTTGTACCGAGCTCAAGCTAAGGAATGGATGTCTTGGGAACTGGAACGTATTAACATTTATCAGTTTCATGAGCGTTGGGATGAGCTAACTAATCGTGTAAAAAATTATAGCGATAATATTATTTTTACCAATGAGTTTATCAGCTGGTCGCAAACTCAAGCAGCAAGAGCCTTATTAAAATTATCAAAAGCAAGTGATGCTCGTAATGTTATTTTAAAACTCATTTGGTCATCAGACCAACAGCAACAAAAAAAATGGATGGCGATTTGGCGTCGATTAATTATTGAAAGCTATGTTACTGATTCAAAAATTGCCGATGCACAAATTGCAATTTTACGTTTTAAACAGGATTATGGTGAACTTTCAATTGAGGATAGGTTGCTTCGAGCCAGAATAATGATTTTGAACAATCGTTCTGATGATGCTATGACGATATTAGCGGTTCATGCAAAACAACCGCAAGCAGGCATGTTATATTTACTCGCTCAATTACGCAGTCATTCACGAGCACCACAAAAAGTTCAGCAAGCTGCTCTTAGGCATATGCGTGGTGAATGGGTCAATGACGAGTTAGAGTCACAGTTGTGGGCTGTTGTTGCTGAAGCTGCTCAAATGTCGGGGGATTTGAGATCCGCTGTGCAAGCGCTTGAGCGGGCATTGGTTAGTTACCGTAGTGATTTACACAAATCTAAACTATTTAAAATTAGTCCTGATACTTTATGGCGTGTTTATTTGGAACATGCCGCTACAATTGGCAATAAAAAATTATTGTTAGTTGGGGAAGATAAGCAGTGGCTCGAAGTGGCAAAAACCTTAGAAAAAAAATCCCCTGTCGATGCTCGTTCTTTGTATTCATTTGTTATGGTGCAAGGACGTAATGAAAACACTAGAACTTTAGCGGCAAAGAATTTTAGCCGTTTGTTAAGTTTAACTAACAATGGTCAGAAATTAATTTACCGTCTTTTTTTGAAATCGATGCAGTATAAAGATTACAGTATTATTCCTAAAGTTATTCGATACAATTTAGTTGATCAAGCACTATCTAAATCAGAATTAGATAGTGCCTCAAGGTTAATGGCAACAATAATAATTCCTCCGAAAGGAACAGGAAATAGTTTTATGTGGCATTTACGACGCGCTCGAATATTAATTCTAGGAGGTAATGCCGAGCAGGGCAGTCACGTATTATTAGAATTAATAGAAAATAATAAAATCAAACATAAGAATAAAATCGATAATTTATTGCAGGTTATTTTTGATTTACAAACTGTAAAAGAATACGAGCTTGCTTATCATTTGTTTGAGCGGTCATTAAACTTAAACAGCCAACAGCAGTTTAAACGTGAAATAATGTATTGGATGGCTGACTCGCGAAAAGCGCAATATCGATTTGATGAAGCGGCTCAACTTTATTTAAGATCCGCTATGATACCAGCTTCGACAACCATGGATGATTGGGCACAATCGGCAAGATATCAAGCAGCTAACTCATTAGTTAATGCTGGCTTAACATCTGATGCACGTGGTTTATATCAACAATTATTGTCGGTGGCTAAAAAATCATCAAGGCGTGCAGTCATACTGAGAGAAATACAAAAATTAAATAATAGCCGGATATTTGTTAAAACAAAATATTAACTTAATGTGGGTATGTCTAAACTTAGGCATTGCATCGTGGTGTAAATACGTGCAATTATAGCGTTTGTAAAAGATAAGACTTATAAGGATATAGTAAGTATGATCCTAACGTATTCTGCTGTCTTGAGTTCAGTTGGTTTTAAAAGAGCTGCAAAAAACCAAGGCAACCAACTTATTAATTCTGAAAATTGGCATTAAATTCAGATTAAGTCTTATTTTCTTCCACAAATAAATACAGTTATATTTAAAAAGTACTAAACTGTAGTTATAATATTGAATTTATAAATACGGTATTTCGATATAAAATTTAGAAAAAACGTATTAAGTAATTTATTTAGATCAAATAATAATAACGACCAAATGGCGTCTAAGCTCAATGCAAGTATGCTTAAAGTTAATTCGGTATTTGAAGTGACAGAAGGTCATACCTGTCGAGTTAATCCAACACCTAGTATTATTCTTTGTCGCGAGTTGATTTTGAATAGCTAATTAAAGGTTGAATGGTAAGACAAATGGAACTGAGCGTCCTGCTGCTGACATGATTTTAATATTATGAGCAAGATGTTTTATAATTAAAAAAGGAAATCATAATGAAAGTGATCGAACAATTTTTGGATACATTATGGGTAGAACGTGGACTTAGCAACAATACTATCGATGCTTATCGCAGTGATATGGAACGGTTTCATAATTGGCTCGATCAAAATAATTTAGCATTATTAAATGCTGAACAAGATGATATAACGAAATATTTAGCAATTTATGTTGAAAGCAATGCCAGTCCGCGTAGTACTGCACGACGCTTATCAACGTTAAGACGATTTTATGGTTACCTTTGCAAGGAAGGCACTCGCGAAGATGATCCGACCACATTAATTCATGCTCCCAAGTTAGGACGAAGTTTACCAAAAGTGTTATCGGAAGGTGAAGTTGAAAAATTACTAAATGCTCCCGATACTAAAACTGTTTTAGGAATGCGTGATCGGTGTATGTTAGAAGTTCTATATGCTAGTGGGTTAAGAGTATCTGAACTAGTTCAATTGGAATTAAGCCAGTTAAATTTACGCATGGGAGTCATTCATATTAGTGGTAAGGCTAATAAAGAACGATTAGTACCTTTGGGTGAAGAGGCCATTAACTGGTTAGAAGAATATATTTCGGGAACCCGTAAATCATTATTACAAGACTCCGATAGTGATGCTTTATTTTTAACGCATCGAAAACAAGGTATGACTCGTCAAGCTTTTTGGCACATCATTAAGCGATATGCAAACTTAGTTGGAATATCAAAGCACTTATCACCGCATACATTACGACACGCGTTTGCAACACATTTATTAAACAATGGTGCTGATCTTCGTGTTGTCCAAATGCTGTTAGGGCATAGCGATCTTTCAACGACACAAATATATACCCATGTTGCCCAAGAACGTTTGAAAAAAATTCATGATGAGAGTCACCCTCGCGGATGATATCAGTCTTAAACTGATATCGTGATGAAATTGAGGAATAATAAGCCAATCACAACCTTAGATTATTATTCCTATTTTAGTTAATATTACTACTGTCGCAGCATTTTCTGATCTTTTAAATGCTATCTTCCTACCCTGTTATTTATAAATTAATTTCACAATTACGGAATTTATTAGCTAATTAGTGGTCAATACCATTTATACTATCTTTCATTTAGATGCCTATAATCGGCTTACAACTCTCAGGAATTATTTGTGAAACTATTTACTTATCAACTGTTTAGCGCTATTTTATTAGCTTTTTTGTTTGTATCAGGCGTTAATGCGGAGTTATCGGATTCCGATAAGTCAGCAGTAAAAGATATTGCTGCCAAACTTCCTGGTATCGAAGCTGAAAATATCGTTCCAAGCTCAATTCCCGGTTTATACCAAGTGATTGCTGCACCACAAGTGTTGTACATCAGTCGTGACGCTAAATTACTTTTTTATGGTGATATCATTAACCGTGAAACAGGTAAAAATATTACTACGCCTATTAGAGATAAAGCACGGCTTACTGTTATTAATGAAATGGATGAATCAAGCATGATTGTGTTTACTCCTAAAAAAGAAACAAAACACACGATAACAGTATTCACTGATATTGATTGTGGTTACTGCAAAAAACTGCACAGTGAAATGAGCTCGTATACTGATCTTGGTATAAAGGTTCGTTATTTAGCTTATCCGCGTGCTGGAATTAATAGTTCATCGTACAATAAAGCGGTTAATGTCTGGTGCGCAAAAGATCGAAATAAAGCAATTACTACTGCTAAATTAAATCAAAATGTGACTAGTGAAAAGTGTGATGATCCGGTTAAAAAACACATGTTATTGGGAGAAAAGTTAGGAGTGAATGGTACGCCTAATTTAATCTTGGATGATGGTCGTATGATTCCTGGTTATGTACCCGCTCCAAAACTTCTTGAATTATTAAATAAAAAAATATAATAGCCGTTTTTAGGATTGCCGTACCATGGTACGGTAATCCGCATAACAATATTTAACATTTAAGTTTTACCTAACGTTCTAAATGTTTTAATTTATCTTTTGTTCCGTCCCACTGTTCGGCATCTTGTGGTGGCGCTATTTGCTCAGTAATGACCGGCCATTTTCTTGAAAGCTCTTCGTTTAATTCAAAAAAGTGTTGCATATCTTCAGGAACATCGTCTTCCGCAAATATTGCTTCAGCGGGGCACTCCGGTACGCATAGCGTACAATCAATACATTCTTCAGGATCAATAACCAAAAAATTGGGGCCTTCATGAAAACAATCGACCGGACAAACTTCCACACAATCGGTATATTTACATTTAATACAATTATCGGTTACTACATAAGTCATTGAAAACTCCTAAATTTAAAGAAATACTTATTTCAGCTGATTGTTCGTCATGGCATGAATTAGAGTAGACGCTATTTTAAATGGATTTTGATAGTGATGCGAGTATCATTTGCTGTCATTGATAATATTTTTTAATTTATAAAGTTGCTCAAGAGCTTCACGGGGGCTTAAATTATCCGGTTCAATTTGTTGTAGGGTATCAGCTAATTTTTGTATTGCCATAATATTCTCTGGGGTATTATCATTTTTAGCAGAGTTAAAGTCTAAACTAGTTTGAGAGTTATCTGTTAATGATTTTGATAATTCTTGATTTATCTCATTAGTTTCAAATTCTTTTAAACGTTGTTGCGCTATTTTAATAACATCCAATGGTACGCCAGCTAAACTCGCAACGTGAATTCCATAACTTTTATTAGCTGCTCCTTGCTGTAATTCATATTGAAATATAATTTGATGACCAATTTCTTTTGCGCCTAAATGAATATTATTGCAATTTTTGTATTGTTCAGGAATTTTAGTGAGTTCAAAATAATGCGTTGCAAATAATGTCATGGCATTAATATTTTTAAGAATTGATACGGCACTCGCCCACGCTAGAGCGAGGCCATCATAGGTACTAGTACCTCGACCAATTTCATCCATTAATACCAAGCTGTTTTTAGTTGCGTTTTTTAAAATATTTGCAGTTTCGGTCATTTCAACCATGAAGGTTGAACGGCCACTGGCCAGATCATCGGAAGCGCCGATACGCGTAAATATTTGATCAATGGGACCCAGTATGGTTTTTTTAGCCGGTACAAAACTGCCCATATAAGCCAATATAACAATTAGTGCTGTTTGACGCATGTAAGTCGATTTGCCGCCCATGTTGGGGCCGGTGATAATTTTCATGCTACGCTGTTCGGTTAACAGTGTATCGTTAGGGGTAAATGGAATTTGTTGTGCTTGCTCGATAATTAGGTGACGACCGGCATTAATTGCAATTTGTTTTTTAGTGGTAAATGTAGGGCAGTTTAGTTGTAATTGGTCTGCTCTATCTGCAAGGTTGGTTAACACATCGAGCTCGGCTAACCCATCGGTACAGGTTTGTAAGTGTTGTAAATCTACGTTTAATTTAACCAGTAATTCATCATACAAATATTTTTCTCTAGCGAGTGCGCGTTCCCCTGCGCTGAGTACTTTATCTTCGTGTTTTTTTAATTCAGGGATAATAAATCGTTCTGCATTTTTTAGTGTTTGTCGGCGTTGGTAATAATCGGGTACTTTATCACTTTGTGCGCGGCTAACTTCAATGTAATAACCATGAACTTTATTAAAACCAACTTTAAGTGTTGAGATACCGGTTTCAGCACGTTGCTCAGTTTCTATTTTAACGAGAATATCACTGGCATTTTGGCTCAGCATTCGGAATTCATCTAATTGTGCATCGTAGCCGGTTGCGATAACACCACCATCTCGAATTAATAACGGCGGTTCTTCTATTATGGCATTTTGCAATAGGCTGACAATATTCGGGAATTCATTTATTTTTGTCGCGATATTTTGTAGTCGTGAATTTTGTTGGCTTGTGTCTTTGGTTGTTCTAGTAATTTGAGTTTGAATTTCTGGCAGTCGAGCTAGGGCAAGCGCCAGACGGGTTAAGTCTCGTGGCCGAGCAGATTTAAAGGCGATTCGAGTTAAAATACGCTCGAGATCACCAATGCCTTTTAGTAGCGGTGTAATTTGTTCAAACTCATAATTTTTTAATAATAATGTAATTGCTTCATGACGTAATGATATTGTATGGCTATCGCGCAAGGGTCGACTTAACCAACGGCGCAGTAATCGTGCGCCCATTGGTGTTACGGTATTATTAATAACATGAAATAACGTGTTTTTATCGGAACCGTTTATACTCGATTCAAGCTCAAGATTTCGTCGAGTGGTGCTGTCAAGATGAATGACATTATTAAGATCATCTAATTTGATTGCACGGATATGAGATAACTGCTCGTAGTGCGCTTTTTTTAAAAATTTAAGTAACGCGCCGATTGCCAGTTTTGATAGCGTTGAATTATCTAAATTTTGTATATCGATATTGAGATCTGAAAAGTAGTGCTGTAATAATTGTTCGGTATTTTTATTGTTAAAATAACTCGCATTTACGGTATTGGTCGGAATTTCTAAATAGTCGGGTAAGGTTAATTTAGTATCTTCTTGAATGATTAATTCGGAAGGTTTTATGCGCTCAAACTCGGCTACTATTTCAATTTCAGAATGACATTCCATGATGCTTAGGCGACCCGTGCTAAGTTCAATTGATGCCAGTCCGAATGCATTTTTATCGCGATATAAAGCGCTTAACAGGCACTCTTGGTTGCTCGTGAGCAATGCTTCATCAGTGATGGTGCCCGGTGTTAATGTGCGAACAACTTTTCGTTCAACAGGCCCTTTACTTGTGGCCGGATCACCAATCTGTTCACAAATCGCAACGGATACCCCTTGTTTGATTAATTTTGCTAAGTAATTATCAGCAGCGTGGTAGGGAATGCCAGCCATTGGAATTGGCTTATTGGAAGATTTACCTCGCGCGGTGAGTGTAATGTCTAATAATTTCGATGCTTTTTTTGCATCGTCGAAAAACAACTCATAAAAATCACCCATTCGGTAAAACAGTAAATTATTGGGGTGTTGTGCTTTAATGCGTAAATATTGCTGCATCATTGGTGTGTGTTGCTCTAGATTTTCGATTAAACTTTCCATGACGTTATTTTAACGAAATCTGACTGCTTCTGGCCAGTATTTATCCATACTTTAGTTTTTTTAGTTAATTGTTTAAAAAAATAGCAAACTTGTGTATTTCTAGCCTACAATTAAGCTACTGTTGTTTATAAAAAAAATAAATTTAGTGGCAATAATTATATAATCCAGTTTTATTATTAAAAGAAGCCAGGAGAGTAGAATGGTTCGTGAATACGATGAAAAACGTGATTTTATTAGAGTAACAGTTGATTGCGAATTAACCTACATCGAACCAAACAAAGGTTTAGAAGAGATCGGTTTGGCTAAGAATCTAAGTGGCCGAGGATTATTATTTATTGCTGAACGTGAGTTAGTAACAGACTCGATGCTTGAAGTTAAAATTAAACCTCAAGCCGGTTCTATCCCACCATTTCACGCAAAGGTTAAAGTTGTTCGTGTTGAAAAACAACGTCGAGGAGATGGTTTTGAAATTGGAGCCGTTATTCGTGAAGTCTATGACAAGTAAAAATCTTTAAAAATACTACGCCAACATATCCACTCGAGGCATTAATTCTGTCTCACTCAATAAATCGATTTCTTGGAAAGTTTGTACTGCTCGCTTAGCGCTATGGGTGCTACTGGCTAGTGCATCGTTTGATATTGGTTTACTAGCCGTGATGCGCTGAATCTGTAGATTTGGAATGGTTTGTATTTTATTTGTGGTTTCAAGATTAGTTGCTTGTTGTGCTGCTTGTTGCTGGTTATCGGATTGTTTGTCACGCGCACTAGCACTAGTCGGGTTAATCCCGTTTGAAGTAGCATCTCCTTGTGATCCAGTTGAACGATACTGTACCAACGCAGAGGATGTGGTTGTGCTCTGAATTTGCATGTAAATAAATTATTAAATTGTAAAAAACACGTACTAAAAATTTAAAACTACTGTAGTGTGCTATGAGGGGAGTTGGCACGCCTTCATTGGCAACTATCTAATATTAGTCCGAATAATCGGTAATAATATATGATGAGCAACTAATATTTATTCCTAAATACTGATGCCACTTTATCATGGCTAGAGAAATAACAAAAAGCATAAGCTTATGCAAATAGATGATATCGATTATAAAATTGCTCAAACTGCTGAACAGTTGGCAGAATCATGTGTTAGCTCAGATATTAACTTGGCGGTTGCTGAGTCTTGTACGGGTGGTTGGCTATCGAAAGTTCTAACCGATATCGCGGGTAGTTCTCGGTGGTTTGAGTGTGGTTTTGTTACTTATAGCAATGATGCAAAAATGTGTATGATTTCTGTACAGCAAGCTACTTTAGAATCCTATGGTGCAGTAAGTGAAAATACGGTTGCAGAAATGGCGCGCGGTGTCTTAGAACATTCGAATGCGACATTATCAGTGGCTATTAGTGGTATTGCAGGGCCTGATGGTGGTAGTGCTAAAAAACCAGTCGGTTTGGTTTGGTTTGCTTTTGCAATAACGAGCAACCAGGAAATAACAGTGCTTACCGAAAAGCACCTATTTAAAGGTGATAGAAAAGCTGTTCGAGGGCAGGCGGTGTTACAGGCTTTATTGGGGTTTATAAAAATAATCCAAGTAACATGATTATTATTTGCGTTATCAACATTGAGTTTTAATAAATTTTACATAAACGACCAACCTGCAAACCACTCAATATCATCACGGTTATCTAATATTAATTGAAATGAATTTGGATTTAATGAGTGATTTATAGTGGTATCTACCGATAACCTTTGTAAGACATAAGCTACTAAAGCGCGTCGTACGGTTAGCTCAATTAAGACATTATCATCGTTATTTTTTAAGGCATTAAAGTCGTATAATAAACTCTGTTGTTTTTGTGTGCTTAGTTTAGGGTGGGGTTTTAGTTTTAAAGTAACATACTCGATCCAATCATCATCGTATTTGGGGCTAGATTCGGCATCGGCATTGATTAATGTCGCACTGATGATCCGTGATAATACAAAATCTCTAAAGTCATAACTTTCTTCATTATAAGCACGAACGTGCCAGCGCAGACCATTATCAATCAGTGAATGGGGTTCAATGACTCTCAAGTTAACATTGTCCGCGTTTAAAACGCTGTCATTTTTATCCGATAGTGATAAATATTGAATTTGAAGTTTTTGTTTATTGCTGATTGCGCGAACTAACTGTGCGCATATATTTTTATCGGGTAATCGAGTTGGTAGTGGTAGTTGATCGACCGTTACACCATAAATCCAGTTTTGATGTGAATTTGATTCTGGTTCTGTTTTTATTGGTGTCGGGTTTCCTCGAACGGCTAAATTTGCTGCAAACATCGATAACACCGTGTGAGGTGATAAATCAGCAAAAATTGCAATAAAAGATTTGCTCGGCACGAAGCCAAAGACATTTTGCTTATAGATGAGGTTGTCTGGAGCAACCAGACCATAGGCTTTTAAGTCTTTAGTGGCAGCGGCATCGGAGATTCCAAACGTTCTGGCAACATCTTTTCGTGTAATGACACCGGTGTAGAAGGCCATAACCTCAATATATTGATATCGCTGTCGAGTAGCCCATTTCACTTCATTGGCCATCTTAGCTGGTGTAACCATGATTTAACTCCTTATGACTCTATGTTGATTATACAAGTAATTACGGCTGTCTGATACAAAGTATTTATAAGTATAAAATACTTACATAGTAAAAAGTATTGACATGGTTAAATATATAATCTACAGTTACTACCATCAGCAGTATTCAAATTTTTTCAACAATAATAATGAACATTAACTCGAAGGAATAAAATCATGGCCGAAGATCAAAAAAGCAAAGCACTCTCAAGCGCATTATCTCAAATTGAAAAACAATTCGGAAAAGGTTCGGTTATGCGCATGGGAGACTCCAGTGCCGCACGTGATATTGAAACAATTTCAACGGGCTCTTTAGGTTTGGATGTTGCTCTTGGAATAGGCGGTTTACCTAAAGGTCGGGTTACTGAAATCTACGGTCCTGAATCATCAGGTAAAACCACATTAACATTACATGTTATTGCTGAATGTCAAAAAGCCGGTGGCACAGCAGCTTTTGTCGATGCGGAACATGCACTTGACCCTATTTATGCTGAGAAGCTTGGGGTGAATATCGATGATTTATTAGTGTCGCAACCAGATACTGGTGAGCAGGCATTAGAAATAACTGACATGCTGGTTCGTTCCGGTGCGGTGGATATTATTGTTATCGATTCGGTGGCCGCATTAACACCCAAGGCTGAAATCGAAGGTGATATGGGTGATCATCATGTTGGTTTACAAGCACGGTTAATGTCACAAGCGCTTCGAAAATTAACGGGCAATATTAAACGATCCAATACCATGGTTATTTTTATTAACCAAATTCGCATGAAAATTGGTGTGATGTTTGGCAATCCAGAAACAACCACGGGTGGTAATGCTTTAAAGTTTTACTCTTCGGTACGGTTGGATATTCGGCGTATTGGTGCGATAAAAAAAGGCGATGAAATTTTAGGAAATGAAACTCGTGTGAAAGTGGTTAAAAATAAAGTGGCGCCACCTTTTAAACAAGTGATATTTGATATTATCTATGGTGAAGGTATTTCACATCAAGGTGAAGTCATTGATATGGGCGTTAGTGAAGGTATTGTCGATAAAGCCGGTTCTTGGTATAGCTATAATGGTGAGCGTATTGGACAAGGTAAAGATAATGCACGTCAGTTTTTAAAAGATAATCCTGATATTGAAGCGGATATTGAAGAACAGGTTCGAGCCAAATTGTTAAAATTGGCTGAAGATGCGGATGCTATTGCTGCAGCAAAAAAAGCAGATAAGGGTATTGTTAAGAACGATAGTGATGA
>CAZEPW010000003.1:0-95825 GCA_964514215.1 uncultured Thioalkalispiraceae bacterium
AGTGGGAATAATCGGATAACGTTGATACCAAAGTAATGAATAATTTAAAATGGATGGAGTATGCTTTTAGGCTTGCACTACACGCCGAACATGAGGGCGAAGTTCCAGTTGGTGCTGTTTTAGTAAAAGATAATACGGTTATTGGCGAAGGCTGGAATAAACCAATATTAAATCACGATCCTACAGCGCATGCTGAAATTATTGCTTTACGAGATGCCGCTAAAAAAATCCAAAATTATCGATTAATCGATAGCACTCTTTATGTCACGCTTGAGCCCTGTGTTATGTGTGCGGGTGCAATTGTCCATGCTCGAGTTAAACGTGTTGTTTATGCAACAGCTGATCCACGTACCGGAGCTGCGGGTAGCGTGTTTTCAATTTTAAATTGTTCTGAGTTAAATCATAAAGTGGACGTTGAGCAGGGTGAGTTAGCGCTTGAATCAGCGGAGTTACTTCAAAATTTTTTTAGAAATAAACGAAAAAAATGATTGCTAGCGACTGTTGTTGTTTTAAATTTTGTAGGGCTTAAAGAAATGATGTATCAGTAATAATTTATAATTAGTTTAGTTTTTATATTTTCACGTTGGGGTTCACAACCTACGATAAATTAGTGCATATCTTCATTAATTTCACGATCAAATGTATCGTTGGGGTTAAATTCATCAGTATCCATTGCATTAAATTTATCCGTTGCTATTTTAGTTTGTCGAATTTTTTCTTTAGCTAAATCATCTTCTACAATTTGAATTAATGCTTGAGTGTCATCGCTATCATCGGGGTATATAGCAATACCAACACTCATGGTTATTCGAATTTTTTCTGTTTCACGAATAAATATTGTTTGGTTTGCTATGATAGATTTAATTCGAGTTGCTGAAGCTAAAGCATGATCAATGCTGATATCCGGCATAATGATGATAAATTTTTCATCACAGTATCGCGCTACGGTGTCCATTGGGCGTATTTCTTGGCTGATAGTTTTAGCGGTGGCACGGATTGTTTCATCTCCCGCTAAATGTCCGTAGTCTGTGTTCACTGTTTTAAAATTGTTTAAATCGAGTAACAATAAAGCGAGTGTTTGAGAGTAACGTCGTGCGCGTTCAATTTCATTTGTTAAGCGTAAATTAAATTCCCGCCGGTTGATGAGACCGGTTAAATTATCATAAGCGGTTTGGTTTTTAATATGAATGTGAGTGTTTTCTAATTTTTCAGCAAGCTGGTTTATGGTTTTAGATAACTCGCCTAATTCACCGCTGGCGCTATGTTCTAGCCTTGTGGATGTTTCTCCTAAACCTAACTGGCTAACGACATTTAAGATATTTCTTATTGGTGTTAAAACTGTTCGGTTCAGTCCTATTGATACAGCAACAGCAAGTAATACGCCAAAAATTGAAATCATGGTGATTAAAAATAAAATTTCATTTTTTGATTTAAAACCTTTAAATATATCGGTACGTAATTCTTTTTGTAACCGGTTTTGGTATAAGCCAAGTTTTTCAGATAAATCGATAATTTGTAGTGAAATTTTATTTACTTCTGTAATATTTTTTAAATTACTTTCGTTTAAATTTTTCTTTATGTTAATCCAATCTTTTTGTATGACCAGTAAAATATGAAACGCATTTTCTGAATGTGGTGAGGCCGATAATATGTCATTGAACATAGTATCGATATAATTTATTAATGTATCCTTTTTTCGATGTAATTCATTATTATTGTTTCGATGAATTTGTGATAAATGCAGTGGTAAGTATTGTAGTTTTGTCGATAGTTCGACAATTGGAACACCACCAGCGATTATTTCATCAACCGTTGATTTAGTGGCATTTAAGGTGCCGAGAAAAAATAATAAACCGAGAATAGAAACGGTAAATAGCGGTAAAATTATTGTGATAATACCGAGTAGAAATCGTATTTGAAATGATTTAATCCAAGGAATGATTTTATTCATGTAAGCATAACATTTCTATAAATTATAAATATTATTTAACCCCTAATAATATCTGGGTTAAGAATAAATAGTATAGTACTTATTGGCTTATAAAACAGGAGAAACAATCGCTAGCTTTGAGGGATCAACCTTTTGATCAAGTTGAGTTTCTTGGTGCCAAGCGAGAATGTCGTAATAGCTACGAATATTTTCGACATAGTGGACTGGTTCAGTTCCTCTGGCATAACCGTAACGGGTTTTTTTATACCATTTACGTTTTCTTAATAGCGGTAAGCTTTCTTTTACATCGATCCATTTATTTGGATTACCACCACGTTTTTTTGTGATAATTTGTGCATCACGTAAATGTCCATAACCAACATTATAGGATGCAAGAGCCATCCAAGTTCGATCTGGCTCAGTAATCTCGTTTGGTATTTTATCCAGAAGTTTCCTGATATAAAGTGCACCACCTTCGATAGACTGATTTGGATCCGTTCGTTTTTGTACACCGAGGTGTTTTGCTGTTGCTCTAGTTAGCATCATTATTCCTCGAACACCCGTAGGGGAAACTGCATGTTGATTCCAGTGGGACTCCTGATAAGCAACCGCAGCTAATAATCTCCAATCTAAATTGTTAGTTGCAGCAGCAATTTCAAACTGGTTTTTATAACGTGGTAAACGTTTGGATACATGCCTTAGGAATGTTTTGGTGCCAGTGTAATCGTAGTTATCAACATGGCCGTAATGCCGTCTGATAATGCTATCGAGTTCGCCGGATTTTTGTAAGGCTAAAATAAATTTATTAGCTTCATCAATCAATGAGTTATCAACTGAATTTGGAAATGCCCAAGCTAATGGTTGTGGTTTGGATACATTAAATGCAACTCTAATTTTAGGATAAAACCGCATATTTAGTGCGATTTCATTTGAGTCGCCAATGGTATAATCAATTAATTCTTCGGAGACTAAGTGCATTAATTCTAAGTTGTCTTCAGCTTTACTTTCATACCATGTTAAGTTTTGATTTTTTGTTTTTAGTTTTATAAGCCTTTCAGCATGACTGCTGTTGGCGATAACTTCTAGATGACCTTTGGTATCAAATATGTTTTTGGGACGGGTATGGCCGGATTTATAAATTAACTGTTGTGTAATATGCTGATAAGGAACTGAAAATTTAACGAGTTTTTCACGTTCTTTGGTGATGGTTAAACCTGCAGCGGCAATATGGGCATTGCCATCAGAAATATCATCTAAAATGTCATTTAATGTATCTGGGGTGCGTAATTTGAGTTTTACACCTAAATGCTCAGCAAATTTCTTGGTTAGGTCATATTCTAAGCCGGTTGGGCCATTTGGGGCGTCATAATAACTAGTCGCTGCATTTCGAGTCAATACACGCAATTCACCACTATTCTGTACCTGTTCAAGAATAGTACTGTTAGGTGTGCAAGCGTTTAAGGCTCCAAGGAGTACGCTTATACCTAAAACAATGCTGCTGATGTATTGAAATTTCATGATGAGACTTAACCTTTGCCGATAATCAAATATCGGACGGTAATTCGTATCCTGAAGTGTGAATTGCGTCACATTTCAAACTAATTTCAAATAAAAAATAGAAGATTAGTTTATTAATATTTACTTATTGTACCATTACATTTAACAACTAACTAATATAAAATAAAATTCCTTTATATTTCAATGCTGTTCAGATATTCAGTGTTGCTTCTATCGCGTGGATAGCTGATTATAGTCGAATTAATCGATTCTATGTCTGATTTTATACTGAAATGAATACGGAGAGGTGGCAGAGAGGCCGAATGTGCTTGATTCGAAATCAAGTGAACCTCGCGGTTCCGAGGGTTCGAATCCCTCCCTCTCCGCCATACTATATAATACGTTATTGAATAGCGTGAGAAGTAAGAAATAAATGGCTTTATTACAATTAGATAATGCATGTTTGTCATTTGGACATGTCGCACTACTGGATTCAACAAAACTCATTTTGAATGAACACGAGCGTGTCGCTTTGGTTGGTCGAAATGGGGCGGGTAAGTCTTCAGTGTTAAAAGTATTGTCAGGAGAATATGAGCTTGATGATGGCAGTTACTGGAGAACGGATAATTTAAAAATTTCTTATCTCGAACAAGATCTAATTAAGGACAAAGAAAAATCGGTATTTGAAGTTGTTTCTGATGGCTTACCCGAGGTTGGTAAGATTCTTTATGAATACCACCAAGCGGTAGTCACGGTGTCCACATCGCATAAACAATCTGATTTAGATAAGTTAGCCCGATTACAAACACAATTAGAGTCGGTTAACGGTTGGCACTTTGAGCAACAAATTGACGCTATTATTTCAAAATTAGAGTTATCTGCTGATGATAAAATTGCAGATATGTCCGGAGGACAAAAGCGTAGGGTATTTTTAGCAAAGGCTTTGGTGGGCGAGCCAGATGTGTTGATGCTTGATGAACCAACCAATCATTTAGACATTCCGTCGATACTCTGGCTAGAAAATTTTTTATTGAATTTAAATAGTTCATTGTTATTTATTACTCATGATCGTTCTTTTTTGTCTAATTTGGCAACACGGATAATTGATTTGGATCGAGGTGAACTCATTTCGTATCCTGGTAATTATAATGCGTATTTAGCGTTAAAAGAAAAGCAATTAGAAGAGCAATTAAAACAAAATGCGTTGTTTGATAAGAAATTAAACGATGAAGAAAAATGGATTCGGCAGGGAATAAAAGCGCGAAGAACACGAAATGAAGGACGTGTTCGAGCATTAGAGTCACTTAGGGTAGAGCGTTCTAAACGACGTGAAAAACAAGGTAACGTTAAATTTTCTTTAGATACTGCAGAACGTTCAGGAAAGCTTGTTGTAGAACTTGAAAATGTCAATTTTAGTTTTGATGAGCAATGTATGGTTAAGGATTTGTCGTTACGCATTATGCGTGGTGACAGAATTGGAATTGTTGGGCCAAATGGCATCGGAAAATCAACCTTATTAAAATTATTGCTTGATGAGTTGCAACCGGATCAGGGTGTTGTTCGACTTGGTACTAAACTGGAAATTGCCTATTTTGATCAACATCGTGAGCAATTAAATCTGGAAGCTAGCGTATTTGATAACGTCAATAATGGTCAGGAATATGTCGAAATACAAGGTCAAAGCCGACATGTGATTGGATACCTACAAGATTTTTTATTTTCACCTGAGCGAATTCGTTCTCCAGTGAAAACCTTGTCAGGTGGCGAGCGAAATCGATTATTAATTGCCAGATTGTTTACACAACCCGCCAATTTTTTGATTCTTGATGAACCAACAAACGATCTCGATATTGAGACTTTGGAATTGCTTGAAAGTTTGTTATTAAGCTACAAAGGTACAATCTTAGTCGTTAGTCATGATCGTCAATTTTTGGACAATATCGTAACCGGTACCTTGGTATTATCGGGAAATGGTGTGATTAAGGAGTTTGTTGGTGGTTATGGTGATTATATACGTCAATTAAGAAGCGCTAAGTCGAGCAATAGTGACAAAAAATCAGCAAATAGCCAAAAAATTGTCAGCTCTAACTCGAATAAAAGCAGTAATAAAGCAATTGATAATAACAAAGCTAAACTATCCTATAAGGAACAACATGAGCTAAAAGAAATCACTGCAAAAATAGAAAAACTGGAACAACATCAGCAAATATTACAAAATAAATTGAATGATCCTGAGTTCTATAAGCAAGACGGTACGGAAATTGCAAAAGTACAACTTGATATGAAGGATTTAAGTGATGAGCTGGATAAAATATTTGTTAGATGGGAAGAGTTAGAGAACATTTAACACTATTTAATATAAATATTGTTTAGTAATAAACAATGAATTTTACTAATTGAAATAATGCTGAGGCATGCCATGAAACTAAAATATTTGTTATTAACATCATTATTATTGATTTTTCCATTCCAAGTTAGTGCAGATGCGCTCGGCGTGTATTTGGGAGCAGGTACTTGGAATCATAGTGCATCGGGTTATGTCAGTGATTCGAGCACGAATATTGATTTAAAAGACGATTTAAATTTAAAAGATAAACAAGAAGGGTATTTTTATATTGCAATTGAACACCCACTTCCTATTATCCCTAATATTAAATTTGCATCGACTAAGTTGTCTCATGCGGGAAATGGTGTTCTGACTAGCACTGTTTCTTTTGGTGGGCAAAGTTTTAACCTTTCAGAACCGGTTACTAGCACCGTTGTTTTAGATTCAACTGATATTACGGCATATTATGAAATTCTTGATAATGTTGTTGAAGTTGATCTTGGTTTAACCGCTAGAAAGCTCGAAGGTAAAATTAAAGTTGTTGGTGCTATTAGCGGCACAGGTGAACAACTCATTGATCAAACTGTTCCAATGATTTATGCCGCCTTGAGTGTGAATTTACCCGCAGGAATAACCCTTAGTGGTGAAAGTAACTTTGTCAGTGCAGCAGGTGTTACTTATACTGATTTGTTGGTGAAATTACGTTATGAAATTGTTAGTGTTTTTGGTGTTGAAGGTGGTATTCGAACTCAAAAATTGAGTTTAAAAGATATTGATAATGTTACCGCTGACGTCACTTTTAGTGGACCGTTCATTGGCGCTTTTTTACATTTTTAACATTTCAAATAAAAGTAAAGTATTAATTAACATGGACGTTAAATTATACTCTATGTCGTTTCTTCTGGTTTTTCTCCTATATTCTTTACCATAAATATACCTAGCAATGTTCTACTATGGTATTCTCTGTCGACTAAATAAATTCTTAGTGAGCATATAAGCTTTAAATTTATTAGGAATATTTTTTGTCTCAAAAATTATTTTATATAAAAATGAGTGCTCCTCTGAAAAATTGCATGCTGGTTGGTTCGTAATATATTATTGTTAAATATATTTACTGTTTTTGAAACATTCTAACTGCGTGACAGTATTCAAATATAGTACAAAGTGTTGTTTAAAAAATAAACATATTAGGTTTGTTTTTTATACTCAAGCAAGGGTTTATCCTAGTAATGTTTTGTACAATATTATTGAATATTAATTAAACAATTATAATGTAAAATTTAACTAGACTTGTTTAATGGATGTTGCGATAGTACATAAAAAGTACAGATGGAATACAAAGGATCAGCATAGCAGGCTTGTGTTTTAGTAAATGGGAATAATATGGATATAAGATGGAGAGTAAGCCCAGCATAGTGACAAAATTGCCTGCTCGCAATTCGCGAGATACTACCTTGGTAAACCAATCTGAATCTAATTCGCAGACTGCTGCTACACGTTCTAAAAAGACCGGGCTAGGAAATGCTGTTGTAAAAGGAATAACACAACTGATTCAAGGTCAAAGGCAATTTGCAGAAGAGTTTGGTTTAAATAGCGCTAGAGTATTTCCTAAGTCATACCATTTATTAGATGGCCAAAGTCCTAAAAAATTATTAAAACAAATTTTTCGATCGGGTGACCCCGGAATAGCTCAGTTACAGGGATTATTTAGTGATATGGTCGAGCATCAATTAGCGTTATTTAATTCAATTGATGCTGTTGCAAAAGAAGCATTGAATTCAGTCAGTGAGGAAACTATTGATAGTGAGTTATCTAGCCGGTGGGTAACGTCTGGGGCTAAATGGCGCTTTTATAAACATTATCATAAAGAATTTCAAATTAATAATAATTTGCGATTTAATGCCATAGTTGCGCCTGGCTTTGTTAAGAGTTATTCATCTATACGTGAAAATCAAAATTAGAAAAGTAATGAGGGAATAAATATGCAGTATAAACTAGGTCAAATAATTACACTTATTTTAATTACCGTTTTGTTATCGGCTTGTGGTGGGCCAACAATTCGAATGGGTATTTCATCATCACCAGATTTAAATCCTAATCGAAAGCAAGCACCATTGTCTGTTGTTGTTCGAATTTATCAACTACGAGATATCAGTTCATTCGAAAGTACAACATTTAATGAAATTTGGAAAAATGATTTAAATGCGTTAACTGGTACGGTTTTGACAAGAAAAGAAATTGTAATACACCCGGGTGTAAACAAAGAAATTATTTTCGACCGACATGAAAAGGCCAAATATATTGGTGTTGCTGCAATTTTTAGAAATCCGCGAGATAGAAAATGGCGTGATATTCATGAGTTATCTTCAAGTCTCGTTGGTAGCCGTTTTTCAAGTAGCTTTTCTGTTAGTTTAGTTGGCAATTCTATTAACATTGCGGATTAAAATTAATTAATGGATAACAATCTAAAATTGAACATGGATTTAGTTAGGAGAATTAAATGAAGGGTTTGAGAAAAGTTGTTTGGGCAGAAGGGATGTTTCTTGGCCAACAACATTTTCAGATGTGGGATAATTATCTTGAATCATACCAGAGTTTACAAATTCGCAGCATCTCACCGATGGCGTGGGGTTTATTGCAGCTGGATATTGATCAAGAGGCTTTGGAAAATAATCAATTTCGCATTTCATTCTGTCAGGCTATATTTCCGGATGGCCGTTTAATTAGTTACGATGCTAGCGAAAGTGAGCCATTGGCAAAAGAGTTGTCTGGTGGTTACAGTGAAAAAATAGAACTTTATTTATGTTTACCGGCAAATCGAACCACTCAAGGTATTAATGGTTATCACAATAGTGGTCAGTTAAGTGCATGGTATGCAGATTATCGTCAGATAGCAGATGAGAACGATCCATCGCGTGAACGAGAAGTTATGCTTGGTCATCCTAATTTAATGATTGTTTCTGGTGATGAGTCGAGAGAAAATTTCACTTCGATTAAAATTGCTGAAATTGTTAATGATGGTGATGGAGAATATAGTTTTGTAGAAAATTATATACCGCCAATAGTTAATATTCAGGCATCTGATTATTTGTCGGCAATGTTAGTTAGGGTTATTGAATTATTTAGCGCTAAAATTCGAGTGTTAAATGAACGTAGAAAGCAATACAGCTCAGGAATTGCCGAGTTTGGGCATAATGATGTTTCAAATTTTTTGGTATTACAGGCTTTGAGTGGTGCAATTCCAATACTACAACATTTTAGAAAAAATGTTGATTTACATCCTGAACAAATTTATCAATTACTGAGTAATGTTATTGGTGGTTTGTGTCCGTTTAGTTTAGAAATGGACGTTCATAGCATCCCTGTTTATCAACATAATAATTTAACAAAAGTTTTTACTACACTTGAAAAATTATTAAGAGAATTAGTTGATGTTGCAATGCCAACTAAAGTTGCTCAAATTAAATTAATCAAAGAGTCGGATGCGTTATATTCGGTGGACAATATTGAAAGTGCTATTTTAGGCAGTTCAACGCTATTTCTTGCAGTATTACTAGAATCAGATAATTCTAATTGGGTTGGGCAGTTTGAGCGAATGGCAAAAGTAGGAGCCCGGGTTGATATTGAGATGATTGTGGCATCTGCACTACCTGGGGTTAATATTCGGCATATGCAACGACCTCCAAGCAATTTACCGATAAAAAGTGGTTTTGAATATTATCGACTGGATCCAAATGGAACGTTTTGGGATCGAATCGTGAATGAGCGAACTTTAGGGTTATTTATTCCTAGAGACTTTATTAAAGCAAAAATTGAAATCGTAACAGTTAAAGAAGCGTAATGGCGAAAAAAAATAAACAATCAAATAAAATTAATCAAGTAAACCAAGTTCTTGAGTCTTGCTCATTATTGTTTGCGATATTAAAACCTTTTCGAGCACATGATCGTGGTGCAAGCGTGCCTGCGGATTATAAAAAAAATATAATGTCCGGGTTCGATACACTTGAACGTACGGCGTATGAATTAAAAATTAGCGCTCCTACCATTAAAGAAACAAAATACGCGATGGCCGCCTTTGTTGATGAAACAATTCTATGTTCTGATTGGTCTGAACGTATGGCTTGGATGTCCAATCCACTGCAACTTCAATTTTTTGGGGAACATTTAGCAGGAGAAGGTTTTTTTAAACATCTTGCAAAATTGAGACAAGCTGGAACAGCAAATACCGATATTATTGAATTGTATTATGTTTGTTTACAATTGGGCTTTGAAGGTGTTTATCGATTACAAGGCATGGAACAATTGATGGCTTTGCAAGTTGATTTACGCAGCCAGCTTGAAGATTACAAAAAAATTAAAAATAGAACATTATCTCCAACAGGATTACCTGAATCTGGATTTATTTCTCATATGCGTAGAGAAGTTCCTAATTGGGCGATATCAATATTTACCGTTGCAATAATATTTTTTACTTATATGGGTTATTCAATGATTATTGAGAATCAATCTGAAAACGGGGTAAAAAATATTCTCGCATTGCATGATCAAATGAATCCGCGTAAAGCGAATCGTTTAGGGACTACAAAACGATGAATATGTTGATGGCAATGTTTAAGAGTGTCGTATTGAGTAAGGCTGGTGTCACAATAACTGCGCTAGTTTTATTAGTTACTTTAGTATGGGTTGCAGGACCATCAGTTGGTTTAACCGATAAAGGAATTCGTTTTATTATTATCGGTGTGATTGTTGCTATCGCATTAATTTATCTTGTTGTTTCTTGGATGATAACCAAGAAAAGAGGCTCTCAGTTACAAGATGATTTGCAGGAACTTGATTCAAATGATCATTCCGTTGAAATTGAAGCATTAAAAGAAAAAATGAATGAAGCGATCGCTTCATTAAAAACTACTGAGCTTGGTGTTAAATATCAAGGTAGTAGTGCTTTGTATGCCTTACCTTGGTATATGATTATTGGTCCATCGGCTGCGGGTAAAAGCACTTTACTTCGAAATTCCGGATTAAATTTTCCTCATAGCCAATCCGATGATATTGATGTTCGTGGTTTTGGTGGGACGCGTAATTGCGATTGGTGGTTTTCTGATGAAGCTATAATTTTAGATACCGCTGGTCGTTATACCACTGAAGTTGACGATAATGCAGAGTGGAAAGAATTTTTATCTTTATTGACGAAATATCGAAAGCGTATGCCGATTAACGGTGTGATCATTGCGTTGAGTATTTCTGATTTATTAACAGCTGATGAGGAAGTTTTAAATTGGCACGTTAAAGTTATTCGAGATCGAATTGAAGAGCTTATTTTAGAGCTAGGATATTTATTTCCATTTTATATCACTTTTACTAAATGCGATTTATTAAGTGGTTTTCAGTCATACTTTAATGATTTAAATGAAACAGAACGCAATCAAGTCTGGGGTTCAGTTTTAGTTGATCTTAAAAAAGGCGAAGACCCTAGTGATTTAATTGCAGCAAAACTCGATCAGCTTTATGTTCGGTTGTGTGATTTACGAATACACAAACTTTCAGTACAACGTAAACATGAAATTAAAGCAGAGATTTATGATTTTCCTTCTCAGTTTCAAGCAGCATCAAATCGTTTAATTGAATTTATTAATTTATTGTTTAAAGATAATCCTTATCAGGAAATGCCTGATTTTAAAGGTGTCTATTTCACTAGTGGTGCGCAAGAAGGGGTTCCTTTACAACGCATTGTTGGTAATCTTAGAGAAGCTTTTGGATATGTTGAGCATTCAGAAAAACCTGAAGAGACTGCTCCTAAAAGTTTTTTCATCAACAAATTGTTGCGCGATGTAATATTTAAATCGCCGCGAGATATAATGAAAAGTCGACGGCATCGTCGAATGCATCGACTGGTAAAAACCAGTGTGGTGTTTACCAGTTTAACGTTGGTCATTGGTAGTGTTTTATTATTGAGTACAGCATTTACTGCAAATGCACTGTTGCTTAGTAGTGGTTCTAGAGTGGTAGAAAACCTACATGATATTAGTAAAGTAAAAAATATAAATTATCCCGAATATTATTCTGCATTACGTGACGTTTATGAACATTATGAATTATTAAAAAAATATGATTTAGATAATCCGTGGTATGCCAAACTAGGTGTTTATAAAGGCAGTGAACAAATTAAACCCATTGAAGGGATTATTGTGGCTTCAATGGAACATAATTTTTTGCCTTCAGTATCAAAATTATTAGAAAAAACTGTTCTTAAATATAGTCAGCGTTGGCAGACAGTTGCTTCTGAAAAAGTAGCAAGTAAACTTAGAATTGGTTATTACCAGACTCTTAAAACATATTTGATGTTGACTGATCCTGCAAGAATTGATGCAGGAGTAGCATCACCGACTTTGAATAAAAGCTGGAAAGCGATTATAAAATTCAAATCTAAAGCAGAAACATCTAAAAACATAAATATAATTCCCGAAGCTTATATGAAGGATATGATTCTATTATATCTTGAACATATGCAACTTCCTGAAACCGATATGATGTATGCGTCTAAATGGCGACAGAATACGTCTCTGGTTAAATTGGCTCGTTCTCATCTACGTACGCCGCCGAATGCTGAACTTTTGTTTGCTCAACTTAAAAGTAAAGGTAATGCTGAGTTACCCAGCAAGCCTTTTAAAAAATTGGTTAACGTGTCAGGGAATAACTATTTATCCAATGAACTTGAAGTGCCAGGGTTTTACACTAAAGAAGGTTGGGATTCTTATGTCTCTCATGAGATTTGGAAGTTAGTTAATTCAGCTAGCCGAGGTGACTGGGTTCTGGGTACTGATATTAAAGCTATATCTGCAGACGATAAATCGTTAACACAAATTGATGAAGCTTTATTAATACAATTAACTCGTGACATACGTTATATGTATTTTAATAATTATATAAGCGTTTGGTATAAATTCATTAAAAACTTTAGAGTTAAACGATTTGCAACTATTAGTGATGCAGCAAATAAACTATTACTACTTTCTCGATCTGATGGGCCTTTAGCTGAAACATTTAAAATGATTGGAGAAAATATTAATTTAGAGGAAATTAGTTGGGATACTAACGGCCAACGCATTATTCAAAAATTGTCGTTAGAAGATATTGCCAAGAAAAAAGTAATTCAAAAAACTTTTGTAAAAGAATTAGATCGACCATTTCATGATATGCGTCGTTTTACCAACCCTGGTGAAAAACGCACAGTCAGTGAATTAATGAATCAATACTTATCGGGTTTGTCTGGTTTACAAGCAGAAATGGAACGTATACGTGCTTCGAGTGAAATGGAGCGTGAGTCAGAAATTTTTGCATCGAGTATGTTAGGTGGAGCTGGTGGTAAGAATGAGATGTATAAGAGTTGGGTAACAACCACGGGATTACTTAATGGCAATGAAGTTAGAACCCGACGAACATTAGAGTTGTTTCTGATGGACTCTATCCAAAATTCTTGGAAAGTTATCATGCGTGTGGCCATGAAAGAGGTGCAATATAAATGGGAAAATATGGTTGTTAGAGAGTTTGAAGACCGTATACGTGGAAAATTTCCTTTTGCTAATAATGGGCCGGATGCCCCTATTGATGATGTCGCTGAATTCTTTAGACCTAAAGATGGTATTTTGTGGTCCTTTGTCAATAATGAACTTGCGCCTTATTTGGTGAAGCGTCGTTCAAGTTGGAAAGAAAGAAATTGGCTTGGGATAGGTCCTAATTTTCAAAAATCGTTTTTTGCGGTTTTAAAGAAAGCCCATGGAATAACAAGTGGTTTGTTTCGTCGTGGTAACGATGAACCGAACTTAACTTTTTCTCTATATCCAATACCAATTTCAGGTTTAGATGAAATTACAATTGAGACCAATGGTCAAGAGTTTCGATATCGAATGGGGCCACAGGAATGGCGTAAATTTAAATGGCCTGGTGATAGCGAACAAAGTGGTGCGCGGATTGTTGGTATTTCTGATAAACGTAATGTTCGCGCCGAAATAGAAGAAGTTGGTGTTTGGGGTGTGTTTCATTTATTTAAAAAGGCAAAAATGACACGAGAACGTGGCACACAGTTTAATACTGTATGGTCAATAGAAACACCAAACGCTAAATCGGTAAAAATACAATTTAAGCTAAAAGCGGATAAACAAAATAATTTATTTAGACCCGGTGTGTTATCAAGTTTTGTATTGCCAAAAAAACTGAGCATGAGAAACCCTTCACGTGAACCTACTAGACGGAATTAGTAATGTTTGGATTATTTAACAAGGAAAGTAAACCTACTCAACGAGCCATTAAACAGGATATTGTGGGGTGTACGGGTAAGTTACCGGTGCATCCAGAATTTATAAAATACAATATTAAAACTCGTGATACTGTTGCACTTGATAGGTGGATACATGAAGGTGTGTCACTATTAAATCGTCGGTTTGGAGATAAGTGGAAAAATAACTTCAAGGAATCTCCAATTCATAAATTTGTGTTTACCGGAATAGAGACATCTCGAACGATTACCGGGGTAATAAATCCTAGTCAGGATAGTAGTGGCAGGCACTATCCTTTTTGTGGTTTTACTTCTATAGATAATCCAGTTTATAAAGAATTGCAATCATTGTTAGTTCATTCATACCGTAGTTACTATGAAGATGTCATTAATTTAATGCAACAGGATTGGACGGGGTTATCGATTGCTAATGTTACCCAATCTATCGATTCAACAAAAAAAATAACAGATAATTTAACGAAAGGAAAAATACTCGACAATACCATTGAGTTATTGAAATCACATATTATGGTTGATTTCTGGAATGAATTATTGCCTGAGGCAGATTTAGAAAAACGCGCGGCATTAATTAAGACAACTATTGCGACATTACAAACAGTCGCTAGACGTTCACCATCGAGAGTCAATTGGGGGATAAGATTACCGTTATCGACTAAGATTGATTCGACTCAATATATAACCTTTTGGTTACAATTGTGCGAATTAATATTAGGTGGTCGAACGTGGAGTGCGCATTATTTTTGGAATTATCCAGCGCCGACATTTCCAGCAAGGTTAACCATTTTTTTTAAACCAGTATCACCTTCGTATTTTTCACAGATAGTTGACTCTAGTAAACAAGACAATAATATCATCGATATACTGTCTGAAATGGAAAGTTGTAGTTGTGATATGAATAAAATGACTCATCTTGTTAATCAAGATGATATGACCCTTATGGATGCCGTTCAACAATGGCGTTCCCATGACGTAATGAGCGGAAGCTAAGATATGAATGATACTACAATAATCGAAGACTCTAATGATTCTGATGTTGTTGAGAGTAAGCTTGTTGATGAGCCAAAAGTTGAGTCAGGAGTAGCATCTGATTCAACGGCAGTTTCAGATAAGGACCCTAATGAGGATTCTGGAGCAGAAAAAATAATTGAAAAAAGTACAACCGATGTTCCAGATTGGGTCGGTAGTACATTTGATCCCTTCTCATCTAATCCAGAAGGTGAAGATCCGCGTTACAGTGATAGTTTCGTTGCCATAAAGCAAGAGATTGATAAGCTTGCAGATACTGATTATCAACTTGTTATTGATGAAGCAATTTCGATTTTAACGACCGAAGCTAAAGATTTGCGAGTGGCCGGGTATTTAATCTTAGGGCTGATTTATCTTGAAGGGGTAAAAGGTCTTGTTATTGGCTTACAAGTGTATGTGCAATTACTTGAAAATTATTTTGAGAGTAGTTTTCCTAAAAAAATAAATGCAAAAATTACGGCAATTACCTGGCTTAATAACAATAAAATATTATTTTATTTGGGTAATGACGAAAATGAAATTGAGTCTTATCAATTAGATGAAGTTTCAGAATTAATTACAAAATTAAACAGTCTTGTTAAAGATGGCTTTTCAGGAAATGATGATATTAGCATTCCTGAGGTTACTATCCTGAATGCGTGGTTGGAAAAAAATAAAAAATTAGCAAACGCCAAGATACAACAAGCCGAGGCTAAACAAAAAGCAGCAGCGGCTTCTTCTGCAACCTCAAGCACAGTTTCTTCAACGGGTGGTTTGAGCCCATCTCTCGGGGCAATTCAATCTGATAAAGATGTAATTAATGCGATAAAAACATTAGCTAAGCATTTAATGAGTAGTGAGCAGTATATTCAGGCAATTGGCATTAGTCGATCAATTAACTGGAGTTTAACCAGTTTACCGGTTAATGAGAATGGCAAAACCAGATTGCCAGCTCCTAGAAAAACTGGATTAAATACTATAAAACAACTTATTGCTAAAGGTGATAATAAATCGGCTTTAGTTCAAAGTGAAGCAATGATGTTTGAGCCAGGAAGTAATTTTTTGTTGGATTTGCAATTATTATCTTTTACAGCAGCTAAAAATATGAAACGTGAAGATGTATCAAAATACATTGCATTACAGACCTCTATTTTTCTTCAGCGCTTAGAAGGTATAGAAACTTTGAAATTTAACGATGACTCTCCATTCGTTCAAGCAGATACTAAAATTTGGTTGGATGAAATTAGTGCCATGGGGGGTGGTGGTACAAGTTTACAGCTTGAGCTTGATGAAGCTTTAGATGAAACAATAACGCAGGCTAGAAGTGTTGCTGAGAGTAAAAATCTACAAGAAGGATTAGCCGTTTTTTCTCAATATAATGCTTATTCAGAAAAACAACGTTTTAAAATGAAATTGCAAATGGCTGTGATGTGCTTAGAAGATAATAGGTCTGAGCTAGCTTTACCTGTTTTGGATGATTTATGCGATAAAGCTGAACAATATTCTTTAGCTATGTGGGATAGTTCATTGCATATTTTATTATTAAAACATACTCAAAATGCAATACGTGGAATGATCGCAACATCAACAGATGATGAAAAAATTCTATATGAAAAAAGGTTAGTAACAATATCAAATCAAATATGTAAAACTGATATTCAACAAGCACTTAGTGTTTTATGAATATTGTTTTTATTTGTTAATTCAGTGAACATCATACTTAAACATGGTGTTGACTAAACTTAGGGCTTACAGAAGGAGAGTAAAATGGCTGATAGTTTTCAAAATGAAATTCCGAAGGCACGCGTTAATATAACATTAGACGTTGAAACTGGGGGTGCACGTAAAAAGCTCGAGTTGCCAATGAAACTGCTTAGTGTCGGTGATTTTAGTGGAGGTAAAACTAAAGGAAAGTTGGCACACCGCGAGCGTATTAATATTAATAAAAATAATCTTGATTCAGTATTAAATGAGTTATCACCGGAAGCAAAATTTACCGTTGATAATGTTATTGCTAATGACGATACTGAAATTGCTGTGAATTTAGAATTTAATTCATTTAAATCATTTCACCCTGAAAGTGTTGTAAAACAAATACCTCAACTTGAAAATTTATTGTCGATGCGTAATTTGTTAAAAGATCTTAAATCTAATCTGCTTGATAACGGTACGTTTAGAAAAGAACTTGAAAAAATTATTAAAAATCAACCTGAGCTTGAAGATTTGAGGTCTGAATTGGAAAAACTTGCACCAGAAGTTAAATCAGAAGCAGCTCCGGAAGCTGAATAAATTAATTGAATAGAATGAAGTAAAAAAATTCACTTCGTCATAAAGATTTAGGAGAACGAAATGGCAATTCAAGAACATTCAAAAGGCTCAACTACAGAAGTAGAAGAGCAGGAAGACGGTAATATCTACGAACGTCTTTGTAAATTAGTTGATGTTGCACCAGTCGAAGAAGGACTAGAGTTAACCAACTTTAGCGATTTAAAGGGCATGGCAGACACATCTGCAAATCAACGTTTAACTGCTGCATTAAGTGTTTTTATTGATGTAATATCAAAATCAAGTTCTTCAATTAAGAAAATTGATAAAGTATTACTTGATAGCTATATTGCTGGTATCGATGCGACTATAAGCAAACAGCTTGATTTGATTTTACATCATGAAAAATTTCAAGAAATTGAATCAACATGGAAAGGCTTAAAATATTTAGTTGAACGAACTGATTTCAAGAAAAATTCAAAAATTGAATTGCTTGATGTTAGTAAAGAAGAGATGCGTGAAGATTTCGAAGAAGCACCAGACACAACGCAATCAGGATTATATAAACACGTTTATATTGATGAGTATGATACTCCTGGGGGCGAACCAATTACCGCTATTGTTTCTAATTATCAATTTGAAAGTACAGCTCAAGACATTGCCTTGTTAACTGAAGTTTCACGTATTGCTTCTGTAGCGCATTGTCCTTTTTTAGGAACGGTTGGACCAAAATTCTTTGGTAAGAAAGAGATAGATGATATTCCAAAAATTCATGATTTAAGTACATACATGGATAAAGCTGAGTACATTCGATGGAAAGGTTTCCGTGAATCTGAAGATTCTCGATACATTGGTTTAACGTTGCCACGATTCTTATTACGCCTACCTTATGGCCAAGAAAACAACCCTGTGCGTTCATTCAATTATGAAGAAACTGTGAACGCAGAAGGCAGTGAAAATTATCTATGGGGTAATGCCAGTTTTGCTTTTGCGGCCAATATGGCTAATAGTTTTAAAGAAAATGGTTGGTGTGTGAATATTCGGGGACCAGAGGCTGGTGGTAAAGTAGAAAATTTACCGATTCATTTATATGATGCTGGGCGAGGATTGCAAGGCAAGATTCCAACTGAAATCATCATTCCTGAAACTCGTGAGCTTGAATTTGCAAATCTTGGTTTTATTCCACTAAGCTATTACAAAAATAGTGATTATGCATGTTTCTTTTCCGCTAACTCGGTACAAAATCCAACCGAGTACAATACTCCGGAAGCGACGGCGAATAGTAGAATTAATTCACGCTTACCTTATATATTTCTTGTGTCTCGATTAGCACATTATTTGAAGGTATTGCAGCGTGAAAATATTGGTTCGACAAAAGATCGTCAGGCGTTAGAAGATGAGTTAAACGAGTGGATTCAAACTTTAATAACAAAGAAAAACAATCCCGGACCAGAATTGATAGCAACTCATCCGTTACGAGATGCTAAGGTTGAAGTTAAGGAAATTCCATCAAACCCTGGTTACTATAGTGTTTCCTTATTTGTTATGCCACACTTTCAAATTGAAGGGGTTGATATTAGCTTATCACTGGTTTCGCAAATGCCAAAATCAGAATAAATTTATTTATTTTTTTACATAAATGTTAGAGAATATATATATTTTCTGTTACTATTGATTACAAACAAGTATGAAAATATTTTCATACTTGTTTGTAATAAACAAGACGTTTGTTGCAAATGAAAGAATACCAATGAGGTATTAGAGGGAGACAAGCCGTACTAAATGATTTAGATACGTCTCGTCACTATAATCTTGCAAGATAATTAGAAGGAGTTTTAAAATGGCTATTCCAGCATATATGTGGATTAAAGATGCGGTCGGTTCACCAGCAGAACAAGGAAGTATTTCAATTGCCGGTAGTTGCGCAGTAGCAGGTCGAGAAGATACCGTTGAAGTAATTGCGTTTGATCATGAATTACGTATACCAACTGACAGCATGCAAGGTGCTATCACCAGTACTCGTAAGCATGAACCATTAGTTATCACTAAGGGCTTTGATCGTGCTTCACCTTATTTGTATGAAGCTTGTGCAAATGGTGCGACTATTAATGAAATCGAAATCAAATGGTACGAAATTAATAGTACTGGTGATGAGGTTGCCTATTTTAGTCACATTCTTGAAGGTGTCAAAATTACTAATATCACACCTAAAATGCACAATTGTAAAGATTTAGATTTTGAACGTTTTCCACATCTTGAATCAGTCGCATTTAAATATGACACCATTCATTGGACATATTTAGACGGTAACCTGAAAGTTACCGATTCTTGGACAGCAAGTCGGTAATTAACTAAAAGGGTATGACAAAAATCATACCCTTTTTGTTTTACAGGAAGCTGTCAGATGCATCATGCACTATTTGAAATTCTTACGGGAAAATATGCAGATGGTCGAGAGATTTCTAATATCCCATCTGAATATGATGTAACCGTTAGTATTAAGGATCATTTAACTCGCTTGTTAAATGCTCGTTTAGGCGCCATGGAACATCTTCCTGACTATGGTTTGCCTGATATTTCACATATGTATCAGAAACTACCTTATTCACTTGATGATATGGTAGAAGCGATAAAAAACAGTATTTTGAAGTATGAGCCTCGCTTAAAACAAGTCGATGTTATGTATAAACCCATGAGTGGGGCAGATTGTATTTTGCATCTTGCTGTAAACGCTCGTTTGCCAACGGGACATTATGTTCAATTCGAAACATATTTTATGTCAGGCGGGTATGCGCGTGTTGAACAAGGGATAACTAAGAGTCAGTAGTTATGCGAGAATATTACGAAGCCGAATTAAGATTATTACATGAATCAGCACAGGAATTTGCAAAAGCATATCCTGAACAGGCTGGTATGCTTAATCTTAATGAACTAAAAGATCGTGATCCTTATATTGAACGTTTACTTGAAGGTATGGCATACCTTACAGCTCAAATTAGACAACATATTGATGATGACATACCAGAAATAAGTGAAAACTTGTTATATCAATTATGGCCGCATTTTTTACGACCATATCCTTCATCAACAATAATTCAATTCATGCCACGGATAGGGCAGTTACAACAATCTCAGTTAATTAATAAAGGAACTGTGCTGCTATCAGCACCTACTGGTGATGAGCGTGTTATTTGCCGATTTGGATCAACGGTGGATGTGACGCTTAACCCCATTCGTCTTTCTCGAGTTTCATTAAGTGAGCCAGCGGGTGGCGGTACTCAATTAAAATTTACATTTCAACTTGATAGTGGTGTATCTGCTGCTGATATTGATCTTTCTAATTTGAAAGTTCATATCCACGCTGATCCTGCATTAGCTTTATTATTGCACCATCAATTTACCGGTGAATTACAACGAGTTCATTTATCATTTCCTGATGAACCTACCGTGATGCCACATAATCTAGGTGCACAGAAATGTGTTACAGCAAGTCATTTTGATATGGATGCTTCAATGTTGCCTATTAATGGACGAAGCTTCCATGGTTTTCATTTATTACAGGACTTTTTTAATTTTCGTGAAAAATACATGTTTTTCACTATTAATGGAATTGAAAAAGTCACTTGGCCAGATTCTACATCACAATTTGAAATTGATTTTAAAATCAAAGCAATTTTACCTCAAGATCATAGTTTAACCAAAGATAACTTTTTGCTTCATTGTAGTCCGGCGGTTAATTTGTTTGAACAAACAAGTGAACCAATTAATCTGACTCATAAGCGTTCAGCTTATCCAGTTATTGCTGATCTTGCTTCACGAGATGGCACTGAAGTGTATAGTGTTGACAAAGTTATCGGTGTTGATGCTGAAAATGGCGAGCAGTATGAATATTTTCCAATGTACACTTTTCAGCATCGTCGAAAAGGTGGACGTTATTACCATTGTAACCGAAGGCTTTTAGGTACCGGGCGTCCTGAGACTTATTTATCGATTGGTGGGGTATCTACCTTTCGTGCTGAAATGTTGTCTTGTGTTATTACTGCTACTAACGGCAGTTACCCAAGGCGATACATACGTGAAAATCAAGTGAGTACACCATCTGTTGATTTTCCATCGTATGCATCATTTAAGAATTTAACTCGACCATCAATTATGTATCCACCTCCTGAACGCGGTAGATTTCAATGGGATTTAATTTCGCACCTATCATTAAATTATAGCTCTTTAGCATCTCTTGAGGTCTTACGTCGGGTATTAAGTTTATATGATTGGAGCAATGACGAACAAAATTCACGACGCATTAACGGCATTCAGAATATTGAAATTGAATCAATTGAACGTATTCGACGAGGTGCTATATTGCGTGGATTAGAGATCACATTAACTGTGCATGAAGATCGATATCGTTCAATTTCAGATATTCATTTATTCGGTATGGTGTTACATCATTTCTTTAGTATGTATGCGGCAATTAACTGTTTCGTGTTAACTAAAGTTAACTGTCATCCATCTAATAAGGTATTAAAATGGGAACCACTAGTCGGCGAAAACTCCCCAATATAATATATGACGTATTAAGAAATGCGCCAGAATTTGAATTTTTTCAAGCAATTCGTTTGTTGGAAGATTCATGGCATGGACATGGGACAGTTCGACAGGGATTAGATAAGTGGATTCGCATGCGACCGGCTTCAGAAATTAGTTTTCCTGGTGCAGATATTCGACGATGCAAACTTGGTGAGGATAATAAATTTGATTTGCAGTTGAATTTTATGGGCTTATACGGTGTTGATGCTGTCGTTCCAAATTATTTTACTGAATTTATAGCGCGTGATGATGAATCAAGCGAGGCAATGCGAAAGTTTATTGATATCTTTTGTCATCGATTGTATTCGCAATTTTATTTGGCTTGGAAAAAATACCGTCCTTTTACGCATTTAGAACAAGAGGATTCGCCTTATTTGCATTACTTAGCGGCATTGTCGGGAAATGTTGTTACTGATTCTGATTCTGTTGAAATGGGTTACAGCGGAGCCATTGGTTCTCGGGTACGAAGTGCTACGGCATTGTCTGGGGTGTTATCGGATTTTATGGGAAATGTGCCTGTTAAAATTGATCAGTTTGTTACTCGTTGGATTAAAATTGATGAACAAGTTGAATTAGGTGTAGATGGAGAAAATGCTTTTTGTTTAGGTGATAATACCATTCTTGGAAATGAAGTTTTAGACATTAGTGGTAAAATCGATATTGTTATTGGTCCAATGCAAAGTGATCAAGTTAATGGTTTACTACCCGGGCATAGCCGGGCTCGTGAATTAGGGAGCTTAGTGGATCGCTTTATGGATCCGACAATGAATTTCGATGTATTGCTTAAAGTTGAGCCATCAAAAGGAATCGGTATTTATTTAGGTGCAAAGGATGTTGTATTAGGTTGGTCTACAGTACTCGGCACAGCATCTAGCTCGAGTTATGATATACGTTTACCCGGTAAAAATTTCGCGGTAAAAAATAATAATGATAATATAAATAGTGTTAGCGAAAAACTTGATGAAGTTGCATAAGCAATTTAATGACAAAATGATAAAAGGAAAATATTGTGAATAATCAAGATGTTCGAGTATTGCTCGAAAGGTTAAATGATCGTACCGCAACAGCGATTGAAGATGCTGCTGCATTTGCGAGTACTAGAACGCATTATGAAATTACGATAGAACATTTAATGATAAAGTTGCTAGAAGATGGTGGCGGAGATCTTGAGCTAATATTTGATTTTTTTGGGATTGATGTTGATAAACTCTGGCAGGAAATGTTAGAAAATTTATCGCGGCAGCGTGCTAATAATTCGGGTAAACCTTCATTCTCACCCTTGTTATTTCAATGGTTTGAACGTGCTTGGACAGCGGCAACATTATATTACGATGAAAACCGAATTCGTTCGGCAATGTTATTAGATGCGTTAATTCAATTATCACCATTATTACCAGGAACTGCCTTTAATGAATTAGATGGAATTTCTCTCGATAAATTACGCAGCCAATATGCGGTAATTGTTGAAGGATCAAGTGAAGCCCAAAAAGATAACCGGTTTAATATTTCACCCGATGAAGCTGATGATGTATTAGTACCTAAAGAAACTAAATCTTCGACTAAAACAGCAAGTGGCCAAAATGCTGAATCAGCGTTAAGTCGTTTTACCGAGAACGTCACATACAAAGCAGCATCCGGTAAGATTGATCCTGTTTTAGGGCGAGACGAAGAAATTCGTTTAATGATTGATATTTTAAGTCGTCGAAGAAAAAATAATCCCATATTGGTAGGTGAACCCGGTGTTGGTAAAACTGCGCTGGTGGAAGGTTTTGCTTTACGTATAGCCCATGAAACCGTTCCCGATGATTTAAAAGGTGTCCAGGTTCATACCTTGGATCTTGGTTTATTACAAGCTGGTGCTGGTGTTAAGGGGGAGTTTGAAAAACGCTTAAAGCAAGTAATAACTGAAGTAAAAGATTCTGCTATTCCTATTATAATGTTTATCGATGAAGCTCATACTTTAATTGGTGCTGGCGGTGAGGCTGGCATGAGTGATGCTGCCAATTTATTAAAACCTGCTTTGGCGCGTGGTGAATTACGAACAATTGCAGCAACGACATGGTCTGAATATAAAAAATATTTTGAACGAGATGCTGCACTTGAAAGAAGATTTCAGATAGTGAAAGTAGAAGAACCTTCCATTGAAAATGCAATCGTGATGTTAAACGGTTTAAAAGTTCACTATCAAACACATCATGGTATTTTAATCACAGATGATGCGGTAGAAACCGCTGTACATTTGTCTAGTCGGTATATAACAGGGCGTTTTTTACCGGATAAGGCCATTGATCTGTTGGATACGGCTTCTGCTCGAATTCGAATGGGTCAAGCAGCAAAACCAGCTTCAATTGAATCTGCTGAAAGCCATGTCGAATATATTGAACGTCGTTTAGGCCATTTAGCCAGTGAACAAAAAAGTGGCTTAGAAGTAAATGAACTTTTAAAATCTGAGCTCGAAAAAGATTTAAAAGAAACCAAATCCAAATTAGCAACGCAGCTGGAACAATGGGAAAAAGAACGCGAATTGGTTAGTCACATCCAAGAGCATCGAGATCAGCTAACTTCAAAGTATGAAGATAATACTGATGAAAATGATCCGAATATTGTTGAGTTAAAATCTAACTCTTTAAAAATTAGAGATGATCTTGCTCAGCTACAAGGTGAATCACCGATGGTACAGGCTGAAGTTAATGGCGCTGCTATCGCAGAAATAATAGCAGATTGGACGGGAGTACCTGTCGGTAAAATGCTAAAGAATGACTTAGTGTCTTTAATGGAATTAGAGGATAGGTTGCGACTTAGAGTGATAGGTCAAGATGACGCCATTTCAGCTATTGCACGCTCAATTAGAACCTCAAAGGCTGGTTTATCAAATGATGAAACGCCATTAGGAGTATTTTTACTTGCCGGGCCGAGTGGCGTAGGTAAAACTGAAACCGCTCGACTGATAGCGGATGAAATGTTTGGTAGTGAACGATCATTAGTTACGATTAATATGAGTGAATACCAAGAAGCCCATACCGTATCTCAACTTAAAGGCTCACCTCCTGGTTATGTTGGATATGGTGAAGGCGGGATATTAACTGAAGCCGTTCGTAAAAAACCTTATTCGCTTGTTTTACTAGACGAAGTAGAAAAAGCTCATGCGGATGTAATGAATTTATTTTATCAAGTATTTGATCGAGGATTTATGCGCGATGGTGAAGGGCGTGAAATTGATTTTAAAAATACCATCATAATCATGACTTCAAATTTGGGGACAAATGAAATTGTGGATGCTTTTACTCCTGATGATGAAATCGATCCTGTTGAGAATAGCCCTGAAACTGAAAGTACTACAGAAAATAATAATGTAGAAACTGAAAAAGAAGAATGGCAAGAACCATCATTGTCTAAACTTAAAGAAACCATTCAAGCTGCACTGCTAACGCATTTTGCTCCTGCGTTATTAGGTCGAATGCAAGTTATACCCTACCGCCCATTAAGTGCTGAGGCATTACAAGCCATTGTTGCAATAAAATTAGATGCTGTGGCGCAACGTATTAATAAAGCCCATAATATAGCTATGCGCTGTGAACCCAGTGTTTTTAAGTATTTGGCAGATCAATGTACTCAACCTGAAACCGGGGCTCGTTTTATTAATGCATTGATTGAGCAACAACTTTTACCTGAAATTTCGCGCAGTTTATTACAGTTTATGGCTGATGACGACATACCTGATGTTTTATCACTTGAGCTTGATGACAAGGGTCAAATGTCAGTCTTGTTTTCTGATGTAATGGCAGAAGATGATGATACTGTAGCCGCGGAAGAAGAAATTAGCGCATAAATTTTGTTAACAGAGAAGCAATTTAAATATTATGGATAATATAAATAGCAATGTCATGTCGGGGCAATTAAATATAGCCGCTGCGAATGAAAGCCAATTCTTTTTAAATGTTAACGGTGTTCCTGATAACATTCTAACTGTATTGGATTTTAAATGTATTAATAATGGTATCTCAGATGATTATCAATACAGAATTAACGTATTGGTTGAATCAAAACTAAAAGCAAAAGATATTATTGGTAAACTCGCCAAATTTGATATGCTGTGGGATGCTGATAGTGTTTATGTTCATGGCATTTGCACTGGGGTTGATGAATGCGGTTCTATTTATAATGGCGAAGAATATGTCATTGAAATATCATCACCAATATCGGTTCTTAAAAATACTCAAAAAAATCGAGTCTTTTTAAATAAAGACATAAAAATGATTATTGACGATATATTGTTAGATGCTGGATTTGGTGCATCGGATTATATTTTTAAATTATCGGCAAGTTATTCAGTTTATGAATATATGGTTCAATATAATGAATCTGATTTAAGTTTTCTGCTAAGACAATTATCGCATCATGGAATTTATTTTAGGTTTGAACAAACTAGCTCAAATGTAAAAATTATTTTTCATGATGAGATAAACGATATTCCGATGTTGGATGGGCCTAATGAATTAATGTTTCAAGAACGTTCAGGGCAAATTAGGAGTGTTGAAACTGTTTCTTCAATTCGGCAACAAGGTAATTTGATCACTGAAGAAATATTGTTAAAAGATTATAATTACCGTACACCGGAATCCGATTTGATGATTTCATCTAAATCGAGTTCAGATATTAATAGCACGGGTTTAGATTATAAATATGGTTATCATTATCAAACAATTGATCAAGGAGAATATTTTTCGACAGTTATACAGCAATCTTTAGAGTGGCAACGAAAAACCTATGTTGCAGATACTGATTGTCGAGGACTGGTTCCGGGGGTTAAATTTACTTTAACTGACCATCCTGTTTCTGAACTTAATGGTGACTATCTGGTTATTGAGATTGAAGTTAGTGGTTCTCAAAGACACAGTGTTACTTCTGACGATACAGTAAAAAGTAAAACGTATTATAATCGAGTATTATTAATTCGTTCTGGTATTGAGTATCGTTCAATTATTCAAGACGATATAAAAATATACGGTAGTTTTACTACTAAAGTTGAAACGACCGGTGGTGATTACGCTTATCTGGATGAGCAAGGTCGCTACCGAGTGAGATTACCATTTGATATTTCAAATAAACAAGATGGTGATGCCAGTCATGCGATTAGGCTGATGCAATTATCCTCAGGACAAAATTATGGGATGCATTTTCCATTACATGCCGGTACAGAAGTTGTCATGACCTGTATCAATGGAGATGTTAATCGACCATTATTATTGGGGATGATTAGTAATCCTGATACTCCAAGTACAGTGACGGCAGCTAATTCTTCTCAAAATGTTTTACGTACTTGGGGCGGTAATGAACTAGCAATGGAAGACCGAGCTTCTAAAGAACAAATTAATTTATTTACTCGAGATAAAAATAATATTCTGACTTTAAGCGCCGAAGATGATGGCCATAATATTCGATTAGCCACAGAACAAGGTGAAATGGAAATATACGCTGAAAAAACACTGCTAATTGAGTCAGGTGATAGCCATACAATTCAGGCTGGTAATGAACATGTTGTTACTGTAGCAAATAATCAGCAACTTGTGACTAAAAACAATGAAATTGAACAACAGGCTGCTACAGATATTTTGTTAACGGCTGAAAAAAATATATTATGTGAAGCAGAGGAAAAAGATATAAATTTTAGTTCCGGTAAAGACATGATTACTAATATTGACTCTAATTATTCAATAGAAGTGAAACAAAAAAATATTGAGATGTTAATTCCCGCAGGTAAATTTTCTGTTACTGCTGGCGCTGCAATTACTTTCTCAGGTAAAGGCGGCGGACCAATTCATATTGGTCAAGCATCCGGAAAAATTGAAGTATCAACTGGTGGTAATTTGTTATTAGATGGACCAAATATAACGATTAAAAGTGCCGCAATAAATATTAAAGCCGGAAGTATTGGCGGAAATTAGTTTTTAGTATTAATTTAACTGAATTTGTATGGAGAACTATATGACTAATGTAATATATAAAATTAGCAACAATAAAGATACAGTTGTTTCTAATGATAATCATCAAATTATGACCGTCACTGCAGTTATCAATGCGGAGGCAACATCATTGCTTACTATTGAAGAAATGAATTTTGATTCAGATTTTATTCATGCTTCTTCTGTGCCGAGTTTGGAGATTGGTGATCAAGTGATTGTCCAAGAAATTTCAGGTTTATTTATTATAACCGATAAATTACGTAATAAAGAGGATAAACCTACAGTAGGTTTTGAAGTGGATGATGACGGTAGTTTAAGCATTGTTTCTGATGTTAAGCTTACTTTGAGAACAACGAATGCCAAAATAGATATTTTTGAAAACGGTAAGATTTTGATTAATGGTAGTGAAGTTTATTCACAATCTAATGGCATAAATCGAATTCAAGGAAAAAGCATCGAGTTAAATTAATATTGTACTGAGTTATGTTAGACATAGATATTCCTTATATTGAGAGTCACCTTAATATTGCTATAAGTTTATACTCACAGCGAGTTAATTGTTTGGAACAAATGATTGTAGAATCTTCTGTGCAACAAGCAGTTGAGAAACGACTGTTTGTTCATCTTCATGTATTAGGAACTTTAATTGATCCTGATGAAGCGCCACCAAAAGATGATGCTGAGTTGTTTGTCTATATTTCTAGACGACTTTTAGCTAAAGATAAGGGGACTCAAGAAGAAGCAATTTTGTTTGCAAAAAAAATATTTATTCAATATCCCGAACCTCAAGGTTTAATAGATTCATTTGTACTTTTTTATAATCTTGATATTAAAAATGCATTAAGTGAATTATTTGAGTCGAATAAAGAGCTACGAGCCTCTATTTTAACTATTTGGTATCTTTGCGGTGAAGACGTACCATTGGGGTTATTAAATCAAGCAGAATTACAGTCTGATGATGCGTTATTACAAAAAATTGTATTATTATATCAGGCAGATAGAAACAATACCGGGCTAGAATTGTTTCAAAATTATTATCGCTCATTAGTAGATGTTGTCGAAAAAGAGGTAATTAGTTCATCTGTTTTACATGCCGCACTATGGGGCGGTATGATCAAACAAGATCCGAATATATCAAAAGCTATTCGACGCGCTATTGAGTTAGAAACTGATAAACCCCATAGAGAGAAATATTTAAGGCTAATTGCTTTAATGGGAAATATGGAGTTTTTATCTGTTTTTACTTCGATAGCAGAAAACAATATTGAGTTTGGAAGTTATTTGATATCTCTATTAGGTAGCGTTGATTGTATAAAAATTTTATTTTCTATGTTAAAAAATCCCAAAACGAGTATTGCCGTTATGCCAGCTTGGCAGTTGATTACCGGTCAAAAGCTAAGAACTGTACCTCGAATATCAGTAGTTGACGATAATGCTGAATTTGATGAAGACGTTCCTGTTATTGCTGATTTAATATCAGCCCAAAAAAGAGCGAAAGACATTACAAATAAATGGCAACAAGGAACTCGATATATTTATGGTATGCCTTTAACAAAAAGTAACTTAATTGAATTGAGTTATCAGTTTACAGGAATAATGGCTAGTGATTTATTTGATTTGTTATCACTTGAGTTAAGTAAAAGTTCAAATTTAAAAATTGAAAGTTGGATCGCTGATAAAAACTTAATATTAGATAAGTTTGTTTGAAGTGATTATGTCGAAAAAGTTTAGATATTATTATGCTTGATTTATTAAATGAAACTGATTGTTCTGCGGGGTTATATGCCGCTTGGAATGTGAACAAGCAACCCCAAATTACTTGTATAATAAAAAAAGGTTTTTCATTTGATTCATATGGAGCGGTCAAACCACTTGACTCTCAATCCAAGATAATTGAAGTTGATGAATATTACAATGAGCCTCACGACTCTAGCCTCAAATGTATTAGTGAGTTATCTCCCTACAAATTAGGTAGCGAAACGTATTTATTGGGTACAGCCTATCCTGAACAAAATAAATATGCGATGGAAGCTGAGTATAGTATTGTTTTTAAAGACGGTAAAAAATGGAATAAAAAACTTCGAATTACCGGTAAAAGAACTTGGAAAAAAATATTGTTGGGTTTCGTCATGAGTAAACCCGAGCTGTTACAAGCAACTAAACTTAAGTATGAAAATTCATATGGTGGATATAATCCACAAAATGAAAAAGAAAGTTTTGCCTATAATCCTGTTGGTAAAGGTTTTAATAAAGCATCAGGTTGGAATGTCATGAATCTTGAGCTTCCAAGCATTGAAATAGGCCCTAAGTTTTTGACATCTCCAACTCAACAACAATTACCCGCAGGCTTTGCGCCTATTGCCCAGTTTTGGGAACCGCGTAATAAAGACTTAGGTGAATTATATGATTCACCTATTGAGCAAGGTGGTTGCCCTTATACTGATAAAACTAAAGCGACTGTGCATAATGTTGCACCACTTGATCAACGTTTTTCTACAGCATTTACTGGTGGTGAAATAATAACCTTAAAAGGTTTTTTTGATACAACTAGAGTTGTCGAATTTGAGGTCCCAAAAGTTGAGTTTACGACTACCTTAGTCATCGAGAACCAGCCAAGCCAGTTATCTCCAGTGTTTGACACCCTTATTATTGATACCGATAAATACGAGTTTTATGTCATTAGCCGTGTTGGAATTACTTGGGATGCATTTGATACACGTAATGCATGGGTACTTTTAACTGAACAGCAGAAGGATTTGGTTGATTCTAGCAAAAATAGGCAAGGTTTTGCATGATTACAGTTAGCCTGATAACTGTAATGTTTATAGATATTTGAACAAATTTCTGCGATAATTTTCCAGTTATGCACTATATTTATAGTTTTTATCTCTTTGATTTTATTATAATATATCAATATTTATCCTAATAATGCGCTAATTATTCAAGAATTAATTGTTTACTTGCTATAATTATAACTAAATTAACAATACTTAAAATAAGAGAATTGATCTCTTATGTATTTAATCTTAAATATAAAAATTAAAAATGGGGTTTGATAAAAGCTAAAATGGGTTTACTTGACGATCTTCATAAGGAGGCTCAACATCAGCAAGCTGATGTGGAGTCATTACAAGCAAATAGTAAAAAACGAGAAGAACTATTTCATAATAATATCCAACCTAAAATGGTAATGATCTACCAGTTTTTATCTGAGCTTTGTGAAAGTTTAAACTTAATTAAATCCAATATTCAAGTTTCTTATCCAATTAAAGACTACTCAGCAATGCGCGATCTGCGTCCTTCTGATTATAAGGTCATCGTTGATAGTCGTAAGTTGATGAAAAGTATAAAACTTAGTTTTATATGTTCTTCGAATGATAGAGTCAGATTTGATGTAGAAAATAAAATATATATTGATCGAATTAGTGAGTATCTTGATGAGCATCATGTTAGTTATGTTTGTCATAAAAACAAAGACAGTCAGCATAATGTAACCAATGCAACGTTTAGTGTTGATTCAATGGTTCCGGTTACATTTGTATTTTCAGCAGCTTTAGATTCTTCAAAAATCATTTTAAATATTATGAATTTTAATGGTTTAAATAATGATAGATTTGTGATTGAAGCTGATGATGTTGCGCCACAATTTTTAGAAGATTTGGGTAAGTATATATTACGAAGAGATTCGGTACTTTTTGGGAAAAAAATTACTAAAAAAGAATTAGATGATATTCGTCTTAAATTAAAAAAAGACAATAAAAAGAAAAAAAATAAATCAAAATCTAGTGTTGCTAAAAACCCTATAAAAGAAAATCAACTTAATGAAGTAGAAGTATCTGGTCATGATTCTATTAGCCTTAAATCTATCGTTAAACCTGAGAAAATCAAGAATAAAGAAGCTAATAATAAAAAAAGTGAAGATAATAAAGAACAGAATCAAGATAAAGGTTCTATAGTTAAGAATCAAAATAATTTTACGTCATCGTATGATGCTGAAATAAATACTGTTAATAAATTCAAATTGAACTTTTTATTGCTTCCTACAGCATTTAAACCAGCATCTCATGATGTACTTGATGTTCACTTTCATTTAAATCATTTGGCAGAGTTAGTCGATTTTCCGAATCAATTAATTCATGACGCGGCAATTATATTGTCTGATATTAATTCAGTTGATGTTCCGGTTATGGATAGAATTGAAGTTGCTCATGCTATTTATATCACGGTTTATCCCGTACTGGCAAAGATATGTGTGCCATTTAATAATGAAATGGAAAAACCAGCGCAAGATGCGGAACAATTATTGGCATTAGCTAATTGTGTTGTAATAGCAGAACAAATTTCAATAACGTATAAATATGCTTATTTAGAATTTTATTCCTCTAATGCGCATGATTATCTCGAAATGAGAAATAACGTGGTTGAACTTGGCTTTAGAATTTTGGAAATGGTTCGTCTTGAACAACGATTGAGAGCATTTAGGTATGAAAAACTTCTTGGTTCGACTTGGCTTGATGTAAATCAAATATTTTTTTCTCTGATGTTACATGATGATATTGACGAAAAAAAGGTACTATCGAGTGAAATTGGCACTAGTTACATTAAAGTTGACGATGTTATTGATTTAAAAACTAAAAATAGTATTCGTGATATATATTTATCGATACAATTATTTGGTGTCTTAGATGTCATAACATGGCCGGCTCATCTCTTTTATTTCCCTGATTCTTATTTGGCTCATTTGGATTCAGCGCTGCGCATATATGATGATAATGGTCAAACGCTTGAGCCGGGATGGCTAATTACATTTTTGTTAAATGATGGTCCTCCAGAGTATAAACGTACAGATTCAATGACGGCTCCTGGTGTAAGAATAGATTTTTCAATCTTACACAATGCTTTGGTTGCTGAGCATGAATTGCTCGCAAAAATGATATTTTTATCTTCGATAGATAATTCAAAATTAAGTCCGCCATTGGCAAAACTCAAAGATCAAGATAAAATTCCAGTTTTAGAAATGGTATTAATGGCTCTGAAAAGAAGAGAGCGGCATCACAAACGACATAATGTCTATGGTTCACAAAAACTTTTTGTGAATTTTGGTTTTAATGAATCTTATAAGGTTCTTTCTGGATATGCAAAACCTGAAAACCATCAAGACAAATCAATGTTGGAAAATATTGAATTGATTCAACAGGAGTCTATTAAACTATCAGATGAATTGTCAGTAAAAGTATCTAATTCATCAAATTGGCAAATTATTAATTTTAGCTCAGGAGGTCTTTTAATTTCGCATGACTCTGTAACAAAATCTAATATATTGCAAGTTGGCCAAATTTTGTCATTTAAATCGAATGATAATAGTAATTTACCTTTATTAGGTTATGTGGGGCGCATGCATCGATTACATGATCAACGCGTTGAAATCAGTATTATTCGTATGGCTAGCTATGCGGAATCAGCTTTGGTATTAGATCAAAATACTTCGTCAACGGACACTGGAAACCCAGTAATTTTGTCTCAAGATATGAATGAACGTTGGCAAATAGTGTTACTGCATGAGTACGGCTATATTTCGGGGACACCGTTGAAATTGATACGAAGTAATGGTTCGGTAATTTTATTACGTTTAGGTGATATTTGGATGTCTAAAAGAGATTTTACCGTGTTTGAGATTCGATCTGCTAGTCTTTAACTTATTCATACTTGCACCAATTGCTTATCTAGTTTACTCTTGCCGCACGAAATTATACAAGTATTGCGCTAGTAGGAGAGGTGTCAGAGAGGCTTAATGAGCAAGCTTGGAAAGTTTGTGTAGGTGCAAATCTACCGAGGGTTCGAATCCCTCCCTCTCCGCCATATTTGTATTTGACAGTTGTATTATCGATTTTGGTTAGTTTGAAATTTCAATTTGTAATCCAAACAATAATACCGTTTTTTGAGTTTATGGTGACTTATATTGGTCCCCTCGCAACGATAAATTGTGAACTCCGTCAGACCTGGAAGGGAGCAGCGGTAACAGTCGACTCGTGTGCTAGGTGTGGCTGATGTAAGTTACCACCATTATTTCACATCTAAAATATTCCATAATTTCAATGAGTTAAAATATTAGAACGTAGATGATGCGTATATTTGTATAGCTATGTACAATAGTGAAAATTGGCATTATCGAGAATATAAAGTATGAGTTATCAAGTATTAGCACGAAAATGGCGACCTAAGCGCTTTGAAGAGTTAGTTGGTCAAGAACATGTTTTACGGGCTTTAATTAATGCTTTAGACAGTAATAGAATACACCATGCTTTCTTATTTACGGGTACGCGAGGTGTTGGTAAAACTACGATTGCTCGCATTTTTGCTAAATCGTTAAATTGTGAAAAAGGAGTTAGTTCCAAGCCTTGTGGTGTGTGTTCAACCTGTATTGAGATTGATAGCGGGCATTTTGTCGATTTAATTGAAGTTGATGCAGCATCTCGTACTAAAGTTGAAGATACTCGAGACTTACTCGACAATGTTCAGTATGCACCAACTCGAGGATTATATAAAGTCTATTTAATCGATGAAGTACATATGTTGTCGAATCATAGTTTTAATGCTTTGTTAAAAACCTTAGAAGAGCCGCCACCTCATGTAAAATTTTTATTGGCAACAACGGATCCTCAAAAATTACCAATTACTATTTTATCACGTTGTTTACAATTTAATTTGCGACGAATTCCTGTTGAGAAAATTGAAAAATATTTGCAGGAACTGCTTGATAAAGAAGTGATTAAATTTGATAAAAATGCTGTACAGCATATTGCAAAAGCCGCTGATGGTAGTATGCGCGATGCGCTTAGTATATTGGATCAAGGAATATCTTTTGGTGATGGCCAATTGCTTGAACAAGATGTCAATAGTATGCTTGGAAGTATTGAGCAGTCGCATGTATTTCAAATTTTAGAAGCTTTATCAATTAATGATGCTCAAGCAGTTATTGATTGCGTAAAACAATTATATGAACAAGCCGCTGATTTTTCTAAGCTATTAAGTGAACTTTTAACATATTTGCACAATATCGCTTTGTTACAGCAAGTACCTCAAGCTTATGATGAGCAAATGGGTGATAAAGAACGGTTAATGAATTTAACAAAAGTAATTACTGCAGAAGATATTCAGTTGTATTATCAAATTGCCTTAGTTGGTCAGCGTGATATGGTGTTAGCTCCTAATCCTAAGCTTGGTTTTGAAATGGTATTACTTAGAATGTTGGCGTTTCGTCCTGGAGCTGTTAAAAAAAAACTAATAAATAATAAAGCTTCTAACGTCTTAGAAACGAAAAATTTAACTCCGTTAGCAAAAGAGCCTCAAGTGCAAACGACACAAGCTAATAAAAAAGCTGAAGTATCGTTTAATTCTGATGAAGCAAAGGATACGAGTAAACCAAAAAAAGAAGTTATCGATGAGCAGGATCCTTGGGGGTCTTTAATTTCTATTATTAATGTAGTCGGACTTGATAAACAGTTGTTAATGAACTGCGTGTTAATTAATAACAATAGTTCAGAATATGAATTGGCTCTGTCACCTGTTAATTCAAGCTTATTAACTCGAGAGCGAAAAACTAAGATTGAAAAAATTATTGCAGAAGCCGTTGGTTATCAAGTTTCATTAAATATTAAAATCAAACATACTAGCGGTGAGACGTTAACCGAAAAAAATCAACGAAAAGTTGAAGAAAATAATCTCAAGGCAAAGGAATCTATTTGTAATGATAAAAATGTTCAAGATATTATTGAAACATTTTCAGCATCAATTAATAACAAAAGTATTAAACCAATATAAAATTTTTTAATTTAGATAATATAGGAAAATTGACATGAAAGGCGGAATTGGCAATTTAATGAAGCAAGCACAAAAAATGCAGGAAGACATGAAAAAAGCGCAAGCTGAAGCTGCATTAATGGAAGTTACTGGTAAATCTGGTGGTGGATTGGTATCCGTCATAATGACGGGGCGACATGATGTTAAGCGTGTTGTTATTGATGACAGCTTATATGGTGATGACAAAGATATGTTGGAAGATTTAGTTGCCGCGGCTATTAATGATGCTGTTCGACAAGTTGAAGAAGCAACTAAAGATCAGTTTTCATCTTTAGGTGCAGGTTTAAATTTGCCTGCAGGATTTAAACTACCTTTTTAATTATGTCGTTTAGTCCATTAATTAGCCATCTCATTGATTCATTTCGTTGTTTGCCAGGAGTAGGGCCTAAATCTGCACAACGTATGGTTTTTCATTTATTGGAAAGAGACCGAGATGGCGCAAAGATATTGGCAGAAAAAATTTTAGAGGCATTCGAACTAATTGGAAACTGTTCTATGTGTAGGACTTTTTCAGAAAATGCTCAGTGCTCTATTTGCGGTAATAAAAACCGTGATGCGACGGAGTTATGTATTGTAGAAAGTCCCGTTGATGTTGTTGCAATTGAAAACTCGACTGATTTTAATGGGTTATATTTTGTGTTGCTTGGACACTTGTCTCCATTAGACGGTATTATGCCAAATGACATTGGTTTAGATATACTCTATGAACGTATTATTAGCTCAAATATTAATGAGGTTATTTTGGCAACGAATTCGACAGTAGAAGGTGAGGCAACCGCCCATTATATATCTGAAATGTTTACTGATAAAAATATAAAAATAACACGAATTGCACATGGTGTTCCTGTTGGTGGTGAATTGGAGTTTGTTGATGGTGGCACTATTTCTCATGCCTTTTATGGACGACGCGAAATATAGATTAACTTGATTTATGTTTTTGAGAATTTTTTCATAAATGCAGCAGTTTCTGTGCATAAGGTTTTAAAGTGATTGTAACTACTGCTATCTAAGGCACATGCTTCATTATGTCGATCCGCGTAAAATATACCCACTGGTTGGTTATTAACATGTACTGACATGGCGAAAAAAGATTTAGTTTTTGCTATTTGTTGTATTTCGCTAGGAACTAATGGCCAAATTTTATTTACATTTGATTCGTTAAGCCATATTGCTTGTTGTTTTTCTAATAAAATCACAAATAGATTTCGCTTTATCAGATTGACTGATATTGAGTTAAACTCCAAATCATTATCTGTTCCAGCAGCTGAACTGATCTTTAATTTGTCTTTTTCATTATTCAGCATTAAAAATACGACCCGATTTAAACCAATTCCATCGTGCAGACCCTTAAGAACTAAAGTCATAACTTCGTGGATGTTATTTAATGATTTACTTTCATTTTTTAATTCTTGTAATACTTCACGAAGTGTATCTATATTAGGTAATAAACAAACAGTGGCAAGTTCATCTTGTTTTTCTACTGTTTTCTTTTTTGTAAATTCAGTGTTAACCAAGTGATATGCTAGAGGACGAGTATTATATTGACTTGAATGCCTTGCAACTTTTGCTGCAAGCTGGTGTACCTGAGAAACTAAATTATCATAATTTACATTGAGCCAATCAGCTGCATCTTGTTCAAGTTGAATGGTTTTTTCATTGTACCAATTAAATTCTGCATGTCGAATTAATTGAACCGCTAGCATTATACCGTAGGCACGAGGCTGAGATGTATTTTCTGATGTTAGGGCGTCTTGTATTAAAATGGGCAATTGCCATTTTTTAGCCAGTAACAGTGTTAAATCATCAAGCGTAAAACCTAATACAATATATTCTGCTTCTTCAGTGGCAATGTGTTTTTCTTTTCGCATTTTATAGATGCTTTTTAATTTATTGGGTGCGTATATTGCTACGATTATTTCTCCTAAAAAGTATAACATTGATGCAACATAAACTTCATCAGGAGTCATGTCTTTACGCTCATTTGCCCAATAAACAGCTTGTGTAGCAGCATGGTATGCTCGAGAGTAGGTTATCAATAAAAGGTGTCTAGATTCATCTGATAAGTTTTTTTCAATTGATGGTAATCTTGTTGGTAATTCATTTATTTGTTCTGTTCCCATTATCATTAAGGCTTGGTTTATTGATGTAATATCAGTGCGTAGGCTGCCTCGGGTTTTGTTATTGGAGACTCGTAAGATTTGAACACACAAGGCAGGATCTTCTTCGATTACATCAACCAGTTTATGAATTTCGGCTTTTTCATTAATGCAAAGTGAATGTAATTTAGCGATGGTACTACTTAAAACTGGAATAGCCTTATTGCCAATTTTGTTACCCCAGTTTTGTAAATTTTCATTCATCCGATTTTATTCTTTAGATAATTTTTACTGTGTAAAGATAGGTGTTTATCGGTAAGTTTAACTCAAAGCTTTAGCTTATGAAATTAAATTAATTAAAATCAATAACTTAGATTTCATTGAATAAAATACTGCAATTAGTTTAAGTAAATAAATTATGGAATATGACACTCAAGTAAAAATTATTGATGTCGATACTGTAATTGAATAATAATTAATTGAATGAGAGATATTATAACGAAATGAAATTTATTATTGGTGTTGTATCAGTGTTTGCAGCGGTTATCGGTGGATATTTATTATCGCATGGCGATTTATTATTGTTATATCAACCATTTGAATTATTAATTATCTTGGGTGGTGCATGTGGTTCATTTGTTATTGCTAATCCTAAAGAAGTTATTATAGGTTCGATAAAAGGTCTTATCGGTTTATTTAAAGGTTCGTTATACGCTAAGAAAAATTATATGGATGTTCTTGGTTTGATGTTTGATTTATTTTCAAAGTCAAGAAAGGAAGGTTTAATGGCTTTAGAGGCTGATATTGAAGAACCAGAGCAAAGTCCTATATTTCAAAAATACCCCAAAATTTTGTCGAATCATCACCTAGTTGATTTTGTTAGTGATTATTTGAGGTTAATGGTTGGTGGAAATATGAATGCCTTTGAATTAGAAAATTTAATGGATCTTGAGTTAGAAACACATCACCATGAAGCTGAAAAACCCAGTACGGCTGTCAATTTGATGTCAGATGGACTGCCTGCATTTGGTATTGTAGCAGCAGTTATGGGAGTAGTTATCACTATGGGCTTTATTTCTGAGCCTCCTGAGGTATTAGGTGCGCATGTTGGTGCAGCATTAGTTGGTACATTTTTGGGAATATTATTAGCCTATGGTTTTGTTGGACCAATGGCAACTGCAATGGCATCGCAGGTTGAAGAGGAAAGTAAGTTGTATGAGTGCATCAAGGTTTGTGTGCTTGCCACTCTAAATGGTTATACTCCTCAGATTGCTGTTGAATTTGGACGTAAGGCTTTATATTCTCATGTTAGACCTGGTTTTGTAGAGTTGGAAAGTTATATTAAAGATAATAAATAAACAATAGGGTGACGCATGGCTGATGATAAACGCCAACCGATAGTTGTTAAAAAAATTAATAAAGGTGGTCATGCTCATCATGGCGGTGCATGGAAGGTAGCATACGCTGATTTCGTAACAGCAATGATGGCATTTTTTTTAATGCTTTGGTTGTTGGGTTCTGCTAGTGGAGAACAAAGACAGGCTATAGCCGATTTTTTTCAAAACCCTTCTGCTGTACAAGGGCCTGGCGGTGCGAGTACCAGTATGATTCAACTGGGAAGTGGTATGGAAATGCCAAAGTCGGGTGATGATGGAAAGAAAAAACAAGCAACGGATGATGGCGATCCAGTTGATAGTAAAGATAATGAGGAAAATAAAAAAAATGAAAGAGAAAAAGCAAAAGATAGAAAACGTTTAGATTCATTATTAATTCAATTAAAAAAATCCATTGATAAGAGCAAAGCTTTAAAGCCTTTTAAAGATCAGTTGTTAATTGAACTTATGCCTGAAGGATTACGAGTTCAGATATTAGATAAAGAAAATAGGGCTATGTTTGAGTCGGCTAGTCCCGATCCTAAATATTATACCAAAGCTCTCTTGCGTGAAATAGCGGACACTATAAACTCAGTGCCAAATAAAATTAGTATCACAGGACACACTGATGCAATACCTTTTTCATCTAAACGGCGTAATTATAGTAATTGGGAATTATCATCTGCGCGTGCTAATTCAGCTCGTAGAGAGTTAATTATTGGAGGTTTAAATAAAAATAAAATTGCACGAGTCGTTGGTTTGGGTTCATCCGTTTTATTTGATAAGTCTCATCCTAAAGGGGCGATAAATCGACGTATCAGTATTATCGTGATGAGCGGCGATAGTCTTAAAAATTTACATGTAAACGAAGGTAACGAAAAAAAACAATAAAAAGAAAAGTATCAAAAAATCCACCAATAAAAAACAAGGCCATTAATTATTTTGATATTTGAATTGAGTTTTAGATAAATAATCTCGTTGGATTTTTTATTCACTGATTATCCGCTTATAGCTTTGGTAACGTCGATTAATAATCATATTATTTTCAAGAGCTTTTTTTACAGCGCATTGAGGTTCGTTTAAATGCACACAATTTCTAAATTTACATTGATCAATATAGGGTCTAAATTCTTTAAATGACCATGCTGCTTCAATATGATCGATATTCCATAATTTAAATTCTCGAACACCAGGTGAGTCAATTATTGAACCGGTTTTAGATAAATGATAAAGAGTACTTGTGCTGGTAGTGTGTTTACCTAAATTTATTGAATCATTTAATTTTCGAGTTTTTAATTTTAGCTCGGGTAATAAGAAATTGATAAGGGATGATTTTCCTACACCAGATTGACCAACAAATATGCTGGTATGCTGATCTAGTTGTTCAGTAAATAAATTCATGGCATTGGGATTTGTTGTGCTGGTGTAGAACAGTTGATAGTTTAATTTAGCATAAGCGTTAAATTTTTCTTTTATTGTTTTTAATTCTATATCATTCAATAAATCTATTTTATTTATAATAATAACAGGTGTTATTTTTAATAGCTCAGCGGCGACTAAATAATTATCAATTAATGCGAAATCGTAATCTGGTTTTATAGCGCAGACAATTAACATTTGAGTAATGTTTGCGGCTATGGGTTTTATTATTCCGTTATTATTTGGTCTTGATAATAATGACGTTCTGGAATTTAATGCGGTAACAATACCTTGTTTATCAGATATTTTTTCCCAAACTACGCTATCACCGCATACGATTGTAGATATTTTTTTTCTAGGAATGCAACGTATTAGTTGCCCAGTTGAATCTTCAATGATTAATTCGGCACCATGTTTGGCTATCACTAAGCCATTATTAGAATTTGTTTCTGTGTTTTGCAAATTTTTTAATGCTCGACTTAGTTATATTAGCTCGTTAATTTTGGCTGCGCAAATGAAATCATTTTTTGATATCCCTTGAACTGAATGGGTACAAAAGGAAATAATACAATGATTGTAACTAAGAGTAATATCAGGGTGATGGTTTTCTTGATGAATAATCCAAGCTACAGCATTAACAAAAGCAATAGTTTGGTAGTAATTTTTAAATTTAAACTTTTGGGTTATGATTTTTTTTTCATAATCATAATCCCAATCGTTTATTTTAGTTAAGTAAAGTTTAATGTCTGATTCAGTTAATAAGTCTGGAGAGTTTGAACAATTACTGTTTATCAGACTATCCATGGTGATTTATTTCTTAAATTTATAGAATGAACTATTAAGATATTCAATAACATTGATTACTTCATCGTCATGGAATCCCGCATTGGTATTAATGTCGCATGCTTTGACTCTTTGTACCAACATGGAGTAGTTTTTAACAAACCGATTTTCTCTGACATATATTTCAGAGCCATCTTTACCGTATTTGGCAATATGGCATGATGTACAATTTTTATCATGTTCAATTTTACCATTTTTTAAATCAACCGCATTTGATTGATTTAAAATAAGCATTAAACTAAGCGACAAAATTAATTTAATTTTTATCATTTTAAAATCCTAATTATCCTATTGAATGTTGATTTAAGTTCGCAATCCGAACAGAGGCAGGAGGATGCGAATCATGAAAAGCTGAATACAAATGATCGGGTGTTAATGTATTCGCGTTTTCTTTATACAATTTAACAAGTGCTTGAATTAATATTTTAGCATCACTTTGTTGCGCAGCATAATTATCAGCTTCAAATTCATGCTTTCTACTAAAGTATGACATGATTGGTTGCAAGTAAATACTGAAAATTGGGGATACTAATAAAAATAAAATTAAAGCCATGTGGGTTGATGGTGATTCTACACCAAGTGCGTTAAAAAATGGATTGTATTGCATTAACCAGCCTAGTAGTGCTAATGCCGATAAGCTTATTGCTGCCATTACTATAATCTGTTTAATGATGTGTTTATGTTTAAAATGTCCAAGCTCATGTGCAAGAACAGCCTCTATTTCTTGCGCGTTGAGTGATTTAAGTAAGGTGTCAAAAAATACAATTCGTTTATTATTTCCCATTCCTGTGAAGTAAGCATTGCCATGGCTTGAACGTCGGGAACCATCCATGATGAAAATACCATTATTTGAAAAGCCACATTTCTGTAATAATTGGTTTATTGTTTGCTTTAAAACCTCATCATCAAGTTCTTTAAACTTGTTGAATATTGGTGCAATAAAAGCTGGGTAGGCCCACATCATCAGTAAGCTGAACGACATCCAGACAAACCAGACGTAAAACCACCAATATTGACCTGCGCTGTCCATCAACCATAGCACGAGTGCCAGTAATGGTATGGCAAGCACTAACATGAGCGCGGTTTGTTTGATTATGTCGATAATGAAAATATTTAATGTTGTTTTATTAAAGCCAAATTGTTGCTCGATTTTAAATGTCCGATAAAGTCCAAAAGGTAAATCGATGGTACCCATCACTACGAATAAGCTTAGAAATACCGCAACTCCATTCCAGGGGGGGCTGAGATGATATTGCATAATATATTGGTCTAATAGTTGTAAGCCGCCGCCAATTGTCCAAGCAAGCAAGAGTAGGCTACCAAAAACGAGCTCTATTATACTAAATTTGAGTTTAACGGTAGTATAATCAGCCGCTTTTTGGTGTTCTACTAACTCAATTTTATCTGCAAATTCATCTGGCACATGGGCTCGGTGTGCCTTGATATTTGAAATATTTCGTTGAATAAGCCAAAGTTGGATGAATACTGAACAAAATAATGCCAGTAAAAATACTATGGTAATTACATGCATATGACTAATTAATACTCCGATTTACTAAATAACACGATCATAATAATTGTTAAATCATTTAAGTTTCGATACTGTATATTGGCATCATTTAACCCCAAATAAGTTTAGAATATATCATGATTATGCTATTTAAGTTTTAGTTTAATGATGCTGTAGGGCTACTTTTGATAGCAAGCTTGAATAAAAGCAGCTAAATACTAAGAATAATAAGGAATAAAGATAATATGACTCAAAATGCTAATAATTTAATTTGGATCGACCTTGAAATGACAGGATTGGATACAGTTAATGATGTAATCATTGAAATAGCCACTATTGTAACTGATGGTGATCTTAATATTTTAGGTGAAGGTCCGGTATTTGCGATTAAGCAAGAAAAATCAACTATGAGTGCAATGGATGATTGGAATACCAAACAGCATGGTAATTCAGGATTAACTGAACGTGTATTGCAAAGTTCAACTACGGCCCAGCAAGCTGAAATGGCTACCATCGAGTTTTTAGAGCAGTATGTTGCGAAAGGGGTGTCACCAATGTGTGGTAATAGTATCTGCCAAGATCGACGTTTTATGGCTAGGTTAATGCCAAATCTTGAAGATTATTTTCTGTATCGTAACTTAGATGTTAGTACTATCAAAGAATTGGCTAAAAGGTGGTCACCGAAAATCAGTGATGCTGTTAAAAAGCAAGGCACGCATTTGGCGATGGCCGATATTGTGGATTCTATTGAAGAATTAAAACATTATCGTGATAATTTTTTTATTCTACCTAAGTAATTTTAATGCAATTCTAGTTGCTTAGACAAACTTAACTCCTCATTTATAGTCAACTTATTGGCAGAAATAATTCTGCTTCAACTAACTAACTGAAATTTTTACAATTATTTTTAGACACCTCCTATGGCATGTGTTTTGCACATTTAGCTTTAATTAGGAGGAATTTAATTGTGGCTGAAAAAAATGATGTTGAATTAGCATCGGGTAAATCGGGCGTTAGCATGAAAATGCTAATTATTATTGGTGTTGTTGTTGTTGTATTAATTGCAGCATCGATTGGCATAACCATGATGTTAGTTTCCGGAAATTCCGAGAAAAAACCTCCTAGTACATCTGAAGATTCATCCCAAACTGAGCACAGTGCAGTAAACAGCAAACCTGCGGTTTATTTTTTATTAAAACCTGATTTTGTAATTAATTTTGAAAGTGATGGCAATGCCAATTTTCTTTCGGTTAGTGTTCAGCTGATGGCTCGTGATAATAAACCTATTTCTGTTATTGAATCTCATATGCCAGTGCTGAGAAATAATGTTTTATTATTGTTAAGCGCACAAAAATACGATGAAGTTCGTACTACCGAAGGAAAAGAAAAATTAAGAAAAGATATCTTAAATATCGTTAAGAAAATTATTGATGATGAAAATAAAACGTTAAAGGAAAAAAATGGCGAAGATTTTCATAAAGTAGATTACATTGAAGCGATATATTTTACTGGTTTCATAATGCAATAGGAAATGATATGTCAGTAAATGATTTATTATCACAAGATGAAATTGATGCACTGTTGCATGGTGTTGATAGCGGTGATGTTAGTACTGAAAATGAAGACCAATTAGATGGTGTTGCACGGCAGTTTGATTTTGCTAGCCAAGATCGAATCGTACGCGGAAGAATGCCTACACTTGAAATGATTAATGAACGATTTGCACGTTTGTTTCGAATTAGTTTGTTTAATTTATTAAGACGAACTCCAGAAATTTCTGTTGGCGGGGTTCAGATGTTAAAGTTTTCGGAATATATGTTAAGTTTATTTGTTCCGACCAGTTTAAATCTAATTAAAGTTCGTCCATTACGTGGAACTGCACTTTGTGTTATTGATCCTAAGTTGGTTTTCATTTTAGTTGATAATTTTTTTGGGGGAGACGGTCGGTTTCATACGAAAATTGAGGGTAGGGAATTTACACCAACGGAACGTAGAGTAATAAGCATTATTTTAGAAAAAATATTTTCTGATTTGGTTGAAGCTTGGGCACCGGTGATGCCTGTTAAGTTTGAATTTTTAAATATGGAAGTGAATCCTCAATTTGCAAATATAGTTAGTCCGACCGAAGTGGTTGTAGTTACGACGATACACGTTGAATTAGAAGGCGGGGGCGGTGATTTGCATATTACTATGCCATATTCAATGATTGAACCTATCAGAGAAGTGTTAGATGCAGGTGTTCAAAGTGATGTTACTGAAATAGATGAACGTTGGCCGATAACATTAAGAGATGAAATTCAAGCAGCCGAAGTAGAATTAAAATCAATATTAACAGACACTACAGTTACGTTACGCAGTGTTTTGGATTTTATACCCGGTGATATTATTCCCATTGAAATACCCGAGTCAGTTGTATTGTATGTGGAAGATGTACCTGTGATTCGGGGACAGTATGGGGTTTCACGGGGTAGCATGGCGATAAAAGTTAAGGAAGTAATCGAACGTTCTGCAATGAGTGCTGATTGCTTACCAATGTTGTTAGAGACAGGAGATAAAGATGAGTGATTCTGAAACACCTGATGATGCAGATGTAATGGATGAATGGGCTGATGCGTTAAATGAGGCTGGCGATACTCCATCTGATGCGCCAGCGGTTGTAGAAAGTGATGATGTTGAAAAAGCAGAATTACAAGATTTAAAAAATAATCCCACTGGGGATAGTGACGTTAGTATGGATGTGTTGCTCGATATTCCAGTAACTATTTCAATGGAAATTGGTCGTACTAAAATAAATATTCGTAATTTATTACAGTTAAACCAGGGGTCAGTTGTTGAACTCGATAGATTAGCCGGTGAGCCGCTCGATGTGATTGTTAATGGAACATTGATAGCGCATGGTGAAGTTGTTGTCGTTAATGAAAAATTTGGGATTCGTTTAACGGATGTTATTAGTCCTGCTGAGCGAGTAAAGAAATTGAAGTGAAAATTTCGATGATAATATCAAAATATTTTTTCATTAGTTTTTTGTTGTTTTTATATGATGTTAATTATGCCTTGTCTGTCGAGCGCAAATTATCAACTGAACCTGATAAGGTTTTATCTGATCCGGTTGGAGTGAGTCAATTTCTTCAAATGTTTTTAGGTTTGTTGTTAGTCATATTTTTAATTTTGGGACTTGCATGGTTGGTTAAACGTATTAATAATTTTCAAGGTAATATGAATGGTGTGTTGAAATTGTTGAGCATGATATCAGTTGGACAACGAGAAAAAATTGCCTTGGTTCAAGTTGGTGAGCAACAATTATTGATTGGTATTGCTTCGGGAAAAGTTAACACTTTATTAGTGCTAGAGAAAAATATTGAGAATGGAGACATTGCTCGAACTTCTATTAGTTTTGCAGATAAGTTATCTGCTGTTTTAAAGGATAAAGTGGTTAAGTCATGAGCTGTAAAAAAATATTGAATTATTTAAGTTGTTGCATGCTGTTATTATTATTTGCTTCACATGCTGATGCGCAAACGGGGTTTGAGGCAATTACAGTCACTCCGGGTCAAAATGGTGAGCAAACCTATTCGATTAGTCTGCAATTATTAGCATTAATGACCGCATTAACGCTACTTCCAGCAGCATTGATGATGATGACTTCGTTTACACGTATAGTTATTGTGTTAGCAATATTGCGTCAAGCTGTTGGATTAGTGCAAGCACCTTCATCACAAACATTAATTGGATTATCATTGTTTTTAACTTTTTTTGTTATGAGTCCTGTTTTTAATAAAATAAACAGTGTTGCACTGCAACCTTATTTAGACGATAAGATATCGTTTAATAAAGCATTACTTAGCGCTAGTGTTCCTTTGAGGGGATTTATGCTCAATCAAACACGAGAAAGTGATTTGAAAATGTTTTCTGAAATTAGTGGCAATGATAATGTAAAAAACATTGACGAAATACCTTTTACTGTCGTTGTTCCTGCGTTTATTACTAGTGAGTTAAAAACTGCATTCCAAATTGGTTTTTTACTTTTTTTACCCTTCTTAATTATCGACCTTGTGACTGCCAGTGTTTTGATGTCGATGGGAATGATGATGTTATCACCCATGATAATATCATTACCATTTAAAATAATGTTGTTTGTGCTGGTTGATGGCTGGAATTTGGTTGTTGGCACATTAGCTTCTAGTTTTTATGTATAGGTGATTTATGACTCCAGAAACTGTATTAACTGTTTTTCAGCATACCTTGCAAGTAGTGTTATTGTTATTATTAGTAGTGTTGATTCCAGCGTTAATCGTTGGTTTGTTGGTTAGCATGTTTCAGGCAGCTACACAAATAAATGAAATGACTTTAAGTTTTATTCCAAAGTTAATTGTTACTGTATTAACTTTTATGATTGCAGGCCCTTGGATGTTGAGGGTTATAATGGAGTTCACTAAAGGATTAATTCAAGATGTTCCCTATTTAATAGGTTGATGAAATGGTATTTACGGGAACTGAGTTAATAACTTTAATTGGTTCTTTTGTTTTACCATTATTTCGAATTGCCGCTATGGTCATGGCTGCACCAATTTTTGGAGCTAAAAATGTTCCAGTTCGAGTTCGTTTAATTATTTCTTTAGCCATCGCCGTATTAGTTTCCCCAATTTTACCTACTATTGATGTTCCTCATGATATAGGTTTTGAAGTTGTATTAATAATTATGCACCAAATACTAATTGGAATAACGCTGGGGTTTGCTGTTCAAATTGTATTTAGTGCAGTAATTACCGGTGGTCAAATAATTGCGATGCAAATGGCGCTTGGTTTTTCATTAATGATTGATCCTCAAAATGGAAATCAAGTTCCTGTTTTAAGCCAGTTGTACGTCATTATGGTGATATTAATGTATTTGATACTTGATGGACATATTGTACTAATACAAATTTTGGTTGATAGCTTTAAAACTATTCCAATATCCACTACGGGTTTACTACCTGAAGATATGTGGACCTTGGTTAAATGGGGCTCATTTATATTTTCAGGAGCTGTTGGTTTAGCGTTGCCGGCAATTGCATCTTTGTTGATTGTAAATATTGCATTTGGTGTTATGGCTCGTTCTGCTCCACAACTTAATATTTTATCAATTGGATTTCCAATAACGATGGTAATGGGTTTTTTTGTTATTTTCTTTACTTTACCAAATGTTATTTCATCAACAGGAAATATGTTTAATAAAGCGTATTTATTGTTACGAACAATTACCGGTAGCTAATGATGGCAGAAGATTCTGGTCAAGAAAAAAACGAAGACCCGACCCCCCGGCGGCAAGAGCAAGCTCGTGAAAAAGGACAGGTTGCTCGTTCGCGTGAATTAAATACTATGTTAGTGCTATTTTCAGCTGTCATGGCAGCTTCATCATTGGGTTCAATAATTGGTGATGGTTTACTGGAATTGATATCAAACTTATTAACAATTAGCCGAGAAAATATATTTAATCCTACGGCAATGGTTAATGCTTTAAGTTTGGCAATATTACATTCCTTAAAAATATTTTTACCATTTTTCTTTGTAATGGTTGTTGCAGCAATTATAGGGCCGATATCACTTGGCGGCGTAAGTTTTAGTATTAAGGCATTATCATTTAAATGGGAAAAACTAGACCCAATTAAAGGAACCAAACGCCTTTTTGCTGTGCGTGGATTGGTTGAGTTACTAAAAGCTTTGGCTAAATTTTTAATAATTGCATCAGTGGCATTAGTGTTTTTGTATATGAAACGCGAAGAATTAATAGCATTAGGCTCCATACCATTAGAAAAAGGTATCTACAATGCTATCAACATAATGTTATGGGCATTTTTGTTTTTTTCATCGGCTCTAATCATTGTGGCTGTTGTTGATGTACCGTTTCAATTATGGGATCACAAAAAACAAATAAAAATGACCCGTCAAGAAGTCAAAGATGATAGCAAGGATTCTGAAGGTAATCCGGAAATACGTGGCCACGTGCGTCAATTGCAACGAGAAATGGCGCAACGTCGCATGATGGAAGATGTACCTGATGCCGATGTTGTTATTACCAACCCTGAACATTATGCGGTGGCACTAAAATATGATCAGAATTCTCCTAAAGCACCTGTTGTAGTAGCAAAAGGTGTTGACCTAGTTGCTATACGCATTAGGACTCTGGCTAATAATCATGATGTGATGATATTAGAGTCACCACCGTTAGCTCGTTCAATTTATCACACCACTGATATCAATAATGAAATACCCGCGGGTTTGTATTTGGCTGTTGCACAAATTTTGGCTTATGTTTACCAGATACAAAAAAAATCATATGGTGATAAAGGTGCTCCTAAGGAGCCCAATATTACTATTCCAGATGATTTACAATTTGATAGTTAATTATAGGATTATTTATGGCTGAACAAGCTACTTCAGGCTCTCAACGTTTTTTGCTACGTTTTAACGGCTTAGGTGCTCCTGTTTTATTATTGATGATGATGGCTATGATAGTAGTGCCATTACCACCATTATTATTAGATATGTTATTCACCTTTAATATTTCATTAGCTTTAATTGTTTTATTGGTTTCTATCTACACTCTACGACCATTAGATTTCGCTTTATTTCCAACAGTGTTGTTGATAACAACATTATTACGGTTAGCGCTTAATGTTGCTTCGACGCGAGTTGTTTTATTGGAAGGACATTCTGGAACGGGAGCAGCAGGTAACGTGATTGAAGCCTTTGGTAATTTTGTCATCGGTGGTAATTATGCTGTTGGTATTGTGGTCTTTATGATTTTGGTTATTATTAATTTTGTGGTTATTACTAAAGGAGCCACGCGTATTTCTGAAGTGAGCGCTCGATTTACTTTAGATGCCATGCCAGGTAAACAAATGGCAATTGATGCTGATTTAAATTCTGGGTTAATCGATCAAGATGAAGCACGAACCCGTCGCTCTGAAATTAGCCAAGAAGCCGATTTTTATGGTTCAATGGATGGTGCGAGTAAATTTGTTCGAGGTGATGCCGTTGCTGGAATATTAATTTTAATTATTAATGTTATTGGTGGTTTAGCAATTGGAATTTTGCAACATGATCTTGATTTTAGTCAGGCTGCGCGTTTTTACGTTTTATTAACTATTGGCGATGGTTTAGTGGCACAGATTCCCGCATTATTATTGTCGACATCAGCAGGTATTATTATAACGCGCGTATCAAGTTCGCAAGATCTTGGTGAGCAATTAGTGAAACAACTATTTGAAGATCCAAAATCACTAACGGTGACTTCCGGTATTTTATTAATTATAGGTTTAATTCCTGGTATGCCCAATTTGGCTTTTTTGAGTCTTGCTATGGTGTGTGGAGTTGCTGCATATTTAATTAAACAAAAAATAAAACTTAAAGAAAAATCAGTACGTATTGAATCTGAAATAAAAACAGAAGCCGATTCAACGGAGGTACGGGATCTGAACTGGGATGATGTTACACCGGTTGATCCCGTTGGTTTGGAAGTTGGTTACCGCCTTATCCCAATGGTTGACAAAGCACAGGGTGGACAGCTTATGGGCAGAATTAAAGGCGTTCGAAAAAAATTATCTCAAGAATTAGGATTTTTGGTACCTCCCGTTCATATTCGAGATAATTTGGAACTACCTGCTACAGCTTATCGAATAACATTGATGGGGGTTACGATAGGTGAGGATGAGGTTCAACCAGATAGAGAAATGGCAATAAACCCAGGGCAAGTTTATGGTAGTTTGGCTGGTGTTGAAACGAAAGATCCTGCCTTCGGTTTAGATGCTGTTTGGATCGATCAGACGCAACGTGACCAAGCTCAAACATTAGGTTATACGGTGGTAGATGCTAACACGGTTATCGCGACACATTTGAGTCAACTACTACAAAATCACGCCTATGAATTATTAGGACATGAAGAAGTACAACATCTATTGGATAAATTAATTAGTGTTGCGCCGAAGTTAGTTGAAAACCTAATTCCTGATACTGTCCCCCTTGGTATATTGGTTAAAATTCTACAAAACTTACTGGAAGAAGGGGTTGCTATCCGTGATGTACGAACTATTGCCGAAACATTGGCGGAACATGGTACTAGAAGTCAAGACCCTGACGTTTTAACCGCTGCTGTACGTATCACACTAGGTCGATCAATCATCCAACAAATCAATGGCATGGCGCTGGAATTACCTGTGATTACCTTGGATCCTAGTTTGGAACAGATATTGCATCAATCAATACAGATGGCAGATGAATCAGGTGGTAGTGTCGAACCTGGTTTAGCAGAACGTCTGCATTCAGCATTAACAGAAAGCGCTCAGAAACAAGAGTTAGCAGGACAACCCGCAGTTTTGCTTGTTTCTGCACCGTTGAGAGTTATGTTGGCTAAATTTGTTCGGCATATGAATACCAGTATTTCGGTTTTATCATATAACGAAATACCGAATGATAAACAAATTAAAATTGTTTCAACTGTGGGACAAACAGATAGTTAAGTAACTGGTTTAAATAAATAGTTAGGAAGGTTATATGAAAATTAAACGGTATCAAGCTAATGACATGCGAAGTGCAATACGAATCGTACGTAACGAATTAGGTTCTGATGCTGTTATTTTGTCAAATCAACGTGTGGGTAATCAAACTGAAGTGATAGCAGCTATAGATTATGATGAATCATTATTAGCTGATTCAGTAATTACTAATGAAGACGTTGTTGCGCCTGAAACTAATATGAACCGCTCAAAATTTGATGATGATCTAAAATATACCAGAAATCTACAAAATAATGTAGAACTTAATGAACGTGATTTTATATTACCAGAGAAAATAGAAAAAGAATTAATTGCTAAAATTGAAAAAGGTTTAACAGATAAACTTAAAAGTAATAAACAAGAAAATTTGTTAGCAAAACAGGATATGAAATCTCCAGTAGTGCCCGCAATGACTGATATGAAAAAACAAATAAAGGAATTACGAAGCTTGTTAATAACTCAGTTTACTGGAATTTCAGAAAATAATAAAAAAAATGACAATCCACTTCGTGCAACAATTCTAAAACGCTTGGTTGATTTTGGTTTAAGTAATCATCTGGCAAATAAAATATCAGCTCATACTGATATAAATAAGGATTTTGAGTATAACTGGCATCATTCTTTAGCATTAATTTCTCATCAAATTAAAGTTACTAAAGATGATATATTAACGAGTGGAGGAATTGTTGCATTAATAGGGTCAACTGGTGTAGGAAAAACGACTTCAATAGCAAAATTAGCTGCTCAATTCATTCTTCGCCATGGTAAAAATTCAGTGGCGCTGGTTTCTACTGATAGCTATCGTATTGCAGCTCATGAACAATTGAGAACTTTTTCACGAATACTAAATGTTCCCATGTATGTTGCAACTGATTCTTCGCAATTAAAAACAGTGTTAAATGTGGTGCAAGATAAAAAATTAGTATTAATTGATACAGCAGGTTTAAATAAATATGATAAAAATATATGTAATGATTTTAAAAAAATTAAAAACAAACAAACTATATCAACATATATTGTACATGCGGTGAATTCACAACGTTCGGTTATCGATGATGTTTGTAACTCATTGTCTGATGTTGATATCAAAGGCTGTATATTAACAAAATTAGATGAAACAACTGATTTTGGTGGTGCATTATCAGTTTGTATTGAAAAAAATATTCCAGTTGCTTATTTTAGTGATGGTCAAAAAATACCTGAAAACCTTCATGAGGCATTCGCGCATTCTTTAGTTTCTAAAAATATTGCGTTAAAGCAAGAATTTCATCGAAACTCGAAAAAATATAAGGCTATAAATGTGAATAATGCAATGGTGTCTCATGCACATGGTTGAACCCGGTGTGAATACGTCTAAGCGTTCTTATGGAGCGGCTGCTAAGCCTGTAAGAGTACTTGCTGTTGCTAGTGGTAAAGGTGGTGTTGGAAAAACAAATGTGTCGGTTAATTTGGCAATTTCATTATCTAATATGGGACAAAAAACCTTGATACTAGATGCTGATTTAGGATTAGCCAACATTGACGTTATGCTAGGATTGCAACCGAAATATACATTACATGATGTATTCAGTGGAACTAAAGGATTAGCTGATATTGTCTTAGACGGTCCAGCAGGAATTAAAATTATCCCTGCGTCATCGGGTATTCAAGAAATGTCTGAGCTATCAACTGCCCAGCATGCTGGTTTAATCCAAGCTTTTAGTGAATATGATAATGATATTGATGTTTTGATTATCGATACTGCCGCAGGAATCTCAGATAATGTGATTACATTTAGCCGAGCAGCTCAAGATGTTATCGTTGTGGTCTGTGATGAACCGGCATCTATCACCGATGCATATGCGCTAATAAAATTATTACATCGTGAATACAATATTCATCGGTTCCATATACTGTCAAATATGGTTCATAGTGCACAGGAAGGTCGAGATGTTTATAAAAAACTGACAAAAGTAACTGAAAAATTTTTAGATGTGGCGTTGGATTATTTAGGTTTTGTGCCATACGACGATTTTTTAAAAAAAGCTGTTAAACGACAAAGAGCAGTTGTTGAAGCATATCCTCGTAGTAAGGCTTCAGTTTCATTCAATAACCTTGCAGAACGAACACAAAAATGGCCTATACCAAAAATCGCAGCAGGTCATTTAGAATTTTTTGTTGAGCGTTTAATTCAAGGTAATATAAATAATGCGGGGGTAATGTTATGAACGGATTAGCTATGTATTCATCAACTCGATCAGTTGAGATTAATGATGTAGTAACTTCACATGCACCATTAGTTAAACGAATAGCTTGCCACTTAATCAATCGGTTACCTGCAAATGTTCAATTAGAAGATTTAATTCAAGCAGGTATGATAGGCTTACTTGAAGCGTCACGAAATTATGATGAACGACAAGGAGCAAGTTTTAAAACATATGCGGGTATTCGTATACGAGGTTCAATGCTTGATGAAATTAGAAAAAACGATTGGGCTCCTCGTTCAGTGCATAGAAAATCCAGGATGGTTGCAGAAGCAGTACGCGAAATTGAACATTTACACGGTCGTGATGCACGTGATAATGAAATAGCTGAAACATTAGGAATTTCGCTAAAAGAGTATTATGCGATTTTACAAGACTCCAGTAGTAATAAAATTCTAAGTTTCGAAGATATTGGTGTTGGTGATGAATCAATGCTGGATAATTATAGTGACAATGCACCTGGCGTTATTGATGGCATGCATCGGGCTGATGTTCAGCGAATAGTATCTGATGCGATTGCAGGTTTGCCTGAACGAGAACGCCTTGTGATGGCGCTTTATTATGACGAAGAGTTAAATTTACGTGAAATTGGTGCGGTTATGGGGGTGAGCGAGTCTCGAGTAAGTCAAATTCATAGTCAGGCAGTCATTAGATTGCAGGCTCGTTTGAGTACTTGGGATGACGATTCAGAAGATAAAAAGAACATTGAATAATTAGTAATTAAATCCATAAATAAAATGTATTTATCATTACATACACTGTAGTGGTGACAGTTTTTGCATTTATTCCCACCAGATCTCAATATTCAAACCTGTAAAAATTCCTTATAAAGCATTCAAGTTAGAAGTCGGTACTGCCGATAGAAATTAGGTCAATCATAGGATATTGCAGCTGTAGATATATGATTAGTAATCTATGGTGTTTAAATTGTCATTTGGAGGCAAGTAGTGGATAAGAATATGAAAATCCTAATTGTAGATGACTTTTCTACAATGCGTCGAATAATTAAAAATTTATTACGCGATTTAGGTTTTACAAATACACAAGAAGCTGATGATGGGTTAACAGCATTACCAATGTTGCAGAGTGGTGATTTTGAGTTTTTAGTCACCGATTGGAATATGCCAGGTATGCAAGGAATTGAATTATTAAAAGAAGTTCGAGCTGATGAAAAATTAAAAGAAATGCCTGTATTAATGGTTACTGCTGAACAAAAGCGTGAACAAATAGTAGAAGCTGCCCAAGCTGGGGTGAATGGTTATATTGTTAAACCATTTACTGCTGCCACGTTAAAAGAAAAGCTAGACAAAATTTTTGAACGTATTGAAGGCGTTTAATTTGAGGGGTATTTATGAGCATTGAAAGTCTGGTTATTACTGATGAAAATATCGAAAGAGTTAAAATTTTGCTCAGTAGCATGGAGTCGGGTAATGAAGAGCAAGCAGGTAAAAACATTGATGAGTTAGTTAGACTAAGAGAGAGTAGTTTATACACTGAGCTTGGAAAGTTAACTCGTGATCTTCATGATTCTCTTAATGGGTTTCAGCTTGATACTCGTGTTAGTGCAATTGCTAACGAAGAAATACCCGATGCAAAAGAACGTTTAAACCACGTTATTGAAATGACTGCAAAAGCTGCTGATACAACACTTGGAATGATAGAAGAGTCATTACCTATATGTACAAATATAGGAGATAAAGCTGGAAAATTGAGTGAAGAATTGAAACATTTTACTAAAAGAGAAATGAGTGTAGAAGAATTTAGAGGTTTTTTAAAATCGTTGAATGTATTTTTAGATGAGTCAGTAGTCGAAAATGGAAAGTTAAAAGATAAATTAAATGAAGTGTTAATGGCGCAAGGTTTCCAAGATTTAACGGGGCAAATAATTAAACGTGTCATTATACTGGTTAATGAAGTAGAAGATAAGTTGGTTGGAATTATTAAAGTGGCTGGCGCCACCATGGTCGCTGAAGAACCTGTTGTTGAAGATAAGATTAAAGCTGAGGGACCACATATTGCTAGTATAGACAAGGGTGATTTTGTAACAGGTCAAGATGAAGTTGATGATTTATTATCAAGTCTCGGTTTTTAAAGGTACGCTAAAATGGCACTAGAAGTAGATGAAGAACTATTACAGGACTTTTTAATTGAAGCTGGTGAAATTTTGGAAGAGCTCAATGAACAACTAGTGGAATTAGAAAACTCACCTGATGATATGGATATGTTGAATTCTGTATTTAGAGGTTTTCATACCATTAAAGGTGGTGCCGGTTTTATGGCTATTAACGCCATGGTTGAGGTTTGTCATATATCAGAAGATGTTTTTAATAAGTTACGTAATGGTGAATTAGTCATTAATGCAGAAATGATGGACACCATGCTACCAGTACTCGATGTACTCAATGATCAATTTGACAAATTACGAGCAGCTGAAGAACCTTTGCCTGCTAGTCCTGAATTACTTAGTGCACTTCAAAAAATTGCAAATGGAGAAGAAAGTTCTGGTGCTGAAGCAGATGATGCTGAACAGCCAGCTACTGATGTAATCGCTACAAGCGAATCCAGTAATTCATCTAACAGTGATGATATTACCGATGATGAATTTGAATCGCTATTAGATGATCTTGATGCTAGTTCAAAACCCGTTGTTAAAGAAAAATCGAATAATGATGAAATAACAGACGCCGAATTTGAGTCGCTGTTGGATGAACTTAATGGAACAAGCAAACCGAAATCGACAGAGGTAAAACAAGGTAAAGCAGCAGAAAAAAATAGCGATATAACTGATGAAGAATTTGAGAATTTACTTGATGAACTTCATGGCAATGGTAATGTAAAAGCCACAAATGAAAAGGCAAAAAAAGCTGCTGCTCCACAAAGTGAAGATATTACAGATGATGAATTTGAAACTTTGTTAGATAATTTACATGGCAAGGAAAAAATTCAGGTTGCTGCCACAAAATCGGATTCAACAAAGACGGTAAAAAAACAAGTTACTAAAAAACCTGCAGGAAAAATCGAAAAACCAAAATCAACAGCGGTTAGTGATAAAACTAATTCTACAGAAAAACCAAAATCTAAACCTACAGCTCCGCAAGCTGAAACCAATGTTAGAGTTGATACTAAACGTCTCGACGATATAATGAATATGGTTGGTGAATTAGTTTTGGTTCGAAATAGAATTAATCGTTTAAGCGTTATATCGGGTGACGAAGAAATGCAAAAAGCTGTTGCTAACTTAGATGTTGTGACTGCTGATTTGCAAATTTCAGTAATGAAAACTCGAATGCAACCAATTAAGAAAGTCTTTGGTCGTTTTCCTCGAGTAGTTCGTGATTTGGCTAGAAGCTTGAATAAAGAAATTAATTTAGAAATGATTGGTGAAGAAACGGATTTAGATAAAAATCTAGTTGATGCTTTAGCTGATCCTCTTGTGCATTTGGTTCGTAATTCAGTGGATCATGGTATAGAAATGCCTGCTGATCGTGTGAAAAATGGTAAACCAAAAACAGGAACAGTCATTTTAGCTGCAGAACAAGAGGGTGATCACATCTTGTTATCTATTGAAGATGATGGTAAAGGAATGGATCCTGATGTATTGAGGGCAATAGCCGTAAATAAAGGGTTAATGGATGAAGCTGCTGCTGCGCGGTTAGAAGAAAAAGACTGCTTTAATTTAATTTTTATGCCTGGTTTCTCATCTAAAGAAGAGATTTCGGATATATCGGGTCGTGGCGTTGGAATGGACGTCGTTAAAACTCGAATTAGCCAATTAAATGGTATTGTTGAAATAGATTCAGTGCTCGGTAAGGGGACTCGTTTAAGTATTAAAATACCACTTACATTAGCAATTATGCCTACATTAATGGTTAAACTTGAGGAACAACTTTTTGCCTTACCATTAGTTAATGTTAAAGAAATATTTAACTTGGATCTCACTAAATCAAATTTTGTTGATGGTCAGTTAGTCATTATTGTTCGTGGCCGAACATTACCATTGTTTTATTTAAGGCGTTGGATAGTGAAGTCTCAGGTTAGTGCAGAAATTCCAGAACAGGGTCATGTTGTTGTTGTTCAACTAGGTACACAGGAAATTGGTTTAATTGTGGATGAGCTTGTTGGACAGGAAGAGGTTGTTATTAAACCCCTAGGTGCATTATTGCATGGAACAATAGGATTGTCGGGTGCAACAATTACTGGTGACGGTGGAATAGCTATCATTCTTGATGTTCCCGGTCTTATGAAAAAATACGCCTAATAAATTAATTTCATTCAATCGTTTGTTAATTACAACACTGTAGAATATGAGTGACGATGACAGTTAAAGTATTAATAGTAGATGATTCAGGTTTCTTCCGACGTCGAGTCAGTGAGATTCTATCTGAGGATCCATTTATTGAAGTCGTGGGTTTTGCTGTTGATGGTAAAGATGCCATAGCTAAAGTAGCAGAGTTAAAACCTAATGTGGTTACGATGGACATTGAAATGCCGGTGATGGATGGCATTACAGCGACTAAAGAAATAATGTCTAAGTCACCGTTACCAATTTTAATGTTTTCATCATTAACAACCGATGGCGCAAAAGCTACTCTTGATGCTTTAGAAGCGGGCGCAGTTGATTTTTTACCTAAACGGTTTGAGGATATATCAAAAGATAGGGATGAAGCTAAGAAACTTTTATGTGAGCGTGTTCGTGCAGTTGTACGAAGTAAAGCCAGCACGTCTAATACCGCTGTTAGTCAAAAAAGAAAACCACTTGTTTCTAAACGAATAACATCAAGTCGAACGGTTCGAGCCACAAAAATTAAATTGCTTGCTATTGGAACTTCGACTGGTGGTCCCGTTGCGCTGCAGCAAGTTTTAACGCAATTACCTGCTAATTTTCCTGTACCGATAATTTTAATTCAACATATGCCTTCAACATTTACTCAAGCATTTTCTCAACGCTTAGATAAATTGTGCGCCATAAATGTTAAGCAAGCTGATGATGGTGATATTATTGAAGCCGGTACTGCTTATTTAGCACCTGGTGGAAAACAAATGTTATTAACTGGTAGTAATGTCCGTCCAAAAATTCAAATAAAAGATGGTGAAAAAGGTTTGACGTACAAACCATCAGTTGATGTTACATTCACCTCTGTCGCAAATATCTTTCCTAATGAAACACTAGCTATAATTTTAACAGGTATGGGAGCAGACGGTCGTGATGGTGCTGTTTTATTAAATGAAAAAGGCTCAACAATATGGGCTCAAGATGAGGCTAGTTGTGTTGTTTATGGTATGCCTGCAGCTGTGGCTGATGCTGGTATTGTTGATAAGGTGTTAACTTTATCCGATATTGGTAACACAATTAATAGTTGGTTTTAATTATGAATATGGACATATTAAGCATTCTAGGATTGATATTAGGTTTTGCTGCTATATTATTGGGACAGTTTCTTGAAGGTGGTCATGTGAGTACGCTGATAAATGGTCCTGCAATTTTAATTGTGCTTGGTGGGACGATTGGTGCCGTTATGCTGCAGTCCCCCTTGGCTGTTTTTATTAGAGGTTTAAAAATGTTTCCTTGGATGTTTTTTACGCCTCAATTGGAAATAACTCAAACGATTAATAAAATAATTGGTTGGAGTAATATTGCTCGCAAGGAAGGACTGTTAGGTCTTGAAGGAATAGAAGAATCAGAGTTTGATCCTTTTGCCAGAAAAGGATTACAGTTGTTGATTGATGGAAGTGAACCTGAAAGTATTCGATCAATACTAGATGTTGAAGTTGATACTAAAGAACATTTTGATCTACAAGCTGCAAATATCTATGAAAGTATGGGGGGCTATAGTCCAACAATTGGAATCATTGGTGCCGTTATGGGCTTGATTCATGTCATGGGAAATTTATCCGATCCAAGTAGGCTCGGGAGTGGTATTGCAGTAGCTTTTGTAGCAACTATTTATGGCGTTGGCGCAGCAAATTTAATTTTTTTACCTTTTGCAAAAAAATTAAAAAATATCGTACATCATCAAATGATGTATCGAGAAATGATTATTGAAGGTGTTGTTTCAATTGCTGAAGGTGAAAACCCGAGGAATATAGAAACTAAACTGTATGGTTTCTTAAATACTTAGTAAGTACATGACACGAAAAAAAAGACAAGAAGAGCATGTTAATCATGAACGTTGGTTGGTTTCCTACGCGGATTTCATTACGCTATTATTTGCCTTTTTTGTTGTAATGTATTCAATATCATCAGTTAATGATGGCAAATATCGAGTGTTATCCGATACGTTAATCGCGGCATTTAATACACCACCAAAATCTGTTATTCCCATCAATGTTGGTGAAACATCAACCAATAATCAAGTTACACAAAAGAATGAAATATCACTGATTGAGTTAAAACCAATTAAATCAAACAGAGAGAAGGAATTAGATAAAATTGAAAGAGCTCTAAATAAAAGTCTAAAAAACTTAATAAAGGATAAATCCGTTAAAGTAACAAAAACTGAAAATGGTATATCTGTTGAAATGGATGCAAATATTATTTACACCAGTGGTAGTTCAAACCTTGAAATTGATGCGATACCAATTTTGCAAAAATTAGCAAGAATTTTAGCACCTTTAAAAAACTCGATAGAAGTTGAAGGGCATACTGATAATATACCAATACATAATGTCTTCTATCCTACAAATTGGGAACTGTCAGCGGCTAGAGCGGCACGTGTGGTCAATTTGTTTGCAAATTCAGGGGTTCAACCTAAGCGTTTAATGGCTATTGGTTTTGGTGAATTTAGACCTGTCGCTAGTAATAAAACGAATAATGGTAGAAAGAAAAATAGACGTGTAAATGTTGTGATAAGAAACACTAAAGAAAGTGATCATTCACTGGATAAGTTACCAAAATCAAACCAAAATTAAAGTAGCAGTCATCAATGTAATACATTAATTTTTGCGTGTAATAGACTTCTGGTTCTAATTAATATATGAAAATTTGGTCAATAGCAAATCAAAAAGGTGGTGTGGGTAAAACAACAACAGTTGTTAGCTTAGCTGGTGTGTTTGAAAAAGAAAATAAACGAGTATTAATTGTGGATCTTGATCCGCATGGTTCAGTGACATCCTATTTTGGAAACGACCCAGATAGCATTGAAAACAGTGTGTATAAATTATTTGATGATAGTGGCAACGATATTTCAAATATAATTTTGGATACAGAAGTTTCAAATATTAAGCTATTACCTGCTTCGACAGCTTTAGCTACTTTGGATAGACAACTTGGTAAACACCAAGGTAAAGGTTTAGTGTTAAAGAACGCACTTAATTCGGTTAAACATGATTTTGATTATGTGTTACTTGATTGTCCGCCACTACTTGGAATTTTAATGGTTAATGCTTTAGCAGCATGTGAGTTTTTATTGATTCCAGTTCAAACTGAATTCCTTGCACTTAAAGGTTTGGAACGTATGGTGACAACACTTAAGATGATAACAATTGCGCAAAAAAAAGAATTGTCAAATTTAATAATACCGACGATGTTTGATCGACGTACACGTGCAGCGATTCAAACATTAAGGGCGTTAAGAAAAAAATATGGTGATACTGTTTGGGATGGTGTGATACCGATTGATACAAAATTTCGTGAAGCAAGTGAACGAGGCTTACCACTGCCTATAATGTTACCTTCATCAAGAGGTACGATTGCTTATGAAAAGTTACGGGAGTTTATGGGAAATATTACAACACCTGCTTTAAAACTAGTGAATTCTAATGGGAAATAATGATATTAATTTAACAAATGAAAAACAGGCGCTGTCTGAATTTTTTAGTTCGTTACTTTCTGAGGGAGAACTTCTTCAACAGGAACCAAAAAAACAGGATTTAGAGTACCAAAAGCAACCTGATATTACTAATATAATTACCACTGAGGAAACGCTATATTTACCAAATATACCAAGTACTGTAATCGAAATTACAGAAAAAACAAATCAACAAAATGTTAGTGAAAAGGAATCATCCTCAATAGTTAATGATGCTCGAGTTAAAGGTGAGGCTTTTCAAATTATGATGTTTAAAACAGCAGGGTTGACTTTAGCTGTACCATTAGTTGAATTAAGTGGGGTTATTACTTGGCCGGAAAATATCACTGTTATGCCTGGACATAAAGATTCGTATTTGGGAATTACCAAGCATCTAGAAAAAAATATACCTATAATTGATATTGCTCAAATAGTTTTTCCTCAAGATAGAGTTGCAACTTTAGTGACGTCTAATAAAAATGAACGGCTTCAACGGATAGTTTTTATTAATGATTTTGAATGGGGCTTAGCCTGTGATGCGGTAGATGATGTGATAATAATCGAACCGGATCAAATTAAGTGGCGTAAATCGTCAACTAAACGGGCGTGGTTAGCTGGTACCGTGGTTGAGCATATGTGCGCATTATTAGATACCAAGGAATTGTCAAAACTACTGAATTCCGATCATAGTTAGCACATAAAAACTCTAGTTTAATGTCAAAAAATGGAATTTTGGCATATTTAATGCAGGATATATCTGAATAGAACCAAAAGTGCCAGACTTTTGACCATTTGGCCTTTTTATTTCCTTAGGAGAATGGTGATGAACCAAGCGGCTGAAAGTGAAAATGACTTAGTAACACAATGGGTAACTTTTTATCTCGATAATGAAAAGTATGGCATTAATGTAATGAGTGTTCAAGAAGTGTTACGTATCACCGATATCGCTCCTGTACCAGGAGCGCCTCATTATGTTCTTGGTATCATTAACTTACGGGGAAATGTTGTTACTGTTATTGATACACGCACTCGATTTGGTTTGATTGAAAAAGAATCTGATGATTCAACACGCATTGTTATTATTGAGTCTGAGAATCAAGTTATTGGTATTTTAGTTGATAGTGTTGCTGAAGTTGTTGATTTAAAAAAATCAGACATAGAAACGACACCTAATGTTGGCAATGATGAGAGTTCTAAATATATTCAAGGCGTCAGCAGTCAGGGCGAACAGTTATTAATTTTGGTTGACGTTGATAAGTTACTAACGGAAGAAGAATGGGATGAAATGTCTTCATTATAATTTAAGAGTTCAATAACCATGGCAGACATGAGTAAATTAGCTGGTGTTACTCAACCTCGGTCAGCTACGCCAATTAAGAATTTATCAAAAAATAATTTTAAAAATAACAAAAATAAAAAACGTTCTAAATCTGATAAAGAAAATGAAGATGATAATGATGTTAACCATATTGATGAATATGCTTAATATATTTATAATTAATAGGTGATAATATGTATTTTTTAGAAACGTTTTTTACTGATTTTAATTTTATTATACTTTTACAAGCCGTAAGTTTGATTTTTATTGGTTTGTTATTATCGTTTATTATTAAATATAGAAAACAACGGCTGCGCGATAATCACGATATCTCTGAATTAAAACGTGATCTACGGGCTTTAACTTCCGCTGCTTTAGGCGTTGGTGAACGAGTGTTACAAGTGGAACGAAACCAAACTAATAAAGGGGATAATGTTAATAAGATAACCAAGTATTCACATAATAATGAAGTGTCTTATGAACACGCAATTCACCTTGTACAAAAAGGTGTTGAAGTAAATGAACTGATCGACTCTTGTGGTTTAAGTCAAGGAGAGGCTGATTTGGTTAGTTTGTTACACCGTATTGAAAGTATTGGAAAAAAAGATATGTACAATGGAAAAAGTTAATGATTAAAATTATCGGGTACTTTTCCAGTAAGCATGTAGGCGAAAGAAATTATTTCGGCAATTGCACGATATAATATTTCGGGTATTTCATCGCCAAGTTCAAGTTTGGATAGTAGCGTTACTAGATCTTTGTCTTCGTGTAACGGTATGTTATTTTCCTCAGCAATTTTTAATATCATATCTGCAATATCACCAACACCTTTAGCGGATATTGTTGGAGCATCTACTTGGTTGTAATGTAAAGCTACTGCAACTTTGGGCTGTTTAGGTTTATTCATTAAACTTCTTCATCTAATATGTTTTGATTTTTAGTTGGGCTTGATTGCTGCAGTTCTCCTTTATTGCAACGTATATTTGAAACTTCAATGCCTGATTTTTCCATTTGCAGCTTTAGAGCTGTTAAATGGTTTTTAAATAATTCATAAGTATTATTGTTTTTAGCCCAAACTGTTGCACCAATTTTGCTGTTTCGCAAATAAATTTGAATATTAACATCGCCTAGTTTTTCTAAATTAAATGATAATACAACAGACCATTCGTTTTGACTATTTTTGTCATTTTTCTGTGCTTCTTGTGAGAAGGCAAAATGAAATATATCAGAACCATCTTCTCGTCTTATGGGGACATCAAAAAACCAATTTGTTTTAGATTGTTCATCGGTTACAAAATGTTGTAATTGATTGTATTGTATTTTTGCCAAACTACTTTCAATATTGCGTAATAACTCGTGTAAAGCGCTATTAGGATGTTGAATTAATGGCAGGTTAGTTGCAAGTCGCTTTAGATTTGTTAGGTTTAAATCATGATATTTTGTATTCCAGTGTTGGTAGTTTTTATTTAAATATTGATTTTTGGTATTTTCATTAGAATTATGTTGACTATTGCTATTGTTTAATCTTTCTTTATTTATGGTTGTTTTATTTAATATAACTTCTGATTCTTTAATATTTGAACGTATAGATTCTGCAAGCCTTAATAATGCAATACGAGTATCAGTTGTGATTGAATTATTTTTACCCAAAACTGAATTTTTTAGTTGTTGCTCTAAAAATAATCCTGAGTTTTCTAGTGCAGATTTTATACCATTGGCTGTTTTAATATCATTGATATTCGATAATCGTTGAAATGCAGCGCGACTCAAATCTAATATTTGTTGAGGAAAAAGTTCATTTAATTTAGGTTTTGGATTACTGAGGTATTCCAAGTTTGATAGCAATTGATTCATTGATGGTTGTTTCGGTAGTATCATCCTGAGCGCAGCATTGGTGATTGACTGCGGATTCTTTTGAATATTGGTATTCGTAGTTAAGACATTGAGTGACAGTGGTGGTTCAGCGCTAATGACCTTAAAAGAAACTAATTGACCTAATTTAAAGCTTGATTTGCCAGTTGCTTCTAATTGTATTGTTAATTTAGGTTCAATAAGATCGAATACCGTTTTATTGTTATTTATTTCAGTCACTAACGCTTTAATAATTTGACCTTGATGTAATTGTCTTATATCACGAGCAACTGAGGTTGACGTAGCTGGGTAAGTATTTAAATTTGGACCTTTTATTTCCACATTAGCTGCCGATAAGTATCTTATATAAAAAGGATTAATCAATAATCGATGATATTCAGTATATTTTAGTCTAAATTGTTACATATATATGCACGAGAAAAAAATGTCACAAATAAATAATTGGTTTATACGTCGAAAAAATGGTCCTGCTAAGGGGCCATTTCCTTCTGGTCAAATAGAACAATACCTACTACTTGGTCGTTTTATTATTAGCGATGAAGTTAGTCTTGATAAAGTTGAATGGAAAAAAATCAGTTCAATTCCACATTTAATACCAGAAATATTAATATCAGCAAAATATGATGAAACAGCACAACAAAAATTAGCCTCAAAGAAACGATGGGCTGATGAACGGCGAGGCTTAAATACGGTTCAACCTGATGAAGAACGTAGGAACGCTAAAAGCAAAGAACCTAACAGATACGATATATTGGGAAATGCAACAGAAAAAAGTAAGTTAAGCAATTCTTATTGGCAGATATTGCTGGTTATTGTTATCGTTGGAACAATCGCTTTTTTCTCTTTCCAGTTTATGCCTGATAATGTTGTTAGTGTTGCAAATTGTGGTGCAAATCCTCAACCTAAAACTAATTGGACTCATTGTCAAAAAGTGGGAGTGAGATTAAATAAAGTTGATATGACAAGTGCCTTGTTGAATAGTGCAGTTTTAACAGGAGCAGTTATTTCCAATGTCAATTTTTCCAATGCAAACTTTTCATACACTGAAATGAGTTTATCTAAATTAAATAATGTAAATTATAGTAATGCTACTTTAATAGGAACAATTATTCAAAACAGTGATCTTTCTAATGTGAGTTTCGTCAATGGTGATTTACAATATATTAATTTAACGGGCTCTCGGTTACATAATATTAATTTTTCTGGAGCTAATTTATCCAATGCTATTTGGGTTGATGGTCGAAAATGTGCTAAAAATTCTATTGGGAAATGCAAGTAAAAGCATCAGTTTTTTATGATTTCAGTAGTATAACGATAACATTTAATCTCACCTGACCAAAATGTAGATTTTAATCCTGCTTTTTCTTTTAGGGAGTTTAAAAACAAGCCAGGAGTAGTTAGTGATTCCCATACTGAGGGAAGGTATGTTGCCCGATGATGTTGATATTCAAGTATTAAACCGTCAACTCCAATACGTAATTGTGATAATAAATCTAATTCATTTATAATATTCATTTCTTCTGAAGTAGATAAAACTGAAATGTCGATATTAGTTTTATTAAACTCAAGCTTTGTTAATTTAGGAAACCGAGGATCCTCGAAGGCTGCGGCATAAGCATTATTGTTTAGATCGATTATTAATGGTTGTGTTGCATTTAAAGAACCTATGCAACCGCGTAAATTGTTGTTGATATGTAACGTGACAAAGCAAGCCTGAATTTTAGATAGGCTTTCAGGGAAATCCAAGTTAGTAATTTTTTTGCATGAACAATACTCTAATCCATATTGAATTGAAGTTTTGGCTTGCATTAATAACTGAGTTTTATCGTCATTGCTAAACATATTATTTCAAGTTGTTTCAGAAAATGAGTATGAGCCATAACCGACAACACGACTTTTATCACCAGCAGTATCTCCAGAATTACGAACATCGAGTATTGATACTTTTAGTTTTTTCTTTTTAGCTATTTCTAATAGACCATTTACGGGGGTGCTGCCACATGCATGTTTGTAATGAATTTTTTCTGGTTGTAACAATGATATAGCTTTGCTGGTATTTTTGTCTAGTTTTTGGGCAACTTCGTAAGTATTAAAATGACTTAAATCAGAACTAATTATAATTATAGTTTCTTCATTACCCCAAAGTTGTTCTAATAATGTTGCAACCTCTTGTGAATTAGAGTCGCCAATGACCAAAGGCACAATAGTAAAATTGTTTAATACTGTTTGTAAAAAAGGCAGTTGTACTTCTAAGCTGTGTTCTTGCTCATGAGCTTCGTCGTTGCACACTATATAATTAAGGTGTTTGATTTTGTTAATTAACGACTTATTGACGGAAATCGAACCGAGTGGAGTATTAAAATAATTTGCACAGGAGTAAGCTATTCCCTTAAAAGGTACTTGGTGAGCCGGACCAAGCAGTATAACAGTGGTAATTATTTTAGAGCGAGTTTTTAGTTGATAATAAGCACTTGCGGCAATGTCACCAGAGTAAATATAACCTGCATGCGGCACAATATATGCTTTGGATACTGTGAAAAGTGAGTTTGAAATATTTGATGCGTTATTAAGATATTGATTAATATCTAATTGTAACGTAACTGGATCATTTGAATAAAACTGTCCTGCTACCGCAGCATTTCTGTGTGAAACTGACATAATAAACCGCAACCTAAAAAAGTATGATAATCCGTATATACTACAAAGTATAGTTAGTCTAGTTCAAAAAATAAAATGTGATGTTATCTGATAATAATACAGTTAAGGTTAAATATTGGCATTTTTTAAACGATGGCCAGATACAGTGTGATCTTTGTCCTCGAACGTGTAAATTAAAAGAAGGTCAACAAGGGCTTTGCTTTGTTCGCGCTAGACAAGGTGATACGATGGTGCTGACAACTTATGGTAAATCAAGTGGGTTTTGTATTGATCCAGTTGAAAAAAAACCATTAAACCATTATTTTCCGGGAACATCTGTTTTATCATTTGGAACGGCTGGCTGTAATCTTGCTTGTAAGTTTTGTCAAAATTGGGATATTAGTAAATCGAGAGAAATGGACACGCTTGCCGTTTCTGCAACTCCAGAGCGAATTGCTAGTGTCGCAAAGAACCATTTATGTAAGAGTGTTGCCTTCACATATAATGATCCTGTTATCTTTATGGAATATGCGATTGATGTTGCACAGGCATGTCATGAACAAGGTATTAAAGCAATTGCTGTAACGGCAGCTTATATTTGTGAAAAACCGAGGTTAGATTTTTTTCATCATATAGATGCGGTAAATGTTGATTTAAAGGCATTTAGTGAAAAATTTTATTTTAAAATAACCGGTTCTCATTTGAATAATATTCTCGATAGTCTGGTATACATAAAACACCATACTTCGACATGGTTAGAAATAACCACATTATTAATTTCTGGGGAAAATGATTCCAGTGCAGAAATTGAAGAAATGACTAGTTGGATTGCGGATAACTTGGGGGTTGATGTGCCATTACATTTTTCTGCATTTCATCCCGATTGGAAAATGAAAAATCATCCAATTACATCAATAGCAACTTTACGTAAAGCCAGAGAAATTGCGTTGGCTCAAGGACTTCGGTACGTTTATACAGGTAATGTACATGATTTAGATGGAGCAAGTACTTATTGCCATCGGTGTAATTCTTGTGTAATTGCTCGTGATTGGTATGTTTTGGATGATTGGCAACTAGATTATACTGGGCATTGCAAGAATTGTGGTACACTCTGTTCTGGTATATTTGATGCTAAACCCGGTAATTGGGGTGCGAAACGTCAAGTAATATACTTGTGATTTTATATTATGGGAGCAGTATATGATTGATGTCAAAATTGGAATGTTAACAATCTCCGATCGAGCAAGCAGGGGCGAATATGAAGATCTAGGAGGACCGGCAATGCATCAATGGTTATCTGACAATATTAGTTCTAATTGGACTGCTGTAAAACGAATTATTTCAGATGATCAAAACCTTATTGAACAAGAGCTTAAATTAATGAGTGATGATGACAATTGTTGTTTGATTATTACAACTGGCGGCACTGGCCCCGCAGTGCGTGATGTTACTCCTGAAGCCACGACTGCTGTTTGTAATACATTACTGCCAGGGTTTGGTGAATTAATGCGAGCAGAATCATTAAAAATTGTATCGACTGCAATTTTATCAAGACAAACTGCAGGCATACGTAACCGAACGTTAATTGTTAATCTGCCGGGCAAACCATCGGCAATAGCAGATTGTTTAAATGCAGTGTTTCCTGCAATACCAACTTGTCTTAGATTATTAGAGTGGCCTACTATAGACCGTAAGTTAGCAACATCAACTAAAGTTTCATTTAACTTATAAGCCATGCTAGAAAATAACGATTCAGATTTCAAGTTAACACTAAAGCTTGATACGGTTCGCACTGCTGTTGAGACAGGTGCAAATTGTTTTGAACAAGCTGGCTTATACTTTGGTCATGGGACGGCTACTGCAATTGATGAAGCTGCCTATTTGGTCAGTTTTGCTCTTGGTTGTTCTCCGATTATATCTGAGCCTGACATAGAATTAGTTTTGTCAGATTCTCAAAAAGATAAAATATTTACCTTATTTAAAACTCGAGTCGATAAAAAAATACCTGCTGCTTATATAACAAATGAAGCTTGGTTTGCAGGATATCAGTTTTATGTTGATGAACGAGTTTTAGTGCCACGTTCACCATTGGCTGAATTAATCGATGATAAATTTTCCCCCTGGGTTAGTTGGGGAAATAAAACCAGAACTGTACTTGATTTATGCACGGGTAGTGGTTGTATAGCCATTGCAATTGCATTAACAATGCCTGATGTAAAAGTACATGCGAGTGACATTTCTGTGGATGCATTAGAGGTAGCTAAAAAAAATATCGATAATTATGAATTATTTAATCAAGTGTCATTATTAAAATCCGATATTTTTGAACAGATTGAAGAATTTAAGTATGATGTTATTATTAGTAATCCTCCTTATGTTGATGCGTTTGACATGTTAAATTTACAAGATGAATTTTTGGCTGAACCGAAATTGGGTCTTGAAGCGGGAAATATCGGGCTTGATATAGTCATACCTATGTTGGCTGAGGCTGGCTCTTATTTAACCGATAATGGTATTATTATCGTTGAGGTTGGTAATAGTGCGACTGAACTCGATAAAATGTTTCCTCAAGTGCCTTTTACTTGGTTGGAATTTGAATATGGTGGTGATGGTGTATTTTTATTAAATGCAAAAGAAGTTCAAAAGCATAGTCATTTATTCCGTGAAAAATGTTAAACTATATTATAAAGTTAAAAGTTAGTAATTAAATTAATAAGAGTGAGTTATGAAACGACCAAATAACAAAGAAGCGTATATATATCTTGTACAATCAGCACTAGATGATGTCATTGATTTAAAAATGTCAGCAGAATATGACATGGACGATATGGGCGCGGTACTTAGTTTTATTGGTGAATTAGAAAAAGAAGTAACTAAATTATTATCTGATATCAAAACAGATAATTACGAATTTAAAGATGAAGATTTACCATTGATGAATATTGTTAATGCTCAAAATGATTTCATGCTGCCATGTAAGTCGTTATTTATGCGAATTAATGATACTCATCGAAATGGTTTTGAACAAAGTTAATTAGGATTTAAAAATTGTTCAAAAAATTTCGATAGTGGCTCTGGACGGGCTATGTGGTATCCTTGGCCGTAATCAATACCTATTTTCTTTATTAAATTATATATTTGTTCGTTTTCCACATATTCGGCAATAGTTTTTATTCCCATTACACGACCAATTTGGTTAATCGATTCTACAAATGCTAAATCAATTGGATCATCAACAATATCACGAATAAAACTGCCATCAATTTTTAAGTAATCGACAGGCATATTTTTTAGGTAAGCAAAAGAACTTAATCCGCTACCAAAATCATCCAGTGCAAATTTGCAACCGATTTTTTTTAATGAAGCAAAAAAATCCATTGCGAGTGATAAATTTGTTATTGCGCTGGTTTCAGTAATTTCAAAACATAGTTTGGATGGATCGATACTGTTTTTATTAATTTCTGTTGTAATGAAATCCAAAAATTTGTCATCACTTAAAGACTGAGCTGAAGTATTCATGGCGATAATGCCATTAAAATCGTTATCCAAAACCTTAAAGCTTTTTAATGTGTTTGATATAACCCAACGATCGATAGCGGTCATTAAATCATAACGTTCAGCTGCAGGGATAAATGCCATTGGTGGTACAATTTTACCATCTTCATTTTGTAGACGGATTAAAATTTCTAAGTGAAATGAATTAGTACTTTGTAATTGTTCTATCGTCTGAAAAAATAGTATAAAATTATCATTTTCTAAAGCTTTATTTATTCTGTGAACCCATTGCATTTCGCCTTGACGTTTAATTAATGTGTCATCATCATTTTCGTAAACGTGGAATCGATTTCTGCCTTCGTCTTTAGCTATATAGCAAGAAGTATCAGCAGCACTTAATATTTTAGATATATTACCACTGTGTTTGTTGATTCTTACTACGCCAATACTAAGGCCAATATTAAATGATTTGTCGTCCCATACAAATCTAAGATCATTAATGGCTTTTTTGGTTTTTTTAATAATGTCTTTGGCCTTTTTAAAATGACAGTTTTTTAATAAAATTCCAAATTCATCACCACCCAGTCTGGCAATGAGATCACTGTCTCGTATATATTCGCGTAAAGTACTAGCTATTAATTTTAATAATTCATCGCCTGCAACATGGCCACAGGTGTCATTAACAACTTTAAATTGATCTAAGTCTAAGTAACATAAAATATGATGCTCATCACTGCGTGTAGAATCTACAATTGTTTGTTCTAAACGTTTTTCAAATTCGTGACGATTGATTAAGCCCGTTAAAGCATCATGCGTGGCTTGATAACTTAACCTATTGGATAATGCTCGCATTTCGGTTACATCACGAAAAACCAATACCGATCCGGTTATTTGATTGTTGGTATCAAATATTGGTGATGCGGTGTATTCAACGGCAAACTCAGTACCATTGTTTCGCATAAATAAATCATGAGAATTAGAATGTATGACTACTGATTGTATTAAGGTTTTATCGACGGGGTTTTCAATTTCTTTATAATTGCTATCGTGTATAAATCGACATATGTCGTTTATATTTTTTTCCTTGGCTTTTATGAAATCCCATCCGGTTAAGATTTCAGCCGCGCTGTTAAGTGATTCGATTTTTGAATGTACATCAGTAGTAATCACGCCATCACCGATTGAATATAATGTTACTACTGCACGATCTTTTTCTCTGTTTAAATTATTTTCTGATTTTATTGTTCGGCGGATTAATAGTGTTGCTACAACAATGATGCTTATAAATATAATAAAAGCTAATATTAAAATGTTGCGTTGTGTAATTTTATAAGCTTTTTTTGCATTTGCGACAAATTTATCAGCAGCTTGTTCTTGTATTCGTTGTAAATCCGTTATGAGTTCAAATACAGTATTTTGTTTGGGGATGGCATGATACAGTAATAACTTGTGTGCTTTTTCTGTTTCTTCCAGATAGGCATATTCAGTGACTTTTCGTTGTAGTGGTAACATTTCTTTTGCTATTAACACACCTTGTAGGTTTAACAGTTCTAATTCTTTAATGGATAAATCCATGCTCATTAATTTTTTTCTTGCAGCTAAAAAACTATTGCCGTATTTGTTGAAGTCCATATAATCATCATCACGATTAAACGGATCTTTTTCCATGGCCATACGCATTAGTGCAACTGTTCGATCTCGCGCTGCAGTACGCATATCATTAACCAGTAATGTTTTTGCATTGTTTTGATTGACTATAAGATCAATATTATCTAAGTCTTTCTGAATTTGATCTAATGCTATGGCGGTTAATACCGCCATCAGAAACAAGATAACAGTAAAAGCCATGCTGTGAGTTGTAAGTGTTTTATTCATTGAATATGCTGTAAATTATGCTTAAATGTTAAATACTTACAAAAACTATTGTTAAAAACTGTAATGATAAAAATAGACTTTTTCTTGTTATAATTTATCGGCATGTATTACGGGGACTTTAAATCATTGTTATTACCGTATATATTTATTGAGCTTTATTTTATAACCACAAAATAAATCTTTGCGCGTTAGAGTAATCGAGATGAAAATTTAATTTTGAGTGTTTATTAATTTTGCTTTAGGTTTGCAAAGAAAAAAACGGTGAAAATATTTTAGGTATTACAAAATAGCGTTAGAACTGCATGTAATAAACATTTGTTGCATTTATTAGTCAAAATCGATTGGTTAAACTTTGGATTTCCACTAAAATTATACGTAAATGATGTGTTTTCCTTATTTGAATCAGGTTAATTTAAGATATATTAGGTAATAGACTAAACAACTTCTGATTCAAGTTGGTTATTCACTTCTCGAGAAAACTCGGTGAGCGGTTTGGGTTGGCTTAAACTATAGCCTTGTACATAATCGATACCAATTTTCTTTAATAATTCAAAGATACGATCGTTTTCTACAAATTCTGCAATTGTCTGTATACCCATAACATGCCCAATTTGATTAATCGATTCAACAAATGCTAAGTCCATTGGGTCTTCGATAATGTCACGGATGAAGCCACCATCAATTTTTAAATAATCTACGGGTAGGTTTTTAAGATAGGCAAATGAACTTAAACCACTACCAAAATCATCTAACGCAAATTTACAGCCAATATCTTTTAGTGAGGAGATGAAATCCATTGCTCGAGCTAAGTTAATGATGGCGCTGGTTTCGGTAATTTCGAAACATAGTTGACTTGGATTAATATTATTTTTTTCTATTTCAGATGTAATAAATTCAAGAAAGTGATCATCACTTAGTGATTGCGCTGAGATATTAATTGCTATTAAAGCAATATCTTGTTTGTTACTTGAATTAAAATACCTTAGTGTGTTTGCAACAACCCATCGATCTATGGTTGTCATTAAATCGTAACGTTCAGCGGCAGGAATGAATGCCATCGGTGGAATGACTTTCCCTTCATCGTTTAACATTCGGATTAAAATTTCTATATGAGAGGTTTTGTTACCTGGGTGTAATGATTCAATAGTTTGAAAATAGAGAATGAATCTATTATTTTCTAGGGCATAATTGATTTTATGAACCCATTGCATTTCACCTTGACGTTTGATTAATGTGTCATCATTAAATTCATAAACATGAAATCGATTCCGACCTTCATCTTTTGCAACATAACAAGAAGTGTCGGCGGCACTTAGAACATTATACAAATTACCGCTGTGTTTGTTTATTCTTACAATACCAACACTAAGACCGATGTTAAAAGATTTATCGTCCCACACAAAACGAATGTCATTAATGGCTTTTCTCGTTGTGTGAATAATTATTTTAGCTTTTTCGAGGTTACAGTTTTTTAATAAAATACCAAATTCGTCGCCACCTAACCGTGCGATGAGATCGCTTTCTCTAACTTGCCCACGTAATGTCACCGCGATTAGTTTTAATAATTCATCACCGGCTATATGTCCACAGGTGTCATTAACAACTTTAAATTGATCTAAATCCAAATAACATAATATGTGATGATCGTCTTCGGTGGCTGCGCTGTTTATAGCTTGTTCTAATCTTTTTTCAAATTCTCGTCGATTAATTAAACTGGTTAATGAATCATGTGTCGCTTGATAACTTAACTGATTTGATAGCGCGCGCATTTCGGTAACGTCTCGAAAAACTAATACTGAACCACTTATTTTATTATTTTCAAATATAGGCGATGCGGTGTATTCTATAGCGAACTCGTTGCCATCTCCACGCATCAATAAACTATGGGAATTTGAAATAATTACTTGTGATTTTTTAAGCGATTGAATGACAGGGTTTTCGATTTGTTTATGGTCATTATCTCGAAAAAAACGACAAATTTTGTGTATTGGCATAAATTTAGCGTTGATAAATTTCCAACCTGTTAGAATTTCAGCAACACTGTTTAATGATTCTACATTACCATTAACATCCGTAGTGATAACGCCTTCGCCAATTGAATACAAGGTTACTATGGCGCGTTCTTTTTCTTTGTTTAAATTTCTCTCAGAAATTACAGTGCGGCGAATTAATAAAATGGCAACAACCAAAATAATAATCAAAATAGATAATGCTAAGGATAGAATTTTTTTACGGGTAGTATTAAATCCTTGTTTTGCGTCATGAACAAACTTTGCACCAGACTTTTCTTGAATTTGTTGTAGCTGGGTTAAGAGGTCAAATACTTTATTTTGCATTGGTATGGATTGATATAATAATAAATCCAAGGCAGGTTTGTTTTTTTCTAGAAAAGCTAAATCTGTAATTTTGCGTTGCAGTGGTACAAGCTCTCTAGTTGTTAATTTGGCTTGCCGATTTAACAAGCGTAATTCATCATCGGATAAATCCATGTTGATCAACTTTCTACGAGCTGAAACAAAATAACCTGCGCGTTGGTTAAATTCCATGAATGCTTCGTCGCGGATAAAAGGTTCGGTCTCGATAACCATGCGCATTAATGCCGCTGTTCGATCACGTGAGGCTCTGCGCATATTATTAACTAATTGGGTTTTGGTATTATTATCATTGACGATTACATCGATATTAGTTAAATCTTGTTGGATACGGTTTAGCGCGGTCGTCGTTAAAATGGCCATTAGGACTAATATAATTGCAAATGCAAGGCTGTGAGTCGTTATTGTTTTATTGATTTGGCTTCCCAATTTTTTCAAACCTTTGTTGTATTTTGTGTATACACACTTTAAAATCAATGACTTGTTACATGTTAGTTTTAAGTCGTAATAACTAATCTACCATCCTTAACATAGCACATAGTGTATCGGCCTAGAGCGATTCATCCTAGGTTATTATTTGATTTTATTGAATTAATTAGCCTTTTAGGCAAATATTACACTTGATTGAGTTTTAAAATATGTGATTTGTTCATATATTAGTCACGGAAAAACAGTAAATTATGTCTGGAAATACAATTGGTAAGTTATTTACCGTTACAAGTTATGGTGAAAGTCATGGACTGGCAATTGGTTGTACTATCGATGGTTGTCCACCGGGATTGACGTTAACGGAAGACGATTTGCAAGCTGATCTTGAGCGCCGTCGCCCCGGTAAGACTCGACATACCACGCAACGGCGTGAACCGGATTTGGTTAAAATTTTGTCTGGCGTATTTGAAGGTGTTACAACCGGTACACCAATTGCTTTAATGATAGAAAATGTTGATCAACGCTCGAAAGATTACTCTAATATCGCTAATACGTTTCGACCGGGGCATGCCGACTATACTTATCAACAAAAATTTGGTTTGCGTGATTATCGTGGCGGTGGGCGTTCTTCTGCTCGAGAAACTGCAATGCGTGTCGCTGCTGGAGCCGTAGCAAAAAAATATTTATTTGATCGATATAATATAACAATTCAAGGTTACATGGCGCAACTAGGGCCAATTACGTTTGATAGTTTTGATTGGGCACACGTTGAAGAAAACGCATTTTTCTTTCCTGATGCTAATAAAATTACCGAACTTGAAAATTACATGGATGCTTTACGCAAAGAAGGCAATTCCATTGGAGCCAGAATAAATGTTGTTGCCAAAGGTGTACCTCCAGGATTAGGTGAGCCGATATTTGATCGTTTGGATGCTGATATTGCTCATGCAATGATGAGTATTAATGCGGTGAAAGGTGTTGAAATCGGAGCGGGGTTTGATTGCATTACACAAAAAGGCACTGAACATCGAGATGAGATTACAGTTGATGGGTTTTTAAGTAATCATAGCGGTGGCGTTTTGGGCGGCATATCATCAGGACAGGATATAATTGTCAGCATTGCATTAAAACCAACATCGAGCCTACGATTACCGGGGCGCAGTATTAACAAACAAGGCGAAGCCATTGAGGTTGTAACCAAAGGTCGTCATGATCCTTGCGTTGGTATCCGTGCGACACCGATTGCTGAAGCCATGTTAGCGATTACCCTTTTAGATCATATGTTACGTCACCGGGGACAAAATATGGATGTAAAATCAGAGACTCCAATTGTACCGGCTGGCAAATCTTAAAGTAAAATTTAGACAGTGAACAGTGCAACTATAGCTGTACCGTATTGGAGGCTGTCAGGTTTTTATTTGTTTTATTTCGCCAGTCTTGGAGCAATGCTTCCGTATTGGAGTGCCTATTTATTTTCTTTAGGGCTTGATGCGCGTTCAATTGGCGAGTTAGTCGCGATATTAATGCTGACCAAAATAGTTTCTCCTAATATCTGGGGTTGGATAGCCGATCATACTGGCAAGCGTATGGCGATTGTGCGATTGGGATCGTTATGTGCAATCCTCAGCTTTGTTGCTATTTTGTTTGTGACTAGCTATTGGTGGATTGCTTTGGTCATGTTGGTATACAGTTTTTTTTGGAATGCGACATTACCGCAATTTGAAGCAACAACATTTTCTCATCTGGGTAAAAAAGTAAATCAATATAGCAGTATCCGTTTATGGGGTAGTATTGGATTCATCGTTGCTGTGTGGTTGCTTGGTTTATCGATTGAACGATGGGGGGTTGCAATTGTACCGTATTCTTTGATTGTATTATTTATTAGCATCTGGTTAATGAGTTTAATTGTACCTGAGTCGGCTGCTGGTCATTTGGCGTTAGATCATGAGCCTTTAATCGACATTTTGAAACGACCGGCGGTTGTTGGATTATTGCTAAGCTGTTTCTTAATGCAAGCTAGTCATAGCGCATATTATGTATTTTATACACCTTATATGGCAGAGCATGGCTATAGTATGGCGAGCATTGGAGGCTTATGGGCATTAAGTGTTGCTGCTGAAGTGGTAGTGTTTATATTTATGAACCAGCTGCTTAAAAAATTCAGTTTACGGCACTTGATGTTGTTTAGTTTATTTATTGCGATTATTCGTTGGACGTTATTGTCGGCTTATGTTGAACAGTTTTATATCATCATTATTATTCAATTATTCCATGCTGCGACATTTGGGATTTATCATGCTGCTGCAATTCATCTGATCCATATTTATTTTCCTGGACGGCATCAAGGTAAAGGGCAAGCATTGTATAGTAGTTTAAGTTTTGGTGCTGGGGGCGCTCTGGGAAGTTATGTTAGCGGCTTGAGTTGGGATAATATTGGAAATGAATACACCTTTTTACTGTCAACACTAATGGCGTTACTTGGGTTTATTATTTCATTTGTGTTTGTAAAAGATAATACTAAACTTCAATGAAAGTTTAATCGTATCGATAGGATTTAAAAGAACGATGAGTGATAGCAAAAAAGTAGGATTTATTAGTTTAGGATGTCCTAAAGCATTAGTTGATTCTGAACAAATAATCACACAATTACGAGCCGAAGGTTATGTTATTAGCCCGAGTTATGAATCTGCTGATTTAGTTGTTATCAACACGTGTGGTTTCATTGATGCTGCAGTAGAAGAATCGATTGAGACCATCGGGGAAGCATTAGCTGAAAATGGCAAAGTTATTGTAACCGGCTGCCTTGGTGCAAAAGGTAGTATCGTCAAAGATAAATTTCCGCAAGTATTAGCGGTAACCGGGCCACATGCCAAAGATGAAGTGATGCAGGCAGTACATCAGCATTTACCAATGGATAACCATCCGTTTGTCAGTTTAATACCGCCTCAGGGGATTAAACTAACACCGAACCATTATGCTTATTTAAAAATATCAGAAGGTTGCAATCATCGTTGTAGCTTTTGCATTATCCCGTCACTTAGGGGCGATTTGGTTAGCCGACCTATTTCAGAGGTTTTAACCGAAGCAGAAAATCTAGCGAATGCCGGAGTAAAAGAATTATTGGTGATTTCACAAGATACCAGTGCTTATGGCGTAGATGTAAAATATAAAGCCGATTTTTGGAAAGGCCAACCGTTAAAAACCTCAATGCAGGATTTGGTTCAAGCGTTAGCGCAGTTTGGTATTTGGGTTCGGTTACATTATGTTTATCCTTACCCGCATGTTGATAAAGTGATACCGCTAATGGCAGAAGGAAAGTTATTACCTTATTTGGATATTCCTTTTCAACATGCCAGTCCGACAGTTTTAAAAGCCATGAAACGACCGGCCAGTAGTGAAAATACGTTGGAGCGCATTTTAAAGTGGCGTTCGATTTGTCCTGATATTAATTTACGTAGCACGTTTATTGTTGGTTTTCCGGGGGAAACGGAAAATGATTTTGAACAGTTACTTGAGTTTTTACAAGAAGCACAACTAGATAGAGTTGGTTGTTTTAGTTATTCAGCCGTTGATGGCGCCAAAGCAAATGAAATAAATGCTGCTGTCCCAGAAGAAATAAAACGTGAACGCTTAGATCGATTTATGATGTTACAAGCTGAAATCAGTAGCGCTAAATTACAGAAAAAAATAGGCACGAGCCAAACAGTGATTATTGATGAAGTGAGTAGTAAAAGCATCATTGCAAGAAGTGTTGCAGATGCACCTGAAATTGATGGTGTCGTTTTTATTGAAAATAATAATGAATTAGACTCAACTAATTCGATATCGGAGAGACTAAAACCCGGTGATTTAATCACTGTAAAAATAACCGATGCCAATGAGCATGATTTATTTGCCGAGAACTAAAGCTTTAAAAAAAGGTGTACTCAGAAATTTGCTTTTTAATTGATTATATAACATAACAACTATTAAAAATCTTACTGATAAGCTACACTCAAATGCTGATTTGGAGGTATCGTGATGCGCCGAAACTGGTTGCACTATTTATTAATATTGGTAATTGCAGGGCTACCCGCATTAGCGTTGGATGATATATACGCGTTTGATCCATTAGCGGCATCATTTAGTGAGCAAAACAGGTTCCCCAGTAATGTCATTGATATTAAAAATAGCAATGATGAAGCCAGTATGGATGAATCCAATTTTTTGGTTGATGATTGCAGTAATTGCAGCTCCTGTTTTTGTTGTCATTTTTTCACTCTTTCTTCAGTCAGTTTTAATTCGTCTTTAAATAGTATAGGGCAACATAGTGTTGACTATGATCTTTCAATATTCGATAACTTTAATTCACCACTTTTACGTCCTCCTAAATTTAATCTTATTTTTATTAGCTAAGCACCGACTTGCGTAAAAATGGCTTTTAAAAATGTCATTTTTGACCAATGATTGTTTTTTTAATACAGTCGGCATAACTTTTAGTGCTTTTTGCTAATAGCGTTTAAATAATCAATTTTCTTAATAACGTTTTTTTGTAGGATTAATACTCATGTTTTATTTTTTAAATCGATCCTGGACATTGTATTGTAGTTTTGTATTGTTGTTGCCATGTACTTCAGTAACAGCAGAGGTATTAAAATCTGAATTGTCACTTGCGACAGCGATAAATCAGACTCTGGGAAAAAATCCGAGTTTAAAAATATTTAAATTTCGACACGATGTACTTCGTGGTAAATACCAAACGGTTAATTTAAATCCTGCTTATGATCTTTCGATAGAAGCCGAAAATTTTTCAGGTTCCGGTAGCCGTACTAATTTTGATAGCAGCGAATTAACGGTTTCTTTGTCGTCGGTTATTGAATTAGGGGGGAAGCGTCAGGCTCGCATTAATGTGGTGCAGAGTGCCAATTCGAAATTTGAAGCGCAGCGCCAGATTCAAGCGCTTGAGTTATTTGGTGAGGTTACGCGACGCTATATTGATGTATTAGCCGCACAGAGTCGGGTGTTGTTAGCTGAAGAAGCAACGCAACTGGCTGAGGATACCTTACTCGAAGTGAATAAACGATCTCGAGCTGGCGCAATACCTGAAGCCGAGGTGAAACGCGCACAGGCAGCCGCAGGACAAACGCGATTAACGGTATCATCAGAAAAACAACAGCTTGGTTATTTTAAAGTGGCACTGGCTGCTTTATGGGGAGAGCAAACCCCATCTTTTACTACGGTGAGTGGAAACTTGTTTCAGTTTGATGAAGATGTTGAGTTTAATAAATTATATAATAAGGTAAAACAAAATCCGGCTATTCAAATTTTTGCTTCGGAACAACGATTACGAAATGCTGAGCTGCGTTTAGCTAAAACACAGGCGAGTACGAATATTCGTTGGTCTGTTGGTTTGAGGCAATTTCAGGATACTATGGATACAGCGGTTACGGCTGGTTTTGCTATGCCATTGTTTTCAGCATCCCGTAGTGAAGGTGTTATTGCTTCAGCTACAGTGGCGCGAGATGAAGTTGCGACACAAAAAGAAATCACGTTATTAAAATTACACACTCAATTGTTTCATGCTTATAGTAATCGACAGCAGGCAATTTTTACGTTACGCAAACTACAGAACAGCATTATCCCTGCATTAGAGCAAGCACTTAAAGAAACACAGCAAGCCTATCAACGTGGTCGCTATAGTTACATTGATTATTTGACCGCTCGACAGGAATTAATCTCTGCACGACGCACATTAATTGACGCAGCAGCAGCAGCGTTACGTTATGGTGCCGATATTGAACAATTAACCGCAGCACCATTGCTCGCATCACAATATGAATCGCTTTCAGAATATCCAGGATTATCACAATGATTATAAATCGATATTTATTATTTCTACTAACCCTCATTATTTTTGCAATGATTGGCGTTACTATTCCTTATTCAAAATTTGCTGTCGCAAATGAGGAGCATGCCGCAGAGCCAGAAAATCATAATGATGAAAAAAAAGGTGCTCATGGTGGTACGTTGTTAACGGATGGCGCTATTAGTGTTGAACTTGTATTTTTAGAACAACTGAACGCATCAAAATTTCAAGCCTGGATAACACAAAATGGTAAACCCATTAAGGATGGTAAATTTGATCTTAATGTTGATCTTGTTCGTATTGATGGCAAGGTTGAACGTGTTAGCTTTTTTAAACAAGATGAAGCGGGTATCACGGCTAATCATTATTATTCTGAAATTGTTAAAGAACCGCATTCATTTGATGTCAATGTTATTCTAAATAAAAATCAGCAACAGTATCGGTGGTCTTTTGAGTCTTATGAAGGTCGGGTGAAAATTGCGAAAAACATTGCTGCAAAAGCTGGAATAAAAAGTATGATTGCGGGCTCGGGAAAAATAAAACAAACTATCACGGTGTATGGTAAAGCCGTTGCCGATCCGAATAATGTCAGCAATATTCGTGCGCGCTTTCCCGGAACGATTACCAAGGTATTGGTTAATATTGGTGATACTGTTGTAGCTGGAACCAAATTAGCTGAAATTGAATCCAGTGAAAGTTTGAAACGTTATAACTTAACAGCGCCGTTATCCGGTGTGGTCATTTCTCGAAAAGGTAATCCCGGTGAACTAGCACAACAACAAGTGCTTCTCACTATTGCTAACTATAACCAGTTGTGGCTTGAGTTTAAAGTTTTTCCCGGTCAGACATCTCAAGTTTCAGCAGGGCAGGAAGTGTTTATTTTTTCCGGTGAGCTAAAGGCAGTATCAACAATTAAACATGTGTTAGCAGAAAACAACGGACAACCATTTAAACTCGCCCGTGTACTGTTAGATAACAGTGATGGACTTTGGTCTCCGGGATTATTTCTGGAGGGGAAGATAGTTGTTAAACAGCAACAAGTCGAGTTACTGGTTGATAACCGGGCGTTGCAGTCAATTCAAGAAAATCAGGCGGTGTTTATACAAGTGGGTGAACGTTATGAAGTTCGACCGTTGAAACTGGGAATCGCTGATAATAGTTTTAGCCAAGTGCTTGATGGACTGAATAGCGGTGATCAATACGTTGTACATAATAGTTATTTCCTAAAAGCGGATCTTGAAAAATCCGGTGCATCACACGACCATTAAGAGGACACAATTATGATTGAATCAATTTTGCGTCTGTCTATTGCGCGTCGTTGGCTAGTGTTATCAATGAGTTTAGTGTTGATGGCGGTTGGTCTTTGGAGTTATCAAAAACTTCCGATAGATGCCGTTCCTGATATTACCAATGTACAAGTTCAAATAAATACTAAAGCCGTTGGTTATTCTCCATTAGAAACAGAACAGCGAATTACCTTCCCGGTAGAAACGGCATTAGCCGGAATTCCAAAGTTAGAAAGTACCCGTTCACTATCGCGTTATGGTTTATCACAGGTGACGGTGATTTTTGAAGAGGGTACGGATTTGTATTTTGCTCGTAATTTAATTAATGAGCGATTAAGCGCCATAAAAAGCAAATTACCACTTGGTTTAGAACCGGTTATGGGGCCAATTTCAACCGGTCTCGGTGAAATTTTTATGTATACCATCGAAGCGTTGCCCGGTGCAACTCAAGCTAATGGTCGTGCTTATGATGCAACCGCATTACGCGAAATTCAAGACTGGATTATTAAACCTCAATTGGCGTTAGTGACTGGTGTAACAGAGATTAATACTATTGGTGGTTATGATAAACAATATCACGTTACGCCTAAACCACTGCAAATGTTGCGTTTTAGTATTTCTATTAATGACATTTCTGTTGCGTTAAAAAATAACAATAGTAATCGTGGTGCGGGCTATATTGAACGTAATGGTCAGCAGCTATTGGTTCGTTCCCCCGGGCAATTGCACACTATTGACGATATCGAACAAGTGGTTATTAAAAATTTAAATGGTGTGCCGATTAAAATATCCGATGTGGCTGAGGTTGCCATTGGTAAACAATTACGAACCGGTGCCGCCAGCCGTGAAGGTAAAGAAACTGTTTTAGGCAGTGTTATGATGCTCGTTGGTGAAAATGCACGTGCAGTGTCACGCGCGGTTGCGACAAAACTTCAACAAATAAAACTCTCGATGCCAAATGGAATAAAACTCGAAGCGGTATACGATAGAACAACATTGGTTGATAAAGCCATTGCCACGGTACAAAAAAATCTAATTGAAGGTGCATTGCTGGTTATTGCGGTGTTGTTATTATTGCTTGGTAATATTCGTGCGGCGTTAATTACTGCTGCGGTTATTCCGCTCGCCATGCTCGCAACGATTGCAGGCATGGTGCAGGCGGGAGTTTCAGCAAATCTAATGAGCCTTGGCGCATTGGATTTTGGTTTGATTGTGGATGGTGCGGTTATTATTGTTGAAAATGCTATTCGCCGACTTGCTCAAGCACAACACGAAAATGCGAATACGACTAAATTGGATATTAAACATCGCTTAAATATTGTATTTGAAGCGAGTAATGAAGTAATTCGTCCTAGTTTGTTTGGCGTGATCATTATTACGGTTGTTTATATACCATTATTTTCTTTAACGGGAGTTGAAGGAAAAATGTTTCATCCAATGGCTGCAACGGTGGTGATGGCGTTATTGGCTGCTTTATTATTTTCGTTAACGTTAGTTCCCGCAGCCGTTGCCGTTTTTATGACGGGTGAGGTTAGTGAAAAAGAAAGTCGAATTATTGTTGCTTCAAAATCATTATATAAACCATTACTGAACAATGCTATTAAATTACAAGCTTGGGTATTATCGGGCGCATTGTTATTAGTAATTTTATCCGCTTGGTTAGCTTCGAGTCTCGGTTCTGAATTTGTGCCGCAATTAAATGAAGAAGATATTTTATTGCAAGCGATACGAATTCCGGGAACCGGTTTAGAGCAAGCTGTTGCAATGCAATTATTATTGGAAGATCAGGTAAAAACGTTTCCTCAAGTACAAACCGTGTTTTCAAAAATTGGTACACCTGAAATCGCCAATGATCCGATGCCACCCAATGTGGCGGATACTTTTGTGATGTTAAAACCCCGCTCGCAGTGGCCTAACCCCGACCAGACTCATGCGCAACTCGCTGTTGAAATTGCAGCAGCGGTTGCAGGACAACCGGGAAATAATTATGAACTAACACAACCAATTGAAATGCGTTTTAATGAATTAATTTCTGGTGTGCGAGCTGATTTGGGAATTAAAGTTATTGGTGATGATCTAACGCAATTATTGAACTCAGCCAAAGCCATTGAAAAAGTGTTAACCTCGATGTCTGGAGCAACTGATATTCGAGTTGAACAAGTTACTGGTTTACCGATGCTGTCGATCATCCCTAAACGAATGGTTCTGTCTCGTTATGGTTTAAACGTGTCAACGTTACAAGATTTAGTGGCTGCTGCTATTGGCGGTGAAACAGCTGGCGTAATCTATGAAGGTGATCGACGGTTTAATTTAATCGTGCGGCTTCCTGAAACGATAAGACGTAATGTAGCGGGTTTAGCAACATTGCCGGTGCCTTTAGCTAATGGCGGTTATGTGCCATTATCAGAAATAGCTACACTTGACATCGCACCGGCTCCAAATCAAATTAGTCGGGAAAATGCCAAGCGACGAATTGTGGTTACCGCCAATATACGGGGCAGGGATTTGGGTTCCTTTGTTGCTGAGGCCAAGCAACGCATTCAGCGTGATGTGCAATTACCAGCAGGTTACTGGTTAGACTACGGTGGCTCATTTGAGCAATTGCAGTCGGCGAGTCAACGTCTGTCGATTGTTGTGCCACTCACCTTGTTATTAATTCTAGGGTTATTGGTGATGGCGTTTAGCTCATTAAAAGATGCATTAATTATTTTCACCGGAATTCCACTGGCATTAACCGGTGGTGTGATTGCTTTGTGGTTAGCCAATTTACCGTTATCAATTTCTGCGGCTGTTGGTTTTATTGCGCTATCGGGTGTGGCCGTTTTAAACGGCTTGGTGATGTTGAGTTTTATTCGCGAGCTGTGGCATCAAACGGGTGATTTACTGTCCGCGATTATTGATGGTGCAATGATTCGCCTTAGGCCGGTGTTAATGACGGCATTGGTGGCGAGCTTGGGTTTTGTGCCGATGGCGTTAAATACTGGAACGGGTGCAGAAGTGCAACGGCCATTAGCAACGGTTGTTATTGGCGGAATCATTTCTTCAACCTTACTAACGTTATTGATTTTACCGGTGTTGTATCGAATTGCGCATGCGCGCAGTAAGTAATTAGCCGTGATAAAGTATTTTGTTTTTATTGAAGAATAATATTATTTATTATTCTTCAGTTTTTTTACTAAAGCGCTCTTGCAGGAATTTCAAGGTTGAAGCATCCAGCTCTTGAGATTGAGTTGGATCGTTGGCTAAGCTTTCGTCAACGATTAATTCAATGGTAGTAAAACGATCACCCGTTGATTTTTCGATACGGTAACGAACACACACGAGTTTATCACCGTAAAGTTTGACGTATCTTTTTGTCCCATTGACACCGGGACTTAATGTTTTTATCACTTCCATGCACTAAGTGTACCGCAAAGAAAAACTGAAAACGATAATTTTTAACAGTTTGTTTTACGATTTAGCTGATTTTTTAAGATTTGGTGCATACTACTGGCCGCATTTGATAACGTTCGTTTAGAATGCCATACAATCCCTAGTTTTCTGGAAATATTCAAGCCTTTGACATTAATTGCTTTTATGTCCTTCGATAACATTTTATCGGGTAATATGCTCCAACCTAAGCCAACACTGACTAACATATTAATCGTTTCTAAATAATTGGTGGTTAAATTGACTGTTAACTGAATCTGTTGTGCATTCATGGCATGTTCAATTATTTCGCGAGTAAAAGTGCCTTGTGCGGGCAGTACTGCTTTGTGTTCAGCTAATTGATTTAGAGAAACAGTTTTTAAATTCGCCAAGGGGTGTTGTTTGTTGACGATAACGGATAATGGATCCGGCCATATAAGCTTGGTGTGGATATCATCGATTGGTAATGGTGGTAGTGTGACTAACGCCATTTCTAAATTACCTTGCACAATTTCCCGACATGCCGCCTCGGAGTCCATAAATTGTAGATCCAATTCAACATCCGGATACTGGCTGGTAAACTGGCTGAGTACCGGGGGTAATCGGTGTAAACCAATATGATGACTGGTGCCAATCGATAGCGTGCCCGACACCTGTGATGATAGGTTTGTTACTGCACGCTTACAATCTTCAATATCGAGTATCAATTGGTGTGCTCGTGGTAATAACTTGAGACCGGCTTGGGTGAGCGATACCTTGCGGTTGATTCGATCAAATAAGCGCGCACCCAGTTGTGATTCCAAGCTCGAAATACGCTTGCTGATGGCCGGTTGGGTTAAAAACAGCTTTTCAGATGCAATGGAGAAAGAGTGGTATTTTGCGACGGCAACAAATGCTTGCAGACTGGCTATATCCATAAAAAATTTATCGTTTTAAGTTTATATAACTAAAATTCATATATTACATGAAAAATATGAATTTGAGTAATGTGTTTTTTGCATTTATGATGGGGTTATTGAAAGAGGGATAAACAAATGACAGCGAAAACTTTATATGACAAATTATGGGATCTGCACATCGTCCAAGATAATGGCGATGGTACTGCATTGATTTATATCGATCGCCATCTTGTGCATGAGGTAACGTCACCACAAGCATTTGAAGGGCTGCGAATGGCCGGACGCTCATTGTGGCGAACAGATACAAATCTGGCAACACCGGATCATAATGTGCCGACTACTAAACGCGATAAAGGCATTGAGGATCCGGTGTCACGTTTGCAAGTTGAAACCCTCGACAAAAATTGCAATGATTTTGCCATCACCGAATTTACCATGAATGATCCGCGTCAGGGAATTGTGCATGTCATTGGTCCTGAACAAGGTGCAAGTTTGCCGGGAATGACGATTGTGTGTGGTGATTCGCATACTTCAACTCACGGTGCGCTTGGTGCCTTAGCATTTGGTATTGGTACCTCGGAAGTGGAACACGTGTTGGCAACCCAGTGCTTAGTTCTGAAGAAATCAAAAACCATGTTGGTTAAGGTTAATGGTTTGGCAAATCCTTATGTCACCGGTAAAGATATTATTCTTGCGATTATCGGTAAAATTGGTACCGCGGGTGGCACCGGTTATGCCATTGAGTTTGCCGGTGAAGCAATAGCAGAATTGTCAATTGAAGGACGCATGAGTCTGTGCAATATGGCAATTGAAGCTGGAGCCGGTGCCGGTATGGTCGCGGTTGATCAAAAAACCATTGATTATGTTGCAGGCCGGCCTTATTCCCCCAGTGATACTTGGCAACAGGCAATAGCGCATTGGAAAACCTTGCACAGTGATAAAAATGCAGCATTTGATTTGGTTATTGAACTTGATGCTAGTGATATTCAACCGCAGGTTACTTGGGGTACCTCGCCTGAAATGGTGGTGGATATTAATGCAGCAGTGCCAGACCCGCAACAGGAAACCGATGTGATTAAGCGTGTCGGCATGCAAAAAGCACTGGACTATATGGATTTAACGGCAAATACGCCTATCTGCGACATTCAGTTAGATAAAGTTTTTATTGGTTCGTGTACTAATGCGCGCATCGAAGATCTGCGAGCAGCGGCTGATATAGCAAAAGGTCGGCACGTCGCAGATTCGATAAAACTTGCGATGGTTGTACCGGGCAGTGGTCTTGTTAAAAAACAAGCGGAGCAAGAAGGTTTAGATAAAATTTTTATTAATGCCGGTTTTGAATGGCGCGATCCAGGCTGTTCAATGTGTTTGGCGATGAATGCCGATAAGCTCGAGCAAGGTGAACGCTGCGCTTCAACGTCAAACCGAAATTTTGAAGGTCGGCAAGGTAAGGGTGGGCGAACGCATTTGGTGAGCCCGTCGATGGCCGCCGCCGCCGCTGTTACCGGACATTTTATTAATGTTCAAGACATGTCATTAACACGAGATTATTAAAATGGAAAAATTTACAATGTTTACAGGAATTGTTGCACCGATGGATCGCGCCAATGTCGATACCGATGCAATCATTCCCAAGCAGTTTCTTAAATCAATCAAACGCAGTGGTTTTGGTCCAAATTTATTTGATGAATGGCGTTATTTGGATATTGGTGAGCCTGATGCAGATAATAGTCATAGGCCATTAAATACCGAGTTTGTATTAAATCAGTCGCGTTATGATAATGCTCAAATATTAATTGCACGAGATAATTTTGGTTGTGGCTCCAGTCGCGAACATGCACCTTGGGCATTATTGGATTATGGTTTTAGCGTTATTATTGCACCGAGTTATGCCGACATCTTTTATAATAACTGTTTTAAAAATGGAATTTTACCGATTATATTACCCGAACAGACAGTTGATGCGTTATTTACCAGTGTGGATCAAAACCAAGAGTTTAGTTTGACGGTTGATCTAGAGGCTCAAACACTAATAAGTTCGGTCGATAATTCGGTATTTAATTTTGATGTTGATTCGTATCGTAAAAAACGTTTGCTCGAAGGTCTTGATGATATTGCAGTAACACTGCAACAGTCGGATAAAATTAAACAGTATGAACAGCAGCAAAAACAAATAACACCTTGGTTGTTTTAAAAGTAAAGGACTTTAGTATGACTAAAAAAATCTTATTGTTACCCGGTGATGGAATCGGACAAGAAATTGTTGCCGAAGCAGAAAAAGTGTTATTAACACTTCAAAAAGAATTTGGTTTAAATATTGAATTAGAATCAGCGCTTGTTGGTGGTAGTGCTTATGATGAATTTGGTTCGCCACTACCCGAACAAACGTTAAAACTGGCACAACAGGCTGATGCTTTGTTACTTGGTGCCGTTGGTGGCTATAAATGGGAAGATTTGGATATCTCGGTTCGTCCCGAAAAAGGTTTGTTAGGCCTTCGTGCCGAGCTTGATTTATTTGCCAATTTAAGACCAGCTATTTTATATCCGCAACTGGCCAGTGCTTCAACACTAAAAGACGAAGTGGTCTCCGGCTTAGACATCATGATTGTTCGTGAACTTACCGGTGGAATTTATTTTGGTCAACCACGCGGTATACGCACATTAGATAATGGCGAACGTCAGGGATATAACACTTTAATTTATAAAGAAAGTGAAATTACTCGAATTGGTAAAGTCGCTTTTGATATCGCCGGTAAGCGTAATAAACGCCTGTGTTCAGTGGATAAGGCCAATGTTTTAGAGTGTACCGAATTGTGGCGCGAGGTAATGACCTCGCTTGCTCAAGATTATTCTGATATAACATTAAGCCATATGTATGTTGATAATGCTGCGATGCAATTAGTTCGCGAACCTAAGCAATTTGATGTGATGGTCACGACTAATATGTTTGGTGATATTTTATCCGATACCGCGGCGATGTTAACCGGATCAATTGGCATGCTGCCATCAGCATCATTGGATATAAACAGTAAAGGAATGTATGAACCGATTCATGGTTCTGCCCCGGATATTGCCGGTAAAAATACTGCTAATCCATTAGCAACCATTTTATCTGTTGCAATGATGCTGCGCTATACACTTGATGAAACTGCCATGGCAGATAAAGTAGAAGCAGCAGTGAAAACCGTTTTAGATAAAGGTTTACGTACCATTGATATCTACACTGATGGTAGCAATAAGGTATCAACATCGGCAATGGGTGATGCGGTAGTGGCTGCCTTAGTTTAATAATCGAAGACTAAGCTAAATCAATAAATATTATTTAAGAGGATGATTGTAATGAAAAGGGTAGGTTTAATAGGATGGCGTGGCATGGTTGGTTCGGTGTTAATGCAACGTATGCTCGATGAAAAGGATTTTGATTTAATTGAACCAGTATTTTTTACGACATCGCAAGTAGGCCAAGAGGGCCCCAACATTGGTAAAGCTGTTGTGCCGTTAAAAGACGCTAAAGACATTAATGTTTTATCAGAAATGGATATTATTATTTCATGTCAGGGTGGTGGTTATACCAATGAAATCTATTTTGATTTACGTCAATCCGGTTGGGATGGTTATTGGATTGATGCTGCATCAACATTAAGAATGGCTCAAGACAGTATTATTGTCCTTGATCCGGTTAATTCAGCCGTTATTGATAAAGCGCTGGCGGATGGTATCAAAACCTATGTCGGCGGTAATTGCACGGTTAGTTTAATGCTGATGGCAATGGCTGGATTATTTAAAAATGATCTCATTGAATGGGTAACCCCGATGACTTATCAAGCTGCATCCGGTGGTGGTGCGCAACACATGCGTGAATTACTAAATCAAATGGGTTCGATACATCATTCGGTTAAACGCTCACTTGATGATCCCGCTAGTGCGATTCTTGACATTGATCAATCCGTATCTGAATTTATCCGCAGCGATCAGTATCCCCGCGACAAGTTTGGTGTGCCGTTGGCGGGTAGTTTGATACCTTATATTGATAGTCAATTGGACAACGGCCAAAGTCGTGAAGAATGGAAAGCACAGGCAGAGACAAATAAAATTCTTGGGTTAACTGATCATCCCATTCCGATTGATGGTTTATGTGTCAGGGTAGGTGCAATGCGTTGTCATTCACAGGCATTAACCATCAAACTTAAAAAAGACATTTCAATTAGTGAAATACAACAACTGCTAGCGGCAGCAAATGATTGGGTAAAAGTGATACCGGATGAGCGTGAAATAACGATGCAGGAATTAACTCCGGCAAAAGTGAGCGGTACATTAAGTGTACCAATTGGACGAATACGAAAATTATCGATGGGAGCAAGTTATATTTCTGCTTTCACTGTTGGCGATCAATTATTGTGGGGGGCTGCGGAGCCGTTACGAAGAATGTTAAAAATTATTTTACGATGCTAAAATAAATAATTGATAATCAGTCGTCACTATTATGAAGATAAACTTAAATTTAACGATTTTCGTTTCTAATTGTGAACAAATGCCTTGCTAAAAGTGCTAAAACATCATGTTATTGCATTCGTTATATTGCTAACTAAAATAAACTAACTTGTTGTCACAATTTATAGTTTTCTTATAGTTTTTTGTTGGGCTGCCGACAAATAATGATGCAAAATAGCTTATTTACGATTATTTGGGTTGAATAGATTAAATTTTGTAAAATATCCTTTATAAGCTATAGTTACGGTACAATTGTAATGATAATTCGAGCTTTTGTAGTTCAAGTATATGAGTCTATGACAAAAAAAATGATTTTCGATTTTCGTACATTAATGACGAAATTAGGTACTACTCTGCTGTGGGGGAAAGAAATGCTTCATAAAACCACAAAATATATATGTTTAATATGTGTCATGCTATTGCCATTAAATGTGTATGCACTGGGTTTTGGTAAAATTAAAACCAATTCCGCGTTAAATGACATAATGGACGCTGAAATTCCATTATTATCTGCCTCCAAATCCGATATTGGCAGTTTAGAAATAAAATTGGCCAGCCGTGAAGTATTTCAACGGTTTGGTACTGATCGGCCGAGTATGCTTATGTTGCTTAAATTTGAAGTTAAGCAACGTTCTGGACTGTCTTTCATCAAAATAACATCTAAAAAAGCAATACGTGAACCATTCCTCGATTTTTGGTTAGAAATGAATTCTAAAAACGAGCGAATTATTAAAAACTTTGTCGTATTACTTGATCCACCGCATTTAAAGCAACCTAATTCTTCTCCAAGTATTGTTAATACTCCAGTTGCCGAGCCAATCGAGCCAGAGCCATTAATTGAAGATAGTGTCAGTGAGCCCCAAGATTCACCATTTACTGATCCTGAACCTTCTATATTAGACGAACCACCTGTTGCCAGCTCAGCACCAACCGAAGCACTTTTTCCTGATGAAAATGAACAACAGCAAGATACAATAGCTACAGCTGAGCCTTTAGAAGCAGAAGAACCAAAAGACTTAATAGCAGAGCCAGACGAACTTGAAGCACAAGCAGCTGAAGCTTTAGGTTTAGATGAACTTGAATCTGATATGGAACCTATTGAGCCTGAGCCAATACAAGATGAGGTTGACCTTGCGGTAGACGATTCTCAAGCTGAGTCATTTGCGGGGGATGAGGAAGGATTGTTTCCGCGAACGGCGCTTGATGAATACAATGAGCCAACTGAAGATCAGTTTACCGAACCGGCAGAACAAGAACTAGCAGATGAAGCACCTGAGGCTGATTTTGATGCTGAACCAGCAGCCGACACATTTGATGATAATGCCGATACTGTTGCAGATAACCAGGACTCAGAACCCGTTGGTGATTTAGATTATGGTATTACTAAAAAGAATGACAATTTATGGCGAATTGCTGAAAGCCTGAGAGCAGGAAGTTCATCGATATCGATTTATCAAATAATGATGGCATTACTGCAAAGTAACCCCGATGCTTTTATTGATAATAATGTGCATCGATTAAAAGTTGGTTTTGTGCTTCGTGTTGAAGATAAAGGTTTGTTGACACAAATGACACGTAGCCAAGCTGCGCAGATGTATGCAGAGCAAACAGAACAATGGAAAAGCTTTAGGCAAGATATTGCTTCAAATGTTGAAACTCAAGCGGTAGATACTTCTGAAGTATCATTTTCTGAAGCAGAACCAGAAGAAGATATTAACTCTGGTGAGTTAACATTAGCATCACCCGACAGTCTTGAACCTGAAGTATCAACGGGGATTGAAGAATCAGCCGATGCACAGCAGTTGTCTGATTTAGCAATATTACGGGATGATTTAAAACGAGCCATTTCGGAAGCAACCACATCAGGTTCCGATAATCCGGAATTGAGTAAAAAATTGCTTGATTTGGAAGATGAAATAAATTCCATGCAACGGATGTTAACGGTTGAAGATGATGAACTAGCTTCATTACAACAGCAGTTACATGAAATTAATGAACGAAATGCAATGGCCGCAGAAAATTCTGCCGTAATTGAACCTGAACCAGCAATGGATCCAGAACCTGTTCTTGATGAAGCTCCAGCGGCTAATGATGAAACTCAATTAGCGCAATCAAACCCTGAAGATGTGGGTGAGCCGGAAGAAATTAATCCGGAAGAGATTCTTGAAGGAGGCGATGATACTCAAGCATCTGAAACAATGGGTGAAGAGACTGTTGCTGAACAAGCCCAAGATACAACGAATCCTGACGAGGAAGAGGCTGCACCAACACCAGAAGATACCCAAGATTCAGGTAGTATTATGGGAATGGTTTCCGGTGTGATTGATGCTTTGGTTAGCAATATCATCTATATTGGTGGTGCAATTGCTGCAATAATACTTCTAATTATAACCATGGTGATGTTGAAACGAAGGAATGCCGATAGTGATGGCTCAAATGAAAGTATCTTATTAGGTAGTGAAGATAACGATAATACAATTTCTAGTTTGACCAAAGAAGTTGAGGTTGCTTCAGGTGGTCCAGTTTCTGGTGAGGTTGACAGCACCAGTTCAGAAGAATCTTCTTTTCTAAGTGATTTTGCAATTAGTGGTATGAATGCAATTGAAGAAGATAATGAAGTTGATCCACTAACTGAAGCTGATGTTTTTATGGCGTACGGTCGCTATGAGGCTGCCGAAGAACGTTTGCAAGATGCGATAAAAACTGATCCAAATAGAAGTGAATTAAAATTAAAACTAATTGAATTGTATTACACCACTAAAAACAAAGAGGCTTTCGAGTCTACTGCTGAAGAATTTTATGCTTCTCTAGGTGGTAATGCTGGTGCAGATCCTATGTGGGAAAAAGTACTTTCGATGGGAGCTGAAATTGCACCGGATAATCCAATATTTAGTGGTGGAACACCTCTTGAAGATGGTGCAAGTGTGAGCAGTGCATCAATGAGTGCTAGTGATGTAATGGATATTGGTTTAGATACAGGCGTCTTTGATTCTACAGATTTGTCTTCCAAGGATACCACTGAAACTGCATTGGATACTGATACTGCTGCCGATACTGGTGGTGATTATAATTTTGATTTAGGTATTGATACCACTGGTGATTTAAGTGGTGATATTGCTAAAGAAGAATCTTCGGGTTTAGAATTTGATTTAAATTTAGATACTAATGACAATGCCAGCATTGAAGATGATTCTAATTCTTTAGATTTTAATTTAGATTCAACGGATGCAACTGAAGAAATGAACCCTGCTAGAGCAGGTAGTATGGAGTTTGAATTAGGTTCTAGTTTGGATATTGATCCTGTAGCAGATACGAATATAGAATCTGAAAGTGAATTGATGGATTTAGGTTTAGATGACAGCAGTGATAATTCTGAATCTACCGCTGAGATTGATGCCTCAGGCTTAGATTTTGATCTACCCGATAATGATCTTAGCTTGGATGATGATCTTGATCTTAGTGCCGGAATGGATGAAGTGGGGACTAAATTGGATCTTGCTAAAGCGTATATCGATATGGGCGATTCAAATGGTGCTCGTTCTATTTTAGACGAAGTCATTGATGAAGGTAATGACTCACAAAAACAAGAAGCACAAGAATTGATTCATCAAATTGTATAATTTCTTGTTATAACTGGAAATTAATTATGCATCCGGTGATCCGGATAAGTATTTTTCTTATCTTTAGTTATTTTATTGTTCAAGTTAAACCCGGTCAGCTAATGTTGGCTGGGTTTATTTTATTAAGTATTAGTATTTTCCAAACTAAAAAATATTCGAGTTTAATGTGGAATATGGTTTGGCGTTTAAAGTGGTTCTATCTGTCTATCTTTTTACTTTTTAGTTTTCTTACCCCAAATACTATAACTGAGCACTCTGGATATATTATTTCAGGATTGTCTAGCGGCGTTTCATATTCGTTATATAAAATAGCTGCGCTAGTGTTGCTCGTGATGTCGGTGATTATTTTTATAGTTGCAATTCCTCGGGATGAATTAATCATTGCATTAATCTTTTTATCAAAGCCTTTGACTATTGTGGGTTTTTCCTCAGAAAGATTTGCCGTGCGGGTATTTTTAATTGTTGAATTTGTAGAGCTTTTACCGACATTAATGACTGCTCAAAAACCATCGGGTGACAGTGATTCAAAAATTAAAAAAATAGTGTCGTCATTGGAAACTGTTATTAATGAAGTGTATCGCTTAGCTGAAACCAGTGAGTGTAAGGTTATTCAGTATGATAATCTTAAATTACCAGCGTATTATCAGTGGCTTTATTTAGTTGCTTGTATTTTATTATTTTATATCAGTGATATTGCGTATATTAACATGCTTGCTTAAATCATCATTTTGGTAGTATTTTGACTCT
>CAZEPW010000003.1:95925-115862 GCA_964514215.1 uncultured Thioalkalispiraceae bacterium
AGGTTAGTTAGGTTACAATAATGATATTTGACTATATAGAATAAGATATGAGAATAGTATTAGGAATTGAATATAACGGCAGTTCGTATAGTGGCTGGCAACGCCAGAAACATAGCGATTCAATTCAAAAACATGTTGAACTAGCGTTATCACGTGTTGCAGATAGCGAGCTTAATGTTATTTGTGCCGGACGTACTGATGCTGGTGTGCACGCAATGGAACAAGTTATTCATTTTGATACCGATGTTGTTCGAGCATTAAATTCGTGGGTTTTAGGAGCAAATACTCATTTGCCGTTTGAAATTCGGGTTTTGTGGGCAGCAGCAGTAAATGATGATTTTCATGCGCGATTTTCAGCGGAACAACGAAGTTATCAATATGTTATTTTAAATCGACTGGTGCGCCCCGGATTTTTACATAAATTGGTGACGCATGAATATCGACCATTAGATATCGAGTTAATGCAACAGGCGGCAAATTATTTAATTGGTAAGCACAATTTTAACTCCTATCGAGCTAAGCACTGTCAGTCAAAAACACCCGTACGCACAATGCATAAACTTAATATCAGACGTAATGGCAATTTTATTGTTATTGAGTATGTTGCTAATGCTTTTTTACATCATATGGTGCGTAATATTTCTGGTGTACTAATGACCATTGGAAGTGCAGAACAACCGCCGAGCTGGGCTCTAGAAATATTGCAATTGCAAGATCGACAACATAAAGGTGTGACGGCTTCCCCTGATGGATTATACTTAACATCGGTTCAATACCCTGATAAATTTAATTTGCCGCAACTTTCTAGTCGTGCATCAATTTGGTAAAAAGCACTATGAATACTCGTACTCGCGTTAAATATTGCGGCATCACCAATGTTGATAATGCTGTTTTTGCTGCAAAGTTAGCAGTGGATGCAATTGGCTTGGTTTTTTATTCAAAAAGTCCACGTTGCGTGAGTCTCGAGCAAGCTGCCACTATTCTATCGGTATTGCCACCGTTTGTGTCGGTGGTTGGTTTGTTTGTTAATCCTACTTCTGAAGCGGTAGAACGGGTTTTATCTCAAATTCCCTTAAATTTGTTACAATTTCACGGTGATGAACCGGCAGAATTTTGTAATCGTTTTTCTTTGCCTTATATCAAAGCCATCAGAATGGCACCAAATGTGGATGTTTTAACTGAAATTGAACGGTATAATACCGCCTCTGGAATTTTGCTTGATAGCTATCATGATAAATATGCTGGCGGTACCGGTGAAACATTTGATTGGTCGAGAGTACCCGATTCATCCGTGATGCCGATTATCCTTGCCGGTGGTTTGAATGTTAATAATGTGGCGGATGCCATGTTAAAAACTCGACCATACGCAGTTGATGTGAGTAGTGGCATTGAAGTAAGCAAGGGTGTTAAAGATAATACCAAAATGCAGCAATTTATGAATGAGGTGAATGTGCTTGGATCAAAATAAGTTTAATAATTTAATTAAAGATTATCAATTACCCGATGATGCCGGTCATTTTGGTGAATATGGTGGTTTGTTTGTGGCTGAAACGTTAATGGGGCCACTTGATGAATTAAAACAAAGCTACAATCAATATTTAAAAGACCCTGAGTTTTTAAAAGAACTGGATGACGAATTACAGCATTATGTTGGACGGCCATCTCCGCTTTATCATGCTAAACGATGGACTGACACTATTGGTGGCGCTCAAATATATTTAAAACGAGAAGATTTAAATCATACCGGTGCTCATAAAGTTAACAATACTATCGGTCAAGCATTACTCGCTAAACGCTTGGGTAAAACTCGTATAATCGCCGAAACCGGTGCCGGGCAACACGGTGTTGCGACGGCAACCGTGGCTACGCGTTTGGGCTTAGAGTGCGTTATTTATATGGGTGCTGAAGATATTCGACGACAGGCATTAAATGTTTATCGAATGAAATTATTAGGCGCGACAGTGGTACCGGTTGAATCAGGTTCTAAAACATTAAAAGATGCCTTAAATGAAGCGATGCGCGATTGGGTTGCGAATGTTGATAATACTTTTTATATCATCGGCACCGTTGCCGGACCTCACCCTTACCCAGCGATGGTTCGAGATTTTCAAGCAATTATTGGCCGTGAAGCAAAAACGCAAATTATGGAACAGGCAGGGTGTTTACCCAATGCGTTAGTGGCTTGTATTGGTGGCGGCTCAAATGCCATCGGATTATTTTATCCCTTTATTAAAGATGCTTCGGTGGCTTTATACGGTGTCGAAGCCGCAGGTGAGGGTATCGAAACCGGACATCATGCCGCGGCACTATGCGCGGGTCGTCCTGGTGTGTTACACGGTAATCGAACTTATTTAATTGAAGATGATAATGGTCAAATTATACCAACCCATTCGATTTCGGCTGGATTAGATTATCCGGGGGTTGGGCCTGAGCACGCTTGGTTGAAAGACTGTGGCAGAGCAAATTATGTCTCAGTAACGGATAAAGAAGCATTACAAGGTTTTCATGATTTAACACTGTTGGAAGGAATTTTGCCGGCATTGGAATCGAGTCATGCCTTGGCATATACCACTAAATTAGCCAAATCAATGAACCAAGATGAAATAATTATTGTGAATTTGTCGGGGCGTGGTGATAAAGATATTCATACTGTTGCGGAGTATGAGGGAATTGATTTATGACTCAATCCAATCGTTTGGCGGCGTGCTTTACTAATCTAAAAGAATCGAATAAAACAGCCTTGGTGCCTTATATCGCGGCTGGTGATCCGGGTCTGGATATGACCGTACCACTAATGCACTCGATGGTTGAAGCGGGTGCAAATATTATTGAGCTGGGAGTACCCTTTTCTGATCCAATGGCCGATGGTCCGGTTATTCAACGAGCCACCGAACGCGCACTTAAATTTGATACCAGTTTGACGGATGTTTTTGAAATGGTTCGATCCTTTCGTCAAAAAGACAATATTACTCCTATTATCTTAATGGGATATTTAAACCCGGTTGAAGTGATGGGTTATGAGTCGTTTATTTCAGAGGCGGTGGCCGCTGGTGTTGACGGTGTTTTAACCGTGGATCTACCGCCGGAAGAAGGGCAAGAGTTTACCTCAATATGTGCAACTCACGGCTTGGATCCTATCTACCTCATCGCTCCAACAACCTCACCTGAGCGCATGAAAATGATCAATGGTTTTGCTAGTGGCTTTGTTTATTATGTCTCGATAAAAGGTGTGACAGGCGCTGCTAATATCGATGTCCAAGAAGTTAGCTCTAGAGTCGATAGTATTCGGAAATACATTGAATTACCGGTAGGTGTTGGCTTTGGTATTAAAGATGCGGCAACAGCAGCTAAAATAGCTAAAAATGCTGATGCTGTTGTTATCGGTAGTGCAATAATTAAACTAATTGAGGATAATTTACATGCACCAACTAAGATTATTCAACAGATATCGGCTTTTTTAACTGATATTCGTCAAGCGCTGGATAATTAAGTTGTTGTAATATAACAACTATTGAATAATACTTGATGTTATTTCTAGTCGGGTTATTATTCCATATATATTGTATATAGAAAGGATATGAGATGAATTGGTTTACAAAATTGCTTCCCAGTCAAATTCGAACTGAAGCGGGCAACAAAAAGAGTATACCAGAAGGTTTGTGGACGAAATGTAATAGCTGTAGTGCAGTATTATATCGAGCTGAACTTGAACGAAACCACGATGTTTGTCCAAAATGTGATAGTCATATGCGTCTTAATGCCAGAAGACGAATTTCCGGTTTTCTTGATGAGCAAAACCAACACGAAATAGCGTCTAATTTGGCACCTATTGATATACTAAAATTTAAAGATATTAAAAAATATAAAGATCGAATTACCTCAGCACAAAAGACCACCAATGAGAAAGATGCATTAATTGCCATTGAAGGTGAATTAAAAGGAATACCGGTTGTTACGATTGCTTTTGAATTTAAATTCATGGGTGGCTCAATGGGCAGTGTTGTTGGTGAGCGCTTTATCCGTGCGGCTAATATTTGTTTAGAAAAAAATATTCCGTTAGTTTGTTTTTCTGCCAGTGGTGGTGCTCGAATGCAAGAAGCATTGTTTTCATTAATGCAAATGGCTAAGACCAGCGCTGTAATAGCAAAACTTAAAGATGCCGGTATTCCATTTATCTCTGTGCTAACTGATCCTACCATGGGCGGTGTATCTGCTAGTTTCGCCATGTTAGGTGATATCAATATTGGTGAACCAAATGCCTTAATCGGTTTTGCTGGCCCACGCGTTATCGAACAAACTGTTCGAGAAACGTTGCCCGAAGGTTTTCAGCGTAGCGAGTTTTTATTAGCTCATGGTGCTATTGATATGATTATTGATAGACGTGATATGCGAGATAAAATTGCAAGTCTACTGTCGATGATGACACATCAAGAGCTAATAGTAGCAGTTCAGGCGTAAATACCTCTATTATTTACTTATCGCAACATGCGATTTAATACACTATCTGAATGGTTAAGCTGGCAAGAAACTTGTCATCCCTCTGAGATTGATTTGGGTTTAGAACGTGTGCTGACGGTTTATAAACGTTTAGCGACTGAGCCCGTTGCTAAAACGGTTATTACCGTGGCAGGAACTAATGGCAAGGGTTCGAGTATTTGTTTTATGGAGAATATCCTGCGTAGTGCAGGTTATTCTGTTGCAAGTTATACCTCTCCGCATTTATTTCACTACAATGAACGAATACAAATAAACGGTATCGCAGTTACTGATCAAGCTTTATGTCAGGTATTTGAGAAAATCGATCAGGCTAGAGCTGATACATCAATCACGTATTTTGAGTTTGGTACCTTAGCGGCATTACTGCTAATGGCTGAACAAAATCTTGATATTGCTATTCTGGAAGTTGGGTTAGGCGGCCGCTTAGATGCGGTGAATATCCTCGATGCCGATATAGCCTTAATTACCGCAATCGATATTGATCATGAGGCTTGGCTAGGTAACGATAGAGAGCTTATAGCGGTAGAAAAAGCGGGTATTATGCGCGAGCTAAAACCCATTGTATGTAGTGATGCTGTTGCACCACAATCTATTTTAAGATGCGCGAAACAAATTAATGCCCAACTCTATCGTTTAGCAACAGAGTTTAGCTATGAAATTAACGAATTATCATGGGATTGGAATGGGCCATCGAAAACTCGATATTCTTTGCCATTTTTACCGATTAAGGGTAAGCATCAATATAATAATATTGCAGGGGTGTTAATGGTTTTAGAATTATTGAATCAAAATTATCCTATTTCACAAAACCAGCTTCGTGAAGGTATATTGTCGAGTTCGATTCAAGGTAGACTGGAAAATATTCCAGGAAAAATAAATACCATTATTGATGTTGCTCATAACCCTCAAGCAACGCGTGTATTAGCAGACTATTTATCAGAAAACTCATGTACTGGTGATATTCGGATTGTAACGGCGATGATGGCAGACAAAAATATTCAAGCTATTGTAAATGAATTAACTAACAAATGTACGGCTTGGTATGTTACTGATTTACCCAATGAACGAGCCGTTTCAGCTGATCATTTAAGCGATATCATTAAGCAACTTGATGTTGATTCTCATTGTTTTGCCCATACATCTGCATTACAAGCATATCAACATGCGCTTAGTGACAGCCAAGAAAATGATCAAATCGTAATTTTTGGCTCCTTCTATTTAATTCAAGCGCTTCAAACTGAATTATTTAGAACTAGGGAATTAAGTTAACAGTTGATATAATAAAATATGGAATTAAACGTAAAATGCTAATGATAAATTTAGGTGTTTAATGAACGAAAGTGACTTTAAGCAAAGAATGATAGGTGCGATAGTGCTGGTTGCACTTGGTGTCATATTTATTCCTATTTTACTCAATGGTGAAGCTGATGATGGTATGCCGTTATTTGGAAGTAATATTCCTGAATATCATAAATCCATTACCAACATGAAACCTATTGATGTTAGCAGTAATCTAACACCGGCTAAAACTAAATTAATTGAGACAATTGTTGTTGATGAATTAAGTCCTAATATTATTGAGCAAAAAAAGTCGAACCAAGATAAAGTTATTGACAATATAAATATTAGTGATTCAGAGAAGACAAGTTTAGTTCAAAAAGATGTTTTAAAAAAAGATATAGTAGCTAAACTCATAGCTAAAAATAGTAAACAAAGCAGTGATATTAGTGCAAAAAATTCTATTGTCGCGACAAAAACTGCTCCAAAAAAATTAAAAGCAGTTACTTGGGTTATTCAAGTAGGCAGTTTTTCAAACAAAAAAAATGCGATAGCTTTACAGAATAAGTTACGTAAAAGAAAATACCATGCTTTTGTAGAAGCTGTTACTAAACTCTCTGTCACCAGCTACCGGGTTCGAATTGGTCCTGATGTTAAAAAAGAGACCTCGGAAAAAACGCAAAAACGTTTAAAGAAAGAAATGCGCATTAAAGGTATTGTTATGCAGTATAAAAGCTAACACTGATTTATTTAATAAAAATACGAGTATTTAATAGAATGTTAATAATCGATTATGTCATTATAGGAATTATTATTGCCTCAACCTTAATTAGTATCATTCGAGGTTTTGTTAAAGAAGCCTTATCTTTGATTGGATTAGTCTTGGCTGGGTTTATCGCATACTTTTTTTCAGATGGCTTTGCTGATTTATTTTTGACATCAATATCGGATGCAACTATTAGAGGTTTAATAGCTGCAGTTATTCTTTTAGTTTTAACTTTGGTTGTTTCCGGTGTCGTTAATTTTTTTGCAGGACAACTAGTGAGGCGAACTGGATTGTCGGGAACTGATCGATTCATTGGTGTTATTTTTGGGTTGTTACGGGGGGTTGTTTTTGTAACGGTTGTGGTTTTAATCGCAATTCAATTAGTCACAACTCCTAAATTAAATCAAATTACGTGGTGGCATGAATCAATTGTGATTCAAAATTTTCAGGCCTTGGCAATTTGGTTTAAAGATATTTTTTAATATTATTTTAGCTTTTTTACGAGTGACATTATTATGTGTGGAATAATTGGTATCGTTTCAAAAAATCCTGTTAACCAAGCGTTGTATGATGGTTTAACTGTTTTACAACATCGGGGACAAGATGCAGCCGGAATCGTTACTTATGATAAAGGCCGGTTTCGATTGCGTAAGGCTAACGGTTTAGTTCGTGATGTATTTCGAACCAAGCACATGTTACGTTTATCCGGTACGTTGGGAATTGGGCATGTTCGTTATCCTACCGCCGGTTGTTCCTCTTCAGCAGAAGCGCAACCGTTTTATGTTAATTCACCTTATGGAATCACACTTGCACATAATGGCAATTTAACGAACGCACATGAGTTAAAAGACGATTTGCTTCGAACCGATCGGCGGCATTTAAACACAGATTCTGATACTGAGGTTTTGTTAAATGTTTTTGCGCATGAACTGCAAGAAGCAAAAAAATTAAACATTGATCATAATGATGTTTTTGATGCAATCGAAAATGTTCATAATCGTGTCAAAGGCGCTTATGCTGTTGTCGCGCTTATTGCTGGTGTCGGTATTGTCGCATTTAGAGATATTCACGGTATTCGACCCGTGGTGTATGGCAAGAAAACTACTGCTACCGGTATTGACTATATGATAGCGTCTGAAAGTGTCGCATTAGATGCTTTAGGATTTGAATTGATTGCAGATATTGCTCCCGGTGAAGCGGTGTTTATTAGTATGGAAGGGGAATTATATACTAAGCAATGTGCTAAAGATGTAGAGTTAAGCCCGTGTATCTTTGAGCACGTGTATTTCGCGCGACCTGATTCTATTATTGATGGCATTTCGGTTTACAAAGCACGATTAAGCATGGGCGAATTTTTAGCGCGCAAAATAATGTGTGAATTTCCTGAAAATGATATTGATGTTGTTATTCCAATTCCTGAATCCAGTTTAACTTCAGCTCTGGAGTTGGCAAATGTTCTTAATATTAAATATCGAAATGGTTTTATTAAAAACCGATATATCGGCCGTACATTTATCATGCCCGGACAAAAGGAACGTAAAAAATCAGTGCGTCAAAAATTAAACGCAATTGGCTTAGAGTTTGAAGGTAAAAATGTATTATTAGTTGATGATTCTATTGTTCGGGGAACAACTTCACAACAAATAATTCAAATGGCGCGCGATGCTGGCGCTAAAAAAGTTTATTTTGCTTCAGCAGCACCACCGGTTAGTTATCAAAATGTTTATGGTATTGATATGCCTTCAACTAAAGAGTTAATTGGTCATAATCGAACCGTAGAAGAAATACGGTTAGCCATTGGCGCCGATTGGCTTATATTTCAAGATATTGATGATTTATTAAAATCGTCTAAACGTGGTAATCCAAAAATAAAACGTTTTGATACCTCGGTATTTGATGGTGAATATATAACCGGTGATATCGATAAAAATTATTTAGATGCCCTTGAAAAATCGCGTAATGATAATGCAAAAAATATTATTGAAGAATCGAATGCGATAATTGAAATGCACAATGATAACTGATCTTATCATTATTTTTCATTAATGTGATTTAGATTTAAAATACACTGTTATTATTAATAGCTTTTGTGAATGAATTACAGTTTTCAGATATTTCTCTAGTATAATTTCGTTTTTAATTTTTTAAAAAAATTATTTAAGTATTAATATAATATTAAAATTTATTTCTTAATATTATCTTAAAAATTAATTGCGATGTTTACTGTAACTTATGCAGTAATTTATATTGGGAGTTTATCAATGAAACGTGCTTTTTCGGTTTTAATAACAACATCTTTATTTTCATTTTGTTTAAATGTCAATTCAAGCCCTCGTTCAAATGAGCCAATCAAACCCATTCCATTAAAAGTTAAGTTTGATAAAGAAAAAGTTGAACTCGGAAAGAAATTATTTTTTGAACCAAGGTTGTCGAAATCAGGTTTTATTAGTTGTAATTCTTGTCATAATTTAAGCACCGGAGGCGCTGATAATTTACCAAGTTCGATTGGCCATAAATGGCAACTAGGTCCAATAAATTCACCAACGGTGTTAAATGCAAAATATAATCTTGCACAATTTTGGGATGGTCGAGCAAAAGATTTACAAGAGCAAGCCGCAGGACCCATTGCAAACCCCGGTGAAATGGCTTCTAGTCATAGTGCCGCAATTAATGTTTTAAAATCAATTTCTGCATATCAAAAAATGTTTCTCAAAGTATACGGTGATTCTAGTATTACCCGTGATCGTATAACAGATGCAATTGCAGCATTTGAAAAAACATTAACCACACCTAATTCGAAATTTGATCGTTGGTTACGAGGAGATGACAAGGTATTAACAGCAAATGAAAAACAAGGTTATCAATTATTTAAGGATAAAGGTTGTGTGACTTGCCATAACGGCATTGGTGTTGGCGGTGGTTCATTTCAGAAGTTTGGAGTAATTAAGCCATACAGAAAAGATATGGCAAATTTAGGACGTTATACTCAAACAAAAAAAGAATCCGATAAATTTGTTTTTAAAGTACCGTTGTTGCGTAACATTGAGCTAACAGCACCGTATTTTCATGATGGTAGTACCTGGAGTCTAAATGAAGCGGTTAACATAATGGCTGAATACCAGCTTGGTGTGAAATTATCTAAAAACGAAAATAACAATATCGTGGCATTTTTAAAAACACTGACGGGTGAACAGCCTAAGATAATTTACCCGGTTTTGCCTCCATCAAGTGATAGTACGCCCAAACCGGATAGATTAACAAATTAATGTTATTGCATTAATGTCGGTTGGGGTGAAAAGAACCCCAACACGACTTTATTTAATGATCTCACTAAATATCATATTATTGTGTTGACAGATATATTTGATTAACCTAATATTTCAATATTGTAAGAAAGCGCCGATTTGTTTCAGCTTGCGGGCGCATTATAAATACAGCTAAAGTGAGGCCACCTGCTTTAGTGAAAACTGTTGCGGGTTTTTTTGTGCCTGCTTTTTTATATAACCACCATATTTTCACTTTTGGTGGCTAATAACTGTTTGATGCAGAGGAGAATATTAAATGTTTGAGCATGAAGAATATGAGTTAGAGACTTTAGCTGTCAGAGCGGGGCAACAGAGAACACTTGAAGGTGAACAATCAGAACCCATATTTCCAACATCAAGTTATGTTTTTGCCAGTGCAGCCGAAGCTGAAGCACGCTTTAAAGGCGAACAAGCAGGGAATATTTATTCGCGTTTTACGAATCCAACTGTACGTACTTTTGAACAACGACTTGCTAAGTTAGAAGGAGCGACGCATTGTGTTGCGACTGCTTCTGGAATGTCGGCAATTTTTAGTACGTGTCTCGGTCTTCTTGAATCGGGTGATCATATTGTGTCGTCAAATGCAATATTTGGCACTAGTGTTATTTTATTTAATAAATTTTTAAAAAAAGTTGGTATTGATACCGATTTTGTTAACCTTACCGATTTAACGGCATGGCGTAATGCAATCAAACCCAATACGCAATTATTGTTTGTCGAAACACCTTCTAATCCATTGGCTGAAATTGCAGATATAAAAGCATTATCAAAACTTGCGCATGAAAATAATTGCCTTTTGGTTGTAGATAATTGTTTGTCGACCCCTGTTTTACAACAACCATTATCGTTAGGAGCGGATATTGTGATTCATTCTGCAACGAAATACATTGATGGTCAGGGTCGTTGCATGGGCGGAGCAATTGTTGGTGATGAAAAACTTGTTGGCGAAGATATTTTTGGAGTGCTGCGAACCGTTGGCCCTACAATGAGCCCATTTAATGCTTGGGTATTTTTAAAAGGTTTAGAAACTCTGCCATTAAGAATGAAAGCGCATAGTGAAAGTGCGTTGCAGCTTGCGACATGGTTAGAACAACATAAAGCCGTTAAAAAAGTATTTTATGCTGGATTAAAATCGCATCCACAATACCAGCTTGCAGCACAGCAACAGTCAGCTTTTGGTGGTGTGCTCGCTTTTGAAATAAATGGTTCTAAAAAAGATGCTTGGTCGGTTATTGATAATACGAAATTATTATCAATCACTGCAAATCTGGGTGATTCAAAAACGACGATTACACATCCAGCAACAACAACGCATGGCCGTTTAAGCGAAGATGAACAACGTGATGCAGGTATTACTCAGTCTTTAATTCGAGTTTCCGTAGGACTGGAAAATATTAATGATATCAAAAAAGATTTAGATCGAGGCTTAAATAAATTATAAATAATCGGAGTTCAGGATAATGGTTTAAATAAAATTTTTTATAAAAAAGACCCTCAGTAAGCTGAGGGTTGTTCTAATGCTTAACGTTATTTAGAACAGCAGAAATATTTTGATTGGTTTTAGCCTTTGTGTTTCGATATTTTCGTCTCATTGATAATACCATCAGTCCGGCCATTCCTATCGCTAGGCCGGAAACAAATGACGTCAGTGTTTGAAAGGAGGTCATTGCAAAAATTCCGCTAACTACATATATTATGGGTAAACTTTCATATAGTGGTTTAGGGATCATTGAAACTCCAATTACTTCTATCAAGATTAAGAATGTATAGACAAGATCGACTGACAGATCAAATAATTAGTTGTGCATTAACGTTGTTTGTTTTATGTAAAATATAATGAGTAACATATAAGTTAATGAAAAATATAATTAATTTTCATCAAAAAAATATAAAAAAAATTTTACAGCAAGCATTGCTATTGGATTCAAGTGCTGAAATAGTTGAGAGTTATATCACAAAATTAATACCGCATTCTGAAAAGGTGTTTATTGTTGCTATTGGTAAAGCTGCTCCATCGATGCTCGAAGGTGCTATTAGCGGCTTAAAACAACAGTTTAGTGCTGCTTTACTTATAACTAAAAAAAGTCCTATCCCGGTTACTATCAGCAAGCACCCTGATATTCAAATTATTATTGCAGGACATCCAATACCGGATGAAAATAGTTTATATGCTGGTAATAGTTTAATAGAGTTTTTAGCGATGTTAGAAACTGATGCTCAACTGTTATTTTTAATCTCAGGTGGCACATCCTCTTTAGTTGAATACTTGCCAACCCAATATTCAAAATCCATAAGCATAATGGATTTAAAAAAACTCAATACTTGGTTGCTTGCATCGAATAAAAATATTATTGAAGTTAATCAAATTAGAAAAAAACTATCAGGAATCAAAGCGGGTAAGCTGCTTAATTACATTAAAAATAAAAATAAAAATAATATAGCATTATACATTTCGGATGTTCCTGGAGACGATATAAAAAATATAGGCTCAGGTTTATTAGTTCCTGAGATCTTGCCTGAAAAAATTAACAACATACCGAGTTGGTTAGCTGAGTTATTTAATAAAACACAAGAAAAATTGGCACCTAATGAGTGTCAGCTACCGTTAATACATTCCTATATTGTATATTCAAATTGTAAGTTAAGACAACGCATCACTCAATTGGCAAAATCAATGGCATATCAGGTACACAATATGGATGACTTTATCAGTGGAAATACTTTTATTGAAGCCGAGAAAATGGGGGATTGGCTTGTCACTCAAGATGCCGGTTGTTATGTCTGGGGAGCTGAAACGCATATGACATTACCGGATGAACCCGGAAATGGTGGTCGTAATCAGTCTTTTGCGCTGGCGCTAGCAACAAAAATTCAAAATTATGACACTATCACGGTATTGTTAGCTGGAACCGATGGAAATGATGGTAATACCAATCATGCCGGAGCCATTATTGATGGTGGGACAATCTCACGCGGGCAACGTAATGGCGTTTCATTGTCGTATTGCTTAGACAATGCTAATGCAGCCGAATTTTTATTGGCTTCTGGAGATGTGTTGAATATCGGCTTAACCGGTACTAATGTAATGGATATAATTATTGCAATAATTTGGGATTAAATATTAATCTTTTTTGATTTTTGATACACTGTGCCGATGAGTGGAACAGTTAATAATTTAACAAAAATAGCATTATTTGATGCAGCCTATCAGGTTTTAATTGAGTGTGATATTAAAACTAAATGCGATTTGGCTAAAAATTTATATCTCGATTTACAAAATAATAAATTTAGTTATTTGCACGATAGTGCTGATGTTCCCGATAAATTGGAAAAACCGGGTTTACCAGACGCAGTCGAACTGGTTATGCCACAAAAGCTAACGAATCGATCGGTACACACTAAAGAAGGGCATGCCGCATTAATTCATTCTATTTGTCATATCGAATTTAATGCGATTAATTTGGCAATGGATGCGGTATACCGTTTTCGTGACATGCCGCAGCAATATTATGAAGATTGGTCAAAGGTAGCGGCAGAAGAAGCTTATCATTATACAATTTTAGAGCAGCATTTGAATTTTCTGGGTTATCAGTATGGTGACTTTAAAGCCCACAATGGTTTATGGCGGATGGCACTTGAAACGGCTCATGATCCATTAATTCGGATGGCATTGGTGCCTCGTGTTCTTGAAGCTCGAGGTTTAGATGTGACACCGAGTATTATAAAAAAATTACATTATATAAAAGACAATGAAGCTATTCGACTTTTGGATATTATTTTTCAAGATGAAATTGGTCATGTAGCAATAGGCACGAAGTGGTTTCACTTTCTTTGCGAACAACGCGATGTTGATAAACACGAAACTTTTTTGGCTTTAATGGAGCAATATATTAAGGGTAAACTTCATGGCCCTTATCACCATGAAGCAAGGAAACAAGCAGGTTTTTCAGATGCTGAATTACAATATTTACAAGGGTTATAGAGATAGAATTATTATGAGTTTTAAGAAGATGGAAAATACATTATTTATTAACTTTTTGCTAACACTTATCATTGGGGTTTTTCTTGTTAGCTGTGATGATACTAACAGTAGCGGAACAGTGTCGAAAGTTGCAAAAATAATTTTTGCTGAAGAAGAAAAGGGTATCGATCCTTATAATGTTCGTTTAATTGTGTCTGATGATTTCTTACGGTTTGATGATGGCGAATTGAGTAGTGGTTATATATTGTATAATCGTAAAACTAAAATAATATACAATATTAATGACGATGATAAAACTATTATGGAAATACATCCAAAAAGAAAATCGGTGGTATCGCCTATTAAATTAAAAAATAAAGATGTTAAAGTTGCGGCGTTAAATGATGCTCCTAAAATCGCTAATAGCATACCAATAAAATATGATTTTTATACCAATAAAAATTTATGTTTTGGAATAGTGTCGGTTGAAAATTTATTACCAACGGCAACTAAGGCGCTTCAAGAGTTTCAGCAAGCGCTAGCTGATGATAGTACTTATACCTTGGACAATATTCCTGCTGATATGCATGATGCTTGCGCGTTATCGATGAATACTTTTTCGGCTGCTCGGCATTTAAAATATGGTTTTCCGATTCAGGCGTGGACACCAAAAGGTTATTCTCGTTCGTTAATTAGTTTTGATGAAGACTTTAAAGATAGCGATAAATTATTTATTTTACCCGTTCAATATAGAAGTTTTACCGTTGATGCATTACGAGCAGGGACAGTTTAATTAAACAGGGTTAATGCTATCGACATAAAAGCCGCTATCTGAATATATTAATACCGAGCCGCAGTCGTGCCAGTCATTAAGTACGATTCTTTTTGCCGGTAAGTTGTTGGCTTTAATATCGTGTACTGCTGGACGATGGGTATGTCCATGAATTAAATTTTGTACCTTGTGTTCAGTGAATATATTTAACACCGCATCTAAATTAACATCCATAATTTCTTCGGATTTTGAATTTGTTTCTGTTTTACTGGTATCACGTAATTGCTTGGCAATGGCAACTCGTTCGGCAGCTGATTTACTGAGAAAATCGGCTTGAAAGGCGGGGTTTCGTACCATGGTTCTGAATTCTTGGTATTTGGTGTCGTCAGTGCATAAAGTGTCACCGTGCATTAATAGCGTCTTGCTGCCATATAAGTCGATTAGCGTTGGATCTTCTATTAATTTTGCACCGGTTAATGCTTCAAATTGCTGTCCAAATAAAAAATCACGATTACCTCTCATGATATAAATTGGAATATTTTTGTCAGACAGTTTTTTTAATTCAGAAATCGAATCGTGATATTCAGGTGAAATTAAATCATCACCTAACCACACCTCGAATAAATCGCCCAAAATGTATAGTGCATCAGAGTCTGGAGCAATGTTTTGCAAGAAAAAGTGAAAGGCCTGAGTAATATCAGGCCGCTCAGCACTTAAATGTAAATCAGATATAAATAGTGTCGACATAAATTGAAATTTTATTCCGTTACTTCAACGCTTTCTATAATGACATCGGTTACTGGAACATCCTGATGCATTCCTTGGTTTCCAGTTTCAACGTCTTTAATCGCATCAACTACGTCCATGCCTTTAACAACTTTAGCAAAGACACAATAACCCCAGCCATCGGGTGTTGCTGATCTAAAGTTTAGGAAATCATTGTCTTTAACATTGATAAAAAATTGTGACGAAGCAGAGTCTGGATCCGGAGTTCTTGCCATGGCCAATGTTCCAATGGTATTTTTTAAACCATTGTCTGCTTCATTTTTGATATTGTCGCGAGTTTGTTTTTCTTTTAATCCCGGTTCCATACCACCGCCTTGAACCATAAAACCATCGATAACGCGATGAAAAATAGTTCCGTTATAAAAGCCATCTTTTGCATATTGCATAAAATTTTCTGTTGTAATAGGGGCTTTATCTGTAAATAATTCAACAGTGATTGTGCCGTGATTGGTGTTTAATTTAATCATAATGTCCTCGAAGACTCATTTATTTAATAGTAATATTGTTGATTGTAACAGGGCTTAATGGAACGTCTTTTGGGAAGGGTTTAACCGCTCCAGTTTTAACAAAACGAATTTTATTAACAACATCCATCCCTGCGATAATTTTTCCAAATACGGTGTAACCCCAGCCACGATTTGTTTTGGAGCTATGGTTTAAATAAGCATTATCTTTTACGTTGATAAAAAATTGCGCTGTTGCAGAATGAGGGTTATTGGTTCGAGCCATTGCAATAGTGCCTAAATCATTGGAAAGGCCATTATCAGCTTCATTTTTAATCGGATCACGAGTTTGTTTTTTTTCGAATTTGCCTGATTCAGCAATAGTGAAGCCACCACCTTGTATCATAAAGTCCTCGATAACACGATGAAATATCGTGCCACTATAAAAGCCGTCATTTGCATATTGAATAAAGTTAGCGACTGTTTTAGGTGCTTTTTCAGGATTTAGTTCGAGTGTAAAGCTGCCAAGGTTTGTTTCAATCACGGCAATAGGATTCTTGTCTGTATCAGCATAAACTCTGTTGCTTAGGCCGAGTGTTGATAAGCTCATTAAAAACAATAGTGTGGTAGTTTTAGTCAGTGTTTTGAGTTGGTTTTTCATATTTGTTTTTTATTTCACTCTCTCGGTTGTGTTGACCTTGCGTAATGCTTAATAATATCAAGCTTTGGCAATTTTTACATGTGTTACATTATTTATCCAAATTGGACAGGCATTTTATTTGATTTGCTCGAAATTTTGTATACTAAAGTGATATTTTGTACACTAGTACTTTAAAAGCATTTTTTATCAAAATAATATAAATAAAGACTCAATATGTTGCATATATACAATACCTTAAGCCGTAAAAAAGAACAATTTAAACCCATTGACAAATATAATATTCGTTTATATGTCTGTGGCATGACTATATACGATTATTGTCATATTGGACATGCGCGAATGTTATTGGTGTTTGACATGGTGTATCGTTATTTATGCTTTGTATACGGTAAAAATTCGGTACGTTATATTCGAAATATCACCGATATTGACGATAAAATCATTGCTCGTGCAAATGAAAATAATGAAACTATAGGCGATTTAACTGAACGCTTTATCACTGCAATGCATGATGATCTTGCCGTTTTAGGTATTTTGCCTCCAGATGACGAACCTCGCGCAACGTTGCATATGGATCAAATTATTACCATGATTCAGACCCTAATCGATAAAAAAGTTGCATACCAAGGTGCCAATGGTGATGTTTATTATGATGTGAGTGCATTTCCATCTTATGGTAAGTTATCAGGTAAAATTTTAGATGATTTACGTGCCGGAGCTCGGGTTGAGGTTGTCGAGGCTAAAGATGATCCGCTGGATTTTGTGTTGTGGAAAATGGCCAAGGCCGATGAACCTTACTGGGAATCACCTTGGGGAAATGGTCGTCCTGGCTGGCATATCGAGTGTTCGGCTATGTCTACTCATTGTCTGGGCAATCATTTTGATATTCATGGTGGTGGTATGGATTTGCAATTTCCACATCACGAAAATGAAATTGCGCAATCTGAAGCGGCTACTGGTGAGCAGTTTGTTAATACTTGGATGCACAATGGTTTTGTACGTGTTGATAATGAAAAAATGTCAAAATCATTAAATAATTTTTTCACTATTCGAGATGTCGTCAAGCAATATGAACCTGAAGTTATTCGTTATTTTATTTTAACCAGCCATTACCGAAGCCCACTAAACTATTCTGATGCTCATCTTGATGCTGCGCGAGCGGCTTTAACAACATTGTATACTTCGTTGCGTGGCGTTTCCTTTAATGATGATAAATACCATGAGAATTATTTGTCTCGTTTTAAAACAATTATGGATGATGATTTTAATACCTCAGAAGTGCTATCGTTATTACATGAAATTGCTAAGAAGTTGAATATTGCGGTAAAAAATCATTCTGATGATAGTTTGTTACTGGCATCGACACTGAAATATTTAGCAAGTTTGTTAGGTTTATTAAGCCAAGATGCTGATGAATTTTTAAAAGGAAAGTCCAGCTCCGATTTATCTCAGGCTTATTCAGATGCCGATATTGAACAGCTTATTCATGATCGTATTGCTGCTAAAAATGATAAAAATTGGTCTCAAGCGGATGAAATTAGAGCTCAGTTACAAGAGCAGGGTATTATTTTGGAAGATAGCGCCAGTGGTACAACGTGGCGGCGCGAGTGATTTTTAATGGGGTTGGTATAACGGCATAAATTTAGGCCATGCAGGTTATGATATGAATGATTCAAAAACAATTTATAACTATATTGGCATTGGGCTGAGGTTATTATTGGTTTGCTTGTTACTGGGAGGATTACAGATTATCTCTGCATCGTATCTATTTGCTGACAGTATTAAAGAAGATAATATACACGTTAAAAAATGGAATAAATTTGCAACCGATTTATATCAACTGCATCAATTACAAATCAAAGATAAAAACATTACGATAAAATCTAAAAAAGGTGGTTATGCTACCCAAAAAGAATTTTATTTAGAAAAAGAATATTATGATGAAAACAATAACTTGTTAACCCGGATAGCATGGGAGTTGGAAAACCCTGAGAATATGCATGTGATAGAAGTTTTTATTTATAATAAAAAGTCTCAAGTGATTCGAGATTATTCTGCTGCTTATCTACCGACTTATCGAAATGCGCCTGTCCAAACTTTAATTAGTCTTCATCAATATAATAAAGGCCTACATGCTTTTCGTAGCTTTGATGCATCGAATAATCGGATATTAGAACGTTGCGAAGGAAAATACGGTTTAAAAAAAATCGCATTTATGTTTGATGAAGATGAATTATATGAATTAATTGGCGATAAAAATGGTTTCATGTCGACACAAGATTATAAATTATGTTTTGATAATTTACAGCAAACCGCAGGCCAATATTTAAACCCGCGATAATCGGTGTTGTTTATTTGGATTTTGTTTTTAATGTTAATTTTTCAGCAATATCAACCGTATTTTGCAACAGTGTTGCAACGGTCATCGGGCCAACCCCTCCGGGTACTGGTGTAATCCAAGCCGCGCGTTGTTCAGCACCTTTAAAATCAACATCACCAACTAGGGAACCATCGTTTAGACGGTTTATACCAACATCAATAACGATAGCACCGGGTTTAATCCATTCAGAGGGAAATAACTTAGGTTTACCAACACAAACAACAACAATGTCTGCGGTTGATAGTAGTTCTTCTAAGTTAGTGGTAAATCGATGTGTGGTAGTGACTGTGCATGCGGCAAGTAATAGTTCTAACATCATTGGTCGGCCAACATTATTTGAGGCTCCCACAACAACGGCATGTTTACCCGCCAATTTTTCTCCCGTTGATTCCAGTAAAGTCATGATACCGCGAGGTGTACACGGGCGTAGTGTTGGCATTCTGACCACGAGTCGACCAATGTTATAAGGATGAAAGCCATCGACATCTTTATTCGGGTTAATACATTCAATAATAGTATCACTATCGATTTGAGGTGGCAGTGGTAACTGCACTAAGATGCCATGAACACTGTCATCGAGGTTGAGTTTTTCTACTAATTCTAATAATTGTTGCTGGGTTGTTTCTTTGGGTAAATCATGAGAAAAGGAATTGATGCCAACTTCATCGCAGGCTTTTCGTTTACTATTAACATATACTTGGGAAGCGGGATCGCTGCCAACAAGGATAACGGCCAACCCCGGAGTTTTGCCGCCATTCGATTTTAAGTCGATTATTCGTTGCTTGAGATTTTGGCGCAATTCGGCTGCGATTACTTTACCGTTGATTATTTGAGCTGTCATAAGTTGGTTCTTTAAGATAATTATAAAATTTGAAGGGATATGATCGCATGACCTAGAGAAATCTCCAAGTAAGCATTTTTAAAAAAAACGATAAAAATTTAAAGTAAATTCTACTATAATATTGACCTTAGGTGGTTAGCCGCGTATTATCGCCGAGCTAATCATATTGGATATTTTTTGGATATGACGGGGCATAGCGCAGTCTGGTAGCGCGCCTGCTTTGGGAGCAGGATGTCGGGAGTTCGAA
>CAZEPW010000004.1:0-110248 GCA_964514215.1 uncultured Thioalkalispiraceae bacterium
TTTCTCTTGCTACGCAATTCACCTTGTCCTCACATTTGTGCTCGCATAGTATTTTTGAACAGCAATAAATATTTTTCTTATCCCTAGTTCAGGTTATCTAACCTTAGATTTGTATAACAATCATATTAGCGTAACCTGGCAATATTGATGCCCTAATTTTAGATCGAAATGATGGTTATTTAAAATTTTGAACTTTAAAGAATTAACGTTATACTTATGTAAAACTGAGGTTATCTCGATAGCGCTTCAGCGATTAGTTTATTTTTTTCAAAATTTGTATTTGATTTTGAAGTGATCGCAATTATATTTTCATTTGTTAAATTTGGCAAACTCAATTCAAGATGATTTTCATCTGAATCCATTTCTTTATTTAAAGTCAATTCGGTAATTTTTTTAGCGACTCTGATTGTATGTACACAATTAATATATTGTTCTTGGTACTCAAAATTTAAAATATTTTTGGCTGTTTCTGAAAATATATCGGGCAGCTTCCAAAAATGCAATAATTTTGAAGATAATTCATATTCGTTTAAACCAAAAGATTCAGTGAGTAATGATGATAGCGTTTGTTTTTCTGTTACTTTTGAATATAGGGTGTTTAGTATATCAGGGAATTGATCAACCAAAAATAGTAGCCCAATGTTGGATAATAAACCAATGCAGTACATATCAGCATCAATAGGGCTATCATTTAAAGCAATGTGTTTGTAGATTGATGATGCATTTTCTCCTGTAATAACAGACTCTAACCAATAATTTTTAGCATTAAAATTTGGGCATTTTTGGATGTTGAACTTAGTTGCGACGACACTAGCAAGCACGATAGCTTTAAGCTCAGATATTCCCATTAAGGCAACCGCACTTTCTATTGAGCTGGTTTTTTTGCTTTTCATGTAGGCGGCAGAGTTGGCAATTTGAAGCGTTTTTGCAGTTGTTGATGGATCTTGTTTGATTACTCGAATTAACTCTCGGATATCGCTGGTTTGTTCTGCTCGTGAGAGTGTTTGAATAACTTTAGCGAGAAAATGAAAGGGCGGAATGGAATCTTTAAGAATGAATGCAATTTTTGACACAAGTTATATATCTCTATAATTTTTATTTTTTATCACTATCATTATATTTAACACAAACAATTTATGTTAAATGGTCAAATGGGTAGTAATCCTATATAAAATTAACGGTCAATTGATTTTTATCTTTAGTCATTGCGCGGTATTTTTACTGAATTTTAAACACTACTGCTATTTTCCTGACTTAATTCATGGGAATAGCGTAACAATGCGTATTGTGTTGTTTTAAATATTTTACGTAACTCGGCTAAATATTCTTTCGCATTTTGGTTATAGTCTTGTTCTGTTATATTGTGATACTTGTGACAGAGTTTAAATAATGATGTTGCACCAACCGCGCCAGCATTTCCTTTAAAGGTATGACAATATTCTTTATACAGTAGGTGATTATCCGAAAGTGTTTGTTCTAATTTTAAGATTAGTTTATTGCCATCGTTTTGAAAACTTTTTATTAAGTTATCGATAAATTCACCATCGGCATTTAATAGCTCTAAATCTTTTAATGTTTCTAAATTTAATAATTCAGTAATGGTGGTATCAACGGGGTATAATTTAGGAATTTTTTTATTGCTTACTTTATTCGTATCGATGGATTGACGTGTTGCTCTTGGTACGGTAGTTAAAGATGATATAGTGCTTAATAACTTACTGGACTTTATCGGTTTTGTTAGATAGATATCAATTCCAGCTTGTTTGCATTCGTATATCGATTCTGTTGTGGCATTTGCCGTTAGCATGATAAACGGCATAGGACAATCTGGGTACATAAAATTATAAAGTTGCACGAGTTGGATACCACCCATAACTGGCATGTGCATATCGGTTATGCATACATCAAATAATTCTTCTTCAAATAAATCAAGTGCTTCTTCACCATTATTAACGGTAACGACAGTATGGCCGCCATATTCTAGTATTCTTTTGGTGATTAATTGGTTTGACTCATTATCTTCTGCTAATAAAATAGTGTAGGTTTTTGGATGTTTACTGTGTGAGTAGTATGCTGCGATATTCTCGATATTATCTGCTGTTTGTGTTTCTAATAACGGAGCACTATGAATGGCATTAAATAGTAATGGCATATCAATAGGAAAATTTAATATACAGGAAAAACCAGAATCGAGTATTTGATGTTGGATCGTATCATTAACATCGCGATTAAATAATATTAAGGCCATGTGTTTTAAAATTGATTTTGCCCGCAATGCTTTTGCAAAATGGATTGCATTTACATCAAGTCTTGATTTACTTATTATAACGGCATGGATAGGTTTATTATCTTCAACGGCTTGATCAATAATTTTTAATGCTTCTTTTGCCGAGTAGGTATCAATTAAATTGACCCCCCAGTTATGGCAGCTATCAATGACCGTTAACAGAATGTCGTTGGTTTCTGAAATGATGAGCACTCGTGCTTTTGATAATTCATTATTTTGTTCCCAGTTTACTGATTGCTGTAGAAATGGAATTTCGAACCAAAATGTAGAACCAACACCACTGGTACTTTTTAAACCAATTGTGCCACCCGATTTTTCAACCAATTGCTTGGCTATTGTTGTGCCTAAGCCTGCGCCGCCATAACGTCGAGTACTTGATTCATCGGCTTGAGTGAAACGATCAAATACGGTTTGTTGATCAGCCTCTGATAAGCCGCAACCGCTATCAATAATTTCGAAGCGAATAACGCTGTAATTATTTTTAACTAGAGATTGCTTAACGATTATTTGAACTTTACCTTCATCAGTGAATTTGATGGCATTACCAACTAAGTTCATTAATATTTGCCTTAGATGATTGACATCACCTTTAAGTGCATAAGGGACATCGGGATTAATTATCATCGTAAACATAAGGTTTTTTTCATGCGCTTTATGTTCTAACATTTTAACAATGTTTTTTACTAAGTGGTGTAGATCAAAGCTGACGGTATCGATGCGCAGTTTGCCTGCTTCTATACGTGATATGTCAAGTATTTTTTCTATGATGTCGAGCAAGGCTCGAATCGAATAATCGATGGTTTTAGTATATTCTTGCTGTTCTTTATTTAGCGGGGTGTTTTGAATTAGATCGTTAGCACCTAAAATACCATTAAGTGGTGTTCGTAACTCATGGCTCATATTCGCGAGGAAAGTACTTTTAGCTTTATTTGCTTCCTCGGCAGTATTAAACGCAATTTGTAACCGATTGAGTACCATGCCGAGATAAAGTGGTAATACAATAGCGCCAAATATTAAGCCGGTCATTAATACAATGTGTTCGTTCATGAATGGCGATAAATAAGTGAGTAGGCATAAGCTTATTACTGAAAAAATTGTGCTAATGTATAAAAATCGTCTGCCATAACGAAAGCCATTACCAAAGATTGACCACAAATAAAATGGATACAGCGCAACCCCTAATTCACCACCAAAATAACTAATAACGGTTAAGAACAATACGTCAAAAGCTGAGTTACAAACGTAGCGAATAGCGCATTTAGTCGGATTAATGTATACCCAGTAAAAACTTAAAAATATCAGCGTGATATAAACCGCAAATATTAGCGTAATTAAGCTTGTGGATTCAAAAAAATTAATCCCTGTTAATAGTGCAACGCTAGTTAAGAAGACACTCGAACTTAGCCGGATAAACATTTGTTCAAGTTCACGCCCCGGACTGGTGGCCATTCGTTCGTAGATGCTTGAAATTTTAGTGTAAAATTTGCTATAAAAACTGTTAGCACGTTCCATGTTGGTATTCTCGATTATTATTTTTTGTGGAGTATATCTTGAATTGAGAATTCACGGCTACTCAATATGTTATTATTTGTTAAAATTTAATGGTAGTCTTAAGTGGTTTTAATTGAAACTCTTGGCTGACTTGTCATATTTAGAATAATATAATCACATAATGTATGTGATGAATTTTAATATGAGATTTCTCTAATATAGAAAACACATCGAAAATAGTTTTATCAAATTTTTTTCAAATAAAATACTTAATATACAACACTAAATATGTTACAACAGTGTTATCTTTTTATTGTTAGTTTTAAAAAAAACTAATTAACTAATTATCGAGGAGTAATGTGTGTCCGTAGATGTATCACAAGTAAGTTCTGATCGGCGAGATGAGTCCCATGATAAACTTCATACATTGATTGAGACAAGAACAGAAACATTATCTTTGTACAGTCAAATTATCAGTATGCGGCCTTTTAATCCTGAAGATGGGATTCCCATACTACTAGAAGAATTTTGTGAAGCATTGGTTGATTACACTGCAAGTGCCCATTTTCAATTATACCGCTTCTTAGATGATGGCTCAGAGCGTCGGGAAGCTGTGAATGATATAGCGAAAAAAGTATATCCTGCTATTTCGAAAGTGACCGATTTTATTATTCAATTTAATGATAAATACGATGGTGAAAAAGACAGCCTTATCCTAACCAATCTTGATAATGATTTGTCTGTATTAGGTGAGGCATTAGCGGATCGGATTACAAATGAAGATCAAATTATCGCGGCATTTAGAGCAGCTAAGGTCTAAAGTCTATTTTTTGATTTAGTCTTAGTCTAAAACTTGGCCTTGATGATCCGTTGTTAACTGCACAGAACGACTGGTATTAAGATTTGATCGAATATGTGCTGTTCCACCTATCTGATGCCCTAAATAATAACCTAATCCAAAAGTGAACACTGTAACAGCTAAAAATAGTAAGGTGAGAATCATGTTTTGCCTTCCTCGATAGATTTGTTTTTCTGTATTACATAACTAATTTACGTCCAAGTCTGGACTTACTTAAAGTTTCAGAAAATGTTTCCTCTCAAATAGTGAGCTGTGTCTCATTTGAAGAAGTTTTTGTAGTGTGTACCTTAATAAATGATTAAGCTATACTTCACAAAAATTACGGGTTTATAAGCTCGTAGCGCTAACGGTTTGTTAAATACTTGATAAGAATGCAAATTATGGATAATAAAAATAATTCAGCGGTTGTAGATTCATCTAAATTATTTACTGATTCGAATATGGATAAAGAAACTCAACACTATGCGGGAACGGGTGGTGTTAGTCAGGGTAATGGTGGATATGGTTTTATTCCTGCGTTTAAAGATTTGAGTCTGGGTGATATTTATCTTTCCCGGTATTCAGATGGTCGCGTTGCGAAGGTTCATTTATTAGATGGTATGCCTGCACATTTAATTATTAACAAGCAAGATGGTCAAATTCGTTCTTTGCAAAAGTCGGTGGTTGCCGGGTTTGTTTTGGATAATGTTTTTTTCACTCGATCCCAAGCTGCACAATATGTCAGTGAACGAGTTTCAAATTTGGCTTAGTTTTAGATTTTAGTTTTGGCCTGTATTACTGGCATATTGTGTAAAATTGATTTTGGCGGACGGCCAAGTCGTTCTTCATAGATAATTGTATACGTTAGCACTCTTTTCAAATAATCCCGGGTTTCATTAAAGGGCACAGTCTCGACCCAAATATCAGCCGAGATTGCTGATTTTGGCAACCAAGTTTTCACTCGATATTGTCCTGCATTGTATGCTGCAGTTGCGAGAACATTGTTACCATTAAAGTGATCACTTACTTTCTTTAAGTAACGAACACCGAGTTTTACATTGGTATTGATGTTTAATAAATCAAACCGATTATGGTATTTTAATCGAATAGAGCGCGCAACTTGGCGGGCTGTGCGTGGTAATAATTGCATTAATCCCATCGCTCCTGCGTGTGAACGAGCATCCGAAGTAAAAGCACTTTCTTGGCGAATAATCGCAAATGCCCATGCGGGATTGATTTGTTGTCGCTTAGATTGTTTAACCACTAATTTTTGATGCGCTAATGGAAAGCGACGTTTAAGATCGTCCCAATATTTTGCCCGGCCAAAGGTGATAATAGCGCGATCATGCCAGCCCCACTGGTCGGCTGCCTGTGCTGCCATGAGTATTTGAGTGTTGTCCATGCGTTGAATCGCGTAGTGCCATTCGCGTCGAGCATCAACCATTTGATCTAATAAATATAATTCGCGAGCACGTAATATCGCAGGGTTTTGTTCTAGGATAGAAAGTTCTTCTGGAGAATAGATTAATGGTTTATCCATGAATTGATAACTACGGCCATTTCGATCGGCTGCTAAAAAACCGTAATAACTGCGTTCATTTGCGTTTAAGTCATAAATATTTCGTGCTTCTTCCAAACGTCCCATGGCTTCATAAACACGTGCACGCCAATAACGCCATTTTTCTGAATGTCGATCGACACTGTTTAATCTATCCAACCAGTCAACAGCACTTTCCCAATCCCGATCTTTTATCGAGGAAATGATGTGTATACCGGTTAGATAACTATCATCGGATAAATAATTACTGGCGTTTAACCATTTAATTGAACCGATATCTTGTACCCGGGATAGATACAAAGTTAAACGGCGTACCAGTCGATTTTCTTCTTGTTGATTAAAACTGAATTTTAGTTTTAATCCAGCCCATAATTTTGCACCTTCAAGAGCGTCTTTTTTGGATATTCGAATGAGCGCATCAACTAAAATCCAACGAACAATTGAAATATTACTCTGTAATTTTGGTTCTGATAAAATCAGTTTGGGGTTGCGGCGAACTTTAAGCCATAAGTCTATCCAATGCTGATCTTGTTTATTAACATATTGTTTTAAGTATTTGGCTAAGCGTAAACGGTTGCCTTGCATGGCAAGACGAATACGTTCTAGTACTAAATCTTGCGTTATCCTGCCAGACTTTAAACCCAACTCGATAACTCTATCACAAACTTTAGGTAGTGATTTGCCCGTTAACCAGATTTGCTCGATGACATCATATGCCGCCATTGGTTGATTTTGCATATTAAGTGCGTGCGCGTAATTACATTGCATTTTAATATTTTTAGTCGGTAAATAATTTTCTACTAATGTTGGCCAATTTTTCTTACGAACCAATTTAAACTGCCAAGTATAATGCAGTCGAGAGGCAAGTGGTGTACCGGCATATTTATTAATAAAAGCAATGATTTCTTTATTGGGGGCTTTGTTTAAACGTTTTTTCAGTTCGGCAAATTTTAAATAAGGATAGAGTGGGTAGTCGCGTAATTGCGGCTCAAGTTTGTTATAACTCTTTAATCGACCCAATTTAATTGAGTGAATTGCATCTTGGTATTGTTGGCGTTGAATTAATCGCTCGGAAGAAACCTCAAAAAAGGCTTGGGCAGGTGATATGATTAAAAATAATAATAACCCAACACTGCATTTTAGCTGAAAGCGAGGCATATATAATGATACGGAACCGAATTTCACTTAATCTACCGCCGAGTGGTTTGTTTATTTAAAATTTAACTTAACTTTCACTTATAACTTATTGTTATATCATATAAAGTCATAAATTCCGAATTTATCATCCATACGTTAGTATCGGCTATATCTTGGGAAGTATTAAGCGGCCAGCAAAATAAAAGTCAGATTTTTCCGGTTTTCGATGCCATGCCGAATGGACTTGCTTTATAATCAAACGCTAATATCACCTATTTCATGGTATGGAGAGTGCAATGACAAACGATCTAAATAAATTCAGTGCCCAAATAACTCAGAAAAAATCTCAAGGAGCATCTCAAGCAATGCTTTATGGCACAGGGTTAACAGAAGCCGACATGAAAAAAGCCGAGGTTGGTATTTCCAGCGTTTGGTATGAAGGCAATACTTGTAATATGCATTTAAACGATCTTGCTGCACAAGTTAAGCAAGGCGTTGAGCAAGCAAATCTGGTTGGAATGCGTTTTAACACCATTGGAGTTAGTGATGGGATTTCAATGGGCACTGATGGCATGAGTTACTCATTGCAGTCTCGGGATTTAATTGCCGACTCGGTCGAAACGGTGATGAACGCACAGTGGTATGATGCCAATATTTCGATTCCCGGTTGCGATAAAAATATGCCGGGCGTATTGATTGCTATGGCGCGAGTTAATCGTCCTTCGTTGATGGTTTATGGCGGTACAATTAAGCCCGGCAGTGCTCAGGGAAAAGTGCTTGATGTTGTCTCTGCGTTTCAAAGCTACGGTGAATTTATTGCGGGTAAAATTGATGAGCAACAGCGTGTTGAAATTGTCAAAAATTCCTGCCCCGGTGCTGGTGCTTGTGGTGGCATGTATACCGCAAATACGATGGCTACTGCAATTGAAGCGATGGGCATGAGTCTTCCATATAGCTCTTCAACACCTGCAGTTGATGATGGTAAAGCACAAGAGTGTCTCGATGCCGGAGCCGCAATTCGGGTGTTATTAGAAAAAAATATTCGTCCCAGTGATATTATGACACGTGCTGCATTTGAAAATGCAATGGTGATGATAATGGCGACCGGTGGTTCCACCAATGCGGTGTTACATCTAATCGCAATGGCTCGCGCCATTGATGTTGATCTAGGGTTGGATGATTTTCAACGTGTGAGCGATAGGATCCCATTAATAGCGGATCTAAAACCCAGTGGTCAATACGTTATGGAAGATGTGCATAACGTCGGTGGTACACCGGCATTGATGAAATACCTGTTAAACGAAGGTTTACTTGATGGCTCTTGTTTGACCGTAACGGGTAAGACTATTGCTGAAAACTTAGCAGATTTACCTGCATTACAACAAGGTCAAAAAGTATTTTTGCCGGTGTCTTCACCAATAAAAGCCTCTGCACACATTCAAATATTAAAAGGCAATTTAGCGCCAGGTGGTTCGGTTGCTAAAATTACTGGCAAGGAAGGCATGCTATTTACTGGCCCGGCAAATGTGTTTGATTCTGAAGAAGATATGTTAAAAGCTTTAGAAGATAAAAAAGTTCATAAAGGCGATGTGATTGTTATTCGTTATGAAGGGCCAAAAGGTGGTCCAGGAATGCCAGAAATGTTAACACCAACGTCAGCTATTATGGGGGCGGGTCTTGGTAGTGATGTTGCTTTAATTACCGATGGTCGATTTTCTGGCGGTTCTCATGGTTTTATTATTGGCCATGTTGTGCCTGAAGCACAAGAAGGGGGGCCAATTGCGCTAATTGAAAATGGTGATATTATTTCCATTGACGCTGATAATAAAGTTTTAAAAGTTGATTTGAGTAAAGAGCAACTTAAAAAACGTAAGGCTGCTTGGAGCATGCCTGCTTATAAAGCAAGCCGAGGCACTTTGTTTAAATACATTAAACTTGTAAAAGATGCTTCTCTGGGATGTGTGACAGATGAATAAAAATATCAGAGACCATTTAAATTAATCTAGATTTACACATATCTGCATACCTTGGTAAAGACTCATTTAGTCATGATAAATGAGTTTTTACCGGGAAATCGCGTTAATAATAAAATACCGCTATTAGTTCTCATTAGTGTTGCAATATTGGAGTCTTTTAGTCAGCTGGCTCAATAATCCACATTTGTTGTTTGCTTTGTTGTAGTATGATTTCACAGACAATAACAAGAATATTTCGCATGAAATATAATATAAGTAATATTCAGAAGATAATAAACAATACAATTCTTTTGTTCTTTTTTATACTATTTTTAATTACGGCATTTTTAATTTGGAATGGTATTAAACAATATTACGATTTTGTTACTTATCAAAAAACCATATCTTTTAATTCAGTCACCAATGCTGCTGGAGAAATAAATCAATACTTACGTAATACCAACCGCTTAGTTGGTTTATTTGTTAATGATAACCTTGACTCAATTAAAGAATTTAGCGATACGCCTGATATTGAAAGTAAAACATATCAAAATCTAGATAAAAACGTGTCGCGTTATTTCCCTAATCATTTTGCTTTTACAATTACGGATAACCATGGTGAAGCTTACATTACTCATTTCGAAGGTAAAATAGGAGAGTTATGTGTTGCTGATTTAAACTCTTATTTAAAAGATGATATTTTATTAACTCGAATTCATCCAAATAATATCGCACACCATTTTGATGTTATTACCAAGTGGTCGGCAGGTAATAAAAACGGTTTATTTTTTGTAAGCTTTTTAACCGAGAATCTCGGACGTTTAATTAATTTAGCTCAAATCCCAAAGCATAATATATTAGTGGTTAATCCAAAATTTGAATATTTAATTGAATTAACAAAAAATGGTCCAAGAATTAATTTAAAACGTGAAAATTATCGTTTATCAAAGAGTGAGTTAAAAAATAAATTAACCCAAGTTGAAATCCCAAACACCTTGTGGTTAGTTATTGATTTAGTTGATGATGAACTATTTAGTGACTATTTATTTAAAATAATTTTAAACAGTAGTCTCATGTTTATTTTTGTATTAATTATTGCGATAAGCATTGTTTGTCTCTTAAAAATAAGTCAAAGGGTATTGCTTAATGAAGAAAAATATAAAAATAATTTTATATTGACGGTGAGTCACGAATTGCGCTCTCCTCTTGCATCAGTGGTCAGTTCATTAGATTTAATTCGAGAAGGCGTTACTGGTAAAATAAATGACAAGTCCTTGGAATTAATAGAAATTGCTAGAACCAATAGTTTGCAATTAAAGCTACTGGTTGATGATTTACTCGATATTCAGTCAGTAGTTTACGATTCTATTAAATATTATAAAAAATCTTATGAGTTAAAAGAATTTATTAAACAGTGTGTTGCTAGCATTCAAACTCATGATAATAAAATTCAATGTAAGTTTGATCAAGTTATTATAGAAAAGGATATTTTTTTATTTATTGATGAACATCGAGTTTCTCATGCAATAAGAAACCTACTTAAAAATGCTATTCGAAATAGTAATAACGATTTTGTGGAAGTTTTTGTTGAGAGAGTTTCTGAAAATATTCGAATTAGTGTGACAGACCGCGGTGATGGTATTCCTGAAAAATTTCAAGATACAATTTTTGATCGGTTTATGACTTTTGAACAACAAATAAATAATAATTACATGGGTATTGGTGTTGGGTTAAATTTAGTTAAAAAGATAATTGAAGCTCATAATGGTTCTGTTAACTTTGTTACCAAGGAAGGACAGGGTTCAATATTTTATATCGACATCCCTGAATATACTGGTTTTAATGTTGATGATGAAAAATAGTTTAAATATAAAACTTAATTAACCATTGCATCTAAAACATTTTCCAGATTTTGACCGTCAATAGGGTATGTTAGAATCGCGTCTAATGAAATCATCTCATTTAATTTATCAACAAATTTTCTTTCATGTTTTTTTACAAAGATTATTTTTTTAGCGCTTGGTGAATATTTTTGTAAACTATAGAGGAAAACATCAAGATTTGAAATATTAACACCAGCATAGTTTGAGCCATAACCATAAATAAATTCAGCGATTATAATGTCTGGACTGCATTTTTTTAATGCCATCATTGCTTTGCGAGTGCTGTTGAAAAATTGATCATCTACATTGAGCTTTTTATATAGCCCCCCTAAATTAGGAAAACCAGGCGCTTCTGCGATTGAAAAGATTAATTTTTTTGGCATATTATTTAACTATTTTTCAATAATCGCTATTCATTGCGAGTGAGTTTTACTATTTGCGAAGTAACAATCATAACGAGTATAACGGATATAGTAAAAGCATATAATCCGAATTTCATTTCTATATCAACTACCGGGCCAAGCTTAACTCCGACAATTAAAATTGCAATTACAAACACGTCGAGCATTGACCACTTTCCAATATGATGTATCCAAACTAAATATTTTTTGTTTAATTGTGATGCATCAATTTTATGACTGACCAATAGACTAAGGATAACTATTTTAGCGATAGGAAGAATGATACTAAAGCTGGTGATTATAAAAAATAAAAACCACTGTTCGTTTTCTATTAGTTGTTGGATACCACTAAGAATGGAAAAAGTGTTTTGAATAAAAATTAGTTTTGAAACGGTAAATATTGGTGCTAATAATCCTATGATTAGAAAGACAATTGATAACGCGATTAAAATTTGCAGAAATAGGGCGTTAACAGGATGGTTTGATGCAATGTTATTTTTTTGTGAATTTAAATCCATAGGTTTGTTTATATCGGCTCGATTAATTTAGCAGAATAGCTAAAATTACTATAATCGTAGAATCATCAGAATATGATAATTCTACGATTATTTTTCATTAGTCAGTTCTATTTGTAATTTCAATCAAGTGATATCCAAACTGAGTTTGGACTGGGCCTTGAACAACATTTAAATCAGCACTAAAAACAACTTCGTCAAATTCCTTAACCATTTGACCAGGGCTAAATTCCCCTAAATCACCACCAGCCGAAGAACCTGATGGGCACTTTGAATGAGTTTTAGCGATATCGGCAAAATCTGCTCCACCAACAATCTGTTGTTTTAATGATTCACATTCTTCAGCAGTATCTACTAGGATGTGACGTGCACTTGCTTTAGCCATAATTATTCTCCAAATTTAATAGCATTCTTATAATTGTTGCTATTTTACGGATAAAGTTAACAAATTGCATTAATTAAGCTGAGCTTGAGATAAGAAAAAGACCACTTAACCTTAGTTCGGTATAAAAATAGTATTGGTGCAATGTGATAATCTTGATGTTTTGGCTCTAGATTCCGGCTCAAAAGACTATCGGAATGACGGTTATTTTTAAAGTTGCTATACTCGGAATAATTCTAAAACATCATAGCCATGATAGCTCCGTCATTGCCGCACGTTTTTAGCTGAAATCCAGAGATTCGCGACATAACTACCTAGCCGTTAGATTGGTATCAGAATATTATTAGTGCAACGTGAACCTTGGTGTATTAACGTTTATACACTCGGAATAATTCTAAAACACCATTGTCATGACAACCGCGTCATTCCCGCATGCCTTTAGCGGGAATCCATAGATTTGTGGCATAACTACCTAAGCGTTAGATTGGTATCAGAATATTATTAGTGCAACGTGAACCTTGGTGTATTAACGTTTATACACTCGGAATAATTCTAAAACACCATTGTCATGACAACCGCGTCATTCCCGCATGCCTTTAGCGGGAATCCATAGATTTGTGGCATAACTACCTAAGCGTTAGATTGGTATCAGAATATTGGTTATTTTTAAAGTTGTTGCATGATTTACAGGATTTCGTTAGGTTTTGGCAATCCTATCAAATAAGAGATGCTTTTAAGACCGACCAAAACTCGAGTTTTTCGATTGGTTTTAGGGTTGCCATTGCTGGGCTGGTGGATGGCAGTTTATGATATTGTAATTGCTGATAATGCGGCAATAAAGTTGGTTGTACCTGTTTTAAATATTCCTGTTGTGATTTTGCGCCATTAAAAAAGATATATTTTATCGAGGGATATGATTCAAAGAAAGCATTAAAATTATTGGCTACCATGGAGTTTTTTTCAATGGCCGAATCTAGACTGCCTGAGCGTTTGCAATTTCTTAAAACATCCCAAACTGCAATATCATTATCATGAAGTAATTGTACTCGTTGTTGATAGTCGAGGTTTTGTTCTTCTGAAAATAACGATTCCATTATGAACCAAAAGCAATTCCGCGGGTGAGCGTAATATTGCGTTTTAGATAAGGATGTTACACTCGGCATGGAGCCGAGAATGAGAATTTTTGCTGTAACCGATGTTATTGCGTTAAACCCAGTTAATATCAATCTTCAGATAGCCCTAGTAGCGCTTCTTTTAAATTATAGTCCGCTGGATCGTCACCAAGCCAGACTCGTAGCAATGCTTTTTGGAAGTCTGTACCGCTAATTTCACCTTTGAGTTTATTATTGATAGTTATTCTTGTGTTATTTGAACTCAGAAAATCAAGTTGTATGTTATCACCGCGGTGCATTGTTATAAAGTAACTGTTAAATTTATCCAGTCGTTTTTTTAATGTTGTAAATACTTCTGCAGAATTATTATTTTTAAAGCCTGTTATCCAACCGTTGGTTAGTTTTTCTTTGTCGACTTCTTTGTATAAGAAATTTAAATTGATTCTTTTTGATTGGGGGCTATTGATAATTCTTTCACTGTTCGAATCTTTGTTTTTAACATAAAGTGAACCAATGTAAATATCAAAAAAGAACTTAGTTCGAATGCCAACACCATTTAATAGTAATGTCTCATTATCTATTTGGATGGTATCAGGGATTTTGACACCGGCAATTTCGGTCGCTAGGGTATTTTGAGAATACAGAAAACCACCTAATAAGACGATTTGGGATAGTAACAGACTAATACTTAACGTTTTAATTTTGCTAACAAAATTCATAATCAATTCCTGTTGTTATGAGAAACTTAGATTGCTATCAATTTCTTCACGCAACCATTCTTCGGCTTCTGTTCTTGTCCGAAATACTTTAGCATTCCATGGAATATCATCGGTATAGGCTTGCCACATGCGACTAAGTCCATAACCTAAATCTGAATTCATGACTGCGGCTATATAAATATTGGGGTTTTCTTTGGATGCACACATGCTCAAATTACTGCATTGCAATACGTCATTTGAACATAAATCGAGTTTATCGGTATGTGTGAAGTCAGCTAAGATGTATTTTAACAATAATAATTTCTTGGTAGGGGCATAACGCTCTTTTTGCGCTGATATTAATTCATTCCCAGAGATATCACCGGTGAAAGTGGTGATAACGCCAGAGCCTTCGTCTGTGTTTAAATTTACTATTGGCATAATCTTATTGTCTAAAAAGTTTATTTAAGCATACCATATATTTTGCTATTTAAAAAACTTATAACGCAATACTAAATTGTAATACATAGGTGCCGCCTTGGGCTATTGGGCGTAGGGTGAAATTCTTGTATTGGCTTGTAAAGTAAAAGCTATTGATAATCCCCACAGCAGCGCCAGCAAAAACATCATTATTAAAATGGAATTTTGATTCAACTCGACTATAACCAACAAAGCTGGCAGCAAGGTAAGCTGGAATGCTAATGGAAAACCCATAGCGTTTGTGGATAAAGGCTGCACCTTGGAAGGCCGCTGAAGTATGTCCGGATGGAAAAGAGCGCAGACTGCCATTAGGTCTTTTTTTAGTAACAATACTTTTTAAGGCATTGGTGATTAAAAAATTGCTGGTGAATGATTTTAAAAACTGAATTTGACCTTGTTGATCATCAAGATAAAGCGAGCTGCCATAGGCCACTGAAGGGATTAAAACTTGTAAAATGTCTCCAGCTTGTTCAGTATTTTTTGAGGCGTGTGTAAACTGCGAATTCGCGAGTAGCAGTAAAAAACTAAGGGCTATAAGTATTTTTGTCATTGTCGTCAATGTGCGTGAAATAAATTAACGGTACTGTTAAGTATACAGATAATTTATAATGAGGCGTAAATTACTTTATGAAGTCAAATTATTTATGATAGAAACGATTGAATCAGCACTAATACACGATGCTAATGCGAAAAATTTTTCGGAATTGGTTATTGACAATTCTAATCGAGGGCCCGTGTTAGTTAATTTTTGGTCTCGAAAAGCAGGACCGTGCTTACGGCAGTATCCGATTTTAGACAAATTAGTGCATGAATACCAAGGTCGTTTGTTATTAGTTAATATTGATACAGAAAATGAAATTGCACTTTCGCAAGATTTTTCTGTTGTTAGTGTGCCAACATTAAAACTGTTTCGATTTGGTGAGGTGGTCAGGACGTTGCACGGTTATCAAGCTGAATTTGATATAAAAAAAATGATTGATAAATTCGTTGTTCGAGATTCAGATATTAAAATTGAACAAGCGATACAAGAGTATTCGGTGGGTAATATTGATCAAGCATATCAAATATTATCGGATGCTATAATTGAAGATCAAATTAATCCACGTTTGCCGTTAACTGTTTGTAAATTATTAAAACATCAAAAACGATTTACTGAAGCATTAAATTTGATCGAATCTCTCTCAACAGAGCTAAAAAATGATGAAGATATTCAACAATTACATATTCACTCCTTTTTTAATTCAATTTTAGAGTCCGTTCATGATTTTGATGTGTTACAAAAAAATTATAAAAAACATAAAGATAATTTATTATTAATTAAGCAAATGTCGGCTTATTTTGTCATTGAAAATAAATATGAACAAGCCTTATTACAATTAGAGAGAATAATTGAATTAGACTGTAATTACGATAAAAAGTATGCCCAGATTGCAATGTTACATATATTCACCTTGTTAGGTGAAGAGCATAGCTTAAAACAAAAATTTAGGCCGCTGTTGGTAAAATATGTTCACTAAGGATTGATAGAATAAATATTTTACATAATTAATATCACTAGGAAATAAATAACTTGTATGTTTTTTATTCGTATTTTAGTTATCCTAATGTTATTTCAGTATTCAAAAGACAGTATTTTTAAAACTTTATTGATCTCGAATAAGAAAGTGTAAAATTACACTAACTAATGGAACGATTTTTGTCGTATACTCTGACTGTTTAGAGTTAGAAATGTGATACCAACATAATAAAAAAATCACAAATTAGCGCTCAGGAATAAGCGGTTATGCAAATAAATTTAATTGTCTTTTCTATAATATTCATTCAATTTCTAGGTTTATGTGTTCTGTGAGCATTAATTATACCAAACATGGCACGTCGAATAGCGCTTCTAAAAATTCAACAAAATACAGCTTGAATAATAAAACACTGGCTAACGATGAACAATCTTATCCCGGTTATTTAGCATTATATGGTTTGACAGAATCTGCCTTTTCAAAAAAACCTGATGATAAATTTTTTTATTTAGGCACAGAGCAAGCTCGCCGTCTGACTGAGTTGAAAAGTTTGATACTCGATCGAAATTTGATTTTAAATATCAGAGGTGCTCGTGGAATTGGTAAATCAAGTTTAATTAAACGTTTTGTAAAAATATCAGATAAAAGTTTACGGTTTAGTTATTTTTCGGCAAAGCCAAAAATGAACAGTGATCAAATGTTTTTTAATGTTTCGGCTGGGTTTGGATTAAGTGGTATAGCGGATGATGATACTAATTTTAAACAAGTATGCATTAATAATATAAAATATCTGGAAGATAGTGGTGTTACGCCGATATTAATTATTGATAATGTTCAACGGTTTGCTATTGATACGTTAAAATCGGTATTTGAATTAGTTAATCGTTGGGACAAGAATCATCCTAAATTACGCATAATACTGCTTAGTGATTTAAGTTTTAAAGAAACATTAGAACAGGAAAAAATTAAACATTTACGAATTCTTATTTCAAATATAATAGAGCTTGAGCCGTTGTCAAAAGAGCAAGTTGAACGGTATATTCATCATCGCTTAGCGATAGCTGGGCTTGATGGTAGTAATCCAATTTCACGTAAGGCATGTTCTGCCATATTTGATAAATCTAAAGGTATCCCCAAACGAATTAATCATTATTGTCATCTTGCTTTAAATGATGGTATGACTGAAATGGGTATGAAGGATTTTTTTGATGGAGAAAATTTCAGTTTTCCAATACGAAAATATTTAGTGACGGGATCCATTATGGCTATTTTTCTCGGGGTATTATTTAGCGTTTTTGATGAAAATAGAGAAAACCAAGAGAAAAAACTATTAGTAACGCCAAGTATCAATCAGAAAATAAATGAATCTGATATTAATAGTGTTAAGGCGACAATATCAACTCCAAAAGCGGCTAAAAGCATAACTGTCACAAAAGTGCTGGCACCGAAAATTATTTACGATTTCACACAAATTAAATTAAATTTAACAAAAGAAATAACGGCTGAAAATTTAAATAAAATTGCTGGATTGCAGGTTGTTAAAAAATCAACTACCACAATAAAAGTTAAATCGACTGAGAAACCAAAAAAGAAATTAAGCGCTAAGAATAATGCATCTTCAAAAAGTCAGATAATAAAACCGATAAAGAAAAAATCAATAAAAAAACCTAAAATAGTTAAATTAACTAAAACGACAAAGTCATCTACTGTTTCTGCCAAAAAAACACCTGTTCGAGCTGCTTCGGTAGCGAAGAAAAAGGAAAAACAAAGTAATAATTCAAAAAAATATGATGTTAGTAAATTAACAACGATAACGAGTAAAAGTTTTCCTGAAATTATATCGGTGAAACCTCTTTTATTAAGCTCAGTAAAATCAGAACGAACGGTAAGTTTGTTTGGCGCAGGTTTTGGCAAGAAAAGTAAAGTTACTATCTATGGTAATGGTATATTAAAAGAAATGCATGAAACCAAAATTAAATATATTTCTTCTAATCAAATTAATATAAAAATTATACCTAGTGATTATCCAAGAAAAAACTGGATAGTTATAACTGACCCCAAAAAAGGAAAATCAAATAGCAAGTTATTTGAAATTACCCGGTTTATTCCAATTAAATCTAATTTATCAATACAAGACTCTGAATGGATTTTAGCTCAAAAAGGTAATATGTACATTTTGCATGTGTTGGGTAGTAAAGATAAAAGTAAAATTGTAAATTTCAAACATTTTGACAAAATTAAAGGACAACTTGCGGTATTTGTTAATAATCGTAATAATGAAAAGTGGTATCACCTAATAGTCGGGGTATTCAAGAGCCGATACGAGGCAAAATTAGCAATGCAAGATTTACCCCCCACAGCCAATAAACCCTGGATTAGCCCAATAAGGGAGATTCAAAAAGTTATATACCGTTTAAATCAAAAAACAGCATCTTCCTCTCAAAAGTTTTAGGTCTAATAATATCAAATTGTAACAATTTGCATATATTGCTTATCAGTAATTGCACAAATAGTTATACTCTAGCAAGATAAGCAAAGTAATAAGATTTCATTTAGATTACAGTATAGTGGTAATCAATGACAGACTACTTTGGAGAAACGCAGCTGTGACATATTGTTATAAAACAACGAATAAAATCTTGTTTTTTCTGGTTGTTTTACTTTTTCAAGATCATATTATTTCTACGGTATATGCAGCTGAAGAAACTATTGACAGTTTTGAATCATTTATCCAAAAAGTTCTAAAAAATCATGAATCCCTTAAAATTGCCAAGCGTAATATAATTAAGACTCGAAATGATGTTGATGTAATCGAGAGTAAATTAGGCTGGAATTTATTTGCAAATAGTGCTGTGAATCGAAGTCGTTCTTTTTTTGGCGCTATATCAATCCAGTCAAACTTGGCATTGGGTATAAATAAGATATTTCAATCGGGGGATTCTATAGAATTAACAAGTAGTTATAGTCTTGATGATAGCGAGTTTGTTATTATTAATTCACAAGCAAATCCGATAGCAACAACTAGACTTGATGTTAATTATAGAATTCCGTTATTTCAGAATAAAAATTATAACCAATATTTACTCGATGAAACATCCGTTGCTTTAAAATATCGGCAGTCTCGAAATTCTCAATTAATTACTCGTGATGAGATAACCGTTCAAGCAATTGAACTTTTTTATGGTGCCGCTGTTTTAGTGGCTAGACTTAAAACAGCCAAGCAATCAATTACTCGCGCTAAAAAATTGAAAGCTCATATTCAAAAAAATATTGATTTAGGAATTCTTGAGAAGGGTGAAATATTACAATCAAATGCTCAGCTGTATAACCTACAAGGCCAATATCAAGAGCTTAAATTAGTTTGGGAACAAAGCGAAATAGCCATTAACCGTTTAATAGGAAACACTTGGGATGCTCGTTTTATTCCCCGGGTGCGTTTTAGCGAAAGTAAGGAGTATAACTTTGATGATATAAGCGCTAATGTAAAAAAATATAATCCTGAATTAAAAATATTAAATTTAAACTTAAAGCTAATTGATTCAATAATAACTTTAAACATGGATAATACCCGTCCTAAACTTGATCTTGTGTTTACTCTTGGATCTTTAAATACTCAGGGACCAAGTGGTATCGGTACGATTAATGATACCGATGTTATTGGTGGCATTAAGCTGGAATATAATCAAGCGTTGGATAAACGTGGCATCAATAATAAACTATATCAATCACAACTTGATAAAATGAATATAGAAACAACTATTTCAAAGTTAAAAATAGATTTAAATTATGATAGCTATTCATTGGTTTCTAATATAAAAAGAGCCTCTAAGATAAATGACAATTACCAGCGAAGGCATGAGCAAGAAATAGAAAAATATAACGATATTGTTAGACGCTATCGAGCTGGCCGAGCGGATACAAATATTGTTATTCAATTTGAAAATGAACGTACTCAAGCCGAGCTTGTTTATAATACGCAAACTATATTGCGTGAAAAAACCATTGCCTTGTTAAAATTAAAGCAAGGGATTTTAGTTAAAAATAAGGCATATAAATAATACCATGAAAAATGTTATCGCGTTTTTTGTCAATCGGAGTCTGGTTGTTAACTTGATTTCGATTTTTGTTATTGTTGTTGGTATTTATGCCAGCTTAGTTATAAATCGAGAGGCCTTTCCTAATGTTAATCTTGATCAAATAAGTATCTCAATTAGTTATCCTGGAACATCACCAGAAGAAGTTGATCAATTGGTTATTACGCCGATTGAACAAGAGTTAAAATCTGTCGATGGGATTGATAAAATGACTTCGGTATCATTTCCATCCATGGGAACTATTGTTCTTGAACTTGATTCTGAGTCGAGTAATCGTGAACGGATGATTAGTGATGTACAACAAGCTATCGATAAAGCCAAATTACCATTGGATTTACCCTATGAACCATATGTACTCGAAATAGATGGTCGCGTTTTTCCAATCATTCAGCTGGCTGTCTCTGCTCCGATAACGGATTTAGAATTAAAGCGTCTTGGCGATCGAATTAAAGATGACTTACTGGATATTAAAGGTGTTTCTAAAGTACAAATATTAAATAGCCGTAAGACGGAACTTCGAATCCTTGTTGATCCTGAAAAATTACATACCAACCGTATATCAATTGGTGATCTTCAAAGAATTTTAAAAAGCTGGAATATTAATGCTCCCGGAGGTGAAATTAATACACCTGATGGACAAAAATCATTGCGTATTGTTGGTCAGTTTAAAGACCCTATTGATGCAGCAAATTTAATTATTCGTTCCAATGAATTTGGTGAAGGAATTCGTTTGGGAGATATTGCCAGCATTTCAGAAGAATTAGAAAAACCGACAGAGTATTACGATGTGGATGGTAAACCAGCGCTTGTGATGTTGGTTATGAAAAAGGCTGATGGCGATATTATTGAGTCGGTAAAACAAATAAGATCCTATTTGGATTCTATAACTAAAAAATACGGTGCTTCAGTAAAAGTTAGCACCTTTCAAGATTTTTCAGAAAAAGCACAATTACGACTGAGTGTTTTAACGACTAACGGCATTGTTGGTTTGTTTTTAGTTTTTATTTGCTTAATATTATTCTTACGACCGTCCGTGGCTTTAACAACAACCTGGGGATTGCCAATTGTTTTTTTATCCGGTTTATTTTTATTACACGCAATTGGTATTACTCTGAATTTAGTTTCAATGTTAGGTTTTATTATGGTTCTGGGTATGATTGTTGATGACGCTATCATTGTTGGAGAAAATATTACTTATCATATGGAAGAAGGCGTTCCACCTTTAAAAGCAGCAACGCTTGGTGCGTATGAGTTGATGGGGCCGGTGACAACAACGGTTTTAACCACTGTCGCAGCTTTTTTACCCATGTTATTCATGTCTGGAATCATTGGTAAATTTATTGTTTCAATTCCTATTGTCGTTATTTCTTTGTTATTGTTATCGTGGTTGGAGTCATTTTTAATTTTACCTAGCCATGTTTCAGAGTTTACTCATAAACATAAAGTTGTTAAAGAGCGTGCTTGGTTAATTAAGTTCGAAAATATTTATGTTTATGTTTTAGAAAAATCGTTAAAACACCGGGTTATAACCGTAATACTATCTTTTGGAGTATTAATTGGTTCCATCATTATGTCGGTTAATTTAATGAAGTTTGAATTATTTCCTTCAGAAGGTGTTGAAGAGTTTTATATTCATGCAACGGCTAAACGCGGTACGGCGTTACATGATATGCAATCAACTCTTCACAATGTTAATGGCGTGGTTCGTGAAAACTTGGATGAAACACAGTTAGAGAGTATTGTCGTGACGGCTGGTAAAATGGCATTAGACAGTGTTAACGATCCTTTAACGCAACGTGGTAGTCGTTTTGGTCAGCTGCATATAATTTTTACGCCCATTTTGTTACGTCCTGATCATGATGCTCAAGCAGATATGTACCGCGTACTGGATATTTTAATCGCTCGTTTTTCAAATTTGGATTTGAGCTTACATGCTAAGAAACCAGGGCCTCCTACAGGACGAGCGTTACAGGTAGAAATAGTGGGTGATGATTTTGAGTCGAGTAAAATTGTTGCCAAAAACCTTCAACAATATTTGGAAAAAATTAATGGCGTTAAGTCTATTGAAACGGATTTAAGACGTGGTGATGATGAATTACGGATAATTTTAGACCGAAAAAAAGCGATTTACGCGGGAGTTGATTTAGCTACTGTTTCAACACATTTACGTGCGATTGCAAGTGGTTTGCGAGTTTCAACTATTCGTCGTGGAAAAGAAGAAATTGATGTGACTATCCGTTTACCTGATGATATCGAAAAAAACATTGGTTACTTAAAAACTATCGAAATTCCAAATAATAAAAATGGTTTAATACCATTAAATAAAATTTCACGAATTGAACAAGTACCTGCAGTTGCTACTGTGCGTCATAGCGAAGGTAGGAAAGTGCTTAGAGTTATGGCCAATGTGGATCCCAATATTATAACTAGTTTTTCGCTTAATCGAATGGTGAAAAAGAATAGTGATATTTGGTTGGCTGAAAATAAAGAAAATATTGTAGTTAACTTTGGAGGTGAACAAGAAAAAAATCAGGAATCTTTTAATAGCTTGGGAATTGCATTTTTATTTGCTTTGGTAGGAATTTATTTTATTTTAGCGATTCAATTTAATCATATTGGATATCCTTTTGCTGTTATGTTAGCGATACCATTTGGTGCGGTTGGTGTCATATTGAGTTTTTACGTACATGATTTGTTATGGAAACCAATGCCGTTATCATTTTTCTCAACGATGGGTATGGTTGCTTTAACGGGTGTTGTGGTTAATAGTTCTATGATTTTATTAGTATTTATTCAGCGAGCTTTAAAACAAGGGGTTGATGCTTACGATGCAATTATGCAGGCCGGGCGACGACGTTTGCGAGCTGTTGTGTTAACTGCGATGACTACTGTGGTTGGATTATTACCAACTGCTTATGGTTGGGGCGGTATGGATCCATTTGTTTCTCCGATGGCTTTAGCGCTATCGTGGGGTTTAATTTTTGCTACCTTGGTGACATTAATAACTATTCCAGCATTAATGGCAATCATTTTGCGCGCGAAAGTAAAGTAAATTTGATATTTGTTTAAAAAACAACCTATAAGTATTTAATAGTATCAAATAATAAATCAACAATTAATTTATGGCTTGTCATTTTTGTTGTTTTGCCGTTTCTAGGATAGAAAATTATAGTTATAATTAATTTAGTATTAAGAATTATTTAAAGAGAAGGCCACGTTGATCTTTATCACATTTATTAGTAACTAAATTTAAGGTTTTTTTCGATTTACCGATATATAAGGTGTATTTAAACAGGCTTTGTATATCAATGAATGAAGTTAATAACACTTTACTTAAATTGTTTTCAGTAACCAGCGTGATTACCTTAATTATTGCAGTTGTTTCTATTGGTTTATTCTATAAAACTTTTGCGGTTAATTTACTAGAAGAACAAAGTGCAGAAACTAATACGCTACTAAGTAAAATAATTTACAACAGTATTCATATTGGTATTGAGACAAAATTAGGCGTTAAAAATTTATTTAATGATGAATCCATTAAATTTATTTCTTCCCAAAAAAATCATCCGTTTTTAACCTCGGTTATTCAAGATAGTATTGAGCAAACTCCCGTTGTTAAAGTTAAAATTTACAACCCAAAATTAAAAACAATATATTCTACCATCCAAGAAAATATTGGAAAAACAATTGATAATATCAATATACAAAAAGTGATTGAAACCGGTGAAAGTTATACTGATATTAATCATTATGAAAAATTTGTACTTGATGGTAAAACACTTAATAACGTTACATTGTTAACGACCTATATTCCGATGACTATTGCACATGAAATGACAGATTCAGATATTAAAGAATATGGTTTATTTGGAATTTATGTTGATGTTACTAAGCGTTATCAATCGATAGTGAGTAGCCAATGGAGTTTTGTAAGCGTTATTACTATTATATTGTTAATTATTTATAGCACATTGTATTTTGAGGTTAGGAAAATAAATTTTATCACTAATAAAAAACAACAAAATTTAGACGAAGAACTGCGAAAAGCTGAAAAAACAAATTTAGTTTTGGGTAAAAACTTTGCAAAAGTTGCGACCAAAAGAGATAGGGCTGTAAAAGAGAATGAAGCTAAAAGCCAATTTTTAGCTAATATGAGCCATGAATTACGGACACCATTAAATGCAATTATTGGCTATAGCGAAATGATATCCGATGATATGGATGATGGTGAAACCAGTAAAATAAAAGAAGATTCACACAGAATTAATAGCGCTGGAAAACATCTATTAATTATTATCAATGATATTCTTGATATTTCTAAAATTGAAGCCGGAAAAATGGAATTGAATATCGAAGAATTTAATGTTGATGATATGATAGATGAAATTATAGCAACCAGTAAGCCATTAGCGGATAAAAATAATAATAAACTAATTGTTGTGTTGAATACAACAGTTAAAACTATTAAATCGGATCTCACTCGCACTAGGCAAATTCTTTTAAACTTAATTAGTAATGCAATTAAATTCACTCTTGATGGTGATATATTTATAACAATTAATGATTCTGAGCTTGATGGACAAAAATCGGTGGAATTTATTGTACAAGACACTGGTGTCGGTTTAGATGATAAATACATTAAAGAAATATTTAGCCCATTTAATCAAGCTGATCTATCTATGTCAAAGAAATATGAAGGCACAGGATTAGGGTTAACCATTAGCAAGCTATTTTGTGAATTGATGAATGGCGATATTTCGGTTTCAAGCACAATAGGACAGGGAGCAACCTTTTTGGTCAATATTCCAGTTGTTGTTAATCCATCTAAGAATGATTTGGTGCTTAACGAGACTAGTAATAAACATGGTGAATATTGTGCCAATGTTGTTATAGTTGATCATGACCCTCAAGCAAAAAAAATATTAACGAATTATCTTTGTGATATGAAGTTTTACGTTATTTCGGCATCCACTGGATTAGATGCTGTGCGAGTTGCACAAAATAATAATGTTGATATTATTATATTAGATGTTCAGTATTCGGGAATGGATGATTGGTTGGTATTAAAAAACTTAAAACATAATAATAAAACAAGAAATATCCGTATTATCGTCACGGCTTCAAAAGATGAGCTAGAATTAACTAAATCATTTGGAGCCGATGCTTATATATTAAAACCATTTGATAAAGAAATAGTAGAAGAAACGCTGTGTAATATTGTGGGAGGTAGCGACTCCGTAGTTTCTATACAATAATAAGATTATCTTGCTAATTTGCTTGAACTCAAGATAAGGGATAAAACTGTTTACATAGGTGATTATCGTTAAATTACCTAAATTCAACTAAATAGCTTTCAGTTTCTAAGTTAAAATGGATTTTGCTTAATCCGAGTTCAGATTAACTATAAAAATAAATAAACTATGCCATCTATTTTACTTGTTGAAGATAATGATAATAACCGTGATATGCTCATGCGGCGTTTGCAAAAAAAGGGTTTTGATATCTTAACTGCCGTTAATGGCCAGCAAGGTGTCGAACTTGCTGAAAGTGATCACCCTGATTTAATCCTGATGGATATGGGCTTGCCAATACTTGATGGTTGGGAGGCGACGCGCCAAATAAAATCAAATAAAAATACTATGGAAATTCCTATTATTGGCTTGTCGGCTCATGCAATGTCTGCCGATCGTAAAAAGGCAATTGATGCGGGCTGTTGTGATTATGATACTAAACCTGTTGATTTAGATCGATTAATTAGAATTATCTCTAAAAATATTACGGTTGATTCAGGAGCTGAAAATCGAAATAATGATATAAAAAAAAGTAACTTTCACTTTAATGTAGATAATAAATCCAGTTCAGTTGTGATGTTGGTTGCAGATGATGACTCGGCTTGTTTAAATTTAATTAGCCGGTTTTTGGAAAATGAAGATTGCGAAATAGTGCTAACTCGAAACGGAATTGAAGCATGGGAATTATTGCAGTCTAATAAACATGAATTTGATGTCGTCATTTTAGATAGACAAATGCCCGGTTTAGATGGTATTCAAATTCTTCAAAAAATGAAAAAGACGGAAAGATTAAGCTCGATTCCTGTTATTTTTCAAACAGGGTTAATTAATGTCGATGACATTCGTGATGGCATGCAAGAAGGTGCTTATTATTATTTAACTAAACCTTATGAAAAACGTTCGTTGATTTCTATTGTTGATGCGGCAGTATCTGAATCGTTTAGAAAAAAACAATTACTGTTAGACATGAATAATGTGTTGTCTTCATCTGCAAATATAACAACGTTAAATGGTCATATGGTTTTTCAGAATTTAAGTGAAATCCCTAATATTGCTTGTGCTTTGGCAAATATCTGTCCTGAACCTGAAAAAACGGTTAGTGGTTTGTCTGAGTTATTGATAAATGCTGTTGAGCATGGGAATTTAGAGATAAGTTATTATGATAAGAAAAAATTTCTAATGGAAAATACCTTGCTAAAAGAAATCGACACTCGTTTGCAGCTAGATGCTTATTCAGAAAGAAAAGTGAATGTTTTCTGGGAAAAGGACGATCAAGAAATTCGGTTTATAATTAAGGATGAAGGCAAAGGTTTTAATGCAGAAAAATATTTAGAGCTTGATCCAAATCGGGCGACACATCCCCATGGCCGCGGAATTGCAATGGCCAAAATGTTAAGTTTTACTGACATAGCATTTTTAGGTTGTGGTAACCATGTTGTTGCAACCATTAAAATCTAAACTCACCAATTACTAATTTTAATATGAACATAGCCGAGTTCACGGTAACTGTTAATTTGTGAGGGGCCTGATGCCGCTATATCAATGTAGTCTGGAAATTCACTTTCACTAACCCCTTTTCTATCAGCGTAAGTCGCACAAATATGAACAGGAATGTCTTGATTCTCAGCTAGGCTTTGTACTTGCTGATGAACTTTTGGATATTTGGTCTTATTTTTTGTGGTTAGCGCAAATTGTTCATTACCGTGAGTTACTACGGCAATGTCGATATTGGGAAAACGTTTACGCAACTGAGCGCTGTAGTCAACTATTTTGGGGATTGCTGTGTTTATAGAACCTTCAAATAAGCTGACAACTTCAAAAACAACACCCTCCGGCGCTTGTTGTTGCTCAAGTAATGATTGAATGTCACTACTTTGTGCTGCACAGGCGGCTAATGAGAAAATGGAGAGCAGTAAAAATAGTTTAATTGACTGTTTCATATCGCTAAGACCATGAAAATTTTATTAAGTTCAGCTTTATGTTGTAATAATGCTGTTTATTTCTGCAATGTGACGTTATGGCGAGGTTTGTTATAATGAGTTTAAATTTAATTGTGTGGCGGATGGAACCATTGGATTAATTTATTATTTTCAAATACTTAAATAAATTGTGAAAAAAGTTACTCGGATCAACATTACGGATAAATACTCATGTAAAATTAACGGAAACTTTTTTTCGTTAAAGGGTTCATAAACGTGAATAGTGAAAAGCTTGCGAGGAGCAGCATGTCAAACCAGCAAATTATTAAATCGCTAAGCGATTACATGAATACAGAAATATTGGGTCAGCACGAATTAGTTGAACGTCTAATAATAGCAATTTTAGCTGATGGGCATTTATTGGTAGAGGGTGCACCGGGTTTAGCAAAAACCCGTGCGATTAAGATTTTGAGTCAGGCAATTGAAGGTGATTTTCACCGGGTGCAGTTTACCCCTGATTTATTACCAGCCGATTTAACGGGAACCGAAATATTTAGTCCAAATGAAGGGTCTTTTCATTTTCAAAAAGGGCCATTATTTCACAATTTGATTCTGGCCGATGAGATTAACCGGGCGCCAGCAAAAGTACAGTCTGCACTTCTTGAGGCGATGGAAGAGCGTCAAATCACGGTAGGCAGTAAAACCTACCCATTAGAGCCGCTGTTCCTGGTGATGGCAACACAAAATCCAATAGAGCAAGAAGGGACTTATCCATTACCGGAAGCGCAGCTAGATCGGTTTTTATTACACGTTAAAATTGATTATCCAGATAGCGCTGTTGAAAAAGAAATTTTGACATTGGCTAGAAGTGAAGCAATGTCGCCTTCGAGTTCGATTAAAATTCCAGAATCTCAAGTTACACAGTCAGTTTTATTTGAGTCTCGAAAAGAAGTTTTGAGTATATTTTTAGCCGATAATTTGGAGCAATATTTACTAGAGCTGGTGTTAGCCACTCGTTCACCTGAACGCTACGGTGACGATCTTGCTAAGTGGATTGATTATGGTGCCAGCCCTCGCGCGAGTATTTCCTTAGATAGGTGCGTACGGGCGCGAGCTTGGTTAGAAGGGCGTGATTTTGTAACACCTGAAGATATTCAGTCATTAGCGTTTGATATTATGCGCCATAGAATCATTTTGAGCTATGAAGCTGAGGCCGATGGCATTACTCCTGATAAATTTATTCAAACATTAATAGAACGAATTCCAGTTCCATAATTAGTATGAAGCATAATGTTATAAATGAATTAAACGATGATGTTGTTGCTGTACAACAACAGAACCTAATTCGCTTGAGTCAATCCGCGAAACAATTGCCCTTAAAGGCCGGTAAAATTCGTTCGCAGTGGAGTGGTGGTTATTTATCGCCATTTAAAGGGCGTGGCATGGAGTTTGATGAAGTGCGACCATATCAAGTTGGGGATGAAATTCGTAACCTTGATTGGCGAGTGATGGCACGAACAGGCAAACCTTATACTAAGATGTTTCGAGAAGAACGAGAACGTAGTGTATTATTATTCGTTGATTTAAATTGCCCGATGTTTTTTGCAACTCAAAAAGCGTTTAAGTCTGTGATTGCAAGTTATGCAGCCAGTTTGCTCGCGTGGAGTGCAAATTATCATGGTGACAGAGTTGGTGGTTTAATTTTTTCTGAACAGCAGCACATTGAGTTGCGTCCTAAGCGTGGCAAAAAAGCCGTGATTCAATATATTCAACAATTAGTAGAGCATCAAGCGTGGACGGATTGGCGTGATAAAACCTATTCTGAATTAAGTGATAACAATTCTACTGAGCAAGCCTTGTTTCGTTTGCAGCATGTCACTAACCCGGGCAGCTTGGTATTTATGATAAGCGATTTTCGTGGATTAAGTGAACAAGCAGAACAAACAGTTGCCCAATTATCGAAACATAATGATATCGTGCTACTTTTTGTGTATGACCCTATTGAAAGCGAATTACCACCGAAAGGCATTTACCGTGTTAGTAATCAGGATAGTCATGCGTTTACTCTGGATACTAATAATGCAAAATTTCGAGAACAATTCCATGAACACTTTGTTAATCGTAAAGCCAGATTAATGAAATTATGCCAGCGTTATGGTATGTATTTTTTACCAATGTGTACTCGGGATAATATTTTAGCAACATTACAAGCTGGCCTTGGTATAAAACGGCGATGAATCCTGGTTCCGAGAATACAACATTAGCACTACGGGACATTCATTTGCCCGATAGTATCTTGTGGTGGCCGTTGGCTCCCGGGTGGTGGCTTATAATTGTTCTAGTTGTACTTATTGGATTAAGTTTTTATGTGTATAAAAAAACTAATTATATTAGAAAACTGAAAAAAAATATAAAACTTGAACTCGAACATTATCATCAACAGTATCATGATAAAAAAAATGCAGCGCTTTATATTCAACAATTATCAGCATTATTACGGCGGGTCTCTTTACAGCAATTTGATGATAAAAAAATAGCGAAATTACACGGTGCGGCTTGGCTTGAGTTTTTAGACTCTAAATCACCACCAAATATAACTGAACAATCAGCGTTTAAAAACGGTGTTGGACAAATATTTTTATTAGGACCGTACCAAAAAATTATAAATGAAGACTTATCACCTGTTTATGAATTGGTTAAACAGTGGCTAAATTATAATTTAAAAAATAAATATGGATTATTATAATGTTGTCGTTTGAATGGTTTTGGCTCAGTTTGGCGTTACCGTTACCAATTTTAATTCGGTATTTTTTTGCCTCTGCAGTACAGTCACAGGAGGCAGCGTTAAAAATTCCGTTTAGTCAGGAGTATCGTTCGAATTACACTTCTGCTGTTTCTCTTTCAGTTAGTAAACCGTTGCACAGGCTGCTAATGATTCTATTTTGGGTTGCCTTAATCGCTGCAAGTATGCGCCCACAGTGGCTCGGCGATGCTATTGAGCTACCTGTTAGTGGTCGTGATTTGATGTTAGCGGTTGATTTATCGGGCAGCATGGAAACCGCAGATTTTGAATTAAACGGCAATATGGTTGATAGATTAACGGCAATAAAGTATGTCGCAAGCCAATTTATTCAACGGCGGGTTGGAGACCGAATTGGCTTAATATTATTTGGTACACAAGCTTATTTGCAAGTGCCTTTAACCTTTGATCGCGACACGGTGACACAACTCCTTAATGAATCGGCTCTTGGTTTAGCTGGTGACAGTACCGCTATCGGTGATGCTATCGGGCTCGCAGTGAAACGATTAAGTTCACAAAGTATTGAAAGCCGGGTTTTAATTTTATTAACTGATGGCGCAAATACTGCTGGTGAGTTATCACCACTAAAATCAGCTGAGCTTGCAGCTGTCAGGAAATTAAAAATTTATACCATTGGTGTTGGTGCAGATAAAATGATGGTGCGGTCTTTGTTTGGTAATCGGACAGTTAATCCTTCGAGTTCTTTAGATGAAAAAACCTTAACAACCATAGCCAAGTCAACAGGGGGTAAATATTATCGAGCCCGTAATACACAAGCGTTACAAAAAATTTATGAAATATTAGATGAATTGGAACCGATAGAAAAAGATAAACAAACATTTCGACCAATGTCTGAATTGTATATGTGGCCGTTAGCGATGAGCTTTGCGCTAGCATTGGTGCTGTTGTTTTTACAAAACCTCCCTTCATTTTCTCGGGTTATAGGTAGGCGTGATGAGTGATTTTATTTTATTACGCCCTTGGTGGTTGTTAGCTTTAGTGCCATTATTATTTATAATATGGTTAATTTGGCATAAGCATAATAACCAACATAGTTGGCAGCAAGTATGTGATGCTAAATTACTTAAACATCTTATTGTTGGGACAGAAACTAAAAAAAGCAATTTAAAGGTATTGCTATTATTATGTTACGGTTTAATCACTATTGTTAGTCTTGCTGGTCCTGCATGGGATAAATTACCCCAGCCGGTTTTTAGACAACAATCATCACTTGTTGTTTTATTGGATTTATCGCTGTCGATGCAAGCCGAAGATGTTAAACCGTCTCGCTTAGTCCGAACTCGTCTTAAGCTATTAGATGCTTTAAAATTACGACGTGAAGGCCAAACGGCTTTAATTGTTTATGCTGGTGATGCCTTTATAGTCAGCCCATTAACGGATGATACAGATACCATCGCTCAACTCGTGCCTAGCTTGATACCGGCGATGATGCCAGGACAAGGTAGCCGAATTGATTTGGCCATTGCTAAAGCGTTGGAATTATTTAAACAAGGTGGCATTACTGAAGGTGAAATTTTATTGCTGACCGATGAAGTGCCTGAAATGTATGCTTCGACTGTTACTCGCTTGTTAAATACAGTTAATTTTAATTTATCAATTTTATCCGTTGGTACCGAACAGGGTGCTCCAATTAATTTACGTCAAGGTGGTTTTTTAAAAGATTCATCGGGTAATATTGTGATAGCTAAAACAAACAATAAATTGTTAAGACAACTAGCGGTAAGAAATAATGGCCAATTTTCTCCAATGACAGTTGATGATAGTGATATTAATAAATTATTAACACAAAAAATGTTTGATAATAATTTGAGTGAAAAACCGGATTCAGAACACGATGCTGCCATTTGGCGAGAGCAAGGGCCTTGGCTAATACTCTTATTATTACCGATGGTATTACTCTCATTTCGAAAAGGATTGGTTTTTATCTTTGTTTTAATCTTGATGCCCGTGTCTGAACCCAGTTATGCGTTATCTTGGGATTCGTTGTGGTCTACTCCCGATCAGCAGGCCAAACAATTATTGAATGAAGGCAAAAATAGTGAATCGGCTCAATTATTTCAAGATTCAGATTGGCAGGCAGCAGCGAACTATAAAGCGGGACAATATGAAAAAACGCTGGAATTATTAGAAACTAAAACGGATATTGAGTCTATTTATAATCGTGCTAATGCGTTAGCAAAACTGCAGCGCTATGAAGAGGCGATTAAGAATTATAATGAAGTTATAAAACGAAATCCAAAACACCAAGATTCTTTATATAACAAAAAATTAGTTGAAGATGAATTAAAAAAACAACAAAATAAAGACAATAAATCTAACAACGATAAAAATAATAAGGATCAGAGTAAAGATCAAGAAAACAAAGAACAGGACAATAAAGAACAACAAGACCAAAGTAATAAGCAAGATCAAAACAATCAAGACAAAGAAAATCAAGATAAAGAAAGTCAAAATCAGAATAAAAATAATTCAGAACAAGATGCGGATAAACAACAATCCAAACAACAACAAGCGGAAGAAGAAAAAAATAAAAAAACTGAGCAAGATAAAAAAACAGCTTCAGAGCAAGAAAAAGACGATGAGAAAAAGAATGAGGAACAAGATGCGCAACAAGCAAAGTTAAATGAACAATCTCAAGCTGAAAACAAAGAACAACAACAAGCCGTTGAACAATGGTTGCGTAAAATACCCGATGATCCTGCCGGTTTAATGCGACGTAAATTTAAATATCAATATCAACAACGAAAAAATCAACAAAATATTAAAGGTCCAGCATGGTAAATTACTTTCATAAGTTACTAAGCATTGTTTTAATTCTAATTTTTACAACATCATTTGTTTCTGCTGCTCAAATTAGAGCATCAGTGGATCGAAATCCTATTCCTGTTGGTGAATCATTTCGTTTAATTATTGAAACTAGTGGTTCGGTTGATGATGAGCCCGATTTTACTGGGCTGAAAAAAAACTTTAGAGTATTAAGCACCGGACAAAGCTCAAATTTTAGTTTAATTAATGGCTCTATTACGCGAAATAAAACCTGGACAATGGTTTTGATAGCAGAACAAGCTGGTAATTTCACAATTCCAGCGATAAAGTTTGGTAAGGATCAAAGTAATACAATAGCAATAAAAATTACTGATAATGCTAGCTCACAAGCGAGTGAAAAAAACCCTGAAATATATTTGGAAGTTAGTGTTGAACCAAAGTCGGTATACGTGCAACAGCAATTAATTTACAGTATTAAGTTATTCCGGCGCATACGTTTAGGCAGTGCCAGTTTAAGTGAACCGGCTAGTGAAAATAATCAAGCAATTATTACAAAAATTGGAAATGATTCGGATAGACAAGTTACCGTGGACGGTATTGCATATTCTGTTCTTGAACGTCGTTATGCGATTTTTCCTCAGAAAAGTGGTGAGCTAAAAATAGCGCCAGTTATCTTTGAAACTCAAATTAGTAATAATAACCGGCGACGTTCCTTTTTTAATATGGACCCGTTTAATTCTCAAGGTACTGTTAAGCGTTTAAAATCAAAAGTTGTTATGGTTCAAGTGAAAAGCATACCGGCTGAATTTACTAAAAAATATCCTAATGCTGCTTGGTTACCAGTAGCTGATCTTAGGATAAGTGAATCGTGGTCTGGTGATGTTAAGGCTTTTAAATCGGGTGAACCAATGACTCGCACCATTAATTTAATGGCTCAAAATTTAACAGCCGCTCAATTGCCTGATATTAAAATTGATGTATCAAAAAATATGAAAGCCTATCCAGATGTCCCGGAAGTATCTGAAAGCAGCAATGGTAAAGGACTTGTTGCAAGCAAACAATTTAAAACTGCCTTGCTACCAACGGAGGTTGGTAATCAGACTTTAGCCAAAATTAGTATTCCGTGGTGGGATATTAATAGCAATAAGATTCAAGAGTCAATTTTACCAGCAGTCACTGTGACGGTTATTCCGTCAGAAAATCAAGAGCAAGGCGATCAAATGCAAGATAGTAATTTGAAATTGGCTAAACCAGCAGCATCAGAAAACAAACGTGTTTCAGCAGCCACTAATGCCATAGTTACTGCTGCTAGTTCTCAATCCAATAACGGTTCGTCTCGTTGGTGGATTATTTTTACGGTTGTTTTTGCCTTGATGTGGCTTGTAACCGTTTATTTATTGTTAAATTTGCGCGCTAAAATGCGCCACGAAAGGGTATTGTCCGATACTCAAAAGACGACCATGGCGGTTTCACCGGCTGAAATTAAAAAGGCCTGTTTGGAGAATAATGCTAAAGCCGTTAGCCAAAAGTTATTGTTATGGGCTAATGCTCAAACGAGCAGTGATAAGTTTACCAGTCTCTCATCGTTACGCGCTTATTCAGAGCTTGAATTAAGTCAGGCAATCGCGGAGTTAGAGCAGAATTTATATAGCAAGAAATCCACTGGGTGGGATGGAAGCCATTTTTGGAGCTTATTTAATGCAAAACCACCGGTATTTTTTACGACTAAAAACCACAAAAATACCAGTCAAAAATTAGCGCCATTGTATGCTAAATACGATTAGACCAATGAAAGCGTAAATTCAGAGGGCAACATCTTTTACCATAAATATATTATGGTTAATTTATACCCATTAATTTCAATGAGATACATTTAGTCAAGGCAAGAATTATGTCTGGATACTGTTTAAATGATCGCATAATATAGACACTTTATAAAAGTGTCGTGTCTCAGTAAGCAAGTTAGTGCTTATAAATTACGCAACGCTAAAAACATCAATATAATTTGTGTTGTAGCCCATAATATAAGTATGCGTAAGTTTTATATCTTAACTTTTCTAATCGCCACACTAAGCTTTAAAAATGCAGTGTTTGCAGAAAGCGCGCAGCTTTCAGTCAAAGAACCGGTGGTTATTGGCGTGTTGGCTTATCGAGGCGATAAACAAACCGTGCAACGTTGGGAGCCAACTGCGAAATATCTAAGTAGCAAAATAAAAGATTTCTATTTTGTAATTAAACCATTAAATCATAAGGCGATGCGAGAAGCTGTTGAGCGAAATCAACTGGATTTTATTTTAACTAATCCAGGACATTATGTTGATTTAGAAGAAAGCCTTGGTATCACCCGCCTTGCGACATTAAAAAATCTACGAGTGCGACGTGGTGTAAAACAGTTTGGGGCAGTTATATTTACCCGAGCCCGTAATAAAAATATTCAAAGTTTGGCCGATGTAAAAGGTAAATCCATGATGGCGGTGAGTCGTACCGCTTTTGGTGGATTTCAAATGGCGTGGTATGAAATGATTTCACAAGGAATTGATCCATTTTCAGATCTCGATAAGTTAATTTTTAATGGCCTGCCACAAGATGATATTGTTTATGCTGTGCGTGAAGGGGAAGTGGATGTTGGTACTGTACGAGCAGATGTATTGTATCGAATGGCTGCACAGGAAGTTATTCGATTAAGTGATTTTAGAATATTAAATACCAAATTTAATCCGCTTTATCCTTTTAAACACAGCACTAAATTATATCCAGAGTGGCCTTTTGCAAAAGCCCGACATATTGATGATGTGTTAGCAAAAAAAGTAACAATAGCATTGTTAACCATGAAGTCAACTGAAGCTGCTGCGATTAAAGGTTCGTATATTGGTTGGAATGTTCCAGCAGATTATCGAACGGTGCATGATTTATATTTTGATTTAAAAATTGGGCCGTATCGGCATCATGACTCATTTGATTTTTTTGTTAGTCGATACAGTAATTATATTATATTTGTAATCGCTTTAATTTCAATTTTAATTCTTTGTTTGATTGTATTAGTTATTTTTAAATTTAAGTTATCTAACTCTAAAAAAGTACTCAAAAAAGAAATTTTAGCTCATAAAAAAACACTTGCTGAATTAGGTAAGTTGTCTAGGGCTTTAGAGCAAACGGATGAAACTATTATTATTACCGATGATGAAGGTTTAATTGAATATGTTAACCCTGCATTTGAACGTTTAACGGGATTTTCATTGGTGGAAACTGTGGGCTTTAGTCCGTCGATTTTAAAATCAAGTGAACATGATGCTAGTTTTTATAAAAATGTTTGGCGAACCATTAGCTCTGGCCGAGTTTTTCAAGGTTTATTTATAAACCGCTGTAGTGATGGTTCTTTATTATATGAAGAGAAAACGATTACACCGTTACGCGACGATAAAGGTAAAATAGTTCATTACATTGCTACCGGAAAAGACATTACCGAACAAAAAATTGCAGCAAAACAGCATGATGAACACCAACAACAACTTGCTCATGTTTCTCGTGTTAGCATGATGGGTGAAATGGCATCAAGTATTGCACATGAATTAAATCAGCCGCTAGCGGCGATTGCAAACTATGCTCAAGGTTGTGTGCGCCGTATGTCGGCACCAAATTATAATCCGAGTCAAATTATAAGTGCGCTTGAGAATATTAGTCTTCAGAGTAAGCGTTCGGGAGATATTATAAAACGCATGCGGGACTTTGTGCGTAAAGGCGAACCCAATCGGGCGAGCACAGATATAAATGCAATTATTCAAGATTCTGTACAGTTAGCCAATTTTGATGCTCGCAAGCGGGGCGTTTATGTTCACTTGCAGTTACAAAAAGTGATGCCGTTGGTATTGGCTGATGAGATTCAAATTGAACAGGTTGTCTTAAATTTAATAAGAAATGCATTTGAAGCAATGGATGGTAATAGTTGGACTCGTAAGGAATTAATTATTCACAGTTGGTATAACCAACAAATTGATATGGCGGAAGTTGCTGTGTGGGATACCGGCCACGGAATTTCAAGTGAACAACGCGATAATTTATTTGATGCATTTTTTTCAACTAAACCAGAGGGAATGGGGATGGGATTATCCATAAGTCGCTCTATTGTTGAATCACACGGTGGTCATTTGTCTGCAAATATTAATCAGGTTAATGGCACCACATTCCGTTTTAGTTTGCCCGTAGTTCGAACAGAGGTTCAGTATGCTTGATAAGAAGGCCACCGTTTATATTGTTGATGATGACCAAGCGGTAAGAGATTCATTAAGTTGGTTAATTGAATCAATTAGTATTAAAGTTGCAGTATTTTCATCAGCTCAAGAATTTTTAGACAGTTATAATTCTGACAACCCGGGTTGTCTTGTTGCTGATGTGCGTATGCCCGGTATTAGTGGATTAGAATTACAAAAGATTTTAAATGAAAAAAAATATACTATTCCAATGATTCTTATAACCGGACATGGTGATGTGCCTATGGCCGTAAGGGCTCTTAAAAATGGGGCGGTAGATTTTATTGAAAAGCCTTTTAATGATCAAGTGTTGTTAGAGCGCGTTAATCAATGTTTAGAGAAAGATCAAAGCGAAAGAATTGAACATCAAGATTTGCAGTCAAAAATGTCATTGTTGGCAACCTTATCTCCGCGTGAGCGAGAAGTTCTGGATCAAGTTGTGATAGGTAAACAAAATAAAATTATTGCAGCCGATTTGGGAATTAGCAATAAGACTGTTGAAGCTCATCGGGCTAATGTCATGGAAAAAATGGATGTTTCGTCATTGGCAGATCTGGTTGCACTGTATGTCTCTTGTGGTTTTTATAAGGGTAAACCCTAGAGAAATTACTGAGCTTACCGGATTTCGATCTAAATTCAATTGTAGTCTAATAGTGTCAACATCTTCTTGATGTAAAGGCCTCGGTTCCCATTCTTAGGATTGCAATTTAGAATCTTAATATGGAATTTCGAAGGGAGTCGAAACAAGAAATGTTGATGAGTTCTCAGTTTGTTTGCTACTTCTCATACCGGTAAGTCTAAGGATAGGACTTTTGATAAGGACTATCACGGCACGAGCACAAGGGATATTGAATACGAGTTTTCGTATTGAGTTTGTTAATGACTTGAATTTTTCAGTGTTAAATTTTGTGGTTTTAAGAGTGGGTTTACCTGGGTTGATTTCAATATTCTCATGTTATTTTTAAATGAATTATTAAGGTTTTATTTGTAAGTTTTCCCCCTTTGGAACACCGCCCGGTTTTACTGGGCATTTTTTTGACCTATGTCGCTAAATCATTCATTTTTCAATAATAATAACTGCATTTGTGGATAACATCACAGCTCCCTAGGCATACATGAGGTTAAATAATAACCTACTAAATGCTTAACTATTTGGGAGACTGAATGATGAATTTTGTGGATTTTCGTTGGGATACACGTAAAGCAATGAATGTTGGTGTCACTTTAGCCTGCGGACATCGCAAGGCGGTTACTGGTGTCACGCAAAATATCAGCAAAGGTGGAATGTATGTCACAACAGATGTTGCTGATGTTGAATTATATGCACATTGTATGGTTAAAGTTGAATTTGAAGATGGCCATGATAAAGCGAGTCTTGTTACATTAAGTGACAAAGTGACTGCGATGGTAGCGTATAAAGATGAACGTGGTATTGGTCTTATGTTTTATAATAGTGAACTTAGCCGTAGCTAGCTAGAAACTAAAGGCTAGGCTGATAGCAGTAATTCTTCAGCTTCTTTTGTTGATAATGGTTTACTAAAGAAAAAGCCCTGCATCTCATCACAATATTGCGATTTTAATAGTTTATATTGTTCTACCGTTTCGACTCCTTCAACGGTGACATCTAATCCTAAGGTATGCGCTAATGATGTTATAGCTTGTGTTATTGCTGCATTGTCAGCGTCTTTAGTAACTTCTCGTACAAAGTATTGATCAATTTTAAGTCTATCGATTGGAAATGATTTAAGGTAGGCCAGTGACGAATATCCTGTGCCAAAATCATCAATAGCTATGCTTATTCCGGTTTTTTTCAACTGAAACAAGGTTTTTAGGGTGGTGTGGCTACATTCCAAAAATAGACTTTCTGTAATTTCTAATTCCAATTTATTTGGATTTAGACTGTGTTTATGTAATGTGCTTAAAACATATGAATGAAAATTTTTATCATCAATTTGTCTAATTGAAATATTTACCGATATTTTTAAGTGTTCAAAACCAGCTAGATGCCAGCTTGCTAATTGTTGACATGCTTCATTTAATACCCAATTACCAATACTAACAATTTGTCCATTTTCTTCTGCGAGTTTAATAAAATGACTGGGCAGTAATGTACCATGGACTGGATGGCTCCATCGAATCAACGCTTCCATTGATGTCACTTCATCTGTTTTCATATCGATAATAGGTTGGTAATGTAATATAAATTCATTCCGGGAAATAGCTTGTCGTAAATCGATTTCGAATTTAAGACGTTGTTTGGAGTGATGTAACATTTCCTGTTCGAAAAATGAAAAGGTATTTCGTCCATTTTTTTTCGAAGCAAACATGGCTATATCGGCATCTTGAATAAGTTGTTCGAGAGAGATGTCATCAAGCGGGTATAGGCTTATTCCGATACTCATACCGATAGTAAATTCATGGTTGTCAATTTTCATGACATTATTTAATGAAGCAATAATTCTACTTGCGATTATTTCTGCATCGCTAACGGTGTTAATTCCATCTAAGATAACTGTGAATTCATCACCACTAATTCGGGCAACGGTATCACATTCTCGTAGGCATTGTTGAATTCGTGAGGCCGCTTCTATTAATACGTTGTCTCCAACATCATGTCCATAACTATCATTTATAGTTTTAAATTTATCTAAATCCAAAAACATTAATGCAATTAATGTTTCATTGCGTCTGGCTTGAGACATCACGAGTGATAAAATGCGTTGGAAGTAAGAACGGTTTGGTAGACGTGTTAATGGGTCATGAAAAGCATGATAGCGAATTTCCTCTTCACTAATAATTCTTAACTCGGCTTGTTCTTTTAATAGTTTATTGGATTTTGATTGCGTGATAATTATGATTAAATAGAAAATTGATAATCCAATTAATATCGTTAGAATTACGAGTTGTTGTGATTTAGAGATTGTTTCAATTGCATTTGTTACATTGTTTTTAATGCCGAAAACTGCAATAACCTCGGATTTATCGATATTTAATATCGGAATTAAACTGTAAACCGAACTGTAATTAAATTTAGTATTATTATGATTTGAAAATTCAATTAACTGTGACTTGCTAATGGCATTGTTAATAACTGCTTTAAAATCTGTTTTTTGAACATTATTTAATAAGTGATTATTAGAACGGGACTCGGCAATGGCAAAGCCATTTAAATTAAACAATGTGATACTAATATTTTGGTGGGCATGGGCTAATGCAAATAATATTTGGTTTAAATTATTTATGTTTAGACTTAATTTTATTGAGTTTGAGGTTAGTAAGTTTATATCAATTATATTTTTTTGAATTTTCGGTGTTATTTGATTATTAAAATTGCGGGACAAAATTGAATTTTCAGATTCTTTATGAATAATTAAATCGGATATTGCTAAATATTGGTATAAGTTTCCTAATAGTATTGCAGATATCGTAATAATTAAAAATGCGAAAAGTAACGACGGCTGTAATAGCTTCGACATTTTATTATTAAGGCTACTATATGTGTTGTATTTCATCTAAAAACTAAGTTTGAATACCATAAGTAAGAACTTTAATTATTAATAATTTATTTTTAAACCATAGCTGTAAATTGAGAATTTATCATTGATAATCAGTCGATAATGAATGTATTGTTTAAATTGTAATCGTACCATTACGTGCTTTATGTAAAATAATTTTTTAAAAGTGTGACGTGGATACACCTTTTGATATTTAATTATTAAAAATACACTTATATCGAAATATATTGACTAGCTGTATGGACTATAATTAACGTAGCTTTAATCTGTTAATAATAGCTTAAGGTTTATTCTCTACACTGTAATTATTGTTAAGTGAGTATTGATTGATTTTACATAATTAAGTTGTATTTAACATTTGTTCTACAATTTTATGGTCAGATTAAGGTATTTACTGTAATTAATGATTCACATTAGTGTAGAAGCAAGACATAATACTACTACTGATTATCAATATATTAAAAAAATTGATTATCTCAAGACATTGATAATTAAATGTTTAGACTATCGATAAGAAAAGAACTTTTTTCCTTATCGTTAATAGTTGAGTTCGTTTAATAATGTTTAACATGTAACCTCCCCCCTGACACATGGAAGACACAAAATGATTGGACAAAGAATTAAGTTAGCAAGAGAAAAAAACGGTATTAACAAAGCTGAACTAGCAAGACGAGTAGAAGTATCACGTGCTTCTGTTTCGCTTTGGGAAGATGGTGGTAATATCACCATTGATAATATTCGAAAAGTTGCGGAATCGCTAAGAGTCACGCCACAGTGGCTGCAGTATGGTATAAGTGATACAGATAAGATTGATGTTAATGATCTTGCTCAATGTATTACGACTGTTTTAAGCACCGCAGACGAAATTGAAAAAGACTTATCTCAGACTGAAACTGCGAACGTTGCAGTTAAGCTGTATGAAGAGCGAAGTCGTGGTGTGGAACGTGATCATGATAGTTTAGCTGAGCTACTCAAGCAGCCAAGAATTCTTGGTGATGAAAGCGAGCATGAACTTTACGATCAGTAACATCGTCGACTGTTTTAGCTAATCACAATCTAAAATTGCTTTTAAAATCCACAGTGCTTTGAGGTACTGTGGGTTTTTACTATGACGGCTTGTTTTTGGTGGTCAGTTAACATCGTAAAGTCTCTAACGGTATAATGTTAGAGCTGTTTCGTGTTTGTAAGGATATGTGGACCTGCGTCGATTTCACCTCACTCTAAGAAATACCAATAACGTTCTATCATTAAAAATTTAAAAGCTCACCCAGAATGAAACGGGATGAATCATCGTCATCATGTCGATGAATAGTAATATTTAAATCCTTGATTTATATGTCTATTAGCCTTGCAATACTAAGCTTAGGTTATTTTGCGTTCTAATATTATGTAAATACGTGGCTAAGGCTTGTTTTGCCTCTTCTTTTGTTTGGTAAGGACCTAAATCAGCTTGCTCACGGCTGGAGAAGTACCACGAAGAACCAACATTATAAAATCGTCCTGTGCGAAAGGGAATATTTTCTGATTCACCAGATCTGTTTTCAATAACCATCTGAATTCTCCTTATTTTAGATTTATATTGTGATACTAAGGTATTATAACTAAAAAAATACATTATTCGGATTAGAGGCTGCTTTTACCCGATAGATGTTAATTTTGTACGGTAATGAATTCAATTTTGAAATTACTGGCTCCAATCCTAACTGACTTAAAACAATATTTTCTTTTTACTAACATTGGTGTGGAAATAATATGACTGAGGAATTACCAAAAGATCAGACTCCGGCTCCGGTCGGTCTGATGGAGGCAATACTGTATTGGCTAAAATTAGGGTTTATTAGTTTTGGTGGTCCCGCTGGTCAAATAAGTATGATGCATCAAGAGTTGGTTGAGAAACGTCGCTGGATTTCGGAGCATCGTTTTTTACATGCGCTAAATTACACCATGGTATTACCCGGCCCTGAGGCACAGCAACTTGCAACCTATATTGGTTGGTTAATGCACGGTACTTTTGGTGGAATTATTGCGGGCTTTTTATTTGTATTACCGTCGTTATTAATTTTAAGTTTATTAACGTGGATATACCTTGTGTTTGGAGATGTTAGCGCTGTTGCAGGGGTTTTGTATGGCATTAAACCTGCGGTGACAGCTATTGTGGTGTTTGCAGCATATCGAATTGGATCACGTGCATTAAAAAATTCGGTGTTGTGGAGTATCGCAGGGCTGGCATTTGTTGCTATATTTTTCTTTAAAATACCTTTCCCCTATATTGTTGTCGCGGCCGGATTAATTGGTTTAATTGGCGCTAAATTTGCGCCATCAAAATTTACTGCCGGTGCTGGTCATGGTGCCAGTGATAAGCAATTTGGGCGGGCTATTATTGATGATGATACGCCAGCACCATTACATGCAAAGTTTAATCCGGTTCGTTTTATTGTTTACGCTGCTATTGGTCTATTATTGTGGTTGCTTATGTGGTGGTGGTTATCAGGTGAACTTAAAGTTATGAGTGAGTTTTTTACCAAAGCAGCTTTGGTTACTTTTGGTGGCGCGTATGCGGTTTTGCCCTATGTGTATCAAGGTGCTGTTGATCAATATAGTTGGTTAACGGCAACTCAAATGATTGATGGATTGGCGTTAGGCGAGACGACCCCAGGACCTCTGATTATGATTGTTTCATTTGTTGGCTTTGTTGGTGGTTGGACAAAAGAGGTTTTGGGGGCAGGTGGTTCATTGTTTTTTGCCGGTTTTGCTGGAGCATCTGTCGCAACGTATTTTACTTTTTTACCGTCATTTTTATTTATATTATTAGGAGGCCCTTTTGTTGAGGCGACTCGTAATGATTTAAAATTCACCGCGCCATTAACCGGAATTACTGCTGCTGTTGTTGGTGTCATTTTAAATTTGGCGATGTTTTTTGCTTATCATGTTATCTGGCCAAATGGCATGGGTGAAAATTTTGAGCAAATAATGCAAATTGAATGGTTTGCTGTGGTCGTTTGTTTGGCATCGTTTGTGGCTTTATTTCGATATAACGTGGGAATGATGACATTAATTGCTGTAACCGGTGGCTTGGGTTTAGTGTATTCTTTTATTTAATATTGAAATTTTTGTGTTTTTTGTCTTTTAATTAAGTTAGGTTGGAGGAGAGGGCTTAATGAGTATCAATCAGTTTAAGTCTAATCCAAAATCGAAGTATCTTTAAGATTGGTCTGTGTGAATTCTTTCTTTGGCGAAAGTAGACACACAGACCGCTAGCTTTGATTTAGTCCGTTAAAGCATGATTAAATAATGTTGCCATTATTCAGCAATAACATAGGTTTCGATTTCATTACCATCGTTCATTGATAATTTCACTTTATACTCACCCGCTAATGCTCCAACTTTAACCGGAACAATTAATAAACTGCCATTTGGACCAGTAATGCCATCACCGGAGGTTGTTAGATTGAGGTTTGGTAAAAATTGTGCATTTTTGTCTGGCCCTGATATTTTAATTTCTCCAAGTTCTAAATCATCTTCATCGGCAACACCATTATTATTGCTGTCTTGTACTAGAGTGGCTTTATTAGGGTGTTGCGCATTAATATAATAACCTACTGCCGCGATACCTTTTTGCGGAATAAAGGGATCAGGTTGTGAGGCTGAACCAGCAAATAATAAAAAGCGTAACGCATAAGGTGTGCCTGCTGAAAATGGTGTTGATTTCAGGGTGTTGGTTAATTCGGTATTAACTGCAACGTGTTGGTAGTGAACGGATTCATCTATCTCGGCTGATACTGTCGCACTATTACCTTGTCTTGAGGTTGTCACACCAGCATTGGTGATGCGAATTTGTGAGCCATTCGCTTGGGTGAATTTAACTTCTTTATAACCATATTGATCAATCATACCATCGGCATCAAATATTCGGATATAGATTCTACCGTGACTACCTGCCGGACCATTAATAAAGGGGCTACGAGTTAAATCAGTTCGATCATCTCGTGGGTCTGGTCGTACATGCACAACTTTAAAGCCATTTGCTGCCCGGGCATTTTCTAAACCGGTGATATTATTTGTATTTATGCCATTTGGTGTAATTCTCATTGTCAGCGCGCCATCATCACTGACACGCCAATTACCGTGTTGCACACCGGCTCCTGCCGTTGCCACTATTGGGTTTTGTGGTGCGGTTGTTAATATAATATTTCGGTTAGGTGCGATGCTATTTCCACCGGTTTTAGCATCAATATAATTGGGATTTCGTCTATAAGAACCACCGAGTTCAATTTCAAGATAGCCACCAATAGGAATAAATTGGCCTGGATTTGCAGGATCTAAATATTGTGAATTGGCTACAGTAGGATCACTTGAACGAAATAAAACATTAAACTCAGTTGGTGCGTTTCCAACGAGACCATTTCCAACAACGGGTGCACTAACAACATCAAGAATTATATTATTGCCAGCCAACGCATTGAAAGACGATAGACCTAGAATTAATGGTAGTGAAATTAGTTTTGAAAAATGTAGCGATTTGAATATTTTAGAGCGTTTATTAGTATTTTTTTTAGTTTTAAACATCAGACATCCTCATTGAAATGATTCTAATTTTTTAAATCTTTTGTTTCTCAAGGTCAACCATTAAGTCGTTCGCGCGTTAGTGTTAGTAAGGTATCAATTACAGTGGCTGTTTCGCTTAGCAAGCAACTTAAACTTGTGATTTTGATAACAATTTTATTATACGTTAATGGAGATAAAAAAAATGAATCCTATTTATACATTAGGTTGGTTAAAATATAGCTACTTCAGTATCTTACTGATTAGCATGTTGGCTATGACAGGTTGTGGTGGCGCTAGTTCAACGGTCGACACTCAAACTGTGAACTCAAACGAAAACGGTACAGTATTAATTGCCGTGACTGATGCACCGGGTGATTTTATTCGTTATAGCGTTGAAGTATTGTCGATTAATATGACACACGCCGATGGACGGGTAGTTGAAACCTTGCCCACATCAAGTCGCATCGATTTTGCAGAGTATGTTAATTTAACTGAATTCATCACTGCCGCAACAGTTCCAAATGGACGTTATGTCAAAGGTAGTATGGTATTGGATTTTACAAATGCGGATATTTGGGTTGAAGGTGCAAATGGTCAAGCAATACAAGTTAATAGTATGGTTGATGCTAAGGGGGATGTGTTATCGACATTGGAGGTTTCTGTTAATCTTGATGGACAAAATACCTTACCAGTGGCACCCGGTATTCCAAAACATTTAACATTAGACTTTGATTTAGAAACATCAAACACAGTTACTTTAGCTGAGAATAGCGCCAGTATTGTGGTTGCACCAATATTAATAGCATCGGTAGATTTAAATAAATCCAAACCACATCGATTACGTGGGCCATTAAAATCAGTGGACGTTAGTAATAACAGTTTTGAATTATTTATACGTCCATTTCGACATAATTTGGTTAAATATAAAAAGCATTTTGGTCGTTTAAAAATTCAATCGTTGGATACAACTCTGTATGAAATTGACGGGTTATCGTATCAAGGTGAAGCTGGTTTATCGGTTATGGCGTCGTTGGCGCAGTTAACCGGTGTGATAGTGCGCGGTAGGGTGAGATTTAATCCGTTGCGCTTTGAAGCCGAGCAAGTTTTTTCTGGTTCGAGTGTTCCGGGGGGAACATTAGATGTCGTTCAAGGCAGTGTTATTTCAAGAACAGATGATGTTATTCAAGTACATGGTGCACGAGTTACCCGCGCAGACGGCACAATAGTTTTTAATGATGCTATTACCGTTCAACTTGCTGCCAGCACGATTGTTAAACGTCGAGTATCAATGTCAGATTTTGTTATTGCAGATATTTCTATTGGTTCACGGGTCTTAATTTTTGGTAGTATTATAAATGATGTGTCGAGTAACTTTCAATTTGATGCCAGTAATGGTTATGCCCGAATCGGTTTTTCAGATTTAAAAGCAAATGTTGTTTCAAGTAGTATCGCGTTGGATCAAACATCATCGATGTTATTAAATTTACGTTCAATCAATGGTCGCACTGCGAGTCTGTATAATTTCGCGGGTACTGGTATTAATGCCAGTAACGATGCTTTGCAAGATAATTATGAAGTTGATACTGGCAGCTTAAATCTTGCAAATATTGTCGATAACAGCGCTATTGCGGTGCGAGGTTTTGTCGCAAGCTTTGGTTCGGCGCCACAGGATTTTAATGCTCAAACTGTTGTAATGACACCTTAGTTTTATATAAAATTTGTAAATCCAGTAAAAGCACTTCATTTCGATGGGGTGCTTTTATTTATCGTGATAAGTTCGAAAATAGTTAGTTTGTGATCAAAATATCAATTAGAATGACTATTAAGCATGCAGTCTCTCAGAATTGCACTATATATGTATGTATAACTGAGATATATTGATGGACTTATCGAATAAAAAAAAATCATTACAGGAAATTTGGAATAATTCGGCTTTAACTGGGCTAAATTCTGGTTATTTAGAGAAATTATACGAACAATTTCTAGCTGCCCCTGAGTCAGTGGAGTCACAATGGCGCATATATTTTGAACGCATGCAAAATTCCAATAGTGGGGATATATCACACTATAATATCAAACAGGAATTTGTTCGTTATTTTAAGCACAAACCGCGACAAGCCGTTGCAATACCACAGGCTGAGTTTCAACCACTGCAAATTAAAGTGTTGCAGTTTATTAACGCCTACCGTTTTTTAGGGCACCGAATAGCGAATACTAATCCTTTCACCCAAAACAATGAAAATACGGTTGAAGAATTAACGTTAGACTATTATGGTTTCACGAAGCAAACATTAGAACAAGTGTTTGAAACCGGTTCGTTAGTCGGAGCCGAGCGTTTAAAGCTGAGTGACATTATCAAAATATTAGATACAACCTATTCTGGTTCTCTCGGTACAGAATACATGCACTTATCAAATATCCAAGAAAAACGTTGGATACAAAAAAAATTAGAGTCGCCTCAAGGTCAATTATTATTTAATAAAGCAACAAAAATTGAGTTACTAAAAAATTTAATAGCGGCCGAAGGTTTAGAACAATATTTACACACTAAATACGTTGGTCAAAAACGGTTTTCTTTAGAAGGCAGTGAAAGTTTAATTCCATTACTAAAAGGCTTAATCAAACGTGGTGGCATCGAACACCATATCGAAGAAATGGCTATTGGGATGGCTCACCGTGGACGCATTAATGTATTAATCAATATAATGGGTAAGATTCCCTCTGATTTATTTATGGAGTTTGAGGGTAAATCAACGAATAAAAATGGTTCCGGTGATGTGAAATACCACATGGGGTTTTCGGCAGACTTGGAAACAGGTAATGGACCGGTTCATGTTGCATTGGCATTTAATCCATCACATTTAGAAATCATTGCACCGGTTGTGGAAGGTTCTGTTCGAGCACGTCAAGATAGACGTGGTGATAAACAAGGCAAACACGTTATCCCGATTGTGATTCATGGTGATGCCGCTTTTGCCGGACAAGGTGTCGTGATGGAAACATTTAATATGTCGCAGTCACGAGGATATTCTACCAAGGGCACAATACATATTGTAGTTAATAATCAAATTGGTTTTACGACCAGTAAGCAAGAAGATGCGCGTTCAACAATGTATTGCACCGATGTCGCTAAAATGGTTGATGCACCAATATTGCATGTCAACGGCGATGATCCTGAAGCCGTACTTAGTGCCGCGGAACTCGCGCTTGATTACCGAATGAAGTTTTCAAAAGATATTGTTATCGATATGGTTTGTTATCGCCGCCATGGTCATAGTGAAGCAGATGAACCAATGGTAACACAACCACAAATGTACAAAATCATCAAAAATAAAACCACGACTCTAGCCTTGTATGCAGAAAAGTTACTTGCAGAAGGTATTATTACCGAAACTAAACTGGTTCAATATAAAGTCGAATACCATGATAATTTGGAGACTGGTAAGTCGATGGTAAAAAAGCATATATATGATAATAATATTACTTATCCCTATGTTTCTGATTGGAGTAAGTATACTAAATGTGATGCAAATTTCCCTTTTGATAATGACGTTGAAACCCAGGTTGATAAGACAACTTTACACTATTGTTATAATAAAATTAATAAAATTCCTCAAGGCTTTGAATTACACCGCAATGTTAAAAAAATATTAAGTTCACGTGACAATATGGCCAATGGCACAATTTCAGTAGATTGGGGTTTTGCCGAAACAATGGCTTATGCGACATTATTAAATGATGGTTATTCAGTTCGGTTATCGGGACAAGATAGTGGTCGAGGTACATTTTTTCATCGTCACGCTATATTACACAACCAGAAAGATACCAGCGTGCATATCCCGTTACGTAATTTAAATTCAGACGATGTAACGTTTTTAGTTAGTAACTCATTATTATCAGAAGAAGCGGTGCTGGCTTTTGAATACGGTTATGCCACGACGGATCCAAAAACGATGGTTATTTGGGAAGCTCAATTTGGTGATTTTGCAAATAATGCACAGGTTGTTATTGACCAATTTATTAGCGCAGGTGAACAAAAGTGGAACAGGCTTTGCGGTTTGGTGATGTTATTGCCGCATGGGTTTGAAGGGCAAGGGCCTGAACATTCATCAGCCCGATTAGAACGTTATTTACAGTTATGTGCGCAACACAATATACAAGTATGTGTCCCAAGTAATGCCGCGCAAATATTTCATTTATTACGTCGTCAAATGTTACTTCGGTGTCGTCGACCACTTATCATTATGTCACCCAAAAGTTTGTTGCGCTTACCTGAGGCAATGAGTGATTTGAAGTTACTTTCTGGTGGAAAATTTGAAACTATTATTCCAGAAACAGAAAAACACGATGTTGATAATATTACACGAGTGATATTTTGTAGCGGAAAAATATACTACGCTTTAAATTATGGCAAAAAGATAAATAATAAAGATAATATCATTGTTCTACGCATAGAGCAGTTATATCCGTTTCCGAGCGAACAAGTTTCAACAGAGATGAAAAAATACAGTAATGTCACTGATTATATTTGGTGCCAAGAAGAGCCTATGAATCAAGGTGCTTGGTATGCAAGTCAACACCATATCCGTCATGCCATCGGTAAAAATAATAGTTTAGAGTATGCAGGAAGACCTTTGTTAGCAGCACCAGCGGTTGGTAATATAAATATTCATAAAGAACAAGAAGCCCAGTTAATTTCAGATGCTTTAGGTCTTTAAATGATAAATATAATAAGCATGGTAAACATATTATGAGTGAAAATATTATTGTTCCTGTTTTTCCTGAATCCATTAATGATGGTTTAATATCTGCTATACATAAAAAAATTGGTGATTATGTTGCGATGGGAGATATTATCGCTGACATTGAAACCGATAAAGTCGTATTTGAAGTACCAAGCCCGGTGTCTGGAGTGATTGAAGCCGTTTTAGAAAAAGAAGGGACAACGGTTATTTCCGGACAAATAATTGCAAAAGTAAATAAACAAGCAAGCCAAAAAATTGAAGCTGAACCACAACCAGCAATACTAGAACATAAAGTTGTTTCGATTAATCATTCTCAATCACCTGCAGCCGAAAAAATAATGAAAGAAAATAATATTAGCAGCTCCGAAATTAGTGGTAGTGGTAAAGATGGACGAATAATGAAAGAAGATGTGTTAGCGTATGTTGAAAATGCAACAGAAGCTGTTGCCTTAGCCGATGCTTCTACTACAACTACTGCCCAAATTAATATAGCCGAGCAACGTTTTCAAAAGCGTGTGCCAATGTCTCGACTCCGATCGCGAATAGCCGAACGCTTATTAGAAGCACAACATAATGCCGCTATATTAACAACTTTTAACGAAGTGAATATGCAGTCCATTATTGGCTTGAGAACCAAATATGGAAAAAAATTCGAGCAAACACATGGCGTTCGCTTAGGCTTCATGTCTTTTTTTATTAAAGCGGTTGTTGAAGCATTAAAAAAATTTCCAGAAGTGAATGCTTCAACCCAAGGTGACGATATAATCTACCATGGTTTCGTTGATATGGGGGTTGCGATTGGCTCACCTCGAGGTTTAGTGGTGCCTATCATTCGAGATGTTGATACGCTCAGTGTTGCTCAGATAGAAAAAATAATTGTGGATTATAGTGAACGAGCCAAAACCGGCAAATTAACGTTAGATGAAATTACCGGCGGCACATTTAGCATTACTAATGGTGGTGTGTTTGGCTCAATGTTATCGACTCCAATACTAAATCCACCTCAAAGTGGTATTTTGGGGATGCACAAAATTGAAAAAAGGGTTATTGTTGAGAATGATGAAATGATGATCCGACCAATGATGTATCTGGCTTTTTCCTATGATCATCGAATTATTGATGGTCGTGAGGCTGTGCAATTTTTGGTGGCGGTAAAAGAAGAACTCGAAGATCCCGCTATGATTTTATTAGATATTTAATGCTGTGAAATTATAAATAAAATACTAAATATGGAACATTTTGATGTCATTATTATAGGAGCGGGTCCAGCGGGTTATGTCGCTGCGATTCGTTGTGCACAATTAGGCAAAAAAACTGCAATAATCGATGCGTCTGCGTCTCTTGGGGGAACGTGTTTGAATGTTGGATGTATCCCATCAAAAGCGTTGCTCGAATCTTCTGAATTATACAGTCAATCGCAAACTGATTTTCAGCAACATGGTATTAATATCTCACAAATTAGTTTGGATTTAACTGTCACCCAAAACCGAAAACAAAAAATTGTAACAGAATTAACAACGGGAATATCGGCGTTAATGAAAAGCAATAAAATTAGTGTTTTTCATGGTGACGGTTTATTAGAAACTGAAACCCAAGTTAATATTAAACACGCAAGTGATAGCAATATCAGTATTACCGGTAGCCATATTATTTTGGCTCCCGGTTCTAAACCTGCCGTTTTAAAACCAGCATTAGTTGATAATAATTTAATCGTTGATTCAACAGGTGCTTTAGCTTTTGATTCCGTTCCTAAATCACTAGCAGTCATTGGTGCTGGTGTAATTGGTTTAGAGTTGGGGAGTGTATGGCAGCGTTATGGCAGTCATGTTGTGGTTTATGAATTTTTGGATTCATTATTGCCAATGGCCGATTTAGAAATTTCTAAACAGGCTAATAGAGTTTTAAAAAAACAAGGTTTAGAGTTTCATTTTGGTAGTGAGGTAATAAAAACTGAAATAGCGGAAAATAACGTTAAATTAACTTATAAAGATCATACTGGAGAACACGTTGAAAATTTTGATAAGGTTTTAGTTGCAACCGGACGTGTACCTAATACTAGCACTATTTGTTCGAATAAAGTCGCTCTTAAAATAGACGAAAAAGGTTTTATTGAAGTAGATGAGCAATGCAAAACAAATATCGATACTATTTACGCAATTGGTGATGCCGTACGCGGGCCAATGTTAGCTCATAAAGCCTCTGAAGAAGCGGTGATGGTGGCAGAATTAATTGCCGGAAATTTCGGTAAGGTAAATTATGACATTATTCCTTTTGTGATTTATACCCATCCAGAAATTGCTTGGTGTGGGGCAACTGAACAGCAAGTAAAACAAAAAGATATCGATTATAATGTTGGAAAATTTCGTTTTATGGCTAACGGCCGTGCCAAAGCTGCTGGCCATACTGATGGACTAATCAAAATAATTGCCGATAAAAAAACGGATCGAATCTTAGGGGTACATATGATAGGCGCGCAAGTATCCGAGTTGATCATGCAGGCCGTTATTGCAATGGAGTTTAAAGCCAGTAGCGAAGATCTGGCATTAATGATGTATGCACACCCAACATTATCTGAAGTTTTTCATGAAGCTGCATTGGATGTCACGGGGCAAGCCATTCACAGCATTCGATAAACGTATTTATTATCCATGGTTTAATATCATCTTATCTAGTCTATAATAGTATCATTTAATTTTAATCTACATAATCTCAAGTTAATTATATAATTAATTAAACAATGCGGAGTATTATGAATTCAGTTAATCGTACGGTCCCTAGAAATACAGCCATTACAGTAATTTTTGGCCGAATTTTAACCTTGACGGGATGGTTTGTCTTTGCTTTTTTAATGATTTTTGCATGGGGCTTTGGAGGTCATTCCGATACCTCTTTCATTTATTTTACGGGGGAAATAAAGACAACCACCGGCCGTGTGATTGAATCTGAAGAAACCAATATGGAAATTAATGATCGTACTGTGTGGCTTAATACTTATGAATACATTGATGACAATGGGTTTGAATATTTGCGCAATGCTTTCACTTCAGGTTATGGCATGCGCAGTAATCAAGAAGTTACCGTAGAATACCCGGTTGATTATCCTGAGTATGGCCGGATACCGGGGAAACGTTCTGCTGAATTTAGCAGTTGGTTATTATTAAGTTATCTATTACCGCTAATTGGATTATCGTTAGTTTATTTTGGTATTCGGCGCGGCTTGCGAGATTATAAAATGTTAAAATCCGGCTGCATAACTAAAGCGAAGTTAATCCAGAAAAAAGCAACCAATACAAAGGTTAATGATAGTCGAGTGTATGCCCTGACATTTGAATTTAAGGCGCATGATCAAAAAACGTATCAAAAAATTATTAAAACACATCACACCGCGCAGCTTGAAGATGATGAGTTTGAACGATTATTTTATGATCCATCAAATCCAAATTTATCAACCTTAGTTGATGACCTCACCGGTAACCCTGAAATTGATGATAATGGCAATATTATTAATTCAAATTCTAAACTGCCTCTTAAACCCATTATTTGGCCGGTGATTAGCATCGCACCACATGTTTGGTATTTTACGACATTATTATAGTTATCCTACCTGTTGTTGTGAATTTAAAATCTGGTTGCTATTAATAATAAATTACGTTGTCATAATTGGTCAGATTTTATCATGACAAATTCATTACAGTGGGATTAATATAACCGTTATACTCTACGTTATTATTTTAATTTAAAATTATAAATCAAAAAGGATTCGTTATGGGGTTTTCGCATTTTTCAATATCAGGGTTAATATTCGTTTTAATATCAGCATTGTTATTACCTGCTTGTGATTCTTCTACCAGTAGCGATACTAATTCACTTAGTCAGGTTGATACTAACTCGCAGTGGAGCCAGTATATATCCTCGCATACAGCAGGTGCTATTTCCAAAAATGCTAATATTCATATTCGTTTTATTAATGATATTATAACTTCTGATTTGGTTGGCAAAGATGCGCGCGCGGTATTTAAGGTCTCACCGAATATTCAAGGTAGTATAACATATGCAAATAACCGCGAAATTATTTTGCAACCGGCAGCGGCGCTTAATTCAAATAGTAGATATAAAGTTAGCATTAAAACCAATGAATTACTTGGTTTAAAATCAGCAGCGGATAACTTTATATTTAATTTTCAAGTTATTCGACAAGATTTTGAAGTGAATGTCGATGGTCTAAATACTAATCTTAAAGACAAAAAGCAACTGGAATTAAACGGTTCTATTATTACCGCTGATGTTGAACAGTCCGAACGAATTGAAAAAATGCTAGTCGCTGAATACTTAAATAATAGCTTTAAAATAGATTGGCAGCACAGCAGCAATGGTAAGCAGCATAATTTTAAAATCACCGCTATTCCCAGAAAAAAAACGAATACAAATTTGTTATTAAAATGGAATGCCGCAGTTATTGGTGTTAATCAACAAGGTGAGCAAAAAATTGAAATACCCGCATTAGGGTTATTTAAAGTCACTAAAATACAAGCGGTGCAGGCTGATCGACAGTATGTGAAAATACAGTTTTCAGACATATTAAAAACCAATCAGGATATTTCAGGATTGGTGCAAATGCCGGGTGTGAAATTTAGTAGTCGTATCGAAGAAAATGTTATTCAACTTTATCCTGTGGCAAATTTAATCGGTGAGTATCAAGTTATCGTTGAACCGGGTATTAAAAATTTTAAGGATTTAAGAATCACCAAACGTGTTAATGATAAAATAACATTCAGTAGCTTTAAGCCCCAAGTTAGATTTGTCGGGAAAGGCATTATTTTACCCGATAATAAAATACTGAGTATTCCATTTGAGGCGGTTAATGTCACTGGTGTGCAAGTGACGGCATTTCAAGTGTATGAAAATAACATTGGTCAATTTTTACAAACTAACCAATTTGATGGAACCTCTGAGATTAATCGAGTGGGGCGTTATTTATGGCGTAAAACAATCGCTTTGGATTCTGTTGTTATGGATAAGTGGAATCGGTATAGCCTCGATGCAACTGAATTATTAAAAGCGCATCCTGGCGGTTTGTTTCGGCTTACTTTATCAATCAATCGGGGTAATTCTAGTTTTCGTTGTCCACAAGAAAACGCTGAAACAGTGATTCAAAAAGAAAAATCTTTTTTAAGCAATGATGATTACGTGGATACTTCTTCGAGTGGCTGGGGCTATGCCGAAGATTATTATGGGCAAGGTTCCGCTGCAATATTATGGGGTGATCGTGAAAACCCTTGTAAAGATGCTTATTTTCGTTATGCCAGTGGTGTTACCGATTCACGAAATTTTATTGCAAGTAATATTGGTATTATTGCAAAACGAGATAAACGAAATAAGCTGACTATTATAACCAGTGATATTCGCACATCATTACCCTTGACGGGGGTTGCTATTTCGGTTCGAAATTTTCAAGGTTTGGAAATGAAAAAGCTTATTACTGATAATTTGGGAATGATTAGCGCTGAGCTTAATGCTATTCCGTTTTATTTGGTGGCAACCAAAGGTAAACAAAAAGCCTATTTAAAATTAAGCAAGGGCACAGCGCTTGCGACCAGCCATTTTAATGTTGGTGGGCAACAAGTCGATAATGGTGTTAAAGCGTTTATCTATGGTGAACGAGGTGTCTGGCGGCCTGGGGATAAAATATTTCTGACTTTTGTATTGCAAGATAAAGAAAATACCATTCCGGCAAAACATCCAGTTACGATGCGCTTGTATAATCCTAAGGGGCAGTTAGTGCAGACCATTAGTAATAACAAACCTATAGGTGATTTTTATCGTTTTACCTTAAAAACCAGTGATGACAGTGAAACCGGAGTGTGGATGGCAAAGGCGCAGCTCGGAGGCACAATTTTTAATAAGCGCTTAAAAATAGAAACGGTTGTCCCCAATAGATTAAAAATTGATATAAATCTTGGTACGAAGCAATTAAGTAAAAGTACGATGCCATTTAGTGCCAAGTTATTTAGCCAGTGGTTGCATGGCGCAAAAGCGTCAAATTTAAAATACGATGTTGAGGTTAAAGTGAGTAGCCGACGAACACGTTTTGATATTTTTACCGATTTTGTATTTGACGATCCGGCTGGATATTTTAGTTTTTCACCGTTAATTATAGCCCAAGGTAAATTAGATGCTGATGGTAATGCCAACATACAAAAAAGTGTTGACGTTAATGCCGCCGCACCTGGAATGTTAACCGCAAAATTTACGACACGCGTATTTGAGCAAGGTGGTGATTTTAGCTCAGACAGCGTTAATATCGCTTTTTCACCCTATGAACATTATGTTGGTTTGAAATTACCTAAAGGTGATGCAACTCGTAATATGTTATTAACGGATACAAAACATAAGGTTGATATTGCGAGCTTAAAACAAAATGGTGAAAAAGTAGCGTTAAAAAATATTCAAGTCACTTTATATAAAATTCAATGGAAGTGGTGGTGGGATAAATCCGGTGATTCGCTTGCCAGTTATAGCTCGTCTTATCAAACAAATTATTTACAGCAAAGTACCATAGCAACGAATAACAATGGCCTTGGAAGTTGGGAGTTTGAAATTAAATACCCTGATTGGGGGCGTTACTTAATACGGGCGTGTGATTTAGACGGTAAACATTGCACCGGTAAAACCTTATATATGGATTGGCCGGGTTGGGCTGGAAAAGCTCGAGAAGGCAGTGCTGCTGGCGCAAATTCGCTTAGTGTTTCAAGCGATAAACCAAATTATCAAGTTGGGGATACTGCCGTTATACGTTTACCCAAAGCCAGCAAGGGGCGGGCATTAATCAGTATTGAAAATGGCACGGAAATTTTGCAACAACATTGGTTGGATATTAGTAAAACGGGCAATGATTTTAAACTTCAGGTGACAGCCGATATGGCTCCCAATGTTTATATTCACGTTAGTTTGTTGCAACCGCATCAAAACAAGAGCAATGATCGACCAATTCGTCTTTATGGTGTGATGCCGTTATTAGTGAACGATCCTGAAACACGCCTTACACCACAATTAACAATGGCCGATGAATGGGCTCCAAAATCAACAGTTGAGTTAGCGGTTCACGAAGCTAATGGAAAACCCATGAGCTATACCATTGCCGTGGTTGATGAAGGATTATTAGGGCTCACGCGCTTTAAAACACCGGACTTACATAAACAATTTTATAAAAAAGAAGCCCATGGAGTACTTACCTGGGATTTTTATGATTTTGTGGTGGGTGCTTATGGTGGTGAGCTTGAACGCTTGTTGGCATTAGGTGGTGGTGATGACAGTGATGAAAATGAAAAAAATAAAGATAAAAAACGGTTTCCTCCGGTGGTGCAATATTTAGGACCATTTGAGCTAAAGGCTGGACAAACTGCCAAACATAGTTTAAAGCTACCACAGTATATTGGGGCTGTGCGTGTGATGCTGGTTGCCGGTGATAAAACCGCTTATGGCAAAGCCAGTAAATCGGTTTTTGTTCGTGAGTCGTTGAGTATTTTGGCAACGGTGCCGCGCGTTATTGCACCTGATGAAGAAATGACCTTGCCGGTTGCTGTGTTTGTGATGGATGATAATATTAAAGATGTTAAACTAAAAATTATTCCTGATGAACATTTTGAATTACTTGGCTCAGACGAGGTTGATATTCACTTTGAAACGACAGGTGATAAACTCGGTGTATTGAAGGTTAAAGTCAAATCGGGTTTAGGCAAAGGCCATATTCGTTTTATTGCGAGCAGTACGAATAAAACCACTGAATCCGAGGTTTATATCGATATTCGTAGTGCCAACCCTGCAACGTTAAGACAAGTAAAAATGGTGATCGAACCAAATACGTCTTGGCAGGGGACGATTGTCCCTCATGGATTGTTAAAGACTAATAAAGTAACGTTAGAGTTATCTTCTGCGTTGCCCATTAATTTAGAAAACCGTTTAAATTATTTGATTCGTTATCCTCATGGTTGCATTGAACAGGTGACTTCATCGGTATTTCCCCAATTATATTTAACGAATTTTGTGAAACTTGAAAAACAGCGTAAGGACGTTATTGATACTAATATCAATGCCGCCATTAAACGTCTGCAACAGTTTCAAAATAACAATGGTAGTTTTTCGTATTGGCCTGGTGGTAATGGTGCGCCCTCTGGTTGGGGTGGCAATTATGCCGGGCACTTTTTGTTAGAAGCGCAGCGAAAAGGTTATTTTATACCTGAGGGGTTAATATCGAATTGGTTATCGTATCAGGCGCGTGCGGCGAATAACTGGTTAGCCGGTTCAGGACAATCTGAATTGGAACAAGCTTATCGACTTTATAGCTTGGCGTTGGCGAATAAGGCTGAAATAGGCGCAATGAACCGCTTGCGTGAATCCAATACTTTAAGCAATATTTCACGTTGGCAACTAGCCCATGCTTATCAAGTGATTGGGCAGTCTGATGCGGCAGCGGTATTATTGGAAAATGCCAAAATCAACATCGTAGAGTATGCGCACGAAGGGCAGACGTTTGGCTCTAAACTACGTGATCAGGCGATAGTATTAACTGCGCTTGTTAAATTAGGACGTAAACAACAAGCAAAACAACTTGCAGATACAATCGCGGCACAATTAGCGTCGAATTCATGGCAAAGTACTCAGAGTGTTGCATATGCTTTACTTGCCATGAGTTATTTTATTGGTAATGATGGAGCAGACAGTCAATTTAAATTTAATTTACAACGCGATTTAGCAAGTAACAAGACTGCAAAACAGTCGTTGTTATCGAGTTCGGTTATTTATCAGCAGCGATTATCGGATTTTAATCGTAAGGGTGAAATCATTAAACTTGAAAATAAATCAGCGCTGACGTTGTACGGTAGTATTTCAGTTCAGGGTATTCCTAAAGCGGGTGCCGAGCAGGCTATCGCTAATGGTTTAGCATTAGCTGTGTCGTATAAAAATAGTAAGGGTGAGGTTTTAAATATCGCTAAATTGGTACAAGGAAGTGATGTTATCGCGGTTATAACCGTGAAAAATACTAGCGCACAGGATTTAACGAATTTGGCGTTAACGCATATTATTCCATCCGGTTGGCAAATACATAATATGCGTTTCACTAATGATGCTGCAACGACTGATACTAAGAACTCAAAAATGGATTATCAGGATATTCGAGATGACAGGATATACAGCTATTTTGGATTAAAAGCCGCTGAACAAAAGCAGTTTACGGTATTAATGAATGCTTCTTATCTTGGTCGATTCTATTTACCAAGTATTTCTATTGCAGCAATGTATGATGCCTCTAAAACGGCAAGGACAAAAGGCCAATGGGTCAACGTCGTCAAAATCGGAGAATAATATATTCACTGTTAATTGTGAGTTTTGTGTTTTTGCTGGGCAGTAGTTTTTGGTTCTGCTTACCAAAACCGTTATTCAACGATACTTATTCATCGACGTTATTAAGTCGGGACGGGCAATTGCTCGGTGCAAGAATTGCACTCGACGAACAATGGCGTTTTCCTGAAATTACCGGACAACAACTAGCAACTAAATTTACAACTGCACTAATACAGTTCGAAGATAAACGATTTAATTCACACTGGGGCGTTGATCCCTTAGCGACTTTACGGGCATTGTATTTAAACCTTAGTCAAAATAAAATTGTGAGTGGTGGCAGCACCTTATCAATGCAAGTTATTAGGCTTGCGCGAAAAAATAAACGCCGTAGTTATTCTGAAAAAATGATAGAAATGATAATGGCTTTGCGTTTAGAATTGTCCTATAACAAACAAGAAATTTTAGCATTATATGCCAGCCATGCCCCTTTTGGCGGTAATGTTGTTGGGCTTGAAACAGCCGCTTGGCGTTATTTTGGTCGCGCGGCGGCTCATTTATCATGGGCGGAAGCCTGTACTCTGGCCGTTTTGCCGAATAGTCCGGCTTTGATTCATCCTGCACGTAACCGACAAAAGTTAAAACAAAAACGCGATAGATTATTAAATCATTTATTTAATGAAAAAATTATCTCGAAAACAACTCTAGCTTTGGCGTTAATTGAAAAATTACCGGCAAAGCCATTGCCGTTGCCTACTATGGCACCGCACTTATTGGCAAGCCAAAGTAACAAACAATTGCCGCAATTAAAGTCCACAATTGATAAAACCTTACAACTTGCAGTGCGTGATATTGTATTTCAACATTCAAAGGTGCTGAGTCAACGTGAAATTCATAATGCTGCGGCCTTGGTTATTAATAATGATACGTTTGAAGTGTTAGCTTATATTGGTAATAGTAATAACGCGACTGATTTTGAGCTTGGATATGCCATTGATTTAATTCACCGGCCTCGTAGCACCGGTAGTATTTTAAAACCATTATTGTATGCCAGTATGTTACAACAAGGTGATATCTTGCCAGAAACCTTGGTGGCCGATTTACCAACACAATATGCAGGTTATACACCTGAAAATTACGATCGGCAGTATCGGGGGGCGGTGCCTGCAAAAGTAGCGCTAGCACGTTCATTAAATATCCCGGCAGTACGGATGTTAAAACAATACAGTGTTGCTAAGTTTTATGATGTATTGCAACAAATGGGGATGTCGACATTACATCGCACCCCCAATAATTACGGTTTAACGTTAATTTTAGGTGGCGCCGAAGGGACGTTGTGGGATATTGCCACTATGTATGCCAATTTGGCGAATATAGCCAAAGCAAAAAATGCAGCAAGTGATGCCACTTATCAGCAACTAACCGTTTTGCATGGACAGAGTAGCACAACGAAACAAGTACGAGAAATTCAACCGGCAGCAGCATGGTTAACATTGAAGGCATTATTGGAAGTTTCGCGTCCGGGTGCTGAAGGTTATTGGAAAAATTTTAATAGTAGCCAGAAAATTGCTTGGAAGACCGGTACCAGTTATGGCTTGCGTGATGCATGGGCGGTTGGTAATACCAGTTTATATACGGTTGCTGTGTGGGTCGGTAATGCCAGTGGTGAAGGTAAACCGGGGTTAACCGGAGTGAGTGCTGCTGCACCGATTATGTTTGATATTTTTAATCGTTTAGATAGTAGTGCTTGGTTTACTGCGCCGTATTTTTTAATGAAAGAAGTAACGGTTTGTAAAAATGATGGTTATCTTGCTAATCAGTTTTGTGATACAAAAAAGCAATGGATACCAAAAGATAGCCACTTTAACAAAACCAGTCAAAATCATTTAAAAGTTCACTTGGATAAAAATGGTTGGCGGGTTAATGGTTTATGCGAAAAGGTTAGTAATATGCAGCATAAAAATTGGTTTGTCTTGCCCGCCGGACAGGAATTTTATTTTAAAAAATTAAACGCGAGTTATCGTAATATTCCTGCTTATCGTAAGGATTGTGTTGCTCAAGTTACCCAAAAAGCATCGCATAATCCAATTGACATTTTATACCCGACACCGGGTACGAAACTGTATATTCCGGTTTATCTTGATGAGTCGCAGGGTAGTACTATTTTTAAAGCGGTGCATCGTAATCGAGATGAAACTTTGTATTGGCATTTGGATAAAGAGTTTTTGGGAACAACAAAAATATTTCATCAACGTGAATTAAAAATTAATCCGGGGATTCATTTTTTAACCTTGGTTGATGAGCAGGGCAATAGTTTAACACGGAAGCTTGAAGTGTTAGGCAAGCAGAATGTGTTTTGAGTCAATGCTTCAGGATTTTAAAATTTTTACAAAGCGTGACGCTTGTCCTTGGTTTAAAAAATTCTCTGAACGATTGATGTTTTGGGATTTGCGTTGCGGAAAATTAAATGGATATATGGGACTATTACGTTATAATCGCATGCTTGGTTATTGGCAGTATTATGAATCAATAGATTAAAGCGATATTTCATTAGTTGTTGTTTGATGGTTTTTAAATTATTGATGGTAGTTATGGTTATAGTATTATTAGCTAGGCACAACGATTTGTTTTAAATATTTGTATATGGAGTTGTGGTATTGTTAGATTTATTTATCAATAGTGGTAAATGGGGTTATATTATTATTTTTGTTGCGCTAATTGCGTTTTCGATCTTAGTTATTCAACTTTTTGTGCGAAACAAATGGTTGTTTTATGTATCCAATTTTTTTGCCGTGTTACCACTGACTATAGCTTATTTTGCAACTAGCTATTCTCGAGGTGAGGTGCAGCAAGCATTTGCTACTATGGGGTCAGTTAGTGTTACTATGCGACACGAGTTAGCGGTGATTGCCGATAGCCCATTAACATTGGGATATTATGTTTCGATTCCGTTGTTATTATTGTTGTTTATTAATTTATTTATATTTAAGAAGGTCAATTTGTAAAATGAGAGAAGTTGAAATCAGCTCAGAACCGGTCGAACTTTATAAAATATTGAAGTTTGAGGGCATGGTTTCAAGTGGTGGGGAGGCTAAATCGGTGATTGCCAGTGGTCAAGTTTTATTAAATGGAAATATTGAAACCCAAAAGCGTAAAAAAATAGTATCTGGTGATATAATCGAGTTTGATAATGAACAACTCAGTATTCAACTAGTGAAGTAACAGTATGAAAAATAACGATGTAATACGCCGCCTCCGATATATTTTCGATTTTAATGATAAAAAAATGATGGCTATTTTTGGAGCCGCTGATTTGTCGGTAACTCGAGCAGAGATTAGCGATTGGTTAAAAAAGGAAGATAATCCGGAATTTAAAAAATGTAATGATAATCAGCTTGCGATTTTTTTAAATGGCTTAATTAATGAAAAACGTGGTAAAAAATCAGGGCCGCCAACAGTTGCTGAAAAACGCATTACTAATAATATGATTTTTACCAAATTAAAAATCGCATTAAATTTAAAAGCAGAAGATGTTGTTGAAATTTTAGCTTCGGCAGATTTTCGAATCAGTAAATCTGAATTAAGTGCTTTTTTTAGAAAACCCGGACATAAACATTATGTTGATTGTAAAGATCAAATTTTACGGTTATTTTTAAAAGGACTTGAGCTTAAATACCATCAGAGCGCAGGGGATGAAAATAAGATGGAAATTCAAGATAGTGATACAAAATCACCTGTCGAAACTGGATTTAAGTGGAAAAAATAGCATGTCTAAAATTAAAAAATTTGAATGTCGAACGGTTCAAGATAAAAAAACTTGGACGGCTGAAATTATACGGCGAGTAACATCGAAAAAATTTCATGTCTCGAAGAGTCAGCAGGGATTTATCGATGAAGCTCAAGCTTTGGAATGGGGCGAGCAAGAAATCAAATCTTTTGTACTCAATCTAAGTAAACGTAATAAGCGTTAATAAAAATATTTTATGGTGTTTAGCCTAACTAATATTGCATATCAGTTTATGCTTATATAGCACATTAAATCGTTAAACATAATGTATTTATTAATAGCAAATTCGCAATGAATGACTCTTAAATATCCCCTATTCAATTCTTATTTAGTCTTGATTATTTAATTTTATTGTGCAACTTCACAAAGTGTGAGTGACAACACAAAATTTTATTTTAGATTTAATAAACTAGTACTTCAGATATAGGTTATCGTTAATTTAAAACTTGTCTAGCCGTTCTGCATAGGCTTAACTCGAAGTTACTTCAGGTAATAAATTGCTGGCAATAAAGTTGCAGATATAAAAATATACTATAAATATAAGTCGTAAAATATTTAAAACTACTGTTCTTTAAATGGTTGTTTTAATGTCATAAGGGATATGTATCATTCGTTTGACAGATGGAATAAGGAATTTTTATTTATGAATATTTTAATCTACAGTGATTTACATGTTGAATCAGATGATTTTCAGCTTCCAACTATTCCGGTTGATGCCGTGGTATTAGCGGGTGATATTGGTGAAGGTTTTAAGGGCTTGTGTTGGGCAGAAAGAAATTTTCCGGATACACCGGTTATTTATGTTCCGGGTAATCAAGAGTTTTATTATCATGATTTAGACATGATTGATGAATTAAAAGCGCGAGCGCCTTCTAATATTTATGTGCTGCATAATAATATTGCCATTATCAATGGTGTTCGATTCTTAGGTTCAATTCTGTGGACTGATTTTGAGTTAAACGGATCTAAATGTAAATTACAGAGTATGCGTGCTGCTCAAGACAAAATGAGTGATTTTAGGGCGATTAAATATGATGGTTGGCCATTTGAGCCAGAAGCGTCTTTATTATTGCATCAGCAATCTCGGGAGTGGTTAACACGAGCACTCGATATTCCTTATGATGGTCATACTGTTGTTGTGACACACCATGCGCCATCGCGACAATCAACGCATCCCCGTTATCAGGATAATATTTTAAATCCGGCATTTGCCAGTGATTTAGAATGTTTAATGGATGAAAAACGGGTGAAATATTGGATTCACGGCCATACTCACGATAATTTTGATTATGAAGTTAACGGTACTCGGGTTTTATGTAATTCTCGCGGTTATCTCGCCGACTCTGATTTCGGCGATTTTCAGTTAGAACAAACCATTAATCTTAGTGATGATTATTTCAATCAGTTAATCCAAGTGTCTAAGCATTAATTTTTTACTATAAATGCAATAATACGTTTAATAACGTTTTTATTACGCAATATTCGTAAATGTCCTAAATTTTCAGTGATTAATAATTCAGAGCCAAGCCAGGCTCTATTCAATTCTTGAGCATGTTCCACTGGAATGTCGGGATCGTGATTATCATGCACGATTAATCCTGGAATGTTGATTTGTTTGAGGTTGTTCAGTGTTGATATTTCATCAAAAATGGTTGTGCCAAATCGTTGTTTGATTCTTTGCAGCAGATTGTTTTTACTGTTGGTTTTTATATTAAACATTTCACAAAATAAATGTATCAAAAATTCGGCATCTTTGGGTGCGCTAATGACCGCTGCATTTTGTATTTTTAAACCATTTTGGACGCTATGCGCCATCACCATGGCACCAAAAGAATGAGCAATGATACTGTGGATTGGACCAATGGCGTTTGCGATTGAATGCACCACATCGGCTATGCGTAACAGGTTACTCTCATTTCCCGGACTAGCGCCGTGTCCTGGCGCATCAAAACTGATAACTTGAAAACCTTGAGCTAATAAAGGTTCTACGAATGCGCCTAGTTGTGTACCACGGCCGTTCCAACCGTGAATTAGCAAAATAATTGCTGCTGACTGATTTGCTGTTTGCCATCGGTAGAGTTTGATTGGGCCATATTGGTGTGGCAAATCAGATATACTGGCTGTTGCCAGCCAGTCTTTTTCTCGTGCTGGTTCGGGATAACGGCGAGTTGCTACCCATAATCGTACTGCCCACCAGCCGGCGAGTTTAGGGCTTAAGTAATCCATTATTGTAAATGATAAGCGTATGATTTTTAAAAATAATATAAGCTTGATATTATTCTTATAGAGCCGTTCACGATAATGAGCTGCAACTAACTTTGGCGAGGTTTGGCTGAGTTTACGCTGTTTCATTGGTTAAGCCTATTTCATGTTTGATTTGTACCACAGTAGCTTCAAAAACTGCAGCGGATTCAACTAAGGCCATCATCGAAGCACCCTGCAATGCAGCAGAAATGAGTATAGATTTGTTGTTTGCAGATCCGTTGAATTTGAAAATTCCGGCTGTTTTGCCGTCATTTAATAATGTGCTGAACCATTTGCGAATATCACGAGTGAGGGTTTGAGTCAGCAATTGCATCTTTTCAGGAAAAACAGTGTAGTTTGATTCTAAAACCGCTAGTGGACAAATGCTGTCTTGTTGCTGAATAAAGCTGCGCGAGATGGTTATGTAGGCTTCAAATAATGTTTGATAGTTCTTGGCGTGTTTCTGTTCATTATGTGTTATCCAGCGAACAAAGTGCTTTTGATAACGGATTATCAATGCAGCACCTAAATCTGCCTTAGACGGGAAATGGTAGTGTATTGCAGCATTACGAATGCCTAATTGTGCTGCAATATGGCCATAACTAAAGCCGTTATAACCTCGTTGTTGCAAAATGGTACTCGCGAAATTGAGTATTTTATCTTTGGTTGATATTTCATCCATCATTGTATTAACATACTTACTAGTTAGTAAGCTGTCAAGTTACTTAATTTTCATAAATTAGCACGAGCATTGCACATTGATGAAATTAGAAATATCCTGACAGGTTATTGTTGTGTGTAAATAAAAAAGGGGTTTTTGTGGACAATATAATTCCGGTAGTTACTTTAATTTTAGGCTTACTGTTTGGTGGTCTTGGCGCAATACTGTTGTCTAAACGCCATTTTGTTTTAGTACTAAAAGCGGCTAATAACGATTTGGTGATGGAACTAAATTCAGTTAAAGAACGCTTGAGTAATCGTGATAATGAAATGGCGGAGCTAAAAACCAAGCTTGCCGAGCAACAAATACGATTAGAAAAAAGTACTATTTTATTACAAGATTCAAAAACAGCCCAAGCGGTGGCAGTTGAAAAACTAGAGCGAATTTCAGAGCTTGAATCTGAGCTGTTAAATTCAAAAAATGCAGAGCAAGCCAATCAAAAACTAGTGAATCGCTATACAGCAGAAATTTCTGAATTAAAAACGCGATTAGAAGAGCAGGCCAAGCAAAATAAAGACAATTTAAAACAATTGGATGAGACTAATGCAAAAATGATTGTTGAATTTGAAAATTTAGCGAATAAAGTGCTCGACATTCAAAGCAAAAAATTTACTGAGCAAAATAAAAATAATATTAACCATGTGCTCGATCCATTACGGCAACAACTAGGTGATTTTAAGAAAAAAGTTGAAGATGTTTACGATAAAGAGACTAAAGATCGACAATCTTTATTTCATGAAATTAAGAGTTTAAAAGAATTAAATTCAAAAATAAGTGCAGATGCCATTAATTTAACCAATGCCTTAAAAGGAGAAAGCAAAACACGCGGTAATTGGGGCGAGGTTATACTTGAACGTGTATTAGAAGCATCCGGCTTGAAAAAAGGTCGTGAATATGACGCACAAGAAAGTTACCGAGGTGAAGATGGTAAGTTATATTATCCGGATGTTATTGTACATTTACCCGATAATAAAGATGTGGTGATCGATTCTAAAGTATCATTAAACGCCTATGATCGGTTTTACTCAGCGGATGATGATGTTAGCCGTCAAGCAGCATTAGATGAGCATATAACATCAATGCGTAATCATATTAAATCATTAAGTTCAAAAAACTATGATGATCTCATTGGTGTTAGTTCACTTGATATGGTGTTAATGTTTGTGCCTATTGAACCCGCATTAATTTTAGCATTTGAATCGGATGAAAAATTATTTCATGAAGCATTTAGTAAAGGCATTTTTTTGGTTAGTCCATCGACATTAACAATGAATTTACAAATTATTCATAATATGTGGCGTTATGAGTATCAAAATAAAAATACTCAGGAAATCGCTAAACGTGCTGGTGATTTATACGATAAGTTTGTTGGTTTTATTACGGCACTTGATGATGTTGGTGATAAAATTGATAAAGCCCAAGAAGCCTATCAAACTGCAAATAACCGTTTAGTAGCCGGTAAGGGTAATTTAGTTGGACGAACTCAAGCACTAAAAAAATTAGGAGCAAAAACCAAAAAATCCATTCCAGATAAATTATTAAATGAAATAGATCTTGAGGATAATACGAATATTGAAAAACTTGATTTTAATAAAACTGAGTAAATTTAATTTTCCATAAACCGTTGCTTCCACAATAGGAAAGTAGGATATTTAATATACGCCTTGCTCGCAACGTATTCTAAAACACCTCGTAAACGAAATATACCAACAACGGATTCAATACGCATGACTTCTTTGCCCGTATTATCATAAAACAACATTGTTGGAGCATAATCAATGGCTAATTTATCAGCCCATTGTTTGGCGGTAAGTTGTTTTCCTGAATGTGTTATTACCGGGCTGTTTGACTGCATGTCGAGACGTATAATTTTAAAGCGACGTAATAAATTATTTATTTCAGGTGACGCTAATGGACCCGCATGTAAAACATCGCACGAGTGGCATTTTTTTCGTTCATAAATGACCAAGCTATGGTTTTGATCGATTTCCAGTTTATCTGTGAGATCATACGGTGGTTTTTGAAATAAATCATGTTGGTTTAAATCACTTTGGCCAAAATTCATTGCGGCTTCTGCTCGCGCTAAATAATTCTTAAAGCTTTCTTTGCGGTGGTGTCCATCAGAGACGAATTCTAACGCTGCTCTAAATTGATAAGGTGGTCGATAGCCATTAATTTTTAATGCTTGTTTACCTTTATTATCGAAAAAAACCAATGATGGCGTAAAATTGGTTTTTTGTGCAATTGCATATTGTTTTTCGGTGTATTTTTTATTATCAAAGCCTGTTACGGTACGCATTCCTAATACATCAATTGCAATAACATCGAAGTGTTTTTGGGTATAAGCGACAATGTCCTGCTTTTCCCAGTTATTTTTAATAAATGCTTTGCAATAAGGACAGAAGCCTTGGCTGTAATAAATAATTAATCCTCGATTTTTTTTATTGGCCTCGGCTAAGTCATCAGATAAATCAAGAAAGGTTAGATTAAACCAATCCGGGTGAACTAATCGTTCTTTAAGTGGTAGGTCTAAAAATACAATAGGATCGTCTTCTATGGCAATCACATTTGTTGTTATCGTTAATAGCGTTATCAACGATAGTAGTATTATGGAAAACTTATTCATGGAAACGTTATCTTAAATTAGAATAAAACAAAAAAATAGGGTTAGCTATTAGTGTTTTTTTTTAATGAAAAGTTCAATAAAAGTAGGCCAATAATCATAAATGGAATGCTAAGTAATTGTCCTGTATTGAGTATAAAATCAACATCGTAATTTTCTTGTTTTACTTTAACAAATTCGATTATAAAACGAGAGAAAAACACACAAAATAATAATATTCCAAACAGTGCGCCAGGTTTATGTTTTATATTAAAATTTTTATAAAGGTATAATAACAATGCAAATATACTAATGTAGGAAAGCGCTTCATAGAGTTGGGCGGGGTGGCGTGGAATCATGTCGACTCTTGAAAATACAATTGCCCACGGCACATTGCTCGGTGTTCCGATAATTTCAGAATTAAAAAAATTACCAATGCGAATGAAAAAGGCAGAGAAAGCAATTGGAATTGATACTCGGTCTAACACCCATAATGAAGACATGGTTATTTTTCGTTGGTATAAATAAATACTTAGAATAATACCAATTGCGGCGCCATGGCTGGCTAAGCCACCTTGCCAAATAAAAAAAATTTTAATCGGGTGTGCTAAATAAAACGCCGGTTCGTAAAATATAATGTGTACTAATCGTGCGCCAATAAGTGTTCCGGCGATTTGATACCATAATAATCGATCGACATCGGCAATATTTTTGTGTTCAGCATGATAGATCCATTGCATAATGTAATAACTGATCACAAAGCCACCCGAAAAAAATAGTCCGTACCAACGAAATTTTACTGCGCCAATGCTGAAGATGATTGGGTCAACAGACCATGTTATATAATCCATATTATTTTTTATTTCGTTTTTTAAAGTTGGATTTTCTGAGTGCTTTGTTTTCAGCTTTCTTTTTATTGGTTATTTCAATTTCGAGTAATTCTTGTGTAATAACATCAGGGGTTTCAAATGAAATCGTGCCAAGGGTACCATTTCGTAATTCGTTTAAAAAAATAGTTGATACCTGATTTAATTCTACTTGACCACCTGAACGCAAACAGCCGCGTTGTCTACCAATATATTCAAGTAGCTCTAATTCATTTTCTGGAGTGGTTTCATAGCGATATCTTTTTTGTAATTGCTGGGGGTAGTGTTGTAATAAAAAATCGGCTGCAAAAAATGCGATATCGGTATGGTCGATAGCGGTGTCTTTGATTGCACCTGTTGTTGCTAAGCGATAGGAACTATTTTCACTTTCGATTTTTGGCCATAACATTCCCGGAGTATCCAATAAAGTGATGTTATTGTCGATTTTGATGACTTGCTGAGTTTTAGTGATTGCCGGCTCATTACCGGTTTTGGCTATGATTCTCTTTGCCAAAATATTGATCAATGTTGATTTACCAACATTGGGTATGCCTACAATCATGGCATGAATGCCGCGATCTGACTTGCCTTTATGGGGTAAAATTTTATGGCACAAATCAATTATTTTACGCATTTTTTCTGGTTGAGTGGAACTCAAGGCAATGGTTTTTATATTCTTTTGTTTCTCTAAATAGTCTTGCCAGATTTTTGAAACAATAGCATCAGCAAGATCACTTTTGTTCAAAACTTTGATGCAGGGTTTTTCACCTCGTAGAGAATTAAGTAAGGGATTTTGGCTACTAAAAGGAATTCGTGCATCAAGAACTTCAATAATCATATCAACTTTGGGTAAAGTTTCTTTGATTTGCTTGCGCGCTTTGTGCATATGACCGGGATACCACTGTATATGCATGATGACCTATATATCAATTATAAAGCTGTATTTTAAAGTTTTACTGTCAGGATGTAAAAAGATTTTTTGGGCTTTAAGATTGATTTTTATTATTTATTGAGTTGTTTGAGCATTAATTTAGCTAATTCAAGCCATTCATTTAATATCGATTCAATTAATAGTGGTCTAAATATGCTGGTATTGTTGCTATGGTCTAATTGTTGGTTTTCCAGTAATATTTCATTTAAGTTTTCTACAATGGCTCTTACTTGAAGTGAATCTAAGTTGATTTTGAAAATATCGGTATTTGCATTATTAGGACTATTATTCGGTTTTGTTAGTTTTACGGTGAATAATATATTACGAATTAACAGAGCCAGTTTGGGTTGCTTTTTTCGAAGCAAGGTAAAACTCATGTCCAAGACACTGCGATTAAATTCATCGGCTTGTTTTTTATGGGAATGAGTCATTATTAGATACCACATTGAATGTGGTAATACTCCACTGATGTTGCTTGTGTTACATTTATCTTTAACATCAATTTTTAGATCAGATTATTCGCCAATAATATACTCGTTAATGGTATATCTTTATTTCACATAATGTTGAGTTAATAATAGACTATTTATTTGTTACAGACTGAATGATTGTGTTTAATATAAGCGTAATAAATGTGTATGATATCTACACCAGAATTAGTTCTAAAAATTTAAACGTAATTATAAATAGTGAAATTAAATCAGTATGAAAATATCAATTATCAGCGGCAGCCACCGCGAGCATTCACAAAGTATGAAGGTTGCAAAAGTGATTCAATCCATTTTGTTAAGCGGCATATGCCAAGAAGTGAATGTTATCAGTTTGGCTAATAATCCATTGCCATTGTGGGATGTTGGGGTTTGGGATGCTGAACCAAAATGGCAAGAAATGTTAACACCGTATCGAGAACAATTATCATCGAGTGATGCTTTTGTGATCATTAGTCCGGAGTGGCATGGACAAGTGCCTGCTGGTCTTAAAAACTTTTTTTTATTATTTAGTAAAAATGAGCTGGGTCATAAACCGGCGATGATTGTCACGGTATCATCGGGTGATGGAGGTAGTTATCCGGTTGCTGAGTTACGCATGAGTAGTTATAAAAATAATCGCTTATGTTATATTCCTGAACAAGTTATCATTCGACATGTAGAGCAAGTTTTAAATGAATCTAGCACTGATAATAATGAAAAATCAGACAGTTTTTATCGTGAGCGTTTAGAGTGGACGCTTAAAATATTAGCCGAGTATGGCAACGCTTTAGCGCAAGTTCGAGCTAGTGGTGCTACCCAAACGGACAAATTTAATAACGGTATGTAATATGAGCCAAATATTGGATATTGATGAAATTAGTGCAAGGTTAAGAGCGTTTGCTGACGAGCGTGACTGGAATCAATTTCATTCTCCAAAAAACCTTTCTATGGCACTTAATGTTGAGGCATCTGAATTATTAGAACATTTTCAGTGGTTAACCGAGCAACAAAGTCTATCCTTAACTAAAGACAAACTCGCTCAAGTTGAAACTGAAATAGCAGACGTGCTTATTTATTTAATTCGTCTATCCGATATTTTAAAGGTTGATCTTAATCTTGCGGTTAACTCCAAGATGGCATTAAATGCTCAGAAATATCCGTCTGATAAGGTTTATGGCAGCTCAAAAAAGTATACTGAATATGAATAATTCAATATCGCCGTTAAATGAACAGTTTGCAATTGATGGTTCGGTTATTTTTAAACCGGTTGACGATAAAAGTGACTTATTATCAATTGAAATAAAAAATAAATATGCTTTTGCTGTTATTCAATTGCAAGGCGCTCATTTAACAAATTGGACACCTAATAATTCCATACCCGTTATTTGGTTATCGGATGATGCTAAATTTATAACAAATAAATCCATTCGAGGTGGTATTCCTATTTGTTGGCCTTGGTTTGGTGCGCATCAAGTTGAGGCTAGTTTCCCGGCTCATGGTTTTGCTCGAACGGTGCAATGGCAGGTGGAATCAATTGAAGTATTAAAAACCGGTGAAACTCAAGTTGTTTTGATCTTACCGGAACATAATATTCCGCAAAGCCAATGGCCATTAGAAACTAAAGTGCAATGTATTTATACCATTGGTAGAACATTAGAGATTGAACTGGTTACTCATAATTTAAGTCAAGAGAATATTATTATTGGTGAGGCATTTCATAGTTATTTTAATGTTAGTGATGTTCGGAATATCATTATAGAAGGTCTTGATGAATGCCAATACCTTGATAAACTCGAAAACTTCCAGTGTAAAACTCAATCGGGTAATCTCGATATAAGGCAAGAGGTTGATCGCGTTTATATTGCAACTGATCACGAATGTATAATAGAAGATTTGGGTTTTAATCGTAGAATTTGTATTAGTAAAAAAGGCAGTATGTCCACCATTGTGTGGAATCCTTGGTTGGAAACAGCCACGAAAATGGCTGATTTAGGAAAAGATGGTTATTTGAATATGGTCTGTATCGAAAGTGGTAATGCGGCACAAGATGTTGTTAGCATTCAGCCCGGGCAAAAACACAGTTTATGTGCATGTTATTCGGTAGATGAAATTACTTAAACTGTTTTGTAGTTCCCGTTAGCTTAAAGCTTAATCAAGATATTTTTCTTGCCATATTAAATATTGCACTCGAACGTGTTCCGCAAAATCATTTTTATCAATAAAACCCTCGGGACTGATGGCATCATGTACATAATAGTTTGCATGGTTATTTTGACACGTTATAAAATGCCAAAATTTATCAATTAAGGTGTCGGGATCAATCCACTCAAACGTTTCTTGTTGTTCATACTGTAAAAATACCGGGACAATGGGCACTCCGGTTTTTATTGATAATTCAAATGCACCCGTATGAAATTTTTCACCTATTCGGCGACCATAACAACCACCTTCAGGAAACATTGAGATATTATATCCTGATTTTATTTTATTCATTAATTGTTCAACTACTTGATGCCTTGAGTCTGGATCAGAACGTTTAACAAACATAGTGCCGGCAGCGGCACTTATTTTTCCGAGAAGAAACCATTTTCGAACCCCTTCTTTTGCAAGTGGGTAGGTGTTAAATAAAGCGGGAATACCAAAATCTTCAAATGCTGATGGATGGTTTGCTATTAATATGTAATGCTCGGGTAGAGCCTTTTTATTTTTTTGATGTAATCGCAAATCGACATTTAACGCCCGAACCAGAAGGCGACACCAAATTCGAGATAAATTATGATATTGATGTTGTTTTAAAATCTTGGGATACCATGAAATGCTGTATAAAATTATTGTGAAAATTGCTACTTCTAACCAACAATAACTCAGCCAAATACTCTTTAAAATTAAATGTAACACTAATTATCCTATTATTTTTAGTAAATTCAGCAAGTAACCAAATAGCATGGCAGTTATATTAAGTAAAACAGTTATCATGCTAAAGTCAACTTAGGCTATTAATTTTCGATATGTTGTGGTAATAATTTGAGTTAAACAGTGTTTTCGTGATAATTTTGTCGAATTATAACAATTAGGATTTTGACAGTGGAACAAGACTTAATCAAACAACTGGAAGATACCGGTAATTATCATGTCATTAAACGCTTTGAACCGGTAGCGTTTTATCATCAAGTCGCTAATCCTGATGATAATCTCGAACTGCGTAAGTGCATTTTTTTAGATGTTGAAACAACCGGGCTTAGTCATACTGAGGATAAAGTGATCGAGCTAGCGATGGTGCCATTTGAATACGATGCCGATGGTAATATTTATAATGTGTTGCCGGCTTATAATGGCTTTCAAGATCCGGGGATGCCAATTCCAGAAAAAATTACTGAATTAACCGGCATCACTGATGATATGGTGAAAGGCCAATCTTTAGACATGGTGACCATCAGTAACATGTTATCTGATTGTGTTCTCGTTATTGCTCATAATGCGCGTTTTGATCGCCCTTTTATGGAATCGGTAAGTGATGAATTCAAAGACAAGTATTGGGCTTGTTCGATAGCCGATGTTGATTGGAGTGCTGAAGGTTTTGGTAGTAGTAAGTTGGAATTTTTAGCCTATCAATTTAAATTTTTTTATGAAGCGCATCGGGCGGTTATTGATTGCCAGATTGGCATTCATATTTTAACGCAAACTTTACCAAAGTCTGGTGGAAATGCGTTGCAATTATTATTATCGTCTGCACGACGTACTGATTATCGTCTTTGGGCAAAAGGTGCACCGTTTGATAAAAAAGATGAGTTACGCAAACGGGGGTATCGATGGGCTAATGGTGATGATGGTGGCTTTAAAGCGTGGTATTTAGATTTACCCGAATCAGAACTCGATGCAGAATACGATTATTTAAGTGAAAGTATTTTTAATCGAACGATTTCCGATCTACCGACTAAAAAATTAACGGGTAAGCTACGTTATTCTAGTCGAATATAATGTTGTTAGGTGAACATAAACAGTGAAGATCCGAAATCTAGAAAGTGGTGAAGAAGCTCTGATATGGGAACTTTTTTGTTCAACAATACATAACGTCAATATCCAAGACTATAACGAAGCTCAAATAAATGCGTGGGCACCAAAGGACTTAGACGAAAGTATATGGACGATGAAATTCCAATCGATTAAACCGTTCGTTGTCGAAGTTGATAGCAGTATTGTCGGATATTCTGATTTGCAGTCTAACGGACTTATTGATCATCTATTCGTACACTACCAATGGCAGCGTAGAGGAGTCGGAAAATCATTGATGAAAGAGATCGAAAAACGAGCCGTGAAAAATAATATTGCTACGCTAGAAACTCGTGCAAGTGTTACGGCGCGTCCATTTTTTGAAGCACAAGGTTTCACTGTAGCGTTCGAGCAGCTACTAGAAGTGAGAGATCAAAAACTTAAAAACTATGTCATGCGACGGAAAGTACCGTGTACCTAGCAAAAGCTCAAGTGGGATTATTTTTTAATTACAAATAAAGCGGCATAGTCGGAAACGATTTATCATTAGCAGGTTAAACATGGATGTCGATTAAAAAGCCAACCGGCATGATGTTTTTTTAAATGGCATGGCCTTAAAATCCCCGTCACTTCCGTATGCTCTTAACGGCAGTCTACTTGCACGGAAATCTTTATTCACCACATTTATATAGCACAGTTTAATTTTTGGATGTATATTAGCTTAATAATATAGTTTTTAAATTCGTATCATATCGATAAACTACTGATATATATGATATAAATGGTAAAGAAAAATGTCAAAACGTGAAAGACAAGCAGGTGAGGCGATTGATACTGCTAAACTCGATAAATTAGTCGCTGATACTCGCCGTGCAATTGATAAGCGTCAAGAAGGTTATCGAGAGCAATCGTTGAAATTACATCCGTGGATTTGTGGCCGCTGTGGGCGAGAATTTATTCGAAAAAACTTACACGAATTAACGGTACATCATAAAGATCACAATCATGATAATAATCCCAGTGATGGCAGTAATTGGGAAAACCTCTGTTTATTTTGTCATGATAATGAGCATCAAAAATTTGTGGATAAAATACGGGGGTTTCAAAGTTTGGATACCAGTAGCGCTGAACCTGCTACCTTTAGTCCGTTTGCGGGTTTAGCCGATATGATGAACAACGATAACAAAAAATAATAACGAGTAATTGGAGAATTAAAGTGCCTAAAGCAAGTGATCTAAAAACAGGAAGTGTGGTTGATATTAAAGGCATGCCTTATATAGTTAAAAAATTAGAAGCAAAAAGCCCGTCGTCGCGGGGTGCTGCAACATTATATAAAGTTCGTTTTATTAATTTACAAACCAAACAAAAGCTCGATGAGTCGTTTAAAGGCGATGATTTTTTAAAAGAAGCTGATTGTGAACGAACTCAAGTTCAATTTTCGTATAAGGATGGTGATCAATATACTTTTATGAATTCTGAAGATTATAGTCAGTATAGTATTAATAGTGACAGCATTGAGGAATTAGTGCCTTATATCACTGATGGTTTAGATGGCATTACCGCATTATTATCGGATGGGGTATTACTTAGTATTGAATTACCACAATCACTTAATCTTGAGATTGTGGATACGGCTCCGGGTATCAAAGGTGCAACTGCAACCGGGCGGACTAAACCGGCAACTTTAACAACCGGTTTAGAAATTCAAGTGCCTGAATATTTAGAGCCGGGTGAATTAATTAAAATTAATACTACCACTGGAAAATTTATGTCACGTGCTAAGGAAGATTAATTAACCTGAGGTTTGTGTAAAAAAATATTAGTCTAAACTCATAAGCTTGATGTTTTAACTTTGGATTCCGGTTCAAAATTTTACCGAAATGACGGTTATTTTAAGTTTTAAAATAACCGTTATCCTGATGCAACCCTCAGGTGTATATTGAATTTAATAAAATAATTTAAGCATTCCCAACATCACGAATAAAAATAATAATGTCATAATACCACCGGCTTTTAAGAAGTCTTTAACGCTGTAACCGGCAGGACCCATTATTAAGGCATTCACTTGGTGGGTTGGAATCAAGAATGAGTTTGATGTCGCTAGTGCAACGGTTAATGCAAACAATGCCGGATCGGCACCAGTAATCCCTGCAACTTGTGCCTGAATTGCAATGTTAACCGCCAGCGGAACCAGTAACACCGTTGCCCCAACATTTGACATCACCAAGGTGAAGAACGTGGCTAAAATCGCAATGATTATTTGTAATACAAATGGGCTGACATCATTACCAACTAAGGCCAGTGTTTGTACTGCAATCCATTGGGCGGTTCCCGAGGTTTCTACTGCAACACCAAGTGGGATTAAACTTGCCAATAAAAATACGGTTTTCCAACTGACGGCCTCATAGGCTTCATCCATACTTAATACACCGGTTAATATCATGCCTAATGCACCGGCAAATAATGCTATGGATAATCGCACATCAAGCATGACTAATACTAAAGCTAAAACTAAAAAGACCAAGGCGTGTATTACTTTATTGGGACGAGTTTCTTCATGCGGGTATTCTGTTGTCACAATAACAAAATTTGAATCTTTTTCTAATTCGGCTAGTTGGTTCCAATTAACGTGACATATTAAGGTATCACCCCCCATTAAAGGAATATCCCGAACTTCGACTTGTTCGGTTTCAATTTCTTCATCATTTTTATTTTTTTCTAATTTGATACCTTCTGAAATTGTTTCGTTTTGACGATGAATTGCCATTACCGTTAGTCCGTATATTTTACGCATGGCAATATCACGGCATGATTTACCAACCACCGATGAACCCGGGGCGACAACAATTTCAGCAATACCCGATGTCGAATGACTTAATACCGGTAAAAAGACTTCAATATTTTTCTTACGTTCGGTTTTATATTTTTTGGCAAAGCGGTTTAATGCCCAGTTAGAAGCAATAATACCAATAATATCACCTTCTTTAATTTCAACATCATGCGCCAATCCCGAAGGAGCTAGTTTGAATCTATCACCCGATTTAATGGCAACAATACGCAGTCGGTTACCAATTTCAATTTCATCGAGTGTTTTGCCCAGTAGTAAACTATCGGCAGTAACGTGTAGCTCATTTAAAGCATAATCAACACCATAAATACGTTTAAGATAATCAACGGTACTTTCAGAACTGGTTAAAACTTTGTCTTTACCTGCGGGTAAAACATATCGCCCGGCGATCATAAAATATAAAATTCCGGTGATAATCATGGCTGCGCCAATCGGTGCAACTGAAAACATACTGAAGATATTCATTTTGGGTAAGCCTTGAGCCACCAGTGTTTCGTTTGAGGTCACAATTAAATCATTCAGTAAAATTAATGGGCTGGAACCAATCATGGTCATGGTGCCACCACAAATTGCACAAAACCCCATTGGCATTAATAACCGCGATAATGGAATTCCTGAACGCGCCGAGATACGACTTACAACGGGTAAGAATAACGCTGCGGCACCAACATTTTGCATAAAACTGGAAATGAAACCGACAGTGCCGGATATTATTGGGATAATGGTTTTCTCGGTGGTTCCACCAACACGCAAGATAAAAGCGGCGACGACTCCCATTACCCCGGTTTTGTCGAGCCCGGCACCAATGATGATAACCGCGATGATCGAAATAACCGCATTACTACCAAAGCCATCAAACAGTTTAGAGGAATCGATTAAATCGGGAACGCCTGGAATAACGGTAGTCAGTCCTAAAAATACCATTACAATAATGGCGGCTACATCAACTCGAACAACCTCAGAGACAAATAAATAGATGGTAAAGGCTAATATACTTAACACCCAAATCATCTCTACAGTTAATTCCATGGCACTTTTTCCTCGATTTTGTCATTTAAAAAATGACAATTTTACCATGCACAAAATAATAAGCAATTCACAAAAATCTCATTGCTCTCTTAACTTATTGATTTTCAAATACTAACTTGAATAATATGGGCTTTAATGAGGTTTTACTGTTTATCAACGATAAATAGAATATCATCGTGTTTTTGATAGATTTTAAGTACAAATAACCAAGAAGCTCAAAATAAATGTTAAATTTTACCAATCTTGCTTTACGACGAGGCACCAAGGTTCTCTTACAAAATGTCACCGCCGCTTTCCAGAAACCACAGAAAATAGGCATTACTGGAGCCAATGGCGCTGGTAAATCAAGCTTGTTTGCGTTGATTCGAAACGAGCTGCATGTTGATGAGGGGGATTTTTATATCCAACCCAAGATAACCATTGCCCATGTTGCGCAGGAAACGCCAGCCGTTAATATCGAGGCAATAGAGTATGTTAAAGATGGTGATATTGAATTACGCAACATTGAGCAAAAAATAGCACTTGCCGAAGAAAATGAAAATGGCACTGAATTAGCGCAATTATATTCCGATATGGAACATATTGATGGTTACACTGCCAATAGTCGTGCCGGACGATTATTACACGGGCTTGGTTTTAGGGCAGATCAAGAGCAAGTAAAGGTAACCGAATTTTCGGGGGGCTGGCGCATGCGACTGAATTTGGCTCAAGCATTGATGTGCCGTTCAGACTTATTATTACTCGATGAGCCCACCAATCATTTGGATTTAGAAACCGTCATCTGGTTAGAAGATTGGTTACGCAGTTATTCTGGTTTGTTGCTATTGATTTCACATGATCGTGACTTTTTAGACAGCGTGGTATCTCACATAGCTCATATAGAACAAGCCGAATTAAAAGTGTACACCGGCAATTATTCCGATTTTGAAATTAGGCGTGCAGAGCAACTTGCTAACCAACAAGCGGCTTATGAGAAACAGCAAAAAGAAATTGCGCACATGCAAAGTTTTGTCGACCGTTTTCGTGCAAAGGCAACAAAAGCAAAACAAGCTCAAAGCCGGGTTAAAGCATTAGAACGCATGACGATTATCAGTCAGGCGCATATCGACTCACCATTTTATTTTCATTTTAAAAAGTCAGCCAGTATTCCCAGCCCTATATTAAGCTTGGATGATTGTAGTGTTGGTTATTCCGATACGATGATTTTATCGAAAGTAAACTTAATCGCCAGTGAAGGTGATCGAATTGGCTTACTTGGGCACAATGGTGCCGGTAAATCAACACTGATAAAGTTGCTTGCTGGAGAATTAGCCGCCCAACAGGGATTAAGAATACCTGCTAAAGAAATTAATATTGGTTATTTTGCTCAACATCAACTAGAACAATTAGACGATAATGCCAGTCCATTATTACATTTACAACGAATTGATGCTAAAGCCACCGAAAAAGAATTAAGACAATATTTAGGTGGCTTTGCTTTTCGTAATGATATGGCAACATCAACCATCGCACATTTTTCCGGTGGCGAAAAAGCACGCTTGGTGCTTGCTATTTTAGTCTATCAAAAGCCAAACTTATTATTATTAGATGAACCGACCAATCATCTCGATCTCGAAATGCGCTATGCTTTAACCACTGCACTTCAAGAATTTGAAGGGGCAATGCTTATTGTATCGCATGATCGACACTTACTTCGAACCGTAACCGACAAGCTACTTTTGGTAGCCAATGGAAGAGTCGAAGATTTTAATGGCGATTTAGATGATTATCGGCAATGGGTTAAAGATCAGGAACGTGATATTACGGATAGCCGGGTTTATGATAAAACTGCAATCTCGGATAACGGCTCAACTAAAAAACAAATAAGACAATCGGCCGCTGAACAACGTCAAAAAACCAAGCCATTACGAAATAAAATTAAAAAATGTGAAAATGAAATCGATAAATTAACCAAGATTAAAGAAACATTAGAATCTGTTTTGGCAGAAAGTGATATTTATGATGATAAAAATAAAGAAAAATTAAAAAAAATATTAGCCGAACAAATTGAAAATAGTAAACAGTTAAATTCTATTGAAGAACAATGGCTAGAAGCTAATGACGAACTTGAGACTATGGACATGGAGGCAGGTTAAGGTTAAAGGTTTATTTTAATAATCAACATAATTTGAATTAGTGAGGATGTCAGCATGTTATTTGGCTTGAATAATTTCACCAATGTTTTACCGGCAATTAAAATTACTGTGGCGCGTTTTCCATTTGCGTTGCTTAGTGCATTTCTAGCAAGCATAGTCTTGCTTGGGATAGTTCACGATATTGGAGTTTTATCGCAACACCATAGCTTTAGATTGTTTTCAACTTTATTTTATGGTTCGTTGGCGCTGACATCACTAAAACTATTTGTTGAAAGCAATGATTGGTCTATTACTAAACATAGTATTGCGGCAATTTTTTTGTTGTTAGTGATAAGCTATTTTTCGTGGTTTGTGATATACGAGCACGATAAAATCATCATGACATTTTTTTCTTTGGTTATTGTATTAAGCTTGTTTTTTTCAGCTTATATTAATAGACAAAGCAGTATAGCCTCTTTTTGGTTTTTTAATTATGAAACCGGAGTTGCTTTTTCTTATGCGCTGGTAGCTAGCGTGGTTTTAGGCGCTGGACTGTCGGTTAGTTTATTGAGCATCGATTATTTATTTGAAATTGATATGCCCAAAAATATTTATGCTGATATTTGGTTGCTAACCTGGGGTGGTTTTTTCCCGGTTTATTTCTTATCGAATATTCCTACCGAGTTTGATTTTAAAGAAGAGCTATGTGATTTTCCAAGTGGTATTAGTTTTATTACTAATTATATATTTGTGCCCTTAATGTGGGCATATATGGCTATCCTTTATGCCTATTTCGTTAAAATAATATTTCAATGGGAATTGCCGCGCGGTAACTTGGGCTCGGTTATCATTGTTTTTGGTACAATTGGCGTTTTAACTAAAATATTGTCTTATCCTATAAGAAATAATGGGACACGATTATTAGTTATGTTTGATCGATACTTTTATTACGCCTTAATAGTCCCTATTATTTTATTAGCAATTGCGATTGGTATACGTCTTTCTGATTATGGCATAACCGAGTCGCGTTATGCGGTAGTATTATTAGGCCTTTGGTTGGCTATTATCATTGCGCTAACGGCAATTAAAAAAGATCGTTTTCATATTAAATATATTCCGATGATTTTTGCTGGCTTGGCCCTTTTTGCTTCATTTGGTCCTTGGGGAGCCGTTGCCATGTCAATTAACAGCCAGTTAAGTCGTTTTGAAGCAACGATGCAGAAACATAATTTACTGGTTAATGGTCAAGCCGTTAAATTGCAAGGAAAATTATCATTTAGTGAACGCCAGCAGCTAAGTTCTTTGGCGGATTATTTAATGGAAAATGAGCAGCGTCTTAATTATATAAAACCCATGTTTAAAACTTTAGTTGAACATTCAACTACACCTGAACTCGCATCAGGATTAAAAAGTTCGGCCTACGGTGGCGGGCGAAAAATATTTGAGTTGATGGGCATTGAACATGTTGCCAATTGGCAAGAATTCGATAAAATTCAGCGCTTTAATTATAAGACAGACTTTAACAAAATATATCGAAAGTTGATTGATGTTAAAAATTATGATTTTATTGGTCAATTTTCGGGGTACTTTAAAATACGGCATTCGAGAACCCAAGAATATAGTTTTGTATACAATAATATTAAGCGAAATATCAGCATTTCACAAAATGATTTTAATGTTATTGTGCAAGTTGATAATGGCGAAGAATTAGTATTTGCCATTAAGCCGATTGTTAAAAACTTACAGGCTCAAAATATAACGAAGATAGCAAAAAATAATATTGATAACCTTACGTTAATAAAGACTAATAACAAGGGCATTGAAGTGAAGTTATTATTCGATAGAATTGACGGCCATGTGTCAGATGACAAAACCATTACAATTAAGAACGTGAGTTATTTATTATTGCTTAAAATCAATAAATAAGCGGTGAGACTGTTAGTGATATTATTTTGTACTCATTTTAAATTATCATTTTAACTTTGATGCTGTAGACATAAACGTACAATGCTAATAGATATATCTGAGTTTTTGTAATATTCTAATGTGTAATATTGTTATTTAAACGGATATTAAATTTACCATAATAAAAAATTTAATAATTGGCCTCAGGTTAATATTACAAAGTTTGATAGTTAATAATCACTTACGGATACGAGGATACTTAAATTTATGTTTTCAAACAAATTCTTTAAACATGTTACTAACATCGCGCTGATTATCAGCAGTTTGTCTTTATTCGCGTGTGGTGGGGGTGAGGCTAATGATACGCCTATTACAATAGCACCCGCCTTAGATCCGATTACGATAAATGCACTAAATGCTAAATTACTAGCAAAACAGGGTTACTCTGCGCTTACGCAATTAAGTGGCAAAACCTCAACACTGATTCAAACAGCACCATCGACGGCAAGCCTTTCTGTTGTTGATATAGCTAGTGCTAGCATTAATAATTTTAAATTAGCTCAAGCCGATGGTATCCCTCAAAATTGTACAATAGCTGGCACACGCACTAGCTCTGATCTTACCGTTAGTCCAGTGATTATTACTTTTGATGCGTGTGATGATGGCACAACAACAATAGCGGGGCAGTTAACGATAACTGCACTAGCAGTTGTGATTGTGCCTAATTTTAACGGTACAATTGAATTTACGGATTTACAAATTACCGATAATGCTAATGATGTAACGGTTACATTGAGTGGTGCTGCAACAGTAATCATTGCTACGCCTAGTGACGGAATTAGCACATTCACATTTAAAGGAACACTATTATCGGCTAAATCTGGGTTGGATACGGTATCATTTGAGAACTTTACGATTACTCGAGAAACCAATCTTAATACCAATGAAATAACAGAATCAATTGATTATAGTTTTAGCAGTTCGCTTATTGATGGCTCATTAACTGTAGCAACAATTTTTCCGTTTAAAACCACTATTGGTATGTTATATCCATATCAAGGACAACTTGTGGTTATTGGCGCTCAAGGTTCAAAAGTTAGGTTAACGGTTAATAGTGGAACGGGTTTAGCAACTGATACTTTTACATTAGAGGTTGATCCTGACGGCAATGGTTATGATCCAATTTTAACTCAGGTATTTGCATGGAGTAGCTTATAAACTTATCTAACCTGTAGTTAGCACTAAAAAAGACGTATGTTTAAATGCGTCTTTTTTTTTATTATTTTTTGATAAGTTAATGGGGTAATACCAATCTAGAATAGTGGGTATATAACTTTATCTAGATTTACTCAAATAAATAGGAATCACTATGGCGATTGAACGGCTTGTGGGTTTATTTGTAACAGACGATGATTTGTATCAACAATATCGTGAAGCCATGTTACCAATTTTAAAACAACACGGCGGTGGTTTTGGTTATGATTTTAAAATAGAAAAAGTATTGAAAAGTGAAGTTGATGAACAAATTAATCGCGTGTTTACTATTTATTTTGACAATGAAGATTCTATGAATACTTTTTTTAGCAATGAAAAATATTTAGAAATTCGTCAACAATATTATGAGCCTGCAGTATCGGCAACCACGATTATAGCAAAATATCAACGTTAAAATAATACTTATTATGGCAAAAGTTTACTTTGATAAGTTAGTTGAGTTAGTAGCAAAGTTGGATATTGAAAACCAGCTATCGAATACCATCGAAGTTAAGCATTTTTTTAGTGGCGCAGCACTTTATGTCAACGGTACTATATGCGTGTCATGGTCTCCTGTAGGCTTGGCTTTTAAATTACCAGAAGCTCAAGTTGAAAAATTAATTGATTCGGGTCAAGCTATTCCATTAAAATATTTTTCAAAAGGGCATATTAAAAAGGGCTATGCTTTGTTTGAGAATCCAGACGATATAAAAATCACACTATGGGAAAAATATTTTATATCTTCTGCTAAGTTAGTTTAAGTCGGATCAATAATTCCTTCTCCAATCATACGTAATGCAGTTAAGCTTGGAATGAAAAAATAATCTCCGCCACGCGTTTCTACAAATCTGGGTATATTGCTGCAAAAAAATGGTGCTTTGTCACCATTGGGATCAGCTTCAATAACCATTCGCCCGTTTGCTTGGTTATTTTCATCAATTCCGTGGTTTCCTAAAATAGGATCTTTATCGCTGGCTTGCTTGAAGTCATTACCGTAGTTTATCCATTGTTGTTGTACAAACTCAAATTGACGTTTTATATTGGCGTTAATCGCCATAAAAATAATCCCATGATTACCGTCATCTTTATTCGGATCGTTAACTTTGCCATAGGGTAACCCTCGTCGTAAAATTCGTCGACGGTTTATTAATGCACCCGGGGTATTAAAGGCATCTTTAACGCCAAACTCCAAAGAACCTCGAGGATTGGCTCGACGGGTATGTGCCGCTAGTGGACATTTAGCACCTTCAATATCTTTGTTAAAATCAAAACCAACTAATTGACTTCGTAGCTGTAGATACTCTTGTTGTGCAGATTCTTTTTCAGTAGTTGATTTTGCATTTCTGATTTGTTGTTTCACTGCTATAAATTGCTCTGATAATTGATTAGCTTGGTCTTCGGTAGAAAATGTTGTGATTGGAGCACCATTTCGCCAACGGCCAACAAACTTAGCGGCTAAATTTTCCTCACTTTCTGAATAATCCTCTGCAGTTGTTTTTAAATAATTATTAAATGAAGCTACATTTTCATGTAGTTTTCTAAAGACCATAAAGGTACCGTTATACGATAATAGTCTAGGGTAGGGAGCCATTGGATATTCATATGCCTCGTCACGATGGCCTAAAATAAATTCTCCAGTTTCTAGTGCTTCCCAGCCGGCAATCGTTGAAGGATCATCTCCTGTTGGTTTACCTCCACCAATCACATTAGCCGGATTTGAACCAGTACCCTTAAAAAACGGATCACTTATTCCATCGGTATAACCAAAATGTTCTTTTGGTGTTGGAATTCCATTTTTGAAAATAGCGGAAGCATCTTGATAAGGTAACGTTTCCTCAGCGTTATCGCCTCGATGTCCCTGTAATTGCTCTACGCCATTATTAGAGTTATTTAAAAGTGTTACTAATTCTTGATAACGTTCGTTAATGGCTGCTATAGATTGACCATTGATAGAAATCCATATATCCACTTGATCTTCCGATTGCCATATTGGATCCCATTTCTCCGGGGCACTATTCAAGTCGTCACCTAAAATAGCATGGCGAGCTTTCATGCCCATGGCAAATTCATCTGGAAAACTTTGTAATGACTGTCTTGGAACGCCTAGTTTTTTTAAACCAGAATAAGTAAATGCAATATTGGTTGTTGCGAGTGGTTTTGGTATAGCATCATTTTCAGTTCCGGTGTCATCCCATTTTGCGGCGGTAGTAATGTAGTTTACCACTTGCGAGATGAATTCACGTCCCTTTGTTTCATTATTGATTTTATAAAATACATATCGAACAACTGGAAAACCAAAGTGGCCATAACCTTTTATAATATTACCTTGGATATCGTGAAGATCTAATGATGTGCTCATAATTGAGTCCTTGTTATTTTTTGAATTGAATTATAGTTTAAGCTGTGGCTTCTTTATCTGATGGTTTATCTGTGTCTGATATATTGTTTTCTTTATCTTTTTGCAAAGTATAAAAGTCGGTTTTGTTAATGGTTTCGGTGCATGCACCTGGTTGCCATGATGGGTTTGTTACATTTTCAGGTTGTGTTTGTTTAATAAATAAGTTAAAGGCATCTTGTAGCTGTTGAGCATTTTTATTGGTATTGAGTTTTTGATTTTTGAATACAAATTTTGAGAATTCTTGTTTAAGATAAAGCGCTTTTAATTGTTCAGGCAAGGGTTCATCATTAGCCCCAACGAAGAATAAATTATTTTTAACTTGGCATTGTTTAATATAATCAATAAAACCATCTGCATCGGATACCTTCTCGAAAGCAACACAATATTTCCATATGTCGATTACTTGGGTTGTAATGCTTTGCCACATATTACGTAGATAGTCATCTAAATCACCATGAAAATTGGAAGAAAAAACCAAATAGTGTGACTTTAAATGTTCTTCATCAGCAGGGCCGCCTTCGTAAAACACGTCGTTAAGAACATAAAAACGGCACATGTATGTTTCTGGTACTTTTGCCATCGGACTGTGTTCATTTAATTGCATGTTTTGTAAATGCCAACGAGTTAATGATGAATAAGATTTATCATCTTTGACTCCATTTTTAATTGGACATAGCACAGTTAAGCCATAGGCGTTACCATTTTTATTAGGCATGTTTGTTCTCCTTTTTGATAACGATGATTATATTTGTTGTTGTAACAGTTGATGTTCTCGATTTGAAACCGCTTGCGCTGATAAGCTAACAATAGGTGCTGGTTCCATTAAACTGATGTCATTTTGTAATGTTAATAATAATTTTTGATATTGTTCGAAAAATTCAGAGGCACTATTGTTAACCGTTTTACGGCAAAAATCCACTAAGGAAGATTTAACTTTTTGGGAAGACTTAATGTCATTAGATGCCGCTAGTGGGTATGCTGAATAATAATGATTTGTCCAAATTTGGTTATATGTTATGTAAGAGTAAAATGGTTGTAATGGGACTGAACCGGGATATTTTACATTTCGATACCAAAATAAGTTTAAGCCTTCAGGAATTGATGTGTGAAATGAATCTACATATTGCTCCCAACTGCCGTTAAAATTACTAAAGAAAAACATGTAATTGTATTTTATAGTTTCTTTAGGCTGTGAAGAATCTAATCTTGGAAATTCGGATGGTTTTACTATTACCCAACGAGCATAGTGGATTAAAGACAGGGTGATTAGCCCTTTTAAATATCCACTTAAAAATGGTAGTTGTGCAGCCCAAAAAATCAGTTTATTAATCCATGCCATATACCATTTAATTGGTGTTATAACATTCATGGCATAGGCTTTGCCTGCAATATTTGACATTAAATTCTCCTTAACAGAATCATGTAGTTTAAAAGTAAATATTAAGCATTGATTAAAGTCTGTTGTTTATTATCGGTAGCTGTGTTTGTTTTCTTAAATTGTTTTGGGGCATCGAACTGAACGTGTAAATGTGCAGGGAATTGGCCAATACTTTTCATTTTACCTTGTTCACCGGCGGCTCTCGCCAAGTTATTACATTTTAGTAGTGATTTTACAATAATCGGTATTTGTACCATATTGATGTGTTCACCAAAACAGGTGTGTAATCCATAACCAAAGTGCATATATTGGTAATCTGCTCGATTCAAATTAAATGATTTTGGATTAGTAATTTTACGTCCATCGAGCATTGCTGATTGTGTTAATGCAATCACGGTACTTCCTTTGGGAATTTTTTTTGAACGAAATGAACCTTTAGCAATGGTATAGGGTTCCAATGTGGTTCTAAATATTCCTGCTCCAAAACTATTAAAGCGTAAACTTTCTAATACAATTTTTCGAATGGTTTCGTTATCATCATTTTTAGCAGAGGATTGTGCTATTGCTAATCGTTCAGGATGATCTAACAGGTAATCAATTACGAGTGCAGCAGCTTTAGAGGTCGTTGGAATGGCACCAATAATGATTCCTAGTAAATTATTTCTAATGTCAATGTCGGTCATACCTGGAGTATTACTGGTTTGTAATTCGAGACAGCGACCTAAGATATCATCATGTTTTTCATTGTTAAGCTTTCTATCTTGAATTAATTTATCCAAATAATCTCGAGTTTTTTTTGCCGACTGCACTGCCTTATCGTCAAACTCGGTTGAATTATCAGGATAGAATAGGTATTGAAACATAGTGCTGGTCCAATCAATTAGTTCATCGTGGCTAGGTCCCGGTATTCCCATATATAATCCAGTGAATAATACTGGAACGATTCGAGTTAACTCTTGAACTATATCCATTTGTCCATTTGAATTAGTGACAATGGAATTAGCAAAGTCTTCTACCATAGGAACAATAATGTTATCCACATCGGTACGACGGACAACTAATCGCATGTTTGATACATCGCGGGTATATTTAGCTGAGTTGTTCATTCCTAAAAAAAAATTACTACCATCGGTGATGATGCGCATTTTTTCAGTGTAAGTAACACCAAATATATTAGGTCTACTTAAAACTTCTTGTACGTCGATATATCGGCTTACAACAACCAGTTTTTTTAATTTCAATATTGGAATGGTATTTCTAATAATGCTAAAAATAAACGGTAAATTATTTAGTGCCCAGTTTTTAATTTTATCAGTTAAGCTCACATCAATACTCCAATTATCGAAATAATATCCAATAGTTAATTCGATATAACATATACGGGAATTAAATTTTAACGTGAGATAAATATGCTATAAAAATAAAGTATATTTATCATTTTTGTCACCTTGGAAGTATAGTCTAAAGAAATCACAATGCGATTAATACGCTGTATGGATGTGAAAATTGTAATTATTTACATTTTAGTGACTTACACATGTTGTCTCAGTTTTATGTTCGGTGGTTTTAGTTAACAGCATAGTTAGTGTTAATTAATATAAAACCATAATTATATAAAATGATTTATTTTTTAAAGTGATTTATTTTATTTTAAATAAATCATTTGCTTATAACTGCGGCTCAGATAAATTAGTGTTATTGAACTAGAGTTAATACTAGAGAATAAAATTTAATCCTTAATAATGGAATATTGAAAATCGTGTTTGACCCTCATCAATTAAAAATTCAATATACTCAGTGTCTGGATCACAATGGAAAACTTCATGGTATTTGTCGTGATTCCTCTTTAGACAAAGATTTACTTATTTCATTTTATAGCATGATGTTAGCTACTCGGGTATTTGATCAAAAATCCATTAATTTACAACGAACAGGAAAATTAGGCACCTATGCCTCTTCATTAGGACAAGAAGCTATCGGTACAGCATTAGGAAAGGCCATGTTACCGGATGATATTTTGGTTCCAACCTACCGTGATTATGCCGCCCAGTTTTCACGCGGCATTACGATGAGTGAAATTTTATTATATTGGGGTGGTGATGAGCGTGGTATGGATTATCAACAATCCCGTCAAGATTTTCCAATATGTGTTCCTATCGCTAGCCAAACGTGTCATGCAGCCGGTATTGCTTATGCCATGAAATTACAAAATAAACCAAACGTAACAGTTTGTGTTATTGGTGATGGCGCTACTTCGAAAGGTGATTTTTATGAAGCGATGAATGCTGCTGGTGTTTGGCAACTTCCATTGGTCTTTTTGATAAATAACAATCAATGGGCAATTTCACTGCCAAGAGAAAAGCAAACAATAACTAAAACTTTGGCACAAAAGGCTATTTCGGCTGGTATTAGTGCACAACAGTTTGATGGTAATGATGTTATCGCTAGTTACGAGGTGTTATCACAAGCAATCGAGAAAACCCGAGCAGGTGATGGACCCTGTGTGTTGGAAGCATTAAGTTATCGATTATCCGATCACACTACTGCAGATGATGCAGGACGATACCGTTCTGCAGAAGAATTACAAAAACACTGGCAATATGATCCTTTAAGTAGATTGAAGTTGTATTTACTGACGAATAATATCATAACAACATCTGATTTAGATGAAATTCAACTGTCATGTGAAACTCAAGTTGAACAACAAGTTGAAGTTTATTTGAATACACAAGTACAGGCACCTGAATCGATGTTTGACTACTTATATGAAAAAGTTCCTCATGCGCTAAATGAGCAACGCAATGAAGTTATTAAAAAAGGACAAGATGATGTCTGACATAAATCTTGTCGAGGCGGTTAATTCAGCACTTTCATGGGAGATGTCGAATAACGACACCGTGGTTTGTTTAGGAGAAGATATTGGTATTAATGGTGGCGTATTTCGTGCAACCGATGGTCTGCAAGAAAAATTTGGTGAACAGCGTGTTATTGATACACCATTATCTGAAACCCTAATTGCCGGTATGGCTGTTGGATTGGCTAGCCAAGGTATTCTTGCTGTAGCAGAAATACAGTTTATGGGCTTTATTTATTCAACGTTTGAAAACATGTTAAATCATGCCAGTCGATTGCGGAATCGAACGCGAGGACGAATAACATGTCCGATGGTATTACGGGCACCTTATGGTGGTGGAATTCATGCTCCTGAACATCATTCGGAAAGTACCGAAGCGATGTTTGCCCACATACCCGGGTTACGTGTTGTTATTCCATCATCACCGGGGCGAGCATATGGTTTATTGCTTGCTGCGATTCGTGATCCTGATCCCGTGGTATTTTTAGAACCAAAACGTATTTATCGATTGCAAAAAGAACATATTGACGATTCGGGACAAGCATTACCGTTAGATGTCTGTTTTACTTTAACCGAAGGTAGTGATATTACCTTGGTTAGTTGGGGGGCGATGATACACGAAACACTACAAGCTGCGGAACAACTTGCCTTAAAAGACATTAGTGCTGAAGTAATTGACGTTGCAACCATAAAGCCGCTTGATATGAAAACCATATTAACGTCGGTCGAAAAAACCGGGCGTTGCGTCATTATTCATGAAGCGGCACGAAATTGTGGTGTTGGTGCAGAAATTGCTGCACAGTTAGCAGAATACGGTTTAACGTATTTGTTAGCACCGGTGCAACGTGTCACAGGGTACGACACGATTATGCCGTTATATCGACTTGAAAAATATTATATGCCCAGTACTGAACAAATTGTTTGTGCTGCAATGGCCGCTTTAGAGTATGAATGAATAATAACAGGGGTTACGATGAGTATTTTTAAATTACCGGATTTGGGTGAAGGTTTACCTGAGGCCGAAATTGCAGAATGGTTAATTAAAGAGGGTGATACTGTAACATTGGATCAGGCAATTGTTACGGTTGAAACTGCAAAAGCGCTTATTGAAATTCCGAGTCCTCAAGCGGGTATAGTGTGTAAATTCTTTGGTGAAGAAGGTGATATTATCCACACCGGTGATCCATTGCTTGAATATGCTGAGTCTGGTTCTAAAGCTCAAGTTAATTCTAATCTAAAAACGGATACTAAATCAGATCAAGGTTCGGTTGTCGGTGAAATGCCCGTTAGCAATACAGTGTTAACTGAAAAAGCGCAAGCGGTGAATGGCAATGGTAATAGTGGTATTGGTTTAAAAGCAACTCCTGCCGTTCGCGCTTTAGCACGTAGGCGTGATGTGGAATTATCTGTTATCACACCAACTGGACCAAATCGTACTATCACCTCAAAAGATGTTGAACGCGTTTCAAAAATATTAAATGAAGTCGGAAAATTACAACCGTTAAAAGGCGTGCGACGGGCGATGGCCGTCACCATGGCAAATGCTCATGCTCAAGTTGTAGCTGTAACATTAAATGAAGATGCAGATATATCTGCCTGGACTAAAACTCAAGATACGACCATTCGATTAATTAGAGCCATCACGGTGGCTTGCAAATCGGAACGAGCATTAAATGCTTGGTATGATGATCATTCGATAGGCCGTAGAATTATAAAACATGTTCATATCGGTATCGCGGTTGACACCAGCGAGGGCCTATTTGTACCGGTTATTCGAGATGTGGCTCAATATTCACAGGCTCAATTAAGAGAAAAAATTGACGAGCTAAAAATAGGCTTAAAAGAACGAAAAATATTACCGGAAGACCTTAGGGGGCAAACGATTACATTGTCTAATTTTGGTGGCATTGGTGGACGTTACGCTAATCCAATCGTTGTGCCTCCGACTGTTGCTATTTTAGGAGCCGGAACGGCAAGAGATGAAGTGTGTGCGGTTAATGGTGAAATATCAATTCATAAGCGTATGCCTTTGTCGTTAACGTTTGATCATCGAGCCGTAACCGGTGGAGAAGCATGTCGTTTTATTATGGCGGTTATTCAAGACTTACAGTTAACGGAATAAATTTTAATTTTGCATTAACGCCATCCAATCTGTAATTTTCATGGATAAAAAACTTTCAAAATTTGAATTCGAATTTAATATAAACTGGGCTTTTTCTGTAGTGTAATGCTTTAAAACGGCCTGTTGATACTTTTCTTGTAGTAATGGCATGCCCTGTTCACGGCGTTTTTTGTGTCCTAGCGGATAGCTGACTTCCTCTGAAAATTCTTGTTGATCATCAAATATTATGTGAATTCTATTGGCAATGGCTCTTTTATCACTATCATAATAATCTGCTGTGTGCTGTGGATCTTCGAATACTGTCATTTTATTTGTGATTGTTCTAATGTTAGCTCTGTTAGTTTTCTCAAAGGCATAGTTATCATGATAATGTTCGGTTAGCAATTTACCGTTGAGCAGCGCGATTGATACGGCATATTGAATGCAGTGGTCTCGGTCGGCTGCATTTCGTAACTCATCCGGTTTATTGATAATTTTCATTGCTGCTTGTTGGGTGTAAATGTTAATTTTTTTGATCCGTGAGATATCGGTATTGTATTGCTCCAAAAATATTTTATACAATTTTATCGCGCATTCAACTGCTGTTTGAGCATGAAATTCCACAGGGTAAGATATTTTATAGAGTATATTGTCGATAACATAGTGCTGGTATTGCTGCTTGATGAGCAAGGGGTTATTTTGGAGTATTACTGCATTAAAGCCCCAGTTTTTTTCGCTTAATATCGAACTGTAGCCGGGTTCATCCTTAATTGCTCTCAGAGCATGATGAACTGCGCGGCTGCTGGCATCGGCTGCAGCCCACGATTTTCTTTGTTCTGTATTTTCGCCGTGGCGATAGATTCGCAGGCTTGCGCCATCTGCAAATGAATTTGATAATGCATTGATCATTTGTTGTTCATTGCCACCTAATAGCATAACCGCTAATGCGGTTGATGCGATTTTGACTAAAATGACATGATCAAATCCCAGTGCATTAAAACTATTTTCTAGCGCTAATATACCTTGAATTTCATAGGCTTTAATTATTGCGATTAATATTTGTTGCATGGTATAAGTGGTATCGGAATGGCGCGAGTAATAATCTGCGCAAGCCAATATAGCGCCAATATTATCAGATGGGTGCCCCCATTCTTTGGCTAGCCAGGTATCATTATAATCCAGCCATCGAATCATGCAGCTTATATTATAGCTACTTTGAACTGGATCAAGTTCATATGTTGTTCCCGGAACCCTAGCACCCTGATGAAGTTCGGCATTTGGAACAATTGGGCCAAGGTGTTTAGTGCAATTATTATTTTTCAAACTGAGTAAGGCACAACTCATCGCATCGAGTAGTGCTGTGTGGGCATGTTTGAGTGTTGTATTGGAAAATTCTGATGCCGAATAACAATATTGAACAATTTTTTTTAATTCAACATCAAAATTTTTTGAATTAATGTGTTTGGGCATTTTAGCTTTTGGGGTTATAGTTTAGAATTTGATATAGTGCGTCACGCGTTTGCATTTTATCAATTAAGCTTGCTTGAGTACCTTGTTTTTTTAATGTTGTATAGCTGGTGAGTGCCGATTGATTCATGGCACGAAAAGCTGTTAGTGGATAGAGTATCATGGCAATTTTTGCCGAAGCTAATTCTGAAACGGTAAATAATGGCGTTTGCCCAAATTCAGTGATATTGGCTAACACTGGAATATCGACTGTCTGACAGATTGTTGCATATTGCTCTAAGCTTGATAATGACTCAACAAATATCATGTCAGCACCAATGGCTTGATATTCTAATGCTCTGTTTAATGTTGCATCAAAACCGTCAACTGAATACGCATCAGTACGTGCCATTATCTCAATATTATATTTTTGTTTTAATGTTATAAACTTAGTCAGTCGATTTTTCATATTATTAACAGAAATTAACTGTTTTCCTGAAAGGTGGCCACAACGCTTGTTTTGGATTTGATCTTCTATTTGGATTGCGGCGACATTAATTTTATTTAATTGCGTTAAAATAAACTCCGCTGAGACTTCATCTTCAAAGCCGGTATCTAAATCAACTAGTAATGGTAGTTGACAGGTTTTCGTTATTCGAGATGCTTCAGTTAAAATATCATCAAATTTTGTTTGTCCGATATCGGGTATTCCAAAGCAGGCGTTTGCTACAGCAGCACCGGATAAATACAAGGCTTTAAAACCACTATCTTTGGCTAGTAGAGCGCAATAAGCATTTATTACACCGGCAATTTGTAGTGGTTGCTCTTGAGCTAATGCTTTTTTTAATGATGGATAGTTAGTTTGCATTAGTGTTTTGAATCAATTTGATTTTCAGGCAACGCGTTTTCAAAAGCGAGTAGTGCATTGCAGTTAGATTCAATGGCATTAAGCAATGGAAATTGAGATGTGTCACAATTGAATCGTTTTGCATTATAAAGTTGTGGTATCAGACAAATATCAGCGACACTTGGTGAATCACCGTAACAAAATAAAAAAGATTTTTCGCGTTTGTGTAACAATGTTTCTATTGCCTGACATCCTTGTGTTATCCAATGACAATACCAAGTGTCAATAGCGGACTTATCACAGGATAATTCATTTCGTAAATAGTCCAGCACTCGTAAATTATCCAATGGGTGGATATCGCAACAGATTAATTGTGCCATGCTTCGTGCTAAGGCTCGTTTATTGATGCTTGTTGGCAATAATGGTGGACCAGGATATTTCTCATCGAGGTACTCAATGATTGCTAGTGATTGGGTTAGTAAAGAGTTAGCATCATGCAGTGTCGGTACAAAACCTTGAGGATTAATATTTAAATATTTCTCGCTCCAGTTTTCTCCGCTTTGCTTTGTTAAATCAACAGCAATAGTATTATAATTAATGTTTTTTAAATTTAATGCAATGCGTACTCGATATGCAGCAGAACTTCTGAAATAGTCGTAGAGTTGTATTTTGGCGTTAGTCATGCAATTTGTTTAACATTTTGAATTATCGGTCCAAAAATACTATTACCGTCTATATCATTCATTTCGATATGGACTTTGTCTCCGTGAGTTAAATAGGGCGTAATCGCACGCCCTGTTTTAATTATTTCTATTACTCGCTTTTCAACAAGGCACGAAACACCTTTGCTTTCATCATTATTTGATACTGTGCCTGAGCCTATCACGGTTCCGGCTGCAAGTCTGCGACTTTTACTGGCATGAGAGATTAACTCATTAAAGCTAAACTGCATATCGGTGCCGGCATTGGCTTTTCCGAATAAAGTATCATTTAAAAAAGTATGCAGTGGTAGATGACATTTTCCTTTAGCCCAACTATCCGATAATTCGTCGGGCGTTATTGCTATTGGCGAAAAACTACCACTGGGTTTACCATGAATAAACCCAAAACCTTTGGCTAATTCTGCTGGAATCAAATTACGCAATGATACGTCATTAACCAACATAATTAACTTAATGTGTTGTTCTGCATGTTCAATGGGAGTTGTCATTGCTACGTCATCGGTGATCACTGCAACTTCTGCTTCAAAATCCAATCCCCAGTCATTGTCTTGTAACGGAATATCATCGAAAGGTGCTAGAAATGAATCCGAAGCGCCTTGATACATCAGTGGATCGGTTAAAAACGATTCAGGCATTTCAGCACCACGAGCTTGTCTAACTCGTCTAACATGAGACAGGTATGCACTTCCATCGAGCCATTGAGGACTTCGGGGAAGTGGTGAGCTTAGTAAATTGAAATCTACTGCAATGGCCTTTTTTATCAAACTTTTGTTTCCTGAACAAAGATCTTGATATATTTCCTGTAGTTTTGGCTGTGTTGTTTTCCAGTCATCTAAGGCATGTATTAGCGATTGGGCAATGTCAGGAACTTTCACTGCTAATTGCAGTTTTTTATCAACCACTATTAACAAGCCATCGCGGTTCAACTTTTCATTAGATTGTTTTAGGCTTGCTAATTTCATTTTAGGTTGTCCTATTTATTTCCAGGAATTGATGTAGTTAAAATCTTCAATTACAGTTGCATTAGTATTAATATCTAATGGATGACGACTATCGATCATGATTGCTACTTCATTTGTATCTTTACGCTCATGGGACTTTCCTTGTGCGTAGGCTTTCGGGTGTGGGCCGTGAGGTATACCCGATGGATGTAATGTAATCATACCGGGTTTGATGTCATCTCTTGAAAAGAACTTTCCTTGATGATAAAAAATAACTTCATCATAGTCATCATTGCTATGATAGAAAGGGACTTTTAACGCATCAGGATCGGATTCAATTGGTCTTGGAACAAATGTTGATATTATAAAGTGTTCAGCTTCAAAGGTGGTATGTGCTGACGGAGGAAGATGATAACGATGACTCATCAGCGGGCGTATATCTCGCCAATTAAGTCTAACGGGCATTAATGTACCATGCCAACCAATTGCATCCAACGGATTATAACGATAGCGCATGACTGATATTTGGTTTAGGCGTTTAATCAAAACACTAGTATGGTTATTGTTTTGTTGTGCGATAAAGGCATCATCAATTTTAGGAATATCAAAAACAGCTTGATCAAATAGTGCATGTTGTCCAACAATACCTTTGTCGGGTAATTGATAACTTTGTTGTGTTGCTTCGATAAGTATCATGGTGATACTCTGTTCAACCTCGATACGCCACATTGTGCCTTTGGGTATCATGACATAGTCACCCTGTGTCATATAAAGGTGTCCGTAATCGCAATAGAATTCTGCCTGACCGGAGTGCAAAAACAGCAATTCATCGCCATCGGCATTACGCACGAGATGATCCATCGATAAGCTGCAATTCCATATTCTGAAATTTAGATGGTTATTACTTAATAGTGGAAATGCTTCCCAAGGTGAATTACTCGAGTCGTTGATTAAATTGCTATTAAACGCATGATGCTTTAGTGAACCACTTATTTCTGTCCAGTTTGTTGGTGGTTGACGGTGATACATGTGACAACTCGGGCCGTTAAACCCGTGTTTTCCGAGTTCTCTCTCAAAGCTGTTATCAGGCAAATTGGTATGTGCCTGACGTGAGCTTATTCCTTGAGATTGAGGTAAGGTTATCCATTTTCTCATTGACTATTCTCCACTAGAGAACACCACGTTTAATTTGGTCTAGCTCAATGGATTCAAATAACGCTTGAAAATTACCTTCACCAAAACCGTCGTTACCTTTGCGCTGGATGATTTCAAAAAATATTGGGCCAATAACATTTTCGGTGAATATTTGCAGTAATAGGTTTTCGGTGTCATCCACCGAACCATCGATTAATATTTTATCCTGTTGCATTCGTTTAATATCTTCATGATGCCCGGGTAGTCTGCGATGAATTAATTCATAGTAACTGTTGGGTACATCCAAAAATTTGATGCCATTGGATTTTAATTTTTCTACAGTGTCATAAATGTTTTCGGTGACTAAAGCAATGTGTTGAATACCTTCACCATGATAAGCATGAAGGTATTCTTCGATTTGAGATTTATCATCGGTAGATTCATTAATGGGAATACGAATTTTTCCACAGGGACTAACCATTGCTCGTGATTTTAATCCGGTTTTAATACCTTTAATATCAAAATATCGAATTTCTTTAAAATTAAACAGTCGTTGATAAAATCCAGCCCATTCATCCATTCTACCCCGATGCACGTTATGGGTGATGTGATCAATTGATTTAATTCCCGCATCATTAGTAACCGAGTTTTGTTCTACTGGGATGAAATCAATATCGTATATATTTTTTTCACCATAGCGATCGATTAAATAGAGTAAGCTGTTTCCAACACCGTGAATGGCCGGTAGATTAAGTTCCATCGGGCCTGAAGTGCCGTTATAAGGCTTTGCCCCAAGTTGCACTGCACGTTCAAATGCCAAGTTTGCATCTTGCACTCGAATAGCAAAAGCACAGACTGACGGCCCATGAATTCGAGAAAATGATTGTGCGAAACTATTTGGTTCATGATTTATAATGAAATTGGTGTCACCTTGCTGGAATAATTCAACATTTTTTGAACGGTGGCGCGCAACTAATTTAAACCCGAGTGTATGAAATAAAGTGGACAAATGTTGGGTGTTTTCAGCTGTATATTCAATAAACTCAAAACCATTAGTAAGTATTGAATTATTGTTTATATCATTCATTTATCACCATGTTATATATCAATATTTATAATGAAATAATGTTTAATTGCTTTAAAACTTAAAGTTAGTTTAAGTATAGAAAAGAGTCGTTGAACCCGCCATCTTGTATTTTTATTAGAAAATTCATTATTAAAATTAACGTAATATTCAGGGAAATGACTGCTAAACTTATTAAGTAAGAGTGATAAATTATTAACTAGGTTTTTTTATGAGTTTATCTAAACTAGAAATGAAAGATTTTGCTGATAAGCAACACTTAATAGGTATAACGTCACATACCTTAGAAGCTATAATTGAACAAAAACCTGGTTATAGTGTTGAGAAGGGACAACGCTTTATTAGTTTCTATTCACGAATAAAGTTAGAGTTATTACAACATTCTGTTATTTGTAATAATAAATATACCTCTTGGTTTAGTAGCGGCGATATGACTTCGTTACATTTAAAAGAATTTATAATACAATTTTCAGTTTTTTCTAATTTGTTTTTAATTGCTCAGTTATTAAAAACCATTAATGCTGATTCTCTTGACAGTATGCGAGCTTCAAAACAGATTTTGGTTAATGAGTTAGGTGTGGTATATCGTAATAATCATAAAAATAGTGATTCACTAGTATCCTCCGAGGGTACTGTTGAAGGTGGCACATATCATTTTCGGGCGGCACATTTTGAGTGGTTGTTACAATTGGCAAAAAGTATTGGTCTTGAGTTTAAGGATATTGGTAAGCGACGACATGGAACTAAAAGTACGTTATTTTTTTGTGATGAGTTAAATCGATTATATGCTAATGAGGATTATGTTATCTCACAGGCTTCGAGTTTTGCCGTTGAAAATTGGGCCGCAGCGGGTTTTTGGAAAGAATTAATAGCAGGTTTTACTCAGTATGAAAAAAAATCGAATAAGGATGTACCGTTATTTTTCTTTACAAGCCATGATAAAATTGAAGCTCAACATGCAAAACATACCTTGGATGAATTAGAAGATATATATTTTGATCGGGATATTAATGAAGATGACTTTATAGCATCAGGAAATGAGATGTTAGATGCCGTTAATGTATTCTGGAATGGTTTAAATGAATTAAGACTTTCTAGTATGCAATAGGATGAGTGAAATGGATGTAAGTGACTTTCGTAAAAAAATAAAAGAATTTTGTGATGAATACGTTAAACCGATAGCCGCCAAAATTGATGTTGAAGATAATATACCCAGTACGTTATGGAAAAAAATGGGCGATGCAGGTTTAATTGGTGTAACGATACCCAAGCAATTTGGCGGTTTAGAACTGGGCTATTTGCATCATGTGGTTGCAATTGAAGAGTTTAGTCGTGCATCGGGTACGGTGGGGTTTTCTTATGCCGATCACAGTAATATTTGTTTGCATAATTTATACGTTCACGGTAATGAATCACAACGCCAACAGTATGTTCCCAAACTTTGTAGTGGGGAATTTTTAGGGGCATTATCAATGTCAGAGCCGGGTGCAGGTTCGGATGTTATTGGTTCTATGAGTTGTTCTGCTGAAAAAAAGCAGGGTTATTGGCTTGCTAATGGCACCAAAAAATGGACCACCAATGGTAATGGTGCTGATGTCATTATCGTTTATATGCGAACCGCTGATAAAAGTCGTGGCTCTCATAGCATCAGTGCATTTTTACTGGATGATAGTATCGAAGGTTGGACGCGAGGCGAGAAGTTAGACAAGCTCGGAATGCGAGGTGCTGATAATTGTGAGTTGTATTTCGATAATTGTAAGATTCCAGAGAGTCATTTACTCGGTGAAGAACATGAGGCGGTCAGAATTTTGATGTCGGGATTAGATAGCGAACGTTTATTATTATCAGCCGGCCCCATTGGTTTAATGCAGGCGGCATTAGATTTATCATTGCCCTATGTTAGAGAACGCAAGCAATTTGGCCAAGCAATTGGTCAGTTTGAATTAATGCAGGCAAAAATGGCAGAAATGTATACTGCATTGCAATCAGCCCGGGCATTTACGTATCGAACGGCGCAGGCTTTTGATGATGGTAATCCCTCTCGTACCGATGCTGCTGCCTGTGCATTGTATGCCTCACGCGCGGCGGTTAGCGTATCGTTAGAAGCAATACAAACCCTTGGTGGTTTAGGCTATATGAATGATTCAATTGCTAGTCGATTATTACGTGATTCAAAAATTTATGAAATTGGTGGCGGCACCAATGAAATTAGAAAAATGTTAATTGGACGTGAATTATTTAATAAAGACCCTAACTATTATTAATTTATTTTATTAGTGTTGTTTCGTTAACTTACACAATAGTATCAAAATATAAATTAAGCATACGTTAATGATATTTTACTGATGCCTGATATGGAACTGGTATGGCCTACTGAAGACTCCTTTTTGTGTTTGCTATAAATTGTAATTGGATTATCGTGATATCTTATATAAATTATTCAAATAGTAAAAAATACAATGAATAAAGTAGTGATAATTTCTGCCAAAAGAACAGCTATTGGCTCGCATCTGGGGCAATTTAAAAACATTCAAGCCCCTGATTTAGCAACACGGCTAATTAAAAATATTGTCGCCGAACAGCTATTGGTAAAAGATAAAATAAAAATTGACGAGTGTTATATTGGTTGCGTTTTGAGTGCCGGAGTAGGCCAGGCACCGGCACGACAAGCTTTATTAGAAGCGGGGCTCCCAAATGATATTCCTTGTACAACGATAAATAAGGTCTGTGGTTCAGGCATGAAAACACTAGCGATGGCTTTTGATCAAATTACGCTTGGAAATTCGATTGCGGTGTTAGCCGGTGGCATGGAATCAATGAGTAATGCGCCTTATTTAGTGAGTGGTGATAAGGCACGTCAGGGCATGCGTATGGGGCATCAAAAACTACTTGATCATCTTTTTTATGATGGTTTAGAAAACTATAAAGATGGCAAGTTAATGGGCGTTTTTGCTGAAGCAACCGCAAAAAAACATAACATTAGCCGCGAACAACAAGATGCATTTACAATTGAATCGGTTGAACGTGCTCGAGCTGCAACTAAATCCGGTAAGTTTAACAACGAAATTGTTGTTATTGATGAAATATCACAAGATGAACAAATTTATAAATCGGATATTGCAAAAATTCCTAAATTAAAACCGGCTTTTGCTAAAGAGGGTAGTGTTACTGCAGCCAATTCATCATCAATTTCAGATGGCGCGGCTATGTGCTTATTGGTTGATGCTCAATACGCAAATTTATTTAATCAAAGTATTTCTGCAACTATTGTGGCATACAGTAGTTTCGCGCAGCAACCAGAGGAATTTACCACGGCTATTCCGGGTGCTGTTGAAGACGTGTTGCGTAAAGCAAATTGGTCACTTGATGATGTTGATTTGTTTGAGATTAATGAAGCCTTTTCTGTTGTTGTTATTTCTGCAATTAAAACCCTTGGTTTGGATCATGATAAGGTGAATGTTAACGGTGGTGCTTGTGCTATGGGACATCCTATCGGAGCCAGTGGTTGTCGAGTTGTCGTTACACTGATACACGCGATGCTTGATCGAGCTTGTCATAAAGGTATTGCGAGTGTTTGTATTGGTGGCGGTGAAGCAATGGCGATTGCGATTGAAGTATGAGTATAATTAAATCAAAAATCGAAGTGTCATCGGATGAATATCAACAAAATTATGCTTATACGACAAAGTTGGTTAATGAATTAGAAAATAAAATCAAGCAAGTACACGAAAGTGGTTCGCTAACGGCAAAAGCGAAACAGATTAAGCGCGGTAAACTGTTGGTTAGAGATAGAATCAGTAGTTTACTTGATGTTGGTAGTTTTTTTATGGAGTTATCCAGTTTAGCAGGTGAAGCACTTTATGATGATTCGTTGCCTGCTGCCGGAATCATAACCGGCATTGGTCTTATTGAAAATCATTATGTGATGTTAATTGCGAATGATTCGACTATAAAAGGCGGTGCTTATTATCCGATTACGGTTAAAAAACACCTACGCGCACAGCAGATTGCATTAGAAAATAAATTACCGTGTATCTATCTGGTTGATTCCGGTGGTGCTTATTTGCAGCTTCAAGATGAAATATTTCCAGATGTCTCGGGCTTTGGGCGAATTTTTTATAATCAGGCGCGGATGTCCGCAAAAGCGATTCCTCAGATTTCAGTGGTTTTAGGTCAGTGTATTGCGGGTGGTGCGTATGTTGCGGCGATGAGTGATGAAACCATTATCGTTAAAAATCAAGGCAGAATTTATTTAGGTGGTCCCGAATTAGTACAAGCTGCCACTGGTGAAATCATTGATGCTGAAAGTTTGGGAGGGGGAGACATGCACTGCCGTGTTTCGGGAGTGGCCGATCATCTTGCCGATAACGATTCTCATGCACTGGAATTATGTCGTGAGTTGGTAAAGCACTTACCAATCTTAAAGAGCAATAAGTTAACGTTTAACGATATAGTTGAACCGCTTTATGACTCTAAAGAAATTTACGGTGTTATTCCAACAAATTTACAGGTTATTATGAACCCTCATGAAATTATCGCTCGTATTATTGATGGTTCGGAATTTCATGAGTTTAAGGCACTTTATGGTGAAACTATTATTTGTGGTTTTGCCAAAATACACGGGATTCAGGTTGGTATTTTAGCAAATAATGGCATTTTATTTTCGGAATCTTCGTTAAAAGCAACGCATTTTATCGAGTTATGTAATCAACGTGGTATTGCGATTGTTTTTTTGCAAAATATTGCCGGGTTTATGGTGGGCAAATATTACGAACAACATGGCATTGCAAAAGACGGAGCCAAAATGGTTGCTGCTGTTGCGACTTCTCGGGTTCCAAAGTTTACGGTTATTGTTGGTGGCTCGTTTGGCGCTGGTAACTACGCAATGTGTGGCCGGGCATTTGGTGCTAGACAATTATGGCTTTGGCCGAATGCGCGAATTTCTGTTATGGGGGGTGACGTTGCGGCTTCGTTGATTAGTCAAATTAAAAAAACAACGACCGATTCAAATTTAATGGATAACATTAAAAATCAATATGAGCATCAGGGTAGTCCATATTATTCAACAGCACGTTTATGGGATGATGGTGTTATTGATCCCTTGTTGACGCGTCAGTATTTAGCGCGTGGTCTTATTTTAGCTCAAACAAAACCTTTGGAACAGGGGTTAAATAATCCCGTGTTTAGGATGTGACGCATTATGTCTGAGCCCATTTTATTTCAAATGCAACAAGATGATGTTTGCGAATTAATATTAAACCGGCCAGACAAAATAAACACACTGAACAAAGAGTTAATCATTCGATTTACTGAATATCTCAAACAGCTTGCAACACAAAATACTATTCGGGTTGTTATTATTAGTGGCGTGGGAAAATGGTTTTGTGGTGGTGCTGATTTAAAGTGGATGCTACAGACCAGCCAGATAAATGATGATAAAAATTTTGATGAAGCATACCATTTAGCCAATTTATTTTATCAACTTAACAACTTACCAATAATAACTATCGCTAAAGTATCCGGCGGTGCGCTTGGTGGAGGCATCGGTTTATTATGTTGTTGTGACGTTGTTATTGCTAGCGAGCAAAGTGTTTTTTCATTTGGTGAATTAAAACTGGGACTATTGCCAGCAACAATAATGCCCTATGTTTTGGCCTCTATTGGCGAAAGGCAAGCTCGGCGATATATGCTAAGTGGTGAACAGTTTAGCAGTGTTACGGCAAAACAAATTAATATCATTCATGATGCTGTGCCATCGAAAAATCTTAACCACGAAGTTGAACATCAAGTGCAGCATTTTTTATCGTGTGCGCCTGAAACCTTAGGCGAGTGTAAATCGTTAATACAGCAATATAGCATTAAGGATAAACAATTTGTTGAAGATACGGCTCGAATTTTAGCACAATCCAGAAGTTCAAAAGAGGCTCAAGAAGGTATCAGGGCTTTTTTAGAAAAATCGAAACCTTCATGGATGAAATAATTTTAATGTTGGCGACTTAAATGAAACATTATTATAAGGATTATGTACAAATAACCGAAGTTGCGCCTCGGGATGGCCTTCAAAGTGAACGCGTTATGCTGACTACTGCTGAGAAGGTTGATTTTATTAAAAATCTTAATGCGTGTGGTTTTTCTGCTATCGAATTTTCTAGTTTTGTCAGTGATAAATTGGTACCTAATTTATCCGATGCTGAAGCCGTTTTTAAGTCTATTTATCCTTATGCCGGATGTCGCTTTTCAGCTTTGGTTGCCAATAGCGTCGGATTTGAACGGGCTATCGCATGTGGTGTTAAATCTTTGGCTTTTTTGACTTCTGCGTCTGAAACTTTTTGTCAAAAAAATATTCATTGTTCCATTCAAGAGTCTTTATCCAGAATGAGTTATCTGATTCAAAATGCCAAAAATAATAATATATACGTCCGTGTTTATATTTCCTGTGCTTTTAATTGTGCTTCTGAGGGTGATATCAATGTTAATCGAGTCGTTGATTTAGTCAAAAAACTCAAGGACATGGGCTGTGATGAAATTTCGTTAGCCGATACCACGGGCAAGGCTAATCCGTTGCAAGTTGAGAATTTGTTAGAGGCTTGTTTGGATGTTATCGATGTTGATAATATTATTATGCACTTTCACGATAATCATAACATGGCTTTAGCAAATGTGTTGTGTAGTTTACAAATGGGCATATACCGGTTTGATAGCTCGGTTGCGGGTATTGGTGGTTGCAATTTTTCTCTAAATTCTGGTGGAAATTTAGCGACAGGAGATTTGTTGTATATGTTAAATGGTATGGGTATTCATACCGGGGTTGATCGCGAACAGGTTATTAAAACAGGAAATAGTGTTTTAAAGTTACTCGGACATAAAAAAATTGATTAATCTCGCTTATCTCAAAATACGAAAATTAACAGGAAGGCTAATATGAAGTGGCATAATGTTAAAGCGATAGTGACCGGAGGTGCTTCTGGTTTAGGACTTGCTGTGGTGCAACGAATTTTAAAAACCAATGCTCAGGTTGCAATTGTTGATCTTAAAGCTGCGATTGAACATTCCAAATTAAAAATTAAATCGCATGTTGCTTTTAAAAATGGACAATTGTTAGCATTTGATACGGATGTGACTAGTGATGAATCGGTCACTAATGCGATACATTCAATTACTGAAAAATTTAATGGCATCAATTTGGTGGTGAATTGTGCCGGAATTTTATTTAGCGAAAAAATGCTCAGCACGGAGCACACGATGTTAAGTTGCGATTTTGAAAAAGTATTAGCGGTTAATCTAATGGGGACGTTTCGAGTGTGTCGTATTGCGGCTGATCGTATGCGATATGATGACATTCATTCTAAAAGCCACGATGAAGAATCTGGCGTGATTATTAATACGGCATCAATAGCTGCTTTTGAGGGACAAATAGGACAATTGGCTTATAGTGCGTCGAAAGGGGGAATTGTTAGTATGACATTACCAATGGCCAGAGAATTAGCGCGTCATAACATTCGTGTGATGACGATTGCCCCCGGATTATTTGATACTGCGATGTTGCAAGGTTTGTCGGATGACATCAAACAAAATCTAATTGATACCACTATTCATCCTCATAGACTGGGTGTTGCCGAAGAATTTGCTCAAATGGTTCAGCATATCGTTGAAAATCCAATGCTCAATGGATCAACAATTCGCCTTGATGGTGCTATTCGATTAGCGCCTAAATAGTTGTAGAATTTTGGTGAGTCTATTTAATGAATAATATAATCTGGCAAGCACAGCAACAGGACATTGAGCAATCATGGCTTGTGGCGTTTTGGAATGAGATTCATCCAACTACGACATTAACCTGCTATTCTGAAATACATCAGTGGTCAATTGACAATAGTGAACAATTTTGGGAATCGTTGATTGATTTTTTTGATATTAACTATTCCAAAAAATGGCATACTGTTTTACAGCAACCAGATGGAATGTTTATGGCGAAATGGTTTGATGGTTGTGAATTAAACTTTGCTGAAAACGTATTACGATATCAAGATGAGAATATTGCTATTGATTATGTTAGTGAACTGGGTGATACAAAATCGCTGAGTTATGCTGAGTTGTATCAACAGGTTGCAATAGTGGCACATGCTTTTCGATTAGCTGGTTTAAGCAAGGGTGATAGAGTTGCTGCCATCATGCCTAATATTCCCGATACGGTTGTGGCGATGTTGGCTTGTACCAGCATTGGTGCGACTTGGTCGTGTTGTTCGCCAGAATTTGGTGCAACTAGTATAATTGAACGTTTTGAGCAAATACACGCTAAAATAATAGTGTATTGTGACTGTTATTATTTTAAAGGAAAAAAAATAAACATTAAAGACAAAGTTCGTTCAGTAAAAAATAAATTAAACCCTGACTATTTGATTTCTGTTGGTTATCCCTTTGGTAAATGTTCTAAGTTAAATGCGCTGGGTATCTCGATGGACGATTTTACTAAAAACAGCAATCATAAAACAACGATTGATTTTGAGCCTGTGCCCTTTAATTTTCCTGTTTATATTTTATATTCCTCGGGTACCACTGGTATTCCCAAGTGCATTGTTCATGGTGTTGGTGGCACTTTGGTGCAGCATTATAAAGAGTTAGCATTACACACTAATATAAAACGCGCTGATAAATTATTTTATTATACGACTACTGGCTGGATGATGTGGAATTGGCAGATTAGTGCTTTAGCGTTGGGCGCAACGGTTGTGTTGTATGATGGTAGTCCATTTTACCCCGAGATGAATCATTTACTAAAAATTGTGGCTAAATTTAAAATAACCGTGTTTGGTTGCAGCGCCAAGTATATTGATATTCTAAACAGTAATAATATCATCACGGATAAAACGTTTAAAAAATCCTGTTTACGCACGCTTTTATCGACTGGTTCTGCGTTATTACCCCAAGCGTATGATTATATTTTGAAATCAATCAAATCCGATTTGCAAATATGTTCTATATCCGGGGGAACCGATATTGTGTCTTGCTTTGCTCTGGGAAATCCTATTTCGAATGTCTATCGTGGTGAGTTACAGGGGCTTGGATTGGCAATGGATGTTAAGGTTTTTAACGAGCAAGCTGAGGCGGTATATGATCAAAAAGGTGAGTTGGTTTGCTGTGCAGCTTTTCCTTCAATGCCGGTGTGTTTTTGGAATGATCTTGATAATAAAAAGTACTATCAAGCTTATTTTGAGCAGTATAGCGATATTTGGGCTCATGGTGACTATGCTAAAATTATACAGCATGATAATCAAAAGGGTTTGGTGATTTACGGACGATCCGATACCACATTAAATCCGGGGGGCGTTCGTATCGGTACGGCGGAAATTTATCGACAATTAGATCAGTTTGACTTTATTGACGATGCGATTGTTGTTGCTCAGTCGTGGCAGGGTGATCAACGGATTGTTTTGTTTGTTGTATTAAACAATAATCTGGTTTTGGATGATGTGATGATTGATACCATGAAACAGAAAATTCGTAGTAATACCTCACCATTTCACGTACCGGCAAAAATTATACAAATACACGATATTCCACGAACCTATAATGGCAAGCTTGCAGAATTGGCTGTTCGTAATGTGATTCACAATCGTCCAGTAAGCAATTTATCGGCGTTGGTTAATCCAGAATGTTTGTTGGAGTTTAAACACATAAGGCAACTACAATGACGACGATGAAACCAAAAGATAACAGTCTAGCGGGTATTAGCGTTGGCGAAACGGCAATTAGTACTGTTGGTAAACAAGGTGTTGGATTAAGTTATCGCGGATACAGTATTGCCGATCTGGCGAACCATGCCAGTTTTGAAGAGGTGTGTTTTTTATTACTCTACAAAATATTACCAACGGTTAAAGAATTAACGGATTTTTCTGTACGGCTGAAAAAATTAAGACCGTTACCCATTGAATTGCAGAAAATCTTAAAATTACTCCCTAAAAATACTCATGCGATGGATGTGTTACGTAGCGGGGTTTCTTGTCTGGGCTGTCTTGAACCGGAATCTGAACATAATAATCAATTTCATATTAGTGAGCGGTTGATTGCAATATTACCGTCGATTTTATTGTATTGGTATCATTTTCATTATAATAATATTGAGATAAATACAGAAATGGGTGCTGATGAAGATACCTTAGCCGGATATTTTTTAATGATGTTAACGCAGCAACCGGCTGACAAGTTTAATTGCACTATATTAACAACATCATTCATTCTTTATGCTGAGCATGAGTTTAATGCTTCAACGTTTGCCGCACGGGTTACAACATCAACATTGAGTGATATTTATTCTGCTGTGGTTGCGGGTATTGGAACTTTACGCGGTAAACTTCATGGTGGTGCGAATGAAGCAACGATGGAATTAATTGAACAATTTACTTCAGTTGCTCAAGCTGAAGCCGGCGTGAAACAGGCATTATTAAAAAAACAATTAATTATGGGCTTTGGTCATCGTGTCTATAAAGATTCTGATCCACGTTCACCTATTATGAAACAATGTGCTAGTGATTTGGCGAGCAAGTTAGAAGATAAGCGTTATATTCCTATTTCTAAAAAAATTGAACAAATTATGTTGCAACAGAAAAATTTGTTTCCCAATTTGGATTTTTATTCCGCAACGGCTTATCATTTAATGGGTATTCCAAATAGTTTATTCACACCACTTTTTGTGTGTTCTCGAATTACGGGCTGGTGTGCTCATATAATGGAACAACGCGAAAATAATAAACTGATTCGACCCGATGCAGACTATATTGGACCAGCAAGTAAACCATGGAAAAAGTTGGATGAACGTTAGGTTATAAATTTATATGAATATTGATTAGTGTAATAAAATTTTATATTCAATTTATCAGTCTTTGGCTAAGTCTTCTTTTTGTTTAAATATATTTTTTGCCCTATTTTTATAGTTTCGTTATAGCTACATTTATCGTATTAATTTCAACTTATTAACAATGTGATTATGGTCACCTTTAAAGTGAGGATATGGAATCGGTATGACCAAATAAAGGCCGTCTGCCGCAGGAC
>CAZEPW010000005.1:0-66514 GCA_964514215.1 uncultured Thioalkalispiraceae bacterium
TTCTAAACTCATCAATGGATGCCGGCTCAAAACACTACCGGTATGACGGGGTAATAGAAATATAAAACCAGTCGTCACTCCCGTATGATTTTAACAAAAATCCATATACAAACTTTTGATTAATTAAATAATTCGCGCAACATATCACCCGGTTCAGGTGCGCGCATAAATGTTTCGCCGACTAAAAAACTATTTACCTGATGAGAACGCATTAATTGCACATCCTCTTTAGTATGAATTGCACTTTCGGTAACTACAATTTTATCATTTGGAATTTCAGGCAATAAGTCGATTGTTGTTTGTAAGCTTACTTCAAAGGTACGTAGATTACGATTATTAATCCCGACTAATGGACAAGGCAACTGTAATGCGCGTTGGAGTTCTTCAGCATCGTGAACTTCAACTAGGACATCCATCGTAAGCTCGTGTGCTAGATCCGCTAAATCGGCTAATGATTGTTGTTCTAATGCCGAAACAATTAATAAAATACAATCGGCTCCAATTGCGCGGGCTTGATATACTTGATATGGATCAATTATAAAATCTTTTCGAATAACTGGAAGGCTGGAAATATTTCGCGCCGTTTTCAGGTAATCGTTATGTCCTTGAAAATAAAGCTGATCGGTTAAAATGGACAAACAAGCTGCACCACCTTGTTGATATGACGCTGCAATTTGTGCCGGATCAAAATTTTCACGTATAACGCCCTTACTGGGTGACGCTTTTTTTATTTCAGCAATAACGGCCGCTTGATTATTTTGAATTTTAGATTCAATCGCATTAATAAAACCACGAACGGCTGGTGCGTCATTGGCTTGCGATTTCATACTGTCTAAACTCACTGTGGATTTGCCCGTGTTGATTTCTTCTCGTTTGGTAGCAAGTATTTTTTTAAGAATATCGGGAGTACCTGACATAATAAAACCGTCCTATAGTTTTAAAAACTTTGACTGTATTGTGCCAAATCGTTCAGTTTTTTCATCGCCGAGCCGTCATCAATCACCTGTTTTGCTTTTTCAATTCCTGATTGTAACGAATCACATAAACCGGCGACATAAATTGCCGCACCGGAATTTAATAACACAATATCACGAGCAGGCGTTTTGTCACCGTTAAACACCGATTTGATAATTTTCAATGATTGCGTTGCGCCATTAACCACGATAGATTGTAAATCCGATAGTGGCATATCAAAATCTTCAGGTGTTATTTTATAATTTGTTATCACCCCGTCTTTTAATTCCGACACTTGCGTTGCGGCAGCCATGCTAATTTCATCCATGCCATCATCCGAATGCACTACCATGACATGATGGCTGCCTAAATTTTTTAATACGTTAGCAATTGGTTCAAGCCACGCTTTATCGTAAACACCTAATAATAAATTGGGAGCGCCAGCAGGATTGGTTAATGGCCCAAGTAAATTAAAAACCGTTCTAACCGCCATTTCTTTACGCGGGCCAATGGCATGTTTCATCGCACTATGATGTTTTGGCGCAAACATAAAACCAATGCCAACATCTTTAATGCACTTAGCGACTTGCTCGGCATTTAATTCTAAACTAACGCCAGCGGCTTCTAATAAATCGGCACTACCCGATTTGCTTGAGATAGAACGATTACCGTGTTTAGCGACCGTGCCACCCGCAGCGGCAACAACAAAAGTACATGCGGTTGAAATATTAAACGTTGAGGATCCATCACCACCGGTGCCAACAATATCAACGATATGCTCACCCGTTACTTCAACCCCCGTTGCCAGCTCACGCATAACACTAGCAGCAGCGGTAATTTCATCAACCGTTTCACCTTTCATGCGCAGGCCAACGAGAAAACCACCAATTTGCGCCGGTGTTGCAACGCCCGTCATAATATTGTGCATCACCTGAGTCATTTCATCTTGCGTTAAATCACGCTTTTCAATAACGGAATTAATCGCTGCTGGCATATCCATAGTGATATCCTTTTATATTATTTGTCTTCCAAAAAGTTTTGTAGCATTAAATGGCCGTGTTCGGTCAAGATAGATTCGGGATGAAATTGGATACCTTGAATATTATAGTCAGTATGTCGAATCCCCATTATTTCATCCATAGCACCCGAGTCTGTTTCAGTCCATGACGTAATTTCAAAACAATCCGGCAAGCTGTCTTTTTCGATGACCAATGAATGGTAGCGTGTTGCTTCAAACGGTAACGTTAAATTACTAAAAACACCACTATTGTTGTGATACATCATTGAGGTTTTACCGTGCATAATTTTTTTAGCATGGACAATCTTACCGCCAAACGCTTCACCAATACTTTGGTGACCTAAACAAACACCTAAAATGGGAAGTTTGCCAGCAAAATGTTTGATGGTGTCCAAGGATATACCGGCTTGCTTAGGATCACACGGCCCCGGTGATATAACAATGCGCGACGGATTTTTTGCCGCAATTTCGTCTACCGTAATTTTATCATTACGATACACTTCAACCTCGGCTTTTAATTCAGAAAAATATTGCACCAGATTATAGGTAAAGGAATCATAATTATCGATCATTAATAACATTATTCATCCTCCAGTGTATTTTTGCCAAAACTATCAAGGCCGGCGGCGGCTAACGATGCCGCACGAAAAACAGCTCGCGCTTTATTCATCGTCTCATCCCATTCATTTTTTGGGACAGAGTCATACACTAAGCCAGCCCCGGCTTGAATGTGTAATTTTTTATCTTTAATAACCGCCGTTCGAATTGCAATTGCGGTGTCCATATTTCCTGTCCACGACAAATAACCAACCGCTCCGGAATAAACGCCGCGCTTAATAGGCTCAAGTTCATCAATAATTTCCATCGCCCGAATCTTAGGGGCTCCGGACAATGTGCCCGCGGGAAACGTTGCACGTAATACATCCATAGCGGAATGTTTTTTATCGAGCTTGCCAACAACATTAGACACAATGTGCATCACATGCGAATAACGTTCAATGGCCATTTTTTCGGTTACTTTAACTGTTCCGGTTTCAGCGATACGCCCAATATCATTACGACCCAAATCAATTAACATTAGATGTTCGGCACATTCTTTTGGATCGGCTAACAAGTCGTTTTCTAACTGTTTATCTTGCTCATCATTTTTACCACGAGGCCGCGTACCGGCTAATGGCCGAACCGTTACCATATCATCTTCCAAGTGAACTAAAATTTCAGGAGACGAACCAACAATATAAAAATCATCCAAATTCATGTAATACATGTATGGTGATGGGTTTAAACTGCGCAATGCCCGATATAAATCAAGCGGATCGGCTTCAAACGGAATCGTTAATCGTTGCGATAACACTATCTGCATCGCATCACCATCGATAATATATTGCCGTGCTTTTTCAACAGACTTTTCATATTCGGTTTGCGTAAAACCAGATACAAAATCATCTTCAGTTATTTTGTTGTTAGTCGTTACGTTAGAAATGGAACGTGGAATAATTTGATGTAATTGTTCACCAATTTCATCAATGCGTTTATTGGCATTCGCAAGCGCATTTTCTTGTTGGGTATCCGCATGGATAACTATAATTAATTTACTGCTAATATTATCAAACACCACAACTTCATTTGATACCATAAACAAAATATCGGGCACAGCTAAGGGATCAGGATTAGGACACGCACCTAAACGCGGTTCAATATAACGAATAGTATCATAACCAAAATACCCCACCAGGCCACCAATGAAACGCGGTAGTTTATCTAACTCAGGAGCCTGATACGAAGCATGAAATTCTTCTAACCATTGCAACGGATCATCAACCACGTGTTCTGAAACAACTTGATTGTTTTCAATCATTTTAATGGTTTTGTCATAGACACGTACGACCGTTTGACAGGGCAAACCAATAATAGAATAACGCCCCCATTTATCTCCTCCCTGAATGGATTCGAATAAATACGAGTAAGGCCCTTTTGCTAATTTTAAGTAAGTACTAAGTGGTGTATCGAGATCGGCAAAAACTTCTCGTACCACCGGTACCCGATTGAAGCCTTGCGCTTGATATTGACTAAATTGTTCCTGATTCATTGTATTTTACCTGAAGTTGTTCCCCACACGTGTGCATTGCTGACTTATAACGCCAATGTGCTTTGAATGGGTTCACTTGCTGTCTCCAGGTTTTAAATTAAACTAATAAATAATTTTATTCGAGTTATTAAGCGGCTTCCAGTATCGCTTTAATGTCTATCATCGAGTCAACCACCGCATCGGGATTTGATTCGTGAATATCAACACCATGGTTGTAACCATAACTCATGCAAATAATTTGAAATCCTGCTGCTCGAGCGGCTTTAACATCACTGATAGAATCGCCCAACATTAAAGCATTTTCTGGTTTCACATTAAAAAATTCTGCGCCATGCAGTAATGGCAATGGATCCGGTTTTTTCTTTGCAAGCGTGTCACCGCTGATAACAATACTAAAAATATCGTGGATACCTAAGGTTTTCAATAATGGAATGGTAAATTGTGCGGCTTTATTCGTGACACAGCCCAATTTCACATTGCTGGCAACTAAATAATCCAGCGCTTCTTTAACACCGGGGTATAAGCAACTTCGTTTACAAGTATTATCCGAATAAAGATCCATAAATATCGGATAGGCTTTTTCAAATAATGCTTGCTCCGGCTCACCGTCGAGCTTACCAATTAATGCCCGGCGTACTAAACGCTCAACACCATTACCAACCCATTCGCGAACTTTTTCTTCACCATAGGCAGACTGACCAATCGCTAACATCATTTCGTCAACACAATAAGCCAAATCCGGCACGCTATCCACCAGCGTGCCATCAACATCGATTAATACCATCTCAGGTTTTTTAACAGCCATAGCTTTCTACTTCTTTAAATAGTACTTAAAGTAAACTTTAAACTTTAGCAAGCTCATCTCTAAATTGTTTGATAACAGTGTTATAAACATCGGCATCGCTAGAATTTTTTGCACCAAAGACAGCAGAACCGGCCACAAAAGTATCCGCGCCACAGGCTGCTATTTCACGAATATTGTCGACCTTAACACCACCATCAACTTCTAATCGAATATCATAACCACTATCATCAATCAGTTTACGAACTTCCTTTAATTTGTCTAATGTTGACGGAATAAAACTCTGGCCACCAAAACCCGGGTTAACTGACATTAATAAAATCATGTCAACTTTATCCATAACGTATTTTAAACAATCTAAAGGTGTCGCAGGATTAAAAACCAAACCGGCTTTACAACCTGCCTCGCGAATCATTTGCAAAGTGCGATCAAGGTGCTCACTGGCTTCGGGATGAAACGTGACATAACTCGCGCCAGCTGCAATAAAATCAGGAATAATGCGATCCACTGGTTTAACCATTAAATGTACATCAATCTCAGCCGTAACACCGTGCTTTCGTAACGCATCACACACCAATGGCCCGATGGTTAAATTAGGAACATAATGGTTATCCATTACATCAAAATGTACGATATCGGCACCTGATTTAAGCACGTTATCAACTTCTTCACCTAATCGTGCAAAGTCTGCAGATAGAATAGACGGTGCAATTTTGAAATCAGCCATGTTTTTTAATACCTCGACAATCTGTAATCGTTAAACGTAACAACCATTATTAACCAATAACCGCTAATACGCGTAAATGAACCGCGAACTTTACCTGATTAGCGCAACTTTTTCAGCATTTCCAGTGCGAAAATTGCAATAAAAGCGGATTAATGGCTAAAATAGTTTAATTTCAAGGGATTATCAGGGATATCAAAATGAATACAAAAAAATTAACTATCTTTTTGATTTTAATAGTAATTTTTCCAATTTTTAGCAACGCAATTGCTTCTGATTTAGACAAGGAGAAACGCTGGGCAGAGCAAATCAGCAATAGCATCATGACCGGTGAAGCTCAATGGCTCACGGCCAATAAATTAAAATTTATGGCCATTTATACCCCATCAGAAACTAAAAAGGTTCTGGGAGGCGTAATATTAGCTCATGGACTGGGCGTTCATCCAAACTGGAACGATGTTATCCTGCCACTTCGTAGTGAACTACCCAATTATGGTTGGGCAACGCTATCCATCCAAATGCCGATATTAACAAATGACGCGCAATTAAAGGACTACATCCCATTATTCGATGAAGTGCCTGCCCGATTCGATGCTGCAGTGCAGTTTCTTAACAACAAAAACATCAATAATATCGTCATTGTGGCACACAGTCTCGGCAGTGTTATGAGTGTTTATTATTTGTCTCAAAAACCCAAAAAACCAATACAAGCCTTGGTTGCTATCGGAATGAGTTCCCTCAAATTTGACGATAAACTCAATGCCGTAAAATCATTGAGTCAATTAAAACTTCCAATCTTGGATTTGTATGGTAGCCGCGACTTAGAATTAGTTATAAAATCTGCTACTGCTCGTGCACGCGCAGCAAAAAGAGCAGAGAACAGAAATTATTCTCAAACGGAAGTTATTGGTGCGGATCATTTTTTTACTCAAATGGATAAACCATTAATATCAAAGGTACGATCGTGGTTAGCGAAACATGCGCCCGGGGTTGCAATTATTAAACAGGAGAAATAACAGTGTCAATTTTTATCAGCTTGCACCTTGTGGCGGCAGTAATATGGGTCGGTGGAATGTTTTTCGCCTACATGATTCTGAGACCAGCGGCTGCTTCACTACTACCACCACCAGAACGATTACAATTGTGGTCACTTTGTTTTAACAAATTTTTTCTATGGGTTTGGATTGCTATCGTTACGATTTTAGCAACGGGTTATTATATGGTATTTAATACTTATGCAGGATTTAGTAATGCCCCGATGTTTGTCATCGCGATGCACTGGCTCGGAATAATTATGGTATTAATATTTATGCACGTATTTTTTGCACCTTACAAACGTTTAAAAATTGCCGTGCAAGAAGGTAACTGGCAAGTTGCCGCCGGAAAATTAGCACAAATTAGAATTTTAGTCGCAATCAATACCGCTATTGGATTACTAATTTTAGTCGTCGCCAGTTTAGGAAAAGCCGGTTTTTAATTCGATACTATTCGAAGTTTTGTTGCTTTGATTTTTGTAGATTCCGGCTGAAAATACCTGTCGTATTAATAGCTGGAATCTCAAAGTTAAGCAGTATCATATAATTAAGCATTTTTTATTTTTTCATAAGCTGCTTTAATTTCTTGAGTTTTCTCCGTTGCTATTTTTATCATTTCCTCAGGTAAGCCTTTTGATACTAATTTATCAGGATGATGTTGATTCATCATTCGTCTATAAGCTTTTTTTACTTCTGCATCACTGGCATTTTTTGAGACATCCAATATCGCATAAGCATCGTCTAATGAGATACCATTAGCCGCGCTGGCTGCATTTTGATGGCCTAAAATGATTGCCTCGATATGCGTTAATTCAGCCTCAGTGAATCCTAATTCATCAGCAATATGCTGTAATACAACTTTTTCATTTGGGTGCATTACCCCATCTGCATAAGCTGCTTGCAATAACACCTCCAAAAACATTTGCATGACGTTTCGTTGTCGGCGGCATTCAAATTTGAGTTGCTTTAAAATTTCATCTAATTGAAAGTCAGCTTGTTTGCCTTTACTAAATAACTCTATGGCAATACGTGTTTGAGTTTTATTAAGTGACATTTGCTGCATGACACTTTTCGCCATTGCAATTTCATCGGCAGTAACATGACCATCTGCTTTTGCAACATGCCCCATAACTGAAAACAATGCAGTAAAAAACGTTGTTTGAACCCGTTCCTGATTTCCAGAAACCCAGCTTTTAGCCGAACTATCAAAATTACCAAGCCGATACATACCGGCATCAAATTGATTGCCAACGATAACGCCAAGCAAAGCACCAAAGGGCCCTAAAATAAAGTACCCTAGAACACCACCAATTATTTTTCCCCACCAAACCATCTGTTATTCCTGTTTTTTAATGTAACGCTATCATTTTACTAATCAAAACCATCAAATAATAATGAGCCCCTATGATGTAATCCATATTATCCATCAGCCTGTTTAAACGCTGGTAATCTATTAGCATGATTTATAATAATAAACGATGCCAACGCCATTGCTATTCCAGCATAAATTGGCGGTAATAAAACACCCAACAGCGGATAAAAAATACCCGCAGCTAGCGGTAACCCAATACTATTATAGATAAAAGCTGCCAACATAGTTTTTCGTATATTGTCTGATGTAATGCAAGATAGATCGATAGCATCAGCAACACCGCACAAAGAACCACGCATTAAATTAATATCGGCACTTTCAAATGCTTGCTCACTAGCACTAGCAAGAGCAAAACCAACTTGAGCTGAAACTAATGCCGGTACATCATTGCTTACCACAGCAACAGCTAAACCATCACGTTTTAATTTTTCTATATGCTCAACTTTATGTTCTGGTAATACTGGTGCGATTACTTGCGTAATACCAACCTGAGTTGCTATCGCGTGAGTCGTATCCTTATTGTCACCACTGAGCATCACAACTAACAACCCTTTTCGAATAAACCGATGAACGGCTGCTTTCGAATCAGCTTTTATAGGGTCGGCTAGTCCAATTATTCCAAGTAGTTGTTTATTTCGTGCGACATAAACCGGTGTAACACCATTCGTCGTTAACGTTTCAATCGATTCTGCAAACTGTTCTATATCGACACATTGGTCTTTCATTAGCATGTCGTTACCGACCGAAATAATATTTTCGCCTATATAAGCACTAACTCCCTTACCAGAAATCGCATTAAATTGAGCAATTTCGTTTAGTGCTATATCTTGTTCTTTGGCATTCAATACTATTGCACGAGCCAAAGGATGCTCAGACTGAACGTTAACACTCGCGGCTGCTTGCAAAAGTTCAGTGACATCAATATTTTCAGCAGTATGAACTGCTACCACATCCGGTTTTCCCTGCGTTATCGTACCGGTTTTATCGAGAACAATAAGATCCAACTTACTGGTTTCTTGTAATGTTTCGACATGACGAAATAAAATACCAGAATTTGCAGCTCGATCAATAGCAACGCTATTCGCTATTGGTAAAGCTTGTTTAAAAGCTCCTGGATAGGCTATCACTAAAACGGTTAGCGCACTAACAATAGCGTAGCTCATTGGCTCATTAACCCCAAACGTTATACCAAGACTAGCCCACAACACAAATGTTATAAGTGAAATTATCATAACGCCAGGAACAAAAAAAACGACTGTTTTATCTACTAATGATGATACAGCCGGTTTACTCGATTGTGGACGGCGCAGCATTGCAATAATTTGAGATAATAAAGTATCTTTAGCAATACGCCGAGAAATAAATAAAAAACTCTCTGTTTTATTAATACTACCAGCGATAACAGTATCACCAGGGGATTTTTTTTCCAAACTCGATTCACCGATTAACATAGACTCATCGATAGTCGTTTCACCCTCAACAATTTCACCATCAACAGCAATGATTTCGCCAGGCACAACCCTTAATGTTTCTCCAATAGCAATGTCCTGAGTTGATACTTGAGTTGCAATGCCCTCACGAATCACAACAGCGGTTTTAGTTTGCAAACCGGTAAGCCGCTCAATTGCATGTGATACTTTATTGTTAACATGAAATTCAAATGCCAACACTAAATTGACTAAACAAATAATGATAGCAACCATGTCAAAATACACGGGTTGCGCCAATGGTGGAATAAATGATGGTAAAAATACCACAAACATTGAATACAACCATGCACCGACAATAGCCACAACAATTAAAGTATCCCCTGTCGTATCATGGCGTTTCAAAGCTATCCATGCGCGAATAAAAAATTCCCGAGCACTAAACCACATAACAAAACTGGTCAGCAGGCCTACAGTAAACCAAAAATTAGAGTTTTCTGTTATCTCAGGGATAACTCCCACACCAGCTGATATCATTAAACCAAAACCAAATACACCTGCAACGAGCGACTTTGTAATGAATTTCTTAAACTGCAGCTGTTTATTATCACTAATGAATGAGCTTGAGGTTTCATTCATTTTCTGTACATTATTTTGCATATTCCTCCCAAATCGAGTTATTAGTGCTCACTCGTAATGCATTATTAGAGAGTTATATTATACTTGTTTAGTAAGTGATTTAACGAAACAGCCTTAACATTAATCATATCTATAATCGCAAGGTATAACGTGCACTAACACAACAAATCTATATATAACAATGAGTTAACAAAATAAATGACTCCCGATACGCTAATATCAGAAAACCTAACATTACTCTCGATGCCTGAAATTGTCGTTAAGTTAAACTCGATGCTCAACGATCCAAACAGCTCAGCTAACGATATCGGTAACGAAATTAGTCTGGATCCCGCTCTAACGATACGCGTTCTGAAAATAGTAAATAGTTCTTTATTTAACCTTCCACGCCAAATAAAAAATATTCCAACAGCAATTACCATCCTAGGAATGAAACAGCTACGCGATATTGTTATGACAACGGCTGTTATTAAAAAATTCCAATCAATACCAGCAGATTTGGTTAATATGAATACTTTTTGGCATCATAGTATTGCTTGTGCCATTGCCGCTCGTACAATTGCCGAACACTGTAAAATTAAAGATACTGAAGATTTTTTCGTAATGGGATTATTACACGACATTGGTAAACTCGTAATGTTTTTAGTGTTGCCGGACCAATCACGAGAAGTATTACGTGAAATTAAAACAACTTTAGATCAATCTCCTGATGCCGATATTTCACAAATAGAAAAAAAGCAATTTGGATTTAGCCACGCAACTCTTGGGCGAGTTTTAACACAACAATGGAATATGCCAGACTCATTAACAACTCCAATTGCAGAACATCACTTAACATTCTCCCAATTAAGCTTGGTTGAAGCCAGCTCTATTCTAAAAATAGCCGATACTGTTTCCAATCAAATACAAGCAGCTATATCGCCCGATGAAATTCAAGAGCCCGACATACAATGTTTAGAGATATTAGGTTTAGACGATATTAAATTAACTGAAATAAAACAACAGATCATTACAATTTTAGAAAACACCGTTTCACTGGTTTATAATAATTAGCGCTTTACGGCTGATCCAGATCAAAGAGAAAAATAAACCATACAATATAATTAGACTAAACATTCTATATAGGGAGATACTTCATGTTTAAATCTTTATGGAATTTTTTACGTTCCCCCACTGCAAAATACTCAGTAGGACTATTATTAGCTACTGGAGTATTTATTGGAATTATATTTTGGGGTGGGTTTAATACCATCGTCGAAGCGACCAATACCGAAGAATTTTGTATTAGTTGCCACGAAATGAAAGAAAACGTCTATTTAGAATATAAAGAAACAATTCACTATTCTAATCGAACCGGGGTTAGGGCTATTTGCAGTGACTGTCATGTGCCCAAATCATGGGTTCATAAAATGGCTCGAAAAATCCAAGCAACCAACGAAGTTTTTCATAAACTATTAGGCACTATCGATACACCAGAGAAATTTAATAAAAATCGTTTAGAAATGGCTTCACGTGTTTGGAAAGTGATGAAAGAAACAGATTCACGAGAATGTCGAAACTGTCATCACTTTGACTACATGAGCTTAGAAGATCAAGATAAAACCGCACGAAAAAAACACCTAAAATCGATTAAAGAAGGAAAAACTTGTATCGATTGTCACCAAGGTATCGCGCATGAATTGCCCGACGATGAAAATGATGACAACTATCAAAAAGCAATTAGTAAAAAATAACATGCCTCATGGATTTAAAAGGAGTATTCACGATGAAAAAAATAACCTTAAATACTATTTCCTATTCTTTAGCTCTTGCATTTATTGCTTCAATGTCATTCAACGTTCAGGCTGGAAACATTGAAAAATTAATTAATGATAAATGTAGCGACTGTCATGAAAAAAATGGTAATAGTAAAAATGAACATGTCCCAGATATCGCAGGTATCTCAAAGGCTTATTTCATTGAGGCTATGAATTCCTATAGCAAAGCTCAAAGACCGGCAAAAAAATTAAAAGATAAAAAAATAACAATGAAAGATGTCGCTAAAAAACTCTCAAAAGAGGACATTGAAGCGTTAGCAAATTATTTTTCTAAACAGAAATTTATAGCGACAAAACAGAGTTTTGATACGGCATTAGCAAAAAAAGGCCGAAAATTGCATAAAAAATACTGTGATAAGTGTCATTCAGAAAATGCAACATCAGCGGAAGACGATGCCGGAATTTTAGCGGGACAACCTAAAGCTTATATTAGATATTCTTTAGAAAACTATGCCAACGGTAAACGAGAAATGGGTAAAAAAATGGCCAAAAAATTCAAAAAAATGAAGAAAAAATATGGTGATGAAGCCTTCGAACAATTAGTTAATTTTTATGCGAGCCAGCAATAACAGTATATTTTTTATTTCAGTTTAAAGCTTAGATTTCCGCTAAAGACATACGGGAATGACATCACCTGATTACATGTCATTCCCGTTAAAATACATATTTGACACTAGTCCACAATACTCCAATTTTATAATTTGGAGAAATTTCGCCTAAATTTAACACGTTATCGATACTGCCTTGTGCGACGTTATCTAAATTCCAGTTTTGTTCTTGATATTCTTCATAGCGATAACTTAATTTAAACGTGATGTCTTCTTCATAATTATAATCACCGTATACTGTTAAGCTATTTCGTTTGCTAATTAAATCAGGCAATGGTGTTGCTGTTGCCCCTGTCAGTGATATTTTACCATTTGCACTGGAATGAACAAAATCAAAGCCAATACTAAGTTCATCCTCAATAACGATATAATTGGAACCAAGCCCGATAGTTGATATTGTATCGCTATTATCTGCTGACCAATCAGAACCAGCAGCACTAGTGCTTCCATATTGCGTGGATGATATCAATGATTGTTGTAAATAAGAGCTAAGCGACAGTGCTTCATTTATTGAGTATTGAATATCAATTGCTAACGCAATATCATCACTTTTAGCTAAGCCCACATTTGAATTTGAATATTGATTACTGGATTTCTCTAAATTAAGATTAATAAATAAATCATCAAAGGCAGTAAAATTGACATTTAATAACGCTTTAATTGTATTTTTATCGGCTAAATTATATTTTCTTAGTTGGCTATTTTCAGCAGGACTTAACTCTGTCAATACTTTATAACTATTGGCTTTACGTCTATCACTTTTCACTTTAAAACTATAATTAATATCCGATGATAATTTATTAGCATATTTTGCCCAAATTGAAGTTTCAATCGCACGATTAACTTCTTGATAGGTTCTGTCGTACAAAGCATACTCAAGCCCTGTTAAGATTTTGTTTTTATTTTCAAATCGATAACTGGAATTCATTTTTAGCTTTTGTGTTCGAAAACTATAAGGCAGATTTGCCCTCGATGAACCCAGTAGCGCATTATCCGCCGTGACATAACTGTATGTTGCACGTTCGGTATTATTATCTTGCTCATGATGCTCAAATATCAATTTAATTTTTGATTTTTCATTTATAACCCAATTAAGATTCGCATTGGCATTAATGACATCAACGTTGGCATCTAATGAGTTTTTTGGTAGTGCTGTGGTCGTTAACGCTAAATTAGTGGTATAGGGTAAAAATGTTTGATTTTGCGTTAGCTTGGCTATAGAAAACGAGCCATTAATAATAATATCACTTAACCCTCGATATTGGCTATTAAGCATCAACTGTTGCATTTGATTATCAGGTTCTAAACTTATTTGCCCAGTACTAGCTCCTGTTGTAAAAGCATTATCCCATATTAATGAATTATAATTATTTTTAAATACTGAATTAACCAAAGAAACAGAAGCATTTAATGTGTTGTGATTATAATGTGCCGAGACTTCAAACCGATCCGTTGTATAGTCTAGCGGTTTGGCCAACACTGCCGACTTAGCATCGGCAAAAGTACTACCAATTGCTGCTGCAAATGGTGTTTTGCCTTTCTTTGTTTGACGGTTGAATTTAATATCATAATTCCATTTTTTATTTTGAATAACATTACTTGCCAACGAAATATGACTTCGCTTGGTATAATAATTTATATTATGTAAATCCTGCGCTAAACTGCTCATGGCTGCTGTTGTGGCACCATCAACCCAAGTAGCAGGCAAGCTTTGGTTTGTTGTGCCATTGTAGACTGTTCTGGCGGTGTCCAGCTGATAACGGTTAATATTATCTAAGCTGAGATTAACATTGTATTTTCCTTGTTGACCACCCTGCATCGTAACTGAACGTGTTTCCAAACCAAGATTAAATGCCTGAATCGAAAAATAATTGGCCGCTTCGTCACGATACATTGCATCAACATCAAAAATTAAAAATGCTGATTTTTTATAAAGGCCATTATATTCACCAAATTTATAAGAATCGTTACTAACAAAACCGATTCCTGAATTAATTTCTGAAAACCACGGTTCATCAGAATTATCTGGGCAATAGTTACACTTCCATTTGGATTTATCGATACTTAAATTCAACCCTTCAGAAAGATCATCGGCTAAAACAAAATCGGATAGCCATAAACTCAAAAAAGAAAAACCGACAATCGAGTATTTCACAGAAAATGGCATTTTTTTCTCTCCTAGTTAACCATCCCTATACTTAGCAAAGTAAATAATTCAATACAAAAATTCAAATTACCGTTAACGTAATAATTTCACTCCCGACGGATGATTGCTACCATGTATCTGAGAGTGGCAGTTTAAACAACTCCGCCCCAATAAAAATTTACGCTGCGTTGTTGATGATCCCGAGGGTAGGCCAGCACCAGAATACAGCGCACTGGGATGTCCAGCAGAACCATGGCATTGTTGACACAATAATGGTGGCCGTTTTTTTAACAAAGACGGGTGCATCGAACCATGAGGGTTATGACAGACAGTACAGTCTTCACTAACCGGGGCATGGGCCCAGAGTAAGGGCCCGCGTTTTTCAGCATGACAGCGATAACATAATTGATTTTTAGTGCCTGTTTTAATTAATTTATCACTAACCGTTCCATGAGGGTTATGACAATCACTGCAGCGCATTTTTGAGAACCGAACCGGATGTGCGGAACGACGGTTAAATTCTGCTTTTTGTTTTAAATGGCATGAAGTGCATTTTTTTACTTGTGTGCGTGCCACTAGCATCGGATCCCGCCGAACGTGAATGGTATGGCAATCAGCACAACTCAACGACTCCGACTCGTGTATGCCTCCAAACCAATTATTTCTAGCAGTGTTATTATGGCAATTTAAACAGACTTGATTTTGTTCGGCAACGGGTGTCCATGCTTTGGAACCAAAAGCTCGAATGGGTGATTTTTTTTCGCCTTTTTTAGCCGTTTTTTTATGATCACCAATGGCACCATGACAGGTCTCACATTGTAATTTAGCCATTGGTGTACGACTATCATGGCGCTCACCATGCTTGGTTTTAAACAATGGTAAAATGGGATAATCATTATCTTCATCATGACATTTCAAACAACTATCAGCACCTTTTTTAGAATACTGTAACGGTTTAACTTCGCTGGCATTAGCTAATTGGTTTAATGCGATACTCAATAACAGACTTATTAATAGTAGTTTTATATTTTTATACGCTTCCATGTAATTTCTCTATACAAATAAGTTTTTTAAAGATACTTATTATTACATCCTAAATTGGCAAAAAACAGTCGGCTAAAGCCCCGATAGGTATTTCTTTAAATCATCAACACGTTGCTGATCAATATTATTAAAACGTCCCATGGTGTTATAGATAGTGTCAAGTTGTGATATGTCACTTGAAATTTTTGATTGCTGTTTTGCAAGATCAATAGCACCAAAAGCACTAGTTATATCATCTGTTCCAGCTGCATGACATAACGAACAATTTTGTTGATAATAAATTTTACCGTTAACAGCAACACCCGGAATAGTGCCGCCACCACCGGGGGGATTTCCGGAACCCGGATCAGTTATCGGTGCTGGCGCTGCTTGTTCTGAATTACTCTCATAACATGAAGTTAGATAAAGACCAGAAATGACAGCTATAGCCGTCAACACTATATATTTAAACTGCATTAAATTTTTTATCATCGCTTTCACCACATTTTTTCATTCGCTAGTATTTAGCTGCCATATTGCCGAAAGTTATTTTCCGCCATTTAAGTAAACTTCAATAGCTTGGGCTTCTGGCACATTTAATAAAATACCATTCATTTCTTTGACTTTATTAATCTCCATTAAATATTTTGCCGCTTTATCTTTTTGAATATTAGGCCCACTATAAAGCCCCTTGTCACCGGCTCCATTTTGACCGTGGCAAATTAAACACTTATTGCTATAATAATCCAAGCCAGTGGCACCACCACTGCCAAGATAATCAGCAATTGATTGCGTTTGTTGGCTGGTAATAATAATTCCCTGCATATCCGTGACCCGAGCTATCTCACCTGAAATCATAAAGCGGGTTGCACCTTTTACAAACGGAGCATAACCACTACGCCCTATTCCTGCATCACCATGACATATTGCACATTTATTATTATAAAATGCTTGCCCGGTAGTGCCGCCGGTGCCTAAGAAATCAGCAACAAGCTGGGCATTATTATTTGATAATACAATGCCATTCATTATTGTGACATTATTAATCGCCCCAAGAATCATACTTTGTGTCGCGCCGTTAACGGCAGGTGCGACACCGGCAATACCGGCGCCACTGACACCATGACAAATGGCACATCGAGCGGCATAAAAATCACTACCTGTTGTACCGGTGGTTGTTCCTAGAAAATCGGCAATTAATTGTAATCCGGCTGCATCAATGGTAATCCCATTCATACTGGGAACCGTGGTAATTTTATTGGCGATCATGCCCTTGGTTGCCCCTATTACCGGTGGCGCAACTCCGGTAATCCCAACGCCAGCCACGCCATGGCATAGTTGGCAATTTCCGCGATACAAGGCATCTCCGCTTGAACCTGTTACAGCGAGATAATCTGAAACTAATTGTGCATCGGCACTACTCAAATTAATGCCATTCATCTGTGTTACAGTTGTAATGGCATTGAGTATTTGGGCTTGTGTTGCACCTTCAATAATTTTTGGTACAGTAGTCGTACCAGTACCATTAGGGCCATGGCAAACCAGACATTTTGCATTGTAGATTTCAACTCCGGTGCTTGGTTGAGGTACGGCAGTGACAACCGTTACCGTTGATGTCGCCACGCCACTCAAATTGTTACCATCTTGTGCAACAATGGTAACAATATAATTTCCTGCTGTATTATAGCTGTGTGCGATTGTTGCACTGGCTCCTTGCTGGATAGCACTACCATCACCAAAATCCCATAGGTAGTTAGTTAAGGTGGTGGAAGAATCACTGTTTGATGTTGAGGCATCAAAATTTATTGCCGTTGCAGTTTCACCACTATAAGGCCCGTTGTGTTTTACAACTGGAACAGTACGATCCGTTATTATAACATCGGCAAAAGTCACTGCTGTGATATTATTCGAATCCGTTACTGTTAACGTTGCTGTGTGCCGACCCATAGTGGTGAAATTCGTTTGATAACTGACTCCCGCGTTAATAAAATCGGTGCCGTCTATATTCCAATCATATTGTGTAATTACTGCACCACTTGGTGCGCTTGACTGGCCGCCATCAAAAGTAATAGTGGAATTGGGTAGTGCCGTTAGTGGTGATGTTATTCGGGCAATCGGGGTTGGCCCAAGTGCCACAACAATGATGGTTAAACTCGTGGTAGCAGCATTGTCTCCAGTAACCGCCTGATCATTATTTGCAGAAACACCGGCACCATACAAGACATAAGTACCAGCGACATTGGGAGCCTGCCAATTAAAATTCCATGCCACTTTGCCGGATAATACAGCAGATTTTGTGTGTGTTAATTCCTGATTTTGCTTACTTAAACTTGTATCGCCATTAACAACCATTAACACACCATCACTGGCGCTAATATTTAATCCCGTTAAATTTTGCTGACCACCGCTAATCGTAAAAGTATAAGGTGTAACAGAGCCGGGTGAAACCGTGCTGGAACCGGTGAAAACAACGCTAGGAATAGTGCCTGAATTATGACAAAGATTGCAGTATGTCACTCCATTGACTGAATTTGGATTACCGGAGTAACCAGTAATGCCGCCGCTCAAACTATAGACATTATTGCTTAAAAAAATAAACAGAAAACTAATAAAGAATTGAGCTCGATATTGTCTATTCACCGCCAAACTCCTGTTAAATTATTATGAGACTTAACATTTATTCAGAATTTGTAGTAAGTATGTGCCAAGCTACAAGAAAATCATTGATCATGATCAAAATCAAGTCAATTCGAGATAAAAATTATTAAATGATAATTTAACCGGCGCAACATTGAAAACGGTTATGAAGAAAAAGGACAAAACTTTAAATAACGGAGAGCAAATACCCCTCCGCCAAAAACATAAATATTATACTGATAGGGCGGCGCAAACCCGTTCTAGTTTTTCTTTAACTTCGCGACTTAATTTGTCTATTCCTGGTGCATGTACCAAATCCAGTACGACCACAGGATCCATAAAACTGACATTAATTGAACCGTTTTCTTCCTCTCGAACGAGTACATTACACGGCAGCAATAACCCAACATATGAATCAAATTCAATAGCCTTATTCGCTATTACAGGATTACATGCGCCAAGAATGGTATAAGGACGGCGTTCAACATCAATTTTCTTTTTCAACACGTCTTTGACATTAATCGTCGTTAACACGCCAAAACCTTCTTTCGATAATTCTTGAGTCACTTTATCAATAGCTTCACCAAAAGTGCAGGCTATATTTACATCAAACGAATACATTCGCTTTTCTCCTAAAACTTAAATATTAATGACATTTAAAATAAAATGTAGCTACTCAAAATAGTATGCCTATCTTGAGTAGCTACAAATTAATTTATTATCTTCCTACTGAACGACCTTTCCAGAGTAAGTAGACTGCAGGAATAACGACCAATGTTAGCAAGGTTGCACTCACCATGCCACCCACCATTGGTGCTGCAATTCGACGCATTACTTCCGAACCGGTGCCAGTACCGATCATAATGGGCAGTAAACCAGCAATAATTGCTGCAACCGTCATCATGATTGGTCGAACTCGTAACAATGCGCCATCGATCACCGCCTGACGTAACTCATCCATGGTTAAGGTATGTTTACGTTCAGACTTATGCGCTAACTGTTCAAATGCCTGATTGAGATAGACTAACATCACCACCCCAATTTCAACAGCAACACCTGCCAGAGCAATGAAACCAACATAAACTGCAACCGAAGTATTATAGTCAAGAATATACAGTAACCAATAACCACCAACCAATGCCATTGGTAACGTACCCATGATAATTAATACTTCAACCATATTTCTAAAGTTTAAATAAAGCAGCAATATAATAATCACCAGCGTAAAAGGAATAACGATACTCAGCTTCTCCTTAGCGCGAACCATGTATTCATATTGTCCAGACCAAGCAATGGAATAACCTGCTGGTAAAACGACATTATCCCGAACGGTAATACGCGCAGCCTCAACATAGGAGCCAACGTCTTGACCTTCTTCCAAATCAACAAATGTCCAAGCATTAAGCCGTGCATTTTCACTTTTAATCATTGCCGGACCACTTTCAATACGAATATCGGCAATTTCACCAAGCGAAATACTGGCACCAGTAGGTGTCACAACCGGTAGATTTTTTAAGTCAGTGAGAGAATCACGAACCGTACGCGGATAACGAATATTAATAGGATAACGTTCCAAACCTTCAACCGTTTGAGCAACGTTCATGCCACCAACTGCAGTACTCACCACCGCTTGAACATCGGCAATATTTAACCCCACTCGAGCTGACGCCAAACGATTAATATCAACAGTGACATAACGACCACCAGCAACCCGTTCAGAAAAAACCGATGCCGTTCCGGGAACAGTCTGGACTACTTTCTCAAGTTGTTTACCAATGTCCTGCAAGATTTCCAAATCCGGTCCAGCGACTTTTATACCAACCGGTGTTTTAATCCCCGTGGCTAACATATCAATACGGGTTTTAATTGGCATAACCCAAGCATTAGTTACACCCGGATATTTAATAGCATCATTTAATTCCTTTTTTAATTTAGACAATGTCATGCCTTCACGCCATTCACTTCGCGGCTTTAACAAGATAGTCGTTTCTATCATGGTTAGTGGTGCTGGATCAGTTGCCGTTTCAGCTCGACCAATTTTACCAAAAACTCTTTTTACTTCCGGTAGTTGCTTTATTAGCTTATCAGTTTGCTGGAGCAGTTCCTGCGCTTTACCTATTGAAACACCAGGAAACGTTGTTGGCATGTACATCAAATCACCCTCATCCAAGGCTGGCATAAACTCATCGCCAAGCTGAGATGCTGGCCATAACCCAATAAGCACGACGATAGCACTGAAAACAAGCACTGCTTTTGGATAAGCCAACACAATATTAATAACCGGACGATAACCGGCGATTAATAACCGATTCACTGGATTTTTGTGTTCCGGTGTAATGTGACCACGAATAAAATAGCCCATCAATACCGGTACAAGTGTAATGGATAAACCGGCTGCTGCAGCCATCGCGAAGGTTTTAGTAAACGCTAAAGGTGAAAATAATCGACCTGACTGTGCTTCGAGAGTGAACACCGGTAGGAAACTTAATGTAATAATAAGTAGTGAGAAAAATAACGCCGGTCCCACTTCCATCGTGGCCTCTCGAATTATTTCCCATCGATTTTCATCGGTTACCTCCTGCCGTTCAATATGCTTATGGACATTTTCAATCATCACAATGGCACCATCAACCATCGCTCCAATCGCAATCGCAATACCTCCTAATGACATAATATTGGCATTAAGACCTTGCTGGTGCATGATAATAAATGCAACTAGGATACCGATTGGCAAACTAAGAATAGCCACCAGCGCCGACCGCATGTGAAAGAGGAAAACCAAACAAACAAGTGCTACAACAACAAACTCTTCAATTAATTTATAACTTAAAGAATCAACCGCGCGATTAATTAACGAAGAACGATCGTAAGTTGGTATAATTTCAACACCTTCTGGTAAACCCTGTTTTAATTCCTCAATTTTCTTTTTCACACCTTCAATGGTTTTTAAGGCATTTTCACCAAAGCGCATCACCACAATACCACCAACAACTTCACCCTCGCCATCAAGCTCGGCAATACCACGTCGCATTTGTGGCCCTAAACGGATATCGGCAATATCTTTTAATAAAACTGGAGTACCCTGTTTATTAACCATGATAGGAATATTTTCTAAATCATCGATTGATTTTAAATACCCAGTTGCGCGAACCATATACTCTGCTTCAGCCATTTCAATAACCGAACCACCAACTTCCTGGTTTGCCCTTTTAATTGCCATTCTAACTTTTGCTAACGGAATGGAATAAGCTCGTAACCGATCAGGATCAAGCACTACCTGATATTGTTTTACCATGCCACCCACTGTTGCAACTTCGGAGACACCAGCAACAGTTTGTAACTCATATTTCATAAACCAATCTTGCAGTGACCGTAATTGTGAAAGATCATTTTTACCGGTTCTATCAACCAAGGCATATTCATACACCCAACCAACACCAGTTGCATCGGGTCCTAATGCCGATGTTGCTTGTGGCGGTAAACGCGATGAGACCTGACTTAGATATTCCAATACTCGAGAACGTGCCCAATACGGATCGGTTCCATCTTTAAAGATAATATAAACATACGAATCTCCAAAAAAGGAATAACCCCGCACAGTTACAGCACCGGGAACGGACAACATTGCAGTTGTTAACGGATATGTTACTTGATCTTCAACTACTCGAGGAGCCTGACCAGGATAATTAGTTTTAATAATTACTTGTACATCCGACAAATCTGGAATGGCATCAAGCGGGGTATTAATAACAGAATAAATACCCCAAACGGTAATTATCAGTGTTAATAATAAAACTAAAAAACGGTTTTGTAGCGACCAGCCAATAATATGCTTTATCATAATTCATTCCACCTTATTTGCTCAACGCTTTAGTTATTGAATTAATGACATAACCATCACTGCCTTCAATAAGCGTGAATTCCACTTTATCTTCAGGACTAAACGTATTGAGTGAGATACTTTTAGAAACATCAAAATCCATAACCATCGCAGGCCAGCCCAAAGCCGCTACCGGATCGTGAGATAAATTAATTTTATTCTTATCTGGCATAAGCTTTTTAATTACCCCAGTGCCCGTTATTTTCTTATCGGCTTTACTGGATTTCGCGGTTGATTCAACATCATCCATACGGTTTAAACTGGCTTTTAAACTTGCTTCTGAATCTATCAAGAATTGTGCCGAGGTAACGACTATTTCACCTTCATCCAGACCACTTTTGATTTCAACAAAATCACCCGACTCAATTCCTGCAACCACCGTTTTAGCAGAAAATTCACCCGGTTTAACTTGCACAATAACACGTTGCTCACCACCTTCTCGAATTAACGCTTCACGTGGGATTGTCACAACCTCATTTTTTGCTCCACCAAAAATCACTACTGTAGCAAACATATTGGGTTTTAATTGTTCACCCGGGTTGTCTAATCTAACTCGAACTTTTAAAGTTCGGGTTTTTTGATTCAAACTGGGATAAACATACTCAACCTTGCCATTCCACACTTTACCCGGTAAATAAGATAAGTAAATTTCAACATCTTGTCCTACTTTGACCCAATTAGCTTGTCGTTCAAACACTTCTGCAAGCAACCAGACACTGGATAAATCGGCTAAGCTTAAAATTTCAGTTGCAGGTTTCACATGTGTACCTTCTCTAACATTTAAATCAGCTACGATACCATTTTGTTCTGCATAAATTTTAATGTTTTGTTGTACACGGCTATTTTGTTTTATTTCTTTAATCGTTCGAGGTGATATTCCTAATGCCCGTAATCGATCTTCCGAAGCTCTACGTAAATTTTTATTACTAGAACGATACGATTGAAGAAATTCTTCCTGTGCGTTAACTAAGGTTGGTGAATACACTTCAAATAAAACATCACCTTTAGTAACACGCTCACCTTCAGACTTAACATACAATTTTTCTATCCATGCACTTGTTCGCAAATGAACATGGCTCAATTTTGTTTCATCAAAATCTATATAAGCAACTGTCTGAATGCGTCGCCATAGCGGCCCTTTGGTTGCTTTTTCGGTACGCACACCCATATTTTGTACAATTCGCGGTGAGATAAAAACGTTGGAACTATCATCATTATCCTCTGCATAAATTGCAATATAATCCATGCCCATTTCATCTTTTTTAGGTACTTTTGATGTTATGGTTGGTTTATGAGGGTGTCGATAATAACTAATAACTTTCTCACCTGATTTTTTTGCTTTTTGTTTTTTCTCCACTAAGGTCATACCACAAATTGGACAGGTGCCTTCTTTATCACGGATAATTTGAGAGTGCATGGGACAAACATACTTTGGATCTTGATGTTTGACGCCGTGTTCAACAGCTGATTCAGACTCTGCAACAGCAACGTTACTACTTTCTGCTTTATCACCGCCACCACAAGAAATTAAAAACACGCTTAGTGTGGCTAATATTATTAATCGAAAATTCATTATTCATCTCCTAATAAATAAGACAAAGTAGCTTCGGTGCTAACATGGTCTACATTTAAACGTAAAAATTGTAATTGGGTTTTAAACTCGATGATTCGAGCTTTTATTAAACTCAAAAAATCAGAGCGATCACTTTGGTATGCAACTAGTGCTGCTTCGCTATTTTGTTTCGCCCTAGGGAAAAGTGTCTTATTATAGTGATCCATTCGTTGTTTTAACCAAATTAGTTTTGTATGAGACTTTTCTAAATTGGTATACATCACTTGTAACATGTCGTTTAATTTATTTTTTGATACTGAAACCATTTTTAATTTTGATGCAACGCGTTTGTCTTGCCGATTACCGGTGAATAACGGAATATCAACCATTACCATCGCACTAACAAAATTTGGACGTTCTTTACCATTTTGATTCGTTCCTTCCCGAACGCTGTAACTTAAATCTAAACTCCAAGATGGCTTATAATCCTGACGCGCTAATTCAACAGTTTTACGATTAAACTTAACATTGTTTTGAGATAACAAAATCATCGGATGTTGCAATAATTTTTTGTTGATACTATTTTTGTTTTGCTCTGCTTGGTTTAACACTTGAATATTATCATGAAGCTCAGTTAATTTATCGCTCAACTTCATTTTAGAATAAGACTCTCCAACCCATTTAGCTAACTCAGCTCGGGCAATTTGTTCTTTTTCGGAAAACATAAAGTCTTTATCATTCAATAAATCTAATTCTAATTGCGCTTGAATAAAATCAACCTGTCGTCGTTTACCTGCGGCATATTGTCCTTCAGTAATATTCACTAAATCATTAAACAAAAGTCTATTTTCATCTAAGATTTTTTTAGCATTAATCCAATAATAAACTTCTAGCCAGGCTTTTCGTGATAATTCTCGAACCTTGCGTTTACGTTCGGTCATCTTTATCTGGCTTTTATCGGAAAGAATCAACGCACGTTGCGATTTAATTTCCAAACTATCACCTTTAGGAAACATCTGCACAATACCAATTTTTTTCTGTGTCATTGGCTCTTGATTTTGTTTAAAGGTATCATCCGGATAGTTTATAAAACCAAACTTTAGTTTTGGATCGGGTAATGTATTTAAGGCAATGCTTTCCTGTTGCAAAGCAGATGACTTTTCTTGAAATGATTTAATGATAAAATCACGGTTTAGCGCAATTTGTTCAACGTCTTCTAACGTTAAAGCCGTTGCGGTTGGACTGGCATAACTACTATTAACTGTAGCAATATACAAAAGGGTTGTAAAAAATGCTTTTATGGCATTCGGTCTTACATAAAGCAATTGAAAAAACATCGCTGTCTCCAATAATAAATTTAATTTAATCGTATAACATCCGCTGCATTAACAGATACGTATGCAGGTTGTTACAAAAGTACTCGAATTAAACTAGCTTACTCTCGGAGGTCGAAATAATTCAGAATGAAGAAGATTGATTTCACGTTGCTCAAAAGTCATCATATATTGCTGTGACTCATAAGCATTGATTAGCTCGTGATTTGGAAATAAGGCGACAACAGATGCGGCAGAATAGCAATGAGTGGAATCGCAAACATTATCGTCACAGCAGTTTTCTAACTGTTCTGACTCTTGAGACATTGCAAATATCTCACAATGCTCCATATCCATATAGGTTACCACACTGGCCTTGGGGGCCATAAACTCACCTAGATTTTGTGCAAAGCTTTGCTGCACAGTAAGCAATAACATCATTGCTATCATCACTGTGTATAGCTTTTTAGCTTGTCGAAAAAAATCTAACATGTTGTGCGCTTGATTCACTTAATTGTTGTGCATTGTAATAAGAGACATTTTAAAAGAAGCTTAGTTCAGTGTCTATTGCAAAATTCTCAAAATATCGATTACATTGATACTAATCAGCTAATATTAGCCGTAAGCCACTAATTAATCTCAAATTTATCTGAGAAAAATAGCTATTTAAGATATTTCTGAAATTAATACTATCATTCCACAAAATAACGGATGAGATTAACATTTATCTCACGTATTTTTTACGCATTTCGTCAAAAAAAGCGCGCGCCCCGCCCTTCATAAAATAATACTCTTTTACCTTTTTTTGTTGCAGGTAATACATCAGCCACCGAACTTGTTTTCCCGTTTCATCGTAAATATAAATTGGAAGTTTTGAGCGCTTCGCTTTTTTGATGTAAACATCTAATTTATTATAATCATCAAGATTAGCTCGTTTTTCAATGGCCACAAATAAACCCAATGCTTCCCGTTGAAAAGGGTCACGTACGTCTAATACAATTGCCTCTTTAGAATTAATCTGAGATTCAAAATTATTAGGTGTAATTAGATGTTTCTTAAATTCTGATTTAGTAATGATGTGTTTCGGATTTACCGGCGTTTGACCCAGTAAAACTGATTTTTCAGGATAACGCTTAGCCCAGTCTAAAACACCTTGATCATAAGCAATAACATTTTGAATTTTATTCTTGCGGCATTTTTGAGTTGCTTTATAGGATTTCATGCACGTTTTACCATTACAATAAACCACAATTTTTTTGTTTTGTGCCATCCTTAATTCTTGCATTTTTTTAACAAAGGTTTTTGAGGAAAGTGGAATATTGATAGCCCCTTTAATTCTGAGGGTATCAAACTCATACTTAGAACGAACATCAACGACAGTAACATCATCCAATGAATTTTTAAGATCAACTATCGATATAATCGGAACCGCTGGATAACGCTGTCGCCCGGGAAATTCATCCGCAGCATAAACCGTGTTAAACATTACAAATAATGTTGTAAAAATTAAAATTACTGAATTAAGACATTTCAAATGATGTAGGTTCATTTTTATCCCTAACTACTAAAATTTAATAATGCCAAATTTTTACTCTTATTTTTAGAACTATGCAACCAGTATTTTACCAACAGGCTTTGTAATCATCCTTTTCAACAATAAGTTGTAGCGCCATTGAAGCCTGACTAAAGCCATTTTTTGCCGATTTTTCCCACCATTTTACTGCTTCACAATAATTTTTAAGTACGCCATCACCGTTAGCAAACAAGGAACCTAAATTATACTGCGCCATCGCATCACCACTTGATGCGGCTCTACGCCACCATTTATGGGCTTTGCCAAAGTCGCGCTTAATCGTGGTATTACCCATGGCATACAACATACCTAAATTATACTGCGAATCGGTATTGCCATGACTGGCGGATAACTGCCACCAATATATCGCTTTTTTAAGATCACGTTTAGTGCCTTCGCCATCGGCATAAGCGACTCCAAGATTATGTTGTGCATGATGATTGCCGCCTTTAGCGGCTGCTTGATACCAGTGAACGGCATCTTTTGCACTCCGTACAACACCTTTTCCCATGTCATACATCATTGCAGTATAAAACTGCGCATCAACAATGTCATTCTGAGCTAACGGTAACCAGATCCGAAACGCCACCACAAACTCGCCGTCATTATAATGGCGCATTGCTTGTTGAGATTGACTCTTTGCATTTGGTGTGCGAAAACCAATTGAAGATAAAACTGTCGTTGCTATCGGTGGGTTAGGTTGAGCAATGATTATATTGTTATTGACGGAGATAACTGCATACGCTGGCGAAAAAGCCACTAAACACAAAACCAACACCAATGCGACACTATAGCAATAGAGTGTGTTACTAGGCTTGGCTACTGTTGCAATTACTTTTACTTGATTTTTATGCTGATACATTTAATTACACCTTACTGAATAACAGGTCTTATTAACTGTATCGTCTAGATTACGACTGGACTTTAAATATCCATTTAATTTTTAAATTTCAATAAGTTAGTGAAAATTAATACTTGTGAAAGGCATTTTCTACAGTGGCAACCATTGAATCCCATTCGGAGCCGCAGTTTTCACCTTTTGCGGTAATTTCCATTAGTGCATAAGCAGTTTCGCGACTCTCTGGTGTAAATTCTGATAGCTTTTTTAATAAATACAAATGCCCGCCTTTCGGAGTATCGAGCGTTTTTATTAAGGCAAAAATGAGTAACGATTGCCCTGATTTGGGATCATCGCTAATTTGTTTGATAATTTTATTATAAAATTCTGAATTCATCATAATTATTGCGGGTTATAAGCGACTAATAAAAAAGGGCAGTATAACAACTGCCCTTAATTAAATACAAAAACTAGCTGAAATTAAGCAGCATTCGCTTTTGAGATTTTTTGATCTAATTCACCTGAAGCATAACGTGTAACCATATCGTCTAGGCTAATAGGTTTAATTTTAGCGGCATTACCGGCACTACCAAAAGCTTCAAAACGTGCCACACAAATACCTTTCATTGCAGCAGTTGCGGCTTTTAAGAATTTACGTGGATCAAAGTTAGCGGCATTATCTTGTAAATGTTGACGCACAGCACCCGTTGAAGCCATGCGTAAATCAGTATCAATATTCACTTTACGAACACCGTGTTTAATGCCTTCTACGATTTCTTCAACAGGCACACCAAATGTTTGTCCCATTTCACCACCATGACTATTAATAATTTTTAGCCATTCTTGAGGTACAGACGATGAACCGTGCATGACTAAATGCGTGTTAGGAATGCGTTCATGAATTTCTTTAATTCGATCAATTCTTAATACGTCACCCGTTGGTTCTTTAGTAAATTTATAAGCACCGTGTGAAGTACCAATAGCAATAGCAAGTGCATCTACACCGGTTTGATCCACAAAATCAGCGGCTTCTTCAACGCTGGTTAAGAGCATATCCAAGTCTAATTTACCTTCAGCACCGTGACCGTCTTCTTCGCCCATTTCGCCCGTTTCTAACGAACCTAAACAACCAAGCTCACCTTCCACTGATACACCACCAGAATGTGCCATCTCAACCACTGTTTTAGTGACATCAACATTGTATTCAAATGATGAAGGTGTTTTCATGTCGGCCATTAAAGAACCATCCATCATCACCGAACTAAAACCAGACTGCATTGAACGTAAACAAACGCCAGGAGCAGAACCATGATCTTGATGCATAACAATTGGAATATGCGGATACATTTCAATTGCAGCAGAAATTAAATGACGTAGGAACGGTTCGCCAGCATAAGAGCGAGCACCAGCTGAACCTTGCATGATAACAGGGCTATTTGTTTGATCCGCAGCTTGCATGATCGCATGCACTTGTTCCATATTGTTGACGTTAAATGCAGGCATACCATAAGAATTTTCAGCCGCATGATCTAATAATTGTCGAAGTGATATAAGGGCCATTGGGCACCTCCTCTAGTGATTTTAGAAAAAAAATGTTTTTAATTGCTGCCTTGCAAACAAAACAACAAACAAAGTAATAAATTAACGCTTATTAAGCATCATAATCATCGCCAACACGAATTATTTTCATCGCATTCGTTCCGCCGTCCTTACCAATAACCTCGCCCATCGTGATGATAATTAAATCACCATCTCGAACCGTACCGCGACGACGAAGCTCATCCACAGCTTCTTTATTGATTTGGGCATGATTGGTTGATGTAATCTCAAAACTAACAGGATACACACCACGATACATGGTTACTTTTCTACGCGTATCAACATGGCTCGTCAAGGCATAGATAGGTAATCCAGAGCTAATTCGTGACATCCATAATGCCGTTGATCCGGACTCGGTTAATGCCGCAATGGCCTTCACACCGAGGTGATTAGCGGTATACATGGTAGCCATCGCAACGGCTTCATCAATACGATGAAAAGTGGTATTAATCCGATGATCCGATACCTTTGCTATTCGGCTTTTTTCAGCTTCAAGACAAATTCGGTTCATTGCTGTAATAGCAATATCGGGATATAAACCGGTTGCTGTTTCAGCGGATAACATCACCGCATCGGTGCCATCCAATACTGAATTTGCCACATCAAATACTTCAGCACGAGTTGGAATTTGTTCGCTTATCATCGACTCCATCATTTGTGTCGCGGTGATAACAGCACGATTCATTTCACGGGCTAATTTAATTAAACGTTTTTGAACAGGCGGTAATGCAGCATCACCAATTTCAACACCTAAATCGCCACGAGCAATCATAATCACATCGGAGGCTTCAATAATCCCTTCTAATATGCCTTCTTTTAACGCTTCGCTGCGTTCGATTTTAGCAACAATACCGCCATGACCACCGGCTTCACGTAATAGTTTTCGCGCTAGATGAATATCATCGGCACTTAAACAAAAAGATACGGCTAAGTAATCGGCTTTCATTTTTGCCGCGGTGACGATGTCTTGTAAATCTTTTTCTGTTAAAGCTGGCGCAGAAAGGCCACCACCTTGGAGGTTGATGCCTTTTCGATTTTTTAAAATGCCACCAACAACGACACGACAAACTACTTTGGTATCAACAACTTCATTGACCCAAAACGATAATCGACCATCATCCAGCAATAAAGTATCGCCACGTTTAACATCATTGGGTAATGATTTATACGCAACACCAACACATTCGTTAGTTCCTGCATTAGCATCAAAGCTGGTATCCAACGTAAAAGTGGCACCTTCAGTAAGCTTAACTTCACCATTGATGAAGTTATCAACTCGAATTTTTGGACCTTGTAAATCACATAACACACCAATTTGTCGACCATGAGCGCGTGCTCGATTTCGCAAAGTTTCAGCGCGAACAATATGTTCTTCTGCAGTTCCATGCGAAAAATTAATGCGCACGACATCAACTCCCGCTTCAATAATTTTATCCATCATCTTAGGATCATCGGTTGATGGTCCTAATGTTGCCAATATTTTGGTTCGTCGTAACATTATTTATTTCTTCAATTTTCGTACATTAATATAATTATTATAACGCGGGCATCAAAGCCCAACACTATAAAACAAATTTCTTAAATTTTAATTACTTAGCGCGTTGCTCTAAAATTTCAACTGCGGGTAGCTTTTTACCTTCTAAAAATTCTAGAAAAGCACCACCACCAGTAGAAATATAAGACACCTTATCAGCAATATCATATTTATCAACTGCTGCTAATGTATCACCACCGCCAGCAATTGAAAATGCGCTGCTTTCGGCAATCGCCATTGATATTGCTTTAGTGCCCTCACCAAATTGATCAAACTCAAAAACACCAACGGGGCCATTCCAAACAATCGTTCCGGCATTTTTAATAACCTCGGCTAATTCTTTAGCGGTATCTGGTCCGATATCAAAAACCAAGTCGTCATCAGCAATATCGGCCACCGCTTTTAGTGTTGCTTCTGCAGATTCTGCAAATTCTTTGGCACAAACCACATCCGTTGGAACTGGTATACTGCCACCTTTCTCAATCGCGGCAGCGGTTAGTTTTTTAGCCGTTCCAACTAAATCTTCTTCGTATAATGATTTACCAACATTATGGCCTTGAGCCGCTATAAACGTATTTGCAATGCCGCCACCAACAATTAACTGATCAACAATTTTTGATAATGATTCTAACACGGTTAGTTTGGTCGACACTTTTGAACCACCCACAATAGCAACCATTGGTCGAGCAGGATTATCTAAAGCCTTACCTAACGCATCTAATTCACCGGCAAGCAAAGGTCCGGCACAGGCAGTTGCCGCAAATTTCGCAACACCGTGTGTTGAGGCTTGTGCGCGATGCGCTGTACCAAAAGCATCCATCACATACACATCACATAATTCAGCATATTGTTTTGACAGTGTATCTTCATTTTTCTTTTCACCGTTATTAAAACGAACATTTTCACAAATAACGACTTCACCATCGGCAATACTTGGAGCATTGGTTAAATAATCTTTAATTAACTTAACATCCTTACCTAATAAACCCGCTAAATGTGTTGCAACGGGTTGTAATGAAAACTCATCGGCTGGCTCACCTTCAGTTGGACGGCCAAGATGTGACATTAACATCACTTTAGCACCGGCTTTAAGACAGTGTTCGATGGTTGGCATTGATGCGCGAATACGTTTATCCGATGTTACTTTGCCATCTTTAACCGGAACATTTAAGTCCTGGCGAATTAAAACCCGTTTACCGGCTAAATCTAAATCTATCATATTGATTACGGACATTAACGTATCTCCAAATAATATTTATTTTAAAAATGAATTTGTTAATAAATCGTATAAAAATCGATTAACAAATTTATTTAATAAAAATGAGCTGCGCAGTAATAAAACGACGCAGCTCAAATTATTAGCGTTAGTTTTTAGCTACATACTCAACAAAACGCATCATGTTGCAAGTATAACCATATTCATTGTCATACCATGAAACCACTTTTACAAATGTTCCATCTAAAGCAATACCAGCACCGGCATCAAAGATTGACGATTGACTGCAACCACGATAGTCAGTAGAAACAACTTTATCTTCGGTGTAACCCAGTGTGCCTTTCATTGAACCTTCAGAAGCTTCTTTCATCGCAGCACAAATTTCTTCGTATGTTGCCGGTTTATCCAACTCAACGGTTAAATCAACCACGGAAACATCCGATGATGGAATACGAAAAGCCATACCGGTTAACTTGCCATTTAATTCTGGTAACACAACACCTACGGCTTTCGCTGCACCGGTTGACGATGGGATAATATTTTCAAATACACCACGACCACCGCGCCAATCTTTTTGCGAAGGACCATCAACGGTTTTTTGTGTTGCAGTAGACGCATGAACCGTTGTCATTAAACCGCGTTTAAGACCCCATTTATCATTCAACACTTTAGCAACCGGAGCTAAGCAATTGGTTGTGCAAGATGCTGCTGATACAATTGCTTGACCGGCATACGATTCATGATTAACGCCATACACAAACATGGGTGTACCGTCTTTCGATGGCGCTGACTGCACAACTTTTTTGGCACCAGCGTCGATATGTTTTTGACACGATTCTTCTGTTAAAAAGAAACCAGTAGAGTCAATGACGATTTCAGCGCCAACATCACCCCATTTTAAATCAGCTGGATCACGTTCTGCAGTTAAGCGAATTTTTTTACCATTTACAATTAAGTTACCCGCATCTGAAGATACTTCGCCATCAAAACGGCCATGAACTGAATCATACTTCAACATATACGCTAAATAATCTGCATCCAATAAATCATTAATACCAACAATTTCGATATCTTTAAAATCTTGAGCTACCGCACGAAAAACCATTCGCCCAATACGGCCAAAACCGTTTATACCAACTTTAAGTGTCATGAACATCTCTCCTAAAAATATAATTAAAATTTTTTTATAATAAGAACTAAAATTAGACCTTAACTTTCAAGGAGCAACACTACCGCTATCTTGAAAGTTAACGTCGTAAATTATTTACATAACTTCTTCAACAGCCTTCACTACATTTTCAACAGTGAAACCAAAGTGTTTGAATAATTCACTTGCTGGGGCTGATTCACCGAATGTATCAATACCAACAACCTTACCATTAAGGCCAGCATATTTGTACCAAGCGCCAGTGACAGCAGCTTCAACAACAACTCGACTGCTAACCGCTGCAGGAAGTACAGATTCACGATAAGCAGCATCTTGTGCATCAAAAATATTGGTACAAGGCATAGACACTACGCGAATTTTCTTGGCCGATAGTTTTTCTGCGGCATCCATCGCAAGAGCAACTTCAGAACCGGTCGCAATAATAATTGCGTCGGGTGTACCGTCACAATCTTTTAAGATGTAACCGCCTTTTGTAACATTGCTGATTTGAGCTGCTGAACGATTTTGAAATGGCAGCGCTTGACGAGAGAAGATTAAAGTCGAAGGGCCTTCTTTACGTTCGAGCGCGGCTTTCCAGCAGATGGCACTTTCTAAGGTGTCACATGGTCGCCAAACATTCATATTAGGAATCATGCGTAATGTTGGAATTTGCTCTACCGCTTGATGCGTTGGGCCATCTTCCCCCAAACCAATCGAGTCATGAGAGAACACAAAAATACTACGAATTTTCATTAATGCTGCCATGCGTAACGCATTACGAGCATATTCAGAAAACATTAAGAAAGTTGCACCAAATGGAATTAAACCACCGTGCAGAGCAATACCATTCATAATGGCGGACATACCAAATTCACGCACACCGTAATTGATGTAGTTGCTATCGGGAGAATCAGCACGCATGGGCTTATAACCAGACCATTCGGTTAAATTAGAACACCCTAAATCAGCAGAGCCACCAAAGATTTCAGGTAACAATGCAGCATACCCTTCAATTGATGCTAACGATGCTTGGCGGGTTGCTTTGGTTTCTGCTTTTGAATTCGTTTCTGACACAAATTTATCAGACTCTGTAGCCCAATCAGCCGGTAACTCACCGGCCATGCGGCGTTCAAATTCTGCTGCTAGCTCCGGACTTGCTTTTTTATAAGCCGCAAATTTATCATTCCATGCAGACTCGGCAGCAGCGCCTTTATCTTTTGCACTCCATCCGGCATAAACATCATCCGGTATAACAAACGCATCGTGTGTCCAGCCTAATTCTTTTCGTGTTAATGCAATTTCATCATCACCTAAAGGTGCGCCATGACAGCCATGAGTCCCTTGTTTATTGGGTGAACCAAAACCAATGGTGGTTTTGCAGCAAATCATCGTAGGTTTATCGGTAACCGCTTTTGCGGCATCCACTGCTTTAGAGATAGCAGCAGCATCATGCCCATCAACATTCGCAATAACGTGCCAACCATAAGCTTCAAATCGTTTAGGGGTATCATCCGTAAACCAGCCTTCAACATGACCATCGATTGAAATACCATTGTCATCCCAAAATGCGATTAACTTGCCTAAGCCTAAAGTTCCCGCTAAGGAACAAGCCTCGTGTGAGATACCTTCCATTAAACAACCATCACCTAAAAACACATAGGTATTGTGATCCACAATATCCATATCGCCTTTATTAAACTCGGCTGCCATTGCACGTTCAGCAATTGCCATACCAACCGCATTGGTAATACCTTGTCCTAAAGGACCCGTGGTTGTTTCAACACCCGGTGCATAACCGTACTCTGGATGCCCCGGTGTTTTTGAATGTAATTGACGGAAGTTTTTAAGATCGTCAATTGAAAGATCGTAACCGGTTAAATGCAGTAAAGAATAAATTAACATTGAACCATGACCATTAGATAAAATAAATCGATCACGATCTGCCCATTTAGGGTTTTTTGGGTTGTGCTGCATGTGGTCATTCCACAAGACTTCTGCGATATCAGCCATGCCCATTGGTGCACCTGGGTGGCCGGAATTAGCCTTTTGTACTGCGTCCATACTCAAAGCGCGAATTGCATTTGCGAGTTCTCTGCGATCTGTCATCAGAATCTCCTAAAGATAAAGTTATATAAAGTTGTGAAAATCGTTAAGTTCTATAAAATTCTATATATTTTAAGTGGCTGCGATAAGAGCAACACAGCTACTGTTAATGCCTCACACGCCCTCATACGGCCATGAAAGACTAAAAATACGTACTAACACCCTAATCCAGTTATAAGCCAATTTAGTGTCCAAATGAACACCTAAGCCAGACCAAGATTAGCGCCACTAGCATTCTCCGCGACAAAATTGTGTCGCACGCAATTACGCTTGCGTGAAGAGCCGGCAATTTTCCTATGTTTAGGGGAATCGAGCAACAGAAAGATGTTTATTAGCGCATAAACTTATTTAACAAAACCGTTAAAATTGATAATACTGTATAAATATCAAATAGATAACAAAATATTAAATTTTAATTAAATTACACTTAAATCCACTTTATTGAACATCCAATACTCGGAATTTGATTCTTTGGCCCTTTTTCGGTTTTAGCCACGAGTGACATCGCCTCAAATAAGTCCCGATTGGCACCTTCTGGTGCTGTTTCTTTGCGACTCTCATCCAACCTGCCCCGATATTGGAGCTGCAATTGTCCATTATAACCAAAGAAGTCCGGAGTACACACAGCGCCATAGGCTTTTGCAACCTGTTGCGTTTCATCAACCAAATAAGGAAATGAAAACTCAAAATCATTTGAAACTTTAACCATATTGTCAAACGAGTCTTCCGCATATTGCGACATATCGTTGGACATAATTGCCACCGAATTCACGCCTAATTGTTTTAACTCTGCAGTATCCCGAACAATTCGACTTAAAACGGCTTTCACATAAGGACAATGATTGCATATGAACATGATTAATAAACCATTCTCGCCCGCGCATTGCTGTAACGACCAATCGCTTCCATCCACCCCCGGTAAATTAAAATTAATTGCTGCTTGACCAAAATCACAAACCGGTGTTTCTAAACTAACCATGACATACTCTCCAAAAACTATTTATAACCCTGTTATAATTTTCAACTGTAAACGACGATAAAAACTATCTGAAAGCTCTATAGCGCATATTACATATTATATAGATAAATACTGATATACTCGCTACAATCGATATTACCAATTCCGTCATCAATTTTAAATTAAAACAGGATAAAACATGGCCGAACAATATTTGTTTACCTCCGAATCTGTATCAGAAGGACACCCCGATAAAGTCGCCGATCAAATCTCTGATGCGGTTCTCGACGCAATTTTTCAACAAGATAATCAGGCACGAGTTGCATGTGAAACCATGGTGAATACCGGCATGGTGGTCATCTCCGGAGAAATAACAACAAAAGCCTATGTTGACATGACCAGCATTGTTCGACAAACCGTTAAAGAGATAGGTTATACCTCCTCTGAAATGGGATTTGATGCTGAATCCTGTGCGGTAATCACCTCTATCGACCAACAGTCCGCTGATATCGCGATGGGCGTTAATGATTCCAACGATCACGAACAAGGCGCAGGTGATCAGGGGCTGATGTTTGGTTATGCCAGTAGTGAAACCGATGTGTTAATGCCGGCACCCATTACATACGCGCACCAATTAGTAAAACGTCAAGCCGAAGTTAGAAAAAATGGCACACTGACATGGTTACGACCCGATGCAAAAAGTCAGGTAACATTTAAATACGATGGTAATAAACCCGTGGGTATTGATGCCGTGGTATTGTCAACCCAACACGATCCTGATATCAGCACCCAAGCATTACGCGAAGCAATTATGGAAGAAGTTATTAAACCGGTATTACCTGCTGCATGGGTAAATAAAGACACCAAATACTTTATCAACCCAACCGGACGATTTGTTATCGGTGGCCCCGTTGGCGATTGTGGCTTAACTGGCCGTAAAATTATCGTCGACACTTATGGTGGCATGGCACGTCACGGCGGCGGCGCATTCTCCGGCAAAGATCCATCAAAAGTTGATCGCTCGGCTGCTTATGCCGGACGTTATGTCGCAAAAAATATTGTTGCTGCCGGTCTTGCTGAGCGCTGTGAAATTCAAATATCTTATGCTATTGGTGTTGCCGAACCAACCTCAATTTCAGTTCAAACATTTGGCACCGGAAAAGTTAACGATGCCCGTATCATTGAACTAGTACGAGAACATTTTGATTTACGACCTAAAGGCTTAATTAAAATGTTAGATCTACTTCGCCCTATTTATCGTGCTACCGCAGCATACGGTCACTTTGGTCGAACCGAGGCGGAATTCAGTTGGGAAAAAACCGACAAAGCCGACGCCATTCGTGATGCCGCAAAAATTGCTAAAGCCAGCTAACACTTTTAAGCATTACACGATATAACAAATTTAATCTTATAGCCTCCAACCCCTGATGATACTGTAAATTATTAGGGGGAGGCCAAATTCTAAGGAGCATACCATGAGTAGTCAAATTGCTGAAAAACTCGACCAAAACTATAAAGTTGCCGATATTACCCTAGCCGAATGGGGTCATAAAGAAATCAAAATTGCTGAAACTGAAATGCCTGGACTCATGGCACTACGTGACGAATTTGCAAAACAACAACCCTTAAAAGGTGCCCGAATCTCCGGTAGTATCCACATGACAATTCAAACTGCCGTGTTAATTGAAACCTTAGTTGCATTAGGTGCACAGGTTCGATGGGCTTCTTGTAACATTTATTCAACACAAGATCATGCCGCTGCTGCAATTGCCGATCAAGGTATTCCTGTTTATGCCTGGAAAGGTGAAAGCATTGAAGAATACTGGTGGTGTACCGAACAAATGATGACCTGGCCTAACGGCGAAACACCAAACATGATTTTAGATGACGGTGGTGATGCAACATTATTAGTACACAAAGGCGCCGAGTTTGAAAAATCAGGCACTATCCCGGCAACAAAAGCCGATGATAACGAAGAATGGGCTGCTATTTTAGAAGTATTACGACGTACTACTGAAAAAGACAAATGGGGCAAAATTTGTGATAGCGTTAAAGGTGTGACAGAAGAAACAACAACCGGCGTACACCGTCTTTACGAAATGGTTGAAGCCGGTGAATTAAAATTCCCTGCGATGAATGTCAATGATTCAGTTACCAAAAGTAAGTTTGATAATTTATACGGTTGTCGCGAATCGTTACTCGATGGTATTAAACGCGCCACCGACGTGATGATTGCCGGTAAAATTTGTGTCGTCATTGGTTATGGTGATGTTGGTAAGGGTTGTGCTCAAGCATTTCGAGGCATGGGAGCAACAGTATGGGTGACCGAGATTGATCCCATTTGTGCCCTACAAGCTGCAATGGAAGGTTACCGCGTCGTTCAAATGGATGACATTAAAGACCAAGGTGATATCTTTGTCACTACAACCGGTAATGTTAACGTCATTAATCATGACCATATGATCGCGATGAAAAATGAAGCCATTGTCTGCAACATTGGTCACTTCGATTCTGAAATTGAAATCGCCGCTTTAGAAAAATATGAGTGGGTAGAAATCAAACCTCAAGTTGATCACGTTATTTTTCCAGATGGCAAACGCATTATTATTTTAGCCAAAGGTCGTTTAGTGAACCTTGGTTGTGCCACCGGACATCCTAGTTTTGTCATGTCGGCATCATTTACCAATCAGGTTATGGCGCAAATGGAACTATTCAAAGACGGTGATAAATATGAAAATAAAGTGTATATTTTACCTAAACACCTCGATGAAAAAGTTGCACGGCTACACTTAGAAAAAATTGGAGCCAACTTAACAACCTTATCTCAAACACAAGCAGATTATATCAATGTACCGGTTGAAGGGCCTTACAAACCAGAACATTATCGCTATTAATCGATAATTCATACTTGATTTGCTATCCCGGTTTATTAATATAACCGGGATTCAATCGAGTACTTTATCAATATAAGATAACTCCCCTTTGAGATTACAGTTTAATAACGAATATAAATTTTACTTTGTTATTCCTTTAACGACATTACCAATTAGCCCGAACATAAGCTCATGAACTCACAAAAACAATTTGAACGCACTTTCAGTTTTGAATTTTTCCCACCTCGTACACCAGAAGGTGCAAAAAAACTGGCTGACACTCGCGATAAATTAGCAACACTAAAACCACGCTATTTCTCAGTGACATTTGGCGCTGGTGGTAGTACTCAAAAAGGGACTTTGGAAGCGGTGTTGGATATTCGTAAAGCAGGCCAAAATGCTGCACCACACATTTCCTGTATTGGTACTGAAAAATCCGTTATTGAAGAATTACTCAATACCTATAAAGACAATGGCATCAAACATATTGTGGCACTGCGTGGCGACATGCCTTCGGGTAGTCATGATGTTGGTGATTTTCAACATGCCAGTCAATTGATCTCGTTCATACGGGAAACCACCGGTGATCATTTCCATATTGAAGTTGCCGCCTACCCGGAATTACACCCACAATCACCAAGCGTGCAATCTGAAATTAAATATTTCAAAGAAAAAGTGGATGCTGGCGCAAACAGCGCACTCACTCAATTTTTTTATAATCCTGATGCCTATTATCAATACATAGATGATTGTGAAAAAAATAATATTAATATTCCAATAGTTCCTGGCATCGCGCCAATCACTAATTACACCAACCTATCTCGATTTGCCGATAATTGTGGTGCTGAAATACCACGCTGGATTCTAAAACGATTAATTGATTTTGGTGACGACCGTGCATCTATCTATGATTTTGGACTCGATGTGGTTACCAAACTTTGCCAAAATTTACTGGATAATGGCGCACCCGGCTTGCATTTTTATACCATGAATGGTGCTAAGGCGAGCATGGCTTTATGGAAAAATCTTAATCTGTAATCGTTAATATTACGATTTACTTGGTGTTACTAATGGACTCCCTGCTATGCGCACAATTCGAATATTTTATGATAATGACATCACCGTTGGAAATAATATAACGCTGCCAAAACAAACGTCAAACCATTTAATCCAAGTATTACGCCTAAACATTGACGCGACTATTACATTATTCAATGGCGATGGCCGAAACCATATCGCAAAAATTATTGCCAACAATAAAAATGCGACACAAGTAGAAATTTTATCCAGCGATAGAAACTTAACCGAATCAGCTATTAATATTCACATCGCACTCGCCCTAACTAAAAATGACAAAATGGACTTGGCCATTCAAAAATCGGTTGAGTTAGGCGTTACAGAAATATCACCATTAATACTGGAACACAGCGTGGTGAAACTTGATGACAAAAAAAGAGAAAAACGCCATGAACGGTGGCTTGAAATTATGCGCAGCGCCTGTGAACAATCCGGCCGTAGCTGTGTACCAACGTTAAACCCAATATCCAATTGGACAAACTGGAGTGACGAATCAACTGATGATTTTAAGATTATCTGTGATCCTTATGGCAATAAAACCTTAACCGATATAGAAGTAAAACCATCTTCCGTTTTATTACTCATTGGCCCTGAAGGTGGTTTCAGCACTCAGGAAATACTCGACTGCCGTAATCGCCACTATACCAATATTCAATTTGGAAAAAGAATATTACGAGCAGAAACGGCAGCAATCGCAACACTAACCGCGATACAAACATTTTGGGGTGATTTTAGTTAACCTAAGCATCCCTATAATAAAACAACGCTAGTAGAAAATCTAACCGTGTAATCGTAATAAACGCATTTCAATATCGTCAACATCAGGAATTACAGCTTGCTTATCATCAATAACAACGTGCCGTAAAATAGAATGACGATCATCGTTCGCCTGATCTTCAGCATCAATTATTTTGTTTTCATTAAGAGTCTCTAAATGTGGAATCCCTTGGGCTATAATTGCAATATAAGGTAACTCACTATTACCATTTAAGGTATTTAACACAACAATCCGACTATCTTTAGTTACTTTACTTTTTCGTTTTTTACCGCTGATTACCCCAAAAGAAAGTAAAGGAATCAAACGTTCACGCCAAGCCATTCGCCCCAGCAACCAAGGTGGTGCATCTTCAAATGGTGTTGGTTCTTCATAACCAACAACCTCGGCTATATTGGAGTTAGGCAATAATAATAATTCGTCTTGCAGAGGGATAAATAAACAATGGACAGTGTCTAACCTTTTGGCATGTAAGCCTGCCATGCCCTCTGAAATTTTACTATCGATTGTTGTTATATTTGCCATTGTATTACCTATAAAGTATCAAAATTATCGTTACAGTTTATCATTAAGAATTATCAGAACTTAAAAATTTATTCAAATTTTTCGCCAACGCTTCCGGTGTCCCAGAAAAATCGACTAAACCAGTATTACGGGCTTGATCTGGCATGCTACTGATAACACAACTATCAGCATCTTGTGCCCAAATAGTTGCACCACGTTGTTTCATCAATTCAATTCCATTTGAACCATCATCACCCATGCCACTAAATATTATTGCCCCCGATCGTGCACCAAAGCGTTTTGCTGCGTCCTCAATAACAAGATCAATTGATGGCGAATAAGGAGCTGGCTCATCTAGTGCACGTAATTCAACGGCTCCAATTGGATTAATAATTAAGCGTTCAGAAACAGGAGTTACTAATATTTCACCATGACGCAGCACATGCCCAACTCGAGGTTTCATCGCTTTAAATGGTGTCGTCCGAGTTAATTGTTCTGCCAATAACTTAACAAAATTACTACCCAAGTGTTGTGCCAATATGAAAGAAACACCAATATTTGGATCCAAGCTATTTAAAAATCGTTTAACAGCTTCAGGACCACCAAGTGAAGCACCTAATACCCAAACATTTTGAGCCAATTTTAAGTGATTCAAATGAATATTTGATAATGACATTTCTTGTGATTCATACATTGAAGGCGGACGACAAATAAGTTCTTGTGAATCTAAATTATTGACATCAAATTGCTCAGAATAACCGGCAACTTTAATTATTTTTTTTGTTAATTTACAATGCCATTTTATTAATGCCTTAGTATTTAAACCCGACATTGCTGCAACATCATTAAAAATTATTGGAATGCTAATATTATCCAACACTTCATCGAGCAATTTATCATCAATAACACTATTTTCGTCAAGATCAATAATCAATACTTCACTCTGACACGAGTCCAGTTTAGAAATAAACTCAAAACTCAGAGGTTCGTTTACAGCAATAGACAAACCATTTCGTTCCAACGCTGTTTGTAATTGTTTGCGTTGTTGAACTGATTCTGACGCTATAGAAACATTAATTGTAGTGTTTTCACTCATAGACATAAGAGAACATCATAGTAAATATTGATTCTATGTGCAAAATATAGTTAGTACTAACTGATTTAACACAAAATAAAAATATTATGTTACATAAAATATCGATGATATCGCTAGAAATGAAACAAGTCTCACTTTTGCAATAAATTTTGAATATTTTCTAATAACTCAATTTCTTGATACGGCTTACCAATGTAAGCATTCACACCAATATCCATAGCACGTTGACGATGTTTTTCACCTGTACGAGAGGTGATCATAATGATAGGTATATTTTTTAATCTATCATCATTACGCATATTATTGGCTAATTCAAAACCATCCATACGAGGCATTTCTACATCCAATAACATAACGTCGGGAACAAAATCGAGAAGTTGTGCCAGCGCATCCACGCCGTCTTTTGCAGTAATAACATTCATCTCATTTCGTTCAAGAAAGCGTGTGGTAACTTTTCTAACGGTAATAGAATCATCCACAACCATAATATTTGGAACTTTTTCGGTTTCTTCTTCGATTGTTTCAATTAAATCAGATTCATAATCAATCGCCATGGTTAATTGGATCAAGACACTTAAATCAAGAATTAACACCACACTACCATCACCCATAATCGTTGCACCAGAAATACCGCGCAACACACTCAATTCAGGTCCAATATTTTTAACGACAATTTCACGGCTTCCAATCAAATGATCAACCACAATAGCAGCTCGATATTCACCACTTTGAACTAATAACAATGGCACCATTTTATTATCTTGAGAAACATCAACTTTAGCTAACCCCATCTCAGAAGCCAAATGAATTAATTTATAATCTTCACCAACCCAATGGTAGTTTGAATTTTTATCTTTTAACAATTGAGTAACTTGTTCTGTTTGAATTCGTTCAATACCTTGTACGCTTAATAGCGGTAGCGCAAAAGTTTCATCGGCAATATGAACCATCAATGCACGAGTGATTGACAGTGTTAAAGGCAAACGAATGCTAAATTTCGAACCAACTCCGTGTTGTGATTCGATATTAAATACACCACCAAGTTGTTGTACTTCACTATTAACAACATCCATGCCCACACCACGACCCGAAATCTGTGTGATATCAGTAGCCGTGCTAAAGCCCGGTTCCAAAATCATGTCATACAACACTTGGTCCGAAATATTAGAATCGTCTTCAATATTACCAAGCTCTAATGCTTTTTTACGAATCGCATCTAAATTTAAACCTTGACCATCATCACTAACAGTTACAATTAAATCTGAGCCATCACGATCGACAATTAAATCAATCACTCCTTTTTTAGGCTTACCCTCTTTTTCTCTTTGTTCAGGAGACTCAATTCCATGCGCAATGGCATTACGCAACATATGCTCAAGTGGCGCTAAAATTCTCTCAAGAACAGTTCGATCAATTTCATTTTCAACACCGGATAATTTTAATTCTACTTGCTTATTAAGTTCTTCTGCTGTTTGTCTGACTATTCGACGTAAACGCGACACCTGTCCAGAAAAAGGCACCATGCGTGTACGCATTAATCCTTCTTGCAACTCGGTATTTACACGCGATTGTTGTACTAATAAAGTTTCTGACTCTCTTGTTAGATTTGACAATATGCCACGTAAGCTATCTAAATCGTTTAAACTTTCGAGCATACCACGAGACAATTGTTGCATTTGAGTAAATCGATCAAACTCAAGCGGATCAAAATCTGCATGGGTTCTACCCGTTTCATTTTGATAACGAGATTGCATTTGAGTTTCAGTTTCTATTTCAAACTGCCGTAATTGCGAACGTAAACGTAATACAGTATCGTCAAATTCTACCAAGTTATATCGAAATGTATTAACTTGCTGTTCCATGCGAGAACGGTAAATACTCACTTCCCCGGCAAAATTAACTAAGCTATCAAGTAAATCCGCCCGAACCCGAACTTGTTCACCAGAACCACGGCGTGTAGTAATTTCTTTTTTGTCCGCAGGGCTTATATCAGCAACAACCGGCTCAACAATTGAAGGTAAACCACTGCCATCAATTGCTGTAACATTATCATAAAGATCGACAATATCAGAGGTATCGGATAAATTTTCATACAAGGATTCCGAAATTTTACCGGCTAATTGACTCTCATCAAATTCTTCTACAATTTCATCGGCGGATTCATCTAGCTGTTCATCAACCAAATCCGTTGTGGGCTCGTTCTCAATTTCACGTAACTCTGCCGTAGACGACTGATCGATGCTAACTATATTCTCCTCAGGCTCCATGGTTGGAGATAACTCATTAATAGTATCGTCTTGATCTGATATTATATTCTCTTCAGTCGGTAACCCTTCATACTCTTCTTCAATAACAGCGTTAAGAATAGGTTCCCCAGAAACTAAGGCTTCAATCTGATTTAATAACTCCCCTCCAGTATCTAAAGCCTGTCTAGATGCAATTTGCTCTAACATTTTTAATAATTGGTCATGCGATTTTTGAAGAATATTAAACATATCATCGTTAATCTCAAGATCACCTTGAACAATCGCGGTTAAAACAGATTCGGTGCTATGAGCTAAATTTCCAACCTCGGTGATTCCCGCCATACGAGCACCACCTTTTAAGGTATGTAGATAGCGTTGTAATGCTTCAATATGACTTGAATTATCTCGATCATCAACCCAATTATGAATACAGTTATCACTATCTTCTAATATTTCAACGCCTTCTTCTAAAAATATTTCTAAAAGCTCCTCGTCATAATCGTGTGATACAGTAGCTTGTTGTTCAAAATCAGTGTTCGTTGGTCTATTAGGCGTAAGATCGGGTGCTTCAAATACAGGCTGAGTTTGTTCTTCAGGTATTGGCGTATCGTCGTAAATTAAACCATTATAAAGCTCAATAATATGTTGATATAACTGCTCGTGATCAGGAATATCATTTTCAGAATTTTCAACCGATGCAATTACCGCCTCAGCAAAAACAACATTATCTTTTAATGCGGTCAAAATAACCGGAGTTAGTTGTTGTTCATTTTCTTCTAAGAATTTCGCTATTTTTTCAAATTCTGAACAAGTATCGGCTAATGCAGCAAAACCCGCCGTACGTGAACTTCCTTTAAGAGTATGCAGCGCTCGAACTAAATCTGATGTAACCGTTTTAAGGTTTTCATTTTCCCAATTAAATATGTATTGATGCAATGACTCAATATGAGTTTTGGCCTCAGTTTTATAGATATCCAACAAAACCGGATCAACACCCGTTTTATCGCTGTCATCTAAAACAGAGTCACTACTATCGTCTTTCGAATCACTACTGCCCCAAGCACTGGCCTCAAAATCTATTTCACTAAATTTCGCTAACGGTTCTAATTTTGAATCGCTATCATCTAAAACTATTTTCTCAGCTGATATATCGATATTTTCATCTTGACGATCATCAGCTTCTACTGAACCTTCATGGTCAGGAAAATCTATTTCAACGCCATCAATTTCTTGAGATTCAATGACTTTTTGACTTTGTTCGGCTAACTCATCGAGTTCAAAGCCGCTAATTCCTTGAGTGACATCGCTTTCAGATTTTGATTCAAATAGACTGTCTGAGCTAATATTGGCATCAAATGTTTCGGGTTGATTAATTTGAAATTCTTCTGAAGTAAAATCACTAACTGAAGTTTCATCCGTCGTTATTGAATCGACTTGTCCTTCAATATTATCTAAATCTACTTCTTTTCCTAAGCTAAGAGCCTCAGCAACTTCCATTAATTGTAAAATATGATGATCCAGCTTTTCACCCGTTGTAATTTGATCATACAAAACAGGAAAAGCCAATATAGCCTTTTCTAAAGTTGCCACTACTACCGGGGTAATTTCTATCGCTTCATCAATAACGTGATTCAACATATTTTCAAACGACCAGGCAAATTCACCTAGTTCAACGGCACCGACTAACCGTCCGCTACCTTTTAATGTATGAAACGAACGACGCATATCTTTTAATGATGTATCATCGTTAGCATTTTCCTTCCAAAGTGAAAATAAACGAATGATATTATCAAATTCTTCTTGAGCTTCTTCCATAAAAATTTCAATAATTTCTTCATCAATATCAGCTAAAAAGGTTCGACCTTTATTAGAGCCTGCAACGACATCAAGATTATCCGATTCATCTAAATACGGAGTTACAATCTCTTCGGTTGGAGTAACTTCAATATTTAAATCATCAGAAATACTACGTTCAGCACTATTTATGGCATCAATATTTTGTGATGATGATACAGATTCGTCCGATACTAAATCAACAAGGGTATCTTTGGCCCAATTTAACGTGTTAATTAAATCATCATTAAATATTTCTTCACCCGATATCACACAATTAAAAATACCTTCCATATCTTGAACTGTTTTTAAAGCATTTTCATTGTTTGATTCGACAAGTTGATCTTTAATATCCGAAAAAAGAACGCGTAAATGATTTATATTCTCTACATTCAAACTATCATCAAACCAAGCAGCTAAGGTTTCGGGAAGTTTGGAAATTGCTGATAACTTTTCACCGGCAATAGTGTCCCCTGCCTCTATGGATTTTAATTCGTCCGTGGGAGGCAGTGTATCCAATTTCCCTAAGTCAAAAGGGTCGGGGGTGCCCTCATTATCGGGAGGCGATTTAGGCTCAATGGTTAAATCAAGAGGTTTATTATCAACTTCTAATGTTAATTCCGGTTCTAATTTAAATTCTTCACTGGCGGTGCCATCATAATCTAAATTAACAACATCATTTCCAGCGACACTATTATCCTCTGTTTTAAAAGTGTCATCTTCTAATGATAATTCGCTGGTATCTAATTCTAAAGCATCAAGATCACTGGTATCCAAAGAATTAGAATCAATTTCAATTTGAGTTTGTAATCCAATTTCCTGTGTTGCATTGGCATCTTGAGAACTCAAATCCGCAATATCATCAATGTTGCTAATACTACTATCACTTAATGAAAATGCGTCGCCTCTTATTTTCTTTAAACTCTGTTCTGCAACTTCTAAAATTGCATCTGGTTGCCCCCAATTCTCAGCGAGCGATTCTAAGAAATATTCAATACTACTAATTGCATCGGCTAACGTTTCTAACGTTACTAGCTCAGGAACTGATTGCTCTGAAATTAAATCTTTTTGTATAAATTGATTACATTCATCTAATAAATCGGATGCCCGAGTTAAATTAAGAATTGCCAAGCTACCCTGGATTTGTGATAAAAATGAGGGTATCTCAGATAACAAATCATGATTACTAGGATCGCGACTAAATGCTGACAATGACTCTTTAACACTTGATAAATCAACTTTTGCTTCACTGATAACAGATTTAAGTAATTTTTGTTTTTCAGCATTTTGTAACGTCTGTTCAACGGTATCGTTGTTAAATTTATTGCCTTTTAACTGGCCTAAATCATTGAGCGAGTTTTCAACTGATAATAACGAACCGGCAACATCCATTAATTCTGTTTCATTAACTTCTTTTTCGCCACTTATCATGGCAGCAAGACGTTGCTTTTGCTCTCTTATAGTCGCACGTTGAATACCTAAACCAAGCATGCCAAGAGTATCTGACATTTGAGACAAAGAACCCACCAGTGGTGTTAATTGTTCAATGTCTTTGCTTTCTGAACGAACAAAAACATCCAGATTATCTTTTACTTGAGTTAATTCTTCCATTAATACTGTTGACACAGTTTGCATTAATGCTGCATTTGGCCCTTCAAGATCAGCTCTGGCTTTCTCAAGTGTTTTAGTATTAGGCATGATGTCTTGCAGCTTATAAGCTTGTTTAATGCCTTTTACCACATCACCATTGCTAGATGAACAAGAAACATAATAGAGTAAATTTTTAATTAAATCTTTTGGCGAGTTTTGTTGATATTGACCTTCACCTTGATCAATTATTTTTTTAATTTCGCGATCAACATTGCCGGCCAATAGTTTTACCGCAATGCTCGATTCTAAACCACCTTGGCGCAAACCTTCCATAACACCACTGACAATCCAAAGTAATTTATTAACTTCAGAATCAGTCGCAGCTTCTCGTAATTCATTAACCACTTTCGAAACTAATTTTATTCCTGCAGGAATATTTTTTTCTGTAAACCAATGTAACAAACCAACATGGTAGGAGTGACGTAATTTTTTAGCGAGTTCTTGTATATTGCCTTCACCGCTATTATTAAGAGCCGATTCTTGTTCGGGTACCGCTATATCCATATTAGGAGAAAACAATGCATTCTCAGTAAGAAGATTCTCACCACGGGCAGCGCGCATATCATTTAATAACGGTAGCAAAACTACCGGGATATCATTTTGGCCACCCAATAATTTTTCTAAATAATCGGGCAGTTGCACCATGCCTTTAATTAAAACCTGAAAAGTTTCATCTTTATTTGAAACATTACCTTCGCTCAATGCTTGAGTCAAAGTCTCTAACTCTTCGGCAACTAATGATGCGCCATAGAGCTCCACCATTTTTAATGTGCCGTGTACCTGATGAAGATAGTTTAAACAAAACTTAATTTGAGAATCATCTTCTGGTGATTCTTCATAAACCTCTAAAGCTTTTTGAGCTTGTTCTAGAGTTGTATCAATCTCACTTTTTACCCAGCTAAGAGTATTAATATCGAGCTCATGTCTAAATCCTGAATCAGCCATTATATTTGCCTTCCTCTAATCGCTTAAATGCAAGCACATGATTCTCGGATATCTGCTTCACTAAAGAGTTTTGCCAAGATGTGATTTCTCCTGGACCTAACACTAATAACCCTCCTGGTTTTAGTCTGGTAACAAGTTGATCTAATATTTTGATACGTTTTTCTCGCTTGAAATAAATAAGTACATTTTGACAATAAATTATATCCATATCAGCAATACATGCATTACCCATATTCATTAAATTTAATTTAGAAAAACATATTCGATCACGTATTGAATCAACGATTCTGTAGTGATCTAAATCCATCGGCATAAAATATTCTCTTAAATATTCTACCGGTAGATTTGTTAATCGATTACGGTGGTAAACACCATTGCGACCTTTCGCAATTGCCGTGCCGCTAATATCACTAGCAAAAACACCTAGGTATCCTTCAATATTATTAATACGCATAAAATAATCGAGTGCAATCGCTATTGAATAGGGCTCTTCACCGGTAGCACAACCAACACTCCAAATTTGTATCGAATTTTGATTGCCTATAATTCCTGTTTTTGAGGTTAGATAGTTCTTTCCAACTAATTCTAATGCGCCCTTATCTCTAAAAAATCGTGTTTCATGTACAGTTAAACGATCCACTAATACTTCCCATTCAATAATTCCGGCGTTTGAGTTAGAGGTAAGTAACGTGTAATAAGCATCTAGCTGAGTTAAACCAAGTTCGTGCATTCGAATTAATAAATTAGAAGTGAGAAAGGATTTTCGGTCGACCGACAAACTAACGCCAGTTCGTTGCTCCATTAAAGTTTGCCATAGACAAAACTCATCATCACTTAACACAGGTGTTTCATCAAGTGTCCAATGAGATGTGTTTTCAACTATGTCAGTAACGGCGTTCACCCTCGGGCTATCTCCAATTCATTAACTCTGTATTTAAGCTGGTAGCTTAAAGCCAGCAACAGAGCGACGTAATTCATTTGCCAATTCGGCTAAATTACCAATAGATGCCGCTGTTTCATTAGTACCCGCAGAAGTCTGTGTGGTAATTTCTTGAATTACGTTCATGGTATCAGAAATATTTGTAGCGGCATTTGCTTGTTGCGATGCAGATTCTGAAATATTGGTAATCAAATCTGCCAAATGTTTTGATACTGTTTCAATAGCCTCTAGTGCTTCACCCGCATTTTGCGCAAGATTGGCTCCAGCTACCACCCCAGTTGTACTATTTTCCATAGAAGCGACCGCTTCATGGGTATCGGTTTGAATTGTTTTCACCAATGCTTCAATTTGTTTTGTTGCATCAGCTGATCGTTCAGCCAGTCGTTGCACCTCATCGGCCACAACCGCGAAACCCCGACCGGCATCACCGGCCATAGCAGCCTGAATAGCAGCATTTAGTGATAGAATATTGGTTTGTTCTGCAATATCGTTAATCAATTCAACAATATCTCCAATTTCCTGTGAGCTTTCACCCAAACGTTTAATTCGTTTTGATGTTTCTTGAATTTGCTCACGAATATTATCCATACCATTAATGGTTTTTTGCACCGCATCGGCACCTTTATTTGCCATGGACACTGATTTGTTCGCTTCGTTTGCAAGTTCGCCAGCATGGCTAGAAACCGCCTCAATCGACACGGCCATTTCATTAATCGCAGTACTCGCTGCTGTAATTTGTTGTGCTTGATGGTCACTCGCTTCAGCTAAATGCATTGCAGTTGCTTGTGACTGTTGTGCCGCTGATGATACTTGATTGGTTGTATCGTTAATGGCCATAACCAAGGTACGCAATGCATCAATGGTGTAGTTGATGGAATCTGAAATCGCGCCGGTAATATCTTCGGTAACGGTTGCTTCTACCGTTAAATCACCATCAGCCAAATCACCCATTTCATCAAGTAAGCGTAAAATAGCTTGTTGATTTCGTTTATTGGTTTCTTCCGTTTGAAGCCGTCCAGCTTCCGTGATATTTAACTGCTCTCGGGAATAAATCCAGTAAGAAAAGGCTAATAATGCGAGTAATACTAGCGATATCAAACCTAACGCTAATGCAGCAAGTGGTAATAACCGTGATTTAATTGATGCTTCATAGGCTGCGGCAACCTGTTCAATTTGGGCTTCAAGATCTTCACTGCTAGATAAAATCTCATCGGTTGATCCTGAAACTTGAAACATTTCAGGTGAACGTTCCAAAATTGCACCAACCCGATTACTAATTTTGTTAAATAAAGCAGAAACTAAACCCAATTTTTTACGTGCTTTTGGTTCATTAATTCGCGTAATTCCCATAACGCGACTACCGCGTAACATACCTTCAATAACACGTCCGAATAATGCCGCATCACGTCCAAACCTATCCGCTGCGGTTACCGCTTCTTCACCACCTTCTAATACTTGCCCAACATTACTAGCGATACGTTGAATTAACATCAATTGCCGGGTGGCGGTGTAAACCTGATTTGCCGGTGCATTTTGATCCGACATGATAATCACAACTTCATCGGTCAGTGCCAGCAAGGTTGGAATCGACTCATTAATTCCTAAAATATTCTTTCTCATGGAGCGCACTGTTTCGCGCCGCGAAATAATAGTATCAACGTTTTTACTGTAACTTGCCCACATCGTGGAAAGTGTATCCAAAGATTGTACACCCGACATGTCCTTTGCCGTGCCTTGCTGATAGCTTAAAATTGCTTCAAATTCATCACGAGTTATTTGTAAGGTTGGGAATGCATCGAGTTGTCCTCGTGCAGCCTGTGATGCAAGCTTTGCAATTGACTGAGACAAAACACGTTGATCACCAATCTTTGCAATAAAAACTTTATCATTGCTATCGTCAAAATTAACTTTAAGATAGGCTAGCCCCATCAGCACCACGGATACAACTAATGCTGCAATCAGGCCGACTAAGATCTTACCACTACCAAGTATTGATGTTGTTGCTGAATTTAATGCCGTCATTTTACATTTCTCTTTTTCGAGTTTTAGTTCTTGATACTTAAATTATTTACATTATTCATGAGTTTACGCTATTCGAGCAGCAACTTGATGAAAAGCTGTGCTAGAAGATATTTTGCCCATATCAAACAAGCCCCAAAGCAAATCATTTTGAACATATGAGCCTAATATATAGGGCTGTATAAATTCATCAGCATTTGGTAAATCGTCTTGTCGGTCTGTCGTAAAAAAATGCCGCATACCATAAACTTCATCAACCATGAAACCGGCAACACCGCCATCTTCTTTTATAACTAACATTCGCGTACGTTTTTCTTGTTTCACCGTTCCGGCGTTTAACAAGACTCGTAAATCAATAATGGGAATTAAGGTACCACGAACATTAGCCAGACCTTTAACCCACGGCTGAGCACCAGGAATTCGAGTGAAACTGGGTATTGATAAAATCTCACTAACACTATCCATCTCAAGCACTAAGCGCACCTCACCAAGACGAAATCCAACACCACTCCAGGTATTTCGAATTTCAAGCTGCATGGGTAAACCCATTGCATGATGACGACTACGTGATTCGAGTTCACGCAGCAGTGTAATCGGGTCAAGCTTATGCAGTGAATTAGACACTAAAACACTTAGCTCCCAATCATCGCATTAATTTTCTGTAATAATTTTTCTTCATCAACCGGCTTGGTGATATATTCTTTTGCACCTTGACGTAAGCCCCACACTCGATCCGTTTCTTGATCTTTAGTTGATACTATAATAATAGGTATATGTTGTGTTTTTGGATCTTTAGTAATAGCCCTGGTTGCTTGAAAACCGTTTAACCCAGGCATCACAACATCCATTAAAATGAGTTCGGGCATTTCTTTTGAAGCGCAATCGATACCTTCCTCACCATTGCTAGCAGTTAAGACTTCAAAGCCATTTCGTTCTAAAATTCCACGAATTACATGAATCTCAGTTGGCGAGTCATCAACTATTAATACTCGTGCCATTTTAATCTCCTAAAATAAATCTCAAGTTTTATGGTCTTATTTTGTCTATAAAACCATTTGTATAAACGTAAGTGCCAACGAAAAACTAAAGCATCCAAGCTAGTATCGTCCTTTATAAATTTCCTTTTGAATGCGACTATTGGTTAGAACTTGCTTGTTATTACCGACTCTAATCTAGAGCTTTAGAATTAATACATTAAACCTCACTAAATACGTGGCGCTTAATAGCACCGAGTAATTCTTCTTTAGTGAAGGGCTTCGTTAAATATTGTTCAGAACCAACAATACGCCCACGGGCGCGATCAAACAAACCATCTTTGCTGGATAACATTATCACGGGTGTTTTTTGAAAAACTTTGTTGTTCTTGATTAATGCAGTAGTCTGATAACCATCAAGTCGAGGCATCATAATATCAACAAATATTATATCGGGATGATTATCAGCTATTTTAGCTAAAGCTTCAAAACCATCTGTTGCCGTTATTACATCACAACCAACTTTCTTAAGCAGAGTCTCAGCAGTTCTACGGATAGTTTTACTATCATCAATTACCATTACTTTTAAATTTTGATAACTGTTTTCATCTGTCATTTTATTTGCCAGCATATTTTTTGTTCCAAGCCATAACGTCGATTATCGAACCTTTTCTTAGGGCATATCCCACAGTTAAATTGTAGCCTGTTATTTAACATAGATTTGAGAAACAGTCCATAAGTATCCATATTTTATAGGATATTTTAAAATTTCGAAACTCCAAACTCACTAATCTCACACTATATTTAGGTCTATCATTAATCGCAATGTAAAATTATATTATTCCACTAAGTTCTCAAGGTAATTACGAAATAATTCGGTAATTCAGTTAGCTTGAGATATAACACCAATCCTTCTAATGAAAGACTACTTAAAAGATATCGGCAAGAAGCCCATAAACTTGAAAAATGTGTTATAGACAAACCTAAATCGACTTAAGCGATTTTTTAATCAAACTAGTCAAACTTATTCACATAGTAGTAGCATAGCTCATTACAGAAATTTGAAACCACAAAAACTAAGGAATACCCTAAAATGCCTAAGATAGCAAAAAGCACTAACAATCCAGCCATTCGGTTAGGCATGATTATGGATCCAATTGCCAACATTAAACCCTATAAAGACAGTAGTTTTGCTGTTTTACTCGAAGCTCAAAAACGTGGTTGGGAACTGTTCTTTATTCTTCAAGAAAACTTAGCGGTTATCAATAATGAAATTTGTGCAACTGCTCAATCTTTAAGCGTTATCGATGACAAAAACAACTGGTATACATTACAACCCGAACAACAGCTTATTCTATCAGAATTAGATGTGGTTTTTATGCGTAAAGATCCTCCTTTTGATATGGATTACATATTTAGCACGCTTTTATTAGACAAACTTCATGCCGCGGGTACCTTGGTGGTCAATCATCCACAAAGTTTGCGAGACTGTAACGAGAAAATTTTTGCCAGTAATTTTCCACAATGTTCACCTGCGACGCTAATTACCAGCCAAAAAAATCAAATAATTGAATTTTTAAAGCAACAACAAGACATTATCGTAAAGCCACTCGATGGCATGGGTGGTGCGTCCATCTTTCGCATACAAAAATCCGATCCAAATATCAATGTCATTATTGAAACAATGACCAATTTTGGAAAAAAATTAATTATGGTACAAGCATTCATTCCAGAGATAACTCAGGGTGATAAAAGAATCATACTCATTGATGGCGAACCAGTCGCTTATGCACTCGCAAGGATCCCAACCAAAGGTGAAACCCGTGCCAACATCGCGGCAGGTGGAACCGGCGTCGGTGTCGCACTAACGGAGCGCGATTACTGGATTTGTGCGCAGATTGCGCCAGAATTAAAAAAACGTGGATTACTGTTTGTGGGTATTGATGTCATTGGTGATTTTTTAACCGAAATCAATGTGACCAGCCCCACCTGCATTCGCGAGCTCGATTCGCTCTATAACCTGAATATCAGCGCAAGTTTACTTGATGTCATTAGCAAAAAATTATCTCGACACTAAAAATAATTAAACTTTTATGTTTATCACAACCCGCTCAAAAGCTATTTTACTCATTATAGTGACATTTTTGCTGGTTTTATCCGCATGCAACAAACCTGAAAATAAAAAAATAATTAAAGACAGCCAGTTTATATTTGGAACTATCGTTGACGTCACACTTTATGGTGATCACTCAATGCGAGCAAATGAGGCATTAAAATCAATCAGACACGATTTTAAAACACTCCAAAAGTCCTGGAACCCTTGGGATGACCGAGCACTAGCTCGTGTTAATAAATTAATTAAAACCACCGAATGGTTTTCATATAACCCCATTATTCATACCTTGCTAACCGATGGTAAAAAATATTCTAAACTAAGCCAAAATTTATTTAACCCAACAATGGCTGGGCTAACAAAATTATGGGGCTTTCATAGCAGTGAAAATATGCTCAGTCAGCCTCCTATTGATTTGGATATTAAAGCTCTTTTAGCACATAAAACATCAATGCAAGATATTCAGTTAAAGGGTATCAAAATGAAAAGCAACAACCCCAATATTATTTTAGACTTTGGTGGTATGGCAAAAGGACTCGCAGTTGAGCTAGCAATAAATGATTTAAAAAAATATAATATACATAACGCCATTATTAATGCCGGTGGCGATATCAAGGTTATCGGCAGCCACGGAAATAAACCTTGGCACATTGGTATCCGACATCCAAGAGAAAAAAATAACATACTCGCAGGCGTTGACTTATATTCAAATGAAAGTATTTTCACTTCCGGTGATTATGAACGCTACTTCATTTATAACGGAGTACGCTATCATCATATATTAGATCCCCGAACGGGTTATCCAACAACTGAAACAATGTCGGTGACCGTTATTCACCCCAATGCGGCATTAGCCGATGCCGCCGCCACGGCACTATTCGTTGCTGGCCCCAAAAAATGGCATGAGATAGCGCAATCAATGGCTATAAAATTTGTTTTATTAATCGATCAACAAGGTAACATTTATATGAACCCAGCAATGCAAAAGCGCATATCATTTTTACAAAAGCCAAAAAATATTTTAATAAGCAAACCATTATAGATTTATAATATAATGACCCGCAGTGACGCCTTTGTAATTTTAATAATGACGCTACTGGTCGCCTTTTTATATAACCAGTATTGGGCATTTAAGAATGAAACCAGTAACGCTACATTTGCTCAAATTAGTATTACCGGTTCTGCCGCTAAACAAATTTCTCTCCAAACGGATAAAATTCACAAAGTAACTGGCAGAATTGGCCTTGCAACAATTCAAGTTAAAAACCACAAGGTTCGTTTTATCCATTCACCTTGTACAAAAAAATACTGCGTTCATTCTGGCTGGTTGACGTCAGTTGGTGCTACCGCAGTATGTATGCCAAACGGCATGATGATCAGTATTAAAAATGGCAAAAACGTATTTGACTCGATAAACTTCTAAAGTGAGTTTTGAGGCAATAGTTTGATAAGATCTTGTCCATAATGGTTTGCTATATAATTTATAAACTCAGATTCAGAAATTGGAGCACTAAACAAATAACCTTGCACAGTCTCACAACCCAATTGACGTAATTTTAACAAAGTTCTCATTTCTTCAACGCCTTCAGCAACAACCGTTAACCCAAGATTATGCGCTAAATCAATAGTAATTTTTACAATAACTTCATCGTTTTTATCATCATCCATTTCCATAACAAAAGAACGATCAATTTTAATCTCAGAAACCGGTAATTGTTTTAGATAAGCCAATGAAGAATATCCTGTACCAAAATCATCAATCGAGATATCAAGACCAAAATTTCTTAACTCATTTAAAATCTCTTTCGCTTGATATGGATCTTTCATAAAGGCACTTTCAGTTAACTCCAAATTGCAATACTTTGGAGCCAATTTATATTTTCGAATGGCCTTAATTATAAATTCTGGAAATTTTTTATCTTGTAGACTATGCGCTGAAATATTAATGCTAACGGATATTTGATATCCCATTTTATGCCACTTAGCACAGTTTTTTAATGCTGTATCAACAATATGTTCTGTTAATGTCGAAATCATGCCCATTTGTTCTGATAAAGGAATAAATTCATCCGGTGGAATAAATCCTCGTTCAACATGATTCCAACGAACCAATGCTTCAGCACCGATAATTTCATTTTTTACAATATCAATTTTAGGTTGAAAATAAACCAACAATAATTTTTCATTAATAGCTAACCGCAAATCACTCTCTAATGCCAAATGACCGATACTATGAGTATCTTCTGATGATTCGTATAACTCATAGCCAACATTATTTTTCTTAGCGTTATACATTGCTACATCAGCACGTTGCATTAAAATATTAACATCAACACCGTGTGTTGGAAATTCTACAATACCGATACTAATGCCAACCGATAGATTTTGTTTTTCATGAATAAAAGGTTCTTCAAATATTTGAACTATTTTTAATGCAATTTTTTTAGCCGAATCCGCATCGGTATCGGGTAACAACATACCAAACTCATCGCCACCCAACCGTGCGACTGTGTCTTTTTTACGTAAAGAATTATATAAACGTGATGCGGCTTGTTGTAATACCAAATCACCAACATGATGTCCTAAGGTATCGTTAATTTTTTTAAATCTATCGAGATCACTTATGAGTAATACAAACTTTGATTCACTTAATTCATTTTTAAATAATTCAGACTGTAAACGGTAATTTAATAATTTTCGGTTCGGTAAATCAGTTAATGGATCATGATATGCTTGATGTTCTAGCTCAGCGGTTTCATTGCGTATTGCAGACGTTAATAATTCAAAACGAGTTTCCAATTCTTTTAATTGATCGATTTTTGCAAAATCTGGTTGCACAATTTCCATGTCTTCAGAAAAATCCAACACCCGCCGAGTCATTTTTTGTATGCGTGAAGTTACCCAATACATGATTAACCCAAAGGCAAGAACATAAGCTAACGCGGTAATTAATTGTATTTGTCGGTTATCACTAATAATTGCAGTTTTTAAGCGTTCAACTTCATTTGTCGATTTCAGGGATAACAAACGCACATTAATCGCCGAAGAGCCCGAGCCAAAAAAACCTTCGCCGGTGATTAAATAATGTTTTCTAAGTTGTTCCAAGCTAACACCGTTTGGAATAATATCACTACGATTACTCGACATAATCGTTGACTCTTCATTTTTTAATAATGCGATAATACTATTGGCTTCATCAGCCCCTTGCGAAACTTGCAAAAACTCTTCATCTAATGGTGATGCAATCAACAGTCGAATCGATTTTTCTGATTTTTTTATTATTGGTTCGAGCGCAAATACATAGACTTGATTATAAAATAAAGTCAAATAACTTTGTTTATATGCTAGCTCTAATAATTGCGGTGATAAATGTAGTAATTCATTTGGTGGATGTTCATTACTATAATGATAAATTTCGACAACCTTTGAAGATTCATCAATTAACATGGCATAACGCGGTAATAAAAATCGACGCATCACAGACAATGTTGGCAACCATTCAGGAACCTTATTGTACAATAGTATTTTATTGTTTTTTTTCCATTTTTTGCTTTTAACGTATTGCGTAATTTTATTTGAATTAGCATACATTTTAACCGAGGGCTGAAAAGATTTGACATAGCGGTCAAATCGAATTCTTTGTTCGCGAGCTTCGCTAATTAACCGCTGTTGTAAATTATCTTGAAATATCCCACTAAGCTTATCAGCTTGATAAGCATCTGAAATAAACCACACAACAATTCCAACAAGAAATGTTAGAAACAACATATTTATCGTCAATGATTCTTTAATTCGCATAAAATAAAATGTAATTATTGCATCGGTAAACTTGTATCTAATGATGTTCCATCCGGACTAGCGACTAACTCATCACCCAAAAAATGCCAACCATTTTTTTTCAAAATGCTGACCGGTACAATTTCAAATTGTTGGCTATTGTTTTCAATAAATTTTTTTATCGCGTTAACTAATTTTAATGCCAGCTGATTTTTGGCCGCATGACTCCATGTGGTTAAACTATACGAGCGATAAAAAGGATAATGCCCTTTCGCTAATTTATCCAAATCAGCGGGATCTACGCCATCAATACTGAGTGATTTAAGCGCACCATTATTTTGATGAACTTTTAGCATATAAAGCGTTTCATAACCTATCGCAAGTGGATTAACGGCCACTTTTTTAATCATATCCGGCACCACGCCTACTTCGTAGATTCGGGGACTAAATTGATCTTCGTCTTTCAACAGTGCCCGCCAATGACCGGGACGTTTTTTACAATGCAAACGAACCACCGGTTGAATTTTCCGTTGTATCAACGTTCCTGTTTTAATCGATAAATCCGACCACCGACTATACGAACCCTGAAATATCTTACGAGCCTGCAACAGAGACAGATTGCTAAGTGGATTATCTGGATGGACTACAATGCTAATCGAAGCAATACCAATACTGTGAAAATTTAATGATGGCAATCGATCTGACTTTCCAGCCGGACAACAGTAAGCACCGATATCAACTGATTTACGCCGTAATTTTCCAGCCGATACACCACACGAACCTTTTTGTACTACTATTTTTAGATGATGTTTTTTTGCATAAGCCTGTACATAACGCTTTAATGCTGGATGCGTTTGTTGTCCCAAAGATAAAACAATGTCAGCCGATTTTATTTGCGCATCATAACTGATTTTTTTGGACAGCCAATTTTCAGGCATTGCTACTTTTTCAGTGGTATATTCAAAACCCTTTGCAAATAAATCATTATTTATAATAAGGAAATTAAATGCTATAACTGTAATGTAACAGCCTAAGGTATTTTTAACATTGTACTTTTTTATAAAAATAAGCATTAAAAAATCCCAGATTGTGTATCGTATTATATAGAATGGGTATCGGCTTTATATAATCGCTCTTGAGACGATTCGTATTAAAAACACAATATTTTAAAGATTATTTTATAAGATATTGTTTAAGCGGTTACTTTGACTTTCTTATTTAAACTGCTACATTTTTTATTTCTAGTCACCACCTTCAAACATTAACTCTATTTTATTTTTTGGCCTAGGCCTGCGAACGATGTTTACTACTGTTAAATTTTTTGTATAACAAGGAAAATGATAATATGAATTATAACAATAAATATATTGCTGCTTTAATGTTACTGCCATTACTTTATAGCATGGTATTAGTTGCCCATGCCAGCCCAAATGCAATTGATAATACCGTGTATTTTAAAAGTCAGATAAAAGATGATTCGCAATGTTCACTGAGTGTAAAACAGGGGCGCTTAGTTTTTCCAACAGCAATTACCAACCCAGCAACAAGTTGTCCAGATGCATTTGCTTGGAAAAAATTTCTCGAAGCAATTAAAGCCGAATTTTGGAAAAACTGGGCTTATGATGCTTATAATTGGCCAGCAAAACCTTATGCCATGTGTGTTAAAGGCAGTAAGGCATCATCCTGCTGCGCACCATCAAATGCCACTAACCCCGGTTATAAAAATACTAATAATCCAGGTATTCACTGCCCTTATTTTCCCGAAGATCATCTGGCAACGAGACAACAACCTTTAACCGTTGGCAAACCTGCTTTTAAACAGCATTTTAATATCCCGCATACTATAAAAACCTCAATAATTGATAAGCTCGATCCGGGCCGTGTTATACGTCAAGAAATGGCCGAAGTTGTTTACCGTAACCGCCCTATGTGGGCTTATACGTTTAAGAATAATTTGTATAATCAAGAAGGCTTAGCCAAACGATTTGAATTAACCAAAACAACGATTAATAGCAATGCACCTTATCGCGCCATTGGCGTACGAATTGAATATCCTATTGGCTCAGTGATGTTTAAATCAGATTGGTTACATGAAGATGAAGCAAAAAAATTAGGATTACATAACAACAAAAAACATCCTTACATCACGCAATACATGAAATCATCGATAGGTGATAATGATTCAAGTCGATTTCGAACTGGCCTGCATTACCTTGTTGCAATAACCGCAGCATCAAAAGATTTACCTAACTGGCATTGGTATGCAATCGAACACGTTGATAATTTGGGACGCTGCGATTATACCGGCTGTAATGATTCATTTGGTTATAACACTGCAGATAAAGTGCCTAAAGGCTATGCAAAAAATTATACCAAACCACGAACAAGTTCTGATGGACTCAAATCAGCATCCCCTATTTTTGTAACCGGCAAAAAATACCCATCAGGGAAAATCTCAAATACGTTAAAAAAGATTTATAGCGATTTAGGAATTGCGACAAAAGCCATTAAAGATCAAAAACAACCAACGGTGAATAACAAAGCATGGTTAAGTTATCGTCTTAAAGGCACTCAAACAGAGTTTGTGACAAAACAAGGCCGTAACACCGTTATGGGCAACTCAATTACCGAAGGTGGTTTTGTTAATTCATCATCATGTCTGACTTGTCATGCTCAAGCAACCGTCAATAGTGCTGGTCAACCGGCGATAACCAGTATCGGTTTTGCATCGGAATTAAATTTATTTGGCTATCGACGTAGCTCAAATGGCACCCCAAAATCAAGTTGGTATTATACTCCGGGCACGAATTCACTCAATGCCATGCAGGTGGATTTTGTTTGGGGAATATTATTTGCGCAAGAGCTTGTTGCACCGAATTAATCTGAGCTGCTCGAAAACAAAAAATATGGATAAACTTACGGTGGGCAATGATGCCCACCACCCTACTAAATTATAAATATTTGTGCATAATGGTGCGTTTTGGTTCAAAGCCATACGACTGATACAAGTTCATGGGTTCTTGCTGGTGGTTAAATACCTGTAAAGCCATACGTTCAATGCCCTGTGTTTTTAAATCCGCTGATAATTGATCTAAAGCTGCTCGCGCAAAACCTTGTCGACGAAAAGATGGGTAAATTCCTAACCAACAGATAAACACTAAATCGGAATAAACAGCATCATTGTGTAATCGATACCAAATCGAGCCGACAACAGCATTTGTTTTTGAATTAACAATACTAAATATTGTCTCTAATTCAGATTGCCCGGCATTTTTAATTTCGGCGTTAACATGAGCCTCGCAAAATGCTGTCACGGCTTGTTCATTAACACGTTTGAAATGAGACATGCCTGCCACCATAGCGTCAACATTGGCTTGCTTAAATGTTAATTTTTCTCTATCCGTTATGTCTCGAAGTAGAATCATTCTAAATATTATCCTTATTATGCTTTTAATAAACGGTATTTTGGACTGTGTCTCAATAAATTTACCCAAATTATCGTATGTTATTGTTAAATATAACTTGATGCCGATAACACAATGATAAAATAATTGAGATATTTTCCCACATATTGATGTTAATGGCGTAATTAAATGGTAAAGTCATAAAAATGCATCTTAATTAACCGTATAATTTTACAGAACTTATGAACGATAGCGAACATTTAAAAACCAATACTGTGCTGCTTTCCGCGGTTAGACGGTTGTGTCGCCCGTTAGTAAAATTATTGATTGAAAAAGGCATTACCTATCCTCAGTTACGCGATATGTTCAAAGAACTGTACGTGGAAGTTGCCGATCAATCGGAACCCATAAAGGGCAAAAAACCTTCAATTAGCCGTACTTTTATATTAACGGGAGTACATCGAAAAGATATTTCTCGGTTACGCACTGAATCGAGTTCAAACGATGAACCAAGCAGCAGCAATTCATCACTAGGCTCTGAATTAGTTGCACGTTGGTTAGGTTCAAAAGAATTCCAAAACAATAATGGTAAACCTCGTCCACTGACACGCAGTGGCTCTGAAACAATGCCTGGCTTTGATGATTTAGTCATTAGTGTCAGCAAAGATGTTCGACCACGCGCTATTTTGGATGAGTGGTTACGTCTTGGAATTGTTAGCATTGATGATTCTGATAATATATCACTAAACCAATCCGCTTTCGTACCGCAAAAAGGTTTAAAAGAAAAAGCGTTTTTCTTAGGTCGCCATGTTCACGATCACTTAGCTGCTTGTACTCACAATATTTTAGAAGACAATAACCCTTATATGGAACGTAGTGTATTTTTTTCCAGTTTGACGACTGAGTCGGTAGAAAAATTACGACAAATTGCTGAACATCAAGGTATGCAGCTATTACAAGAATTAAATCAACAAGCTATCGAACTTCAAAAGAATGATAAAAGCAAAGCTGATGCCGATCAACGTATGCGTTTAGGCCTTTATTGGTTTCAAAAACAACAGGAGAACGACGACGATGCGGATTCCTAATGTTTTAATTCTATTCGTTATCAGTTTCATGCTGTCGTGCGGCAGTCCACCTGCACAATATTCACGCAATGGCGTTGGTGGCACCGGTAACATTGCACTTAACGGTGATGATGAATCTGGTATCGGCGGTACCGGCAAACCCGTCCCTAATGGCGTTGGCGGCACAGGCAAACCCATTCCTAATGGTGTTGGTGGTACCGGTAAACAATTGGCAAATGGTTTAGGTGGTACAGGTAAACGTAATGATGGTGTTGGTGGAACGGGACACCAAGGTAGCCGTTCAGGGCTAGGTGGCACCGGCCAAATAGCCAAATCCTCAGGTCTTGGCGGTACTGGTATTATTGGAGAAGTCACTGGTTTTGGCAGTATTTTTGTCAATGGTATTGAAGTTGAATTTAGCGATCAAAGTGAAATACAGGCTGACAATATTACAAACAATAACATCCAACCTGAAATTGGCAACATCGTCGAAATTTTAGCACACCGTGTTGGTGATGAAACCTTTGCTAAAAAAATGAATATTCGCCATGAAGTTGTTGGGCCAGTGGATTCTGTTAATATTAAACAACGCCGTTTCTCAATTATCGGACAAATAATAAAGCTAAATAATCCGAAATTACGTTTACCAAATGTCGGACAAATGATTGCAGTCAGTGGTATGCGAGATCACCGCGGAATTATCTATGCCTCGCATATCAACGTCTCTAAATCAAAATCCATTTGGTTAATTGACCAAATTGCGAGTAACCGGGCAAACACCTTAAAACTAGGGCGTTCTAACATATACACCAAACAAGCTAATTACTATAAAGTTGGTGATACCATCCGTGTTCGAGCAAGTTATCAAAATGGTAAATTAGTTGCTGATGAAATTTATTCAAATAAAGCATTTGGCAAGCAAGTTCAACACATGGTGCTGCAAGGTTTCATCCGTCGTGGTAACCGCAATAACTATCAAATAGGTAATATACAATTTTCAACTCGTTCAGCACGTATTCGGCAAATACTGAAACAAAATCGTGGCCGCTGGACTCGAATAGAAGTTAATCGCAATCAAATTGGGTTATGGGAGGTTGAACAGTTTATTGGCAATAACTCTATAATTCGGGGCAGCACCAGACCGACTCCGATGAACATTGGTGCACGACAAGGATATCAACAAAATCGCAACACACGATCAACTGCTCGTCAGCAATTTAATAAATCCATTACTGATAATCCAACGACACCAAGTGGTACTGGTGATGCAAACCAACCATCTACGTCATCACCCATGATGCCATCGCCCATGATGCCTGCCCCTATGCCTGACAGCGGTGGTGGCGGCTCCACGGATCCAATGCCTCGTCCAATGAGACCCTTTGGTCGATTTTAGTTTTCTAAATAACTACACATTGATGCAGTTTCACCGTTAAACTGCGTTAATGAATGAACTACAAACAAACCGTGATGATTATCGAGTTGCCTGGTTTACTGCTTTAGCAATTAGTATTCATATTCTCGAAAGCAGCTTACCCAATTTAATTCCCGGAATGAAATTAGGCTTAGCAAACATAATCACCATTATTGTGCTATTTCACTATGGTTGGCGTATGGCTGTTTGGGTCAGCCTGCTCCGGGTCATCATTGGAAGTATTCTAATCGGAACATTTTTATCCCCCACTTTTATATTAAGCTTTAGCGGCGCCATCGGTGCCATATTAGCATTAACTGCATACTACCTACCGATCAAGCTAAGCCCAATAGGAATCAGTGTCTTAGCTGCAGAAGCACATATTCTTGGACAGTTTTACAGTGCCTATTTGTTATTCATTCCACATGAGGATCTGTTTAGATTGTTGCCAATTTTAATGACCATTGCGCTTATTGTTGGTATTGTAAATGGTATAATCAGTAGAAATATATTACGTAATTTGACAAAAAATGAGTACAGTTAGCCCAGATATTATTGACGGCATTCCCCGTTACAACCGCATTAACCACAAGGATCGGTTTAGCTTAATGATCTTTTTTGCATTAGCGTTTCATGCTGTCTTAATTTTAGGAATAAGCTTTGATGCGATAGATGAAGAAACTTTATATAAAGCACTAACATTAGACGTTACCTTGGTTAGCAGTAAATCGGATGAAACAACGGAAGAAGCTGATTACCTCGCCCAAGAAAATCAATTGGGTGGCGGTAATACTGAAGAAAAAGTACAACCAAGCTCCCCCTTTAGTAACCCAAATCAAAATGCCGATAACAATGTTGCACCCAATACTCGACAAGAATTCGCTCCGCCAAAACAAAAAAAGGCTGATCGACAATTAGACATGTTAACAATAAACAAAAATCGCGCTAAATTAAAAACCCAACCAACGGTTGATCCCTTACCGATAGAATCAAAAAAAGAAAAACCCAGCATTAAATTATTAAATAGTAGCCAAATTTCTGAACTCACCAGCCGAATTAGTAAACAGATTGAACGCCACACAAGCAAAGTTGAACAACTTCGCTCAGGCGTTAACGCCAGAAAACATAAAAACGCATTTTATGACAGTGCCTGGCAAGAAAAAGTGATTCATGTTGGTAATATTAATTATCCACATGCCGCCGTTAAAAATAAAATAACGGGCAATGTGACTTTAGAAGTACAAATTAATGCTGATGGTTCCGTGTATAATATAATAGTGTTAAAAACTTCCGGACACAAAATACTGGATGCCGCAGCAGAAAAAATTGTCAACTTATCCGCCCCATTTGCAGTATTACCACCTGAAATCCTGCAGGAAACTAAAATTTATAGCATCGTACGAGTGTGGCGTTTTAAAACCGGTAAATCGCTATTTGGTCGTTAAAAAACTTAGGTGCCGTGGACTGCCGTTAAAAGCGTACGGGAATGACGCTGGTAGTTAGAATGAGTATTATTCAATACTATAGTCATGCCGGTAATGTTTTGAACCAGCATCTCGTGTTAAAACGTCAAAATTAGTAGCTTGCGTGAAGTGTATGTTGAGACCGATCGAAAGTTACAAACTCAATCTTTAGCCTGACTTTAAACTTCAGCGTCAGTGGACTGCCATTAAAAGCATACGGGAGTGACGGAAATGGTAAGATTTAATCGTATTTAAAATATAACCGTCATGCCGGTAATGTTTTGAGCCAGCATCTCGTGTTAAAACGTCAAAATTAGTAGCTTGCGTGAAGTGTATGTTGA
>CAZEPW010000005.1:66614-72167 GCA_964514215.1 uncultured Thioalkalispiraceae bacterium
GGTAAGATTTAATCGTATTTAAAATATAACCGTCATGCCGGTAATGTTTTGAGCCGGCATCTCGTGTTAAAACGTCAAAATTAGTAGCTTGCGTGAAGTGTATGTTGAGACCGATCGAAAGTTACAAACTCAATCTTTAGCCTGACTTTAAACTTCAGCGTCAGTGGACTGCCATTAAAAGCATACGGGAGTGACGGAAATGGTAAGATTTAATCGTATTTAAAATATAACCGTCATGCCGGTAATGTTTTGAGCCGGCATCTTGCGTTATTATTAAAATCCAACAACAACATTTTTTATGCCAACATTGCAGCTACACCTAAAAAATTCCGATGTGCTTCCTATCACATAATTACAGTTATTTCGATATAAAATCAAACTGTTAGCAATGATAGCAATAGCTCAGCTTGCACAATATTAAAAAGTCCACGATAATAACAGTATGGGTTACACCCAAAACTTAACAAATAATCTCTTGATTGCGATGCCAGCAATGGCAGATCCGCACTTTTTTCGCTCAGTAACCTATCTGTGTGACCATAATGCCGATGGTGCAATGGGCATTATTATTAACCGTCCCCTAAATATTTCACTCTCTGATATCGCTCTGCAAATTGGCTGTGAAGAAGATAGCATTACTCCCCACTGTAGTGACATCCCTATTTATGAAGGCGGCCCAGTGAGCCATGATCACGGTTATATCTTGCATACCCCGTTTGGTGAATGGCAATCTTCCATTAAAATTTCTGATAATGTTTGCCTAACCACCTCACAGGATATTTTAGAGTCAATAATCGCAGGCAAGGCACCGGATAAATACATTATTGCACTAGGTTATGCCGGTTGGAGTGAAGGCCAACTGGAATATGAAATAACACAAAATGCCTGGTTGAACGGGCCTTCCGATAATAGCGTATTATTCGATAGTCCGGTTGATGAACGTTGGACTTCCTCAGCACATTTATTGGGTTTTGATATGGCAAATTTGTCTAATGACATTGGCCACGCGTGACGAATGCCATTAAAGACGGGTCAAAGGATTCCGGCTCGATGTTAGCTTCAAGAACAATTTTAGGATTTGATTTTGGTACGTATAAAATTGGTATCGCCGTTGGACAAGAAGTAACGGGTATAGCAAATGCGCTAACCACCCTAACCGCCATTAAGCAAAAGCCAAATTGGGACAAAATTTCTCAAATTATCAGCGAATGGCGTCCGACACTACTCATTGTTGGTTTACCACTGGATAAAGATGGTTCTAATCAGGAAATGACGCAACGCGCGCGCCGTTTTGGCAACCAGCTACAAGGGCGTTACCATTTAAAAACCGTGTGGATTGACGAACGATTTAGCTCACTTGCTGCAAAATCCCTTATAATAGAACAAATCGAAAACAACCCCAAATTGGGTAAAAAAAACACTAAAAATCAATTAGCCGAAGATGCAGTGGCAGCACAAATAATTGTGCAAAGCTGGTTAGACAACCCTGAAATTGCCGTCACGGAGATAGATAAAAATAATGCCTGAAAACATTAATGCCCAGCAACTGATAAATTCACTGGCAACAAAATTAAATAAACGACTGCAGCATGATGGAATTAGCAATGCAGTTATGATTGGCATTCATTCCGGTGGTGTATGGGTGGCAACCCGATTACACGAACTCATAAAACTAAAACAACCTCTAGGTAGTTTAAATATTTCTTTTTATCGGGACGACTTTACCCGGATTGGAATGCACCCACAAGTTGAACCATCGAGCTTACCGTTTGCTGTGGATGAGCAAAATATTATTTTAGTCGATGATGTTTTGCACACCGGTCGAACCATTAAAGCCGCGCTGAATGCCATTTTTGATTACGGCCGGCCGGCCTCGGTTTTATTAGTGACCCTTATCGACCGTCCCGGGCATGAGCTACCCATACAAGCTGACATCGTTGGTCAGTTTGTCGATTTACAACCACAACAACATATTAAATTAAATGGTCCCGAGCCATTGAGCCTTGAGGTATTAGAAGTTAATGACAAAAAGTGATGTTCAATTAAATAAAAATGGCAAGTTACGTCACTTTCTTTCTGTCGAAGGATTAAAGCGCCAAACCTTGATTGATATAATGGATACCGCTGAAAATTTTGCGACGGTTGGCAATCGTCAAGTCAAAAAAGTTCCGTTACTCCGTGGTAAAACCATCGCCAATTTATTCTTTGAAGCCAGCACCCGAACACGCACCACGTTTGAACTGGCAGCAAAACGTTTATCAGCAGATACACTCAACATCAACATCAACACCTCATCAACCAGTAAAGGTGAAAGTCTGCTCGACATGCTCAGCAATTTAGAGGCCATGCATTGTGATATGTTTGTGGTTCGACATTCAAGCAGTGGCGCAGCACACTTCATCGCTAAACACGTGTCGCCGCATATTGGTATCATCAATGGTGGTGATGGCAGTCATGCACATCCCACCCAAGCGATGTTAGACATGTTTACCATTAGGCGACATAAAGGCGATTTTACCAATCTACGCGTGGCAGTGGTTGGTGATATCCTGCACTCACGCGTAGCACGTTCGGAAATTCATGCTTTAAATATTCTTGGTGTGCCAGAAATTAGAGTGGTTGGGCCACACACTCTAATTCCACCCCAAGTAGCCAAACTGGGAGTACACATTTACCATGATCTCGAGCAAGGCCTAAAAGATGTAGATGTTATTATGATGTTACGTTTGCAACGTGAACGCATGATTGGCGCATATTTACCCAGTCCGCAGGAATATTTTAATTGCTATGGACTAACCCCTGAAAAATTAACACAAGCCAAACCCGATGCTATCGTATTGCACCCCGGCCCAATAAATCGAGGTGTTGAAATTGATTCTATTGTTGCCGATGGTGAGCAAACGGTTATTCTAGAACAGGTATCTCACGGCATCGCGATTAGAATGGCCGTGATGTCTATGATACTCGGCCAAACACCCAATATCGAATCCGGCAAGGCAGCACCATGACAACAATACACATTAAAAACGGACATGTGATCGACCCCGCTAATGCTATCGATGCGAAACACGATATCTATATCGAGCACGGTAAAATAATCAGCGTTGGTCATAAACCCAAATCATTCACTGCCAACAAAACCATTGATGCAAATAATAATTATGTGATACCCGGCTTGGTGGATCTTAGCGCGCGTTGTCGCGAACCCGGTGAAAGTCATAAAGGCTCTATCGCATCAGAAACCCGCGCTGCGGCACATGCAGGCATAACAACACTCTGCTTGCCACCCGACACTAATCCGGTGATTGATACTCCAGCGGTCATGGAGTTAATCCATCAACGCACCGAAAAAGCCAACTATGCAAAAGTGGTGATGCTCGGAGCCTTAACCAAAAATCTGAATAATGAGCAATTAAGTGAAATAGCAACCTTAAAAGCAGCAGGCTGTGTCGGTATTAGTAATGCCGATTCGTTAATTAGCGATACCAGCATACTACGTCATGCAATGGAATATGTTGCAACACATGATTTAACATTATTTATCAATCCACAAGATAGCTACTTAACCAAACATGGTTGTGTGCATGAAGGTGAAATAAGCATCCGCTTAGGTTTAGTAGGCATCCCTACCACCGCTGAAACCATTGCCGTTGCACGAGACTTATTACTCATTGAACAAACTGGAGTTCGCGCGCACTTCTGCCAATTATCATCCGCTCCCGCGGTAGACTTAATTGCCGATGCGCTCGAACGCGGCTTACCGGTTTCAGCCGATGTTAGCGCACACCAACTGCACCTAACCGAACACGATATTGGTTTCTTTGATACCAACTACCACGTCTATCCACCGCTACGAACCGAGCGCGACAAAACCGGATTACGTCAAGCATTAAAAGACCAAACTATCAGTGCCATTTGTTCGGATCACCAGCCACACGATGTCGATGCCAAGCTCGCACCATTCGCCGAATCTGAACCCGGTATTTCGGCTTTAGAAACCTTATTGCCACTAAGTTTACGACTCGTTAATGATGGTGTGCTAAGTTTAACGCAACTAATAAATTGTCTAACCAAACAACCCGCCAATATCTTAGGCATTGATGCTGGCAGCCTCAGTGTTGGCAGTGCAGCGGATATATGTATTTTTGATGCCAATGCCCATTGGATTTTTAACACCGACAAGATGATTAGCCGTGGCCATAATTCACCGTTTAATGGTTGGGATATGCTCGGAAAAGTTTGTTACACATTATTAAATGGTGCTATCACCTATCAAGCAGAAAACAACAATGACTAAAACCAATAGAAACACAATTTTATCAGAACAATGTAAAATCATCTCGCACGATGAATTTAAAGCTAAACAATTTATTATAAAACTTCACGCACCACAAATCGCCAAACGAGCACTGGCCGGGAGTTTTGTGCACATACAGTCTGACAAATCATTACCAATGCGCCGCCCCATATCAATCATGCAGGCTGATCCAGAAGCGGGCACAATCACATTATTGTATAAAGTATTAGGACACGGCACGCAGTTATTATCACAACGAAAAATTGATGAGTCACTCGATATTCTCGGACCAATCGGAATGCCATTTGAATTACACTCAGAAAAAACCATGCCGTTATTAATCGGTGGCGGTGTCGGTTTGCCACCAATGGTATTTATTGCTGAAACAATCAAAAAATTTAAAAACCAATTTGAACCGTTTGTCATTATGGGATCAGAAGTGCCTTTTCCATTTCAGACACAACTATCAAAACTAACGGTAAACGGTATCCCTAATGATATTAATGCCACAATGCCACTATTAGAAGAATGGAACATAGCCACAAGATTATGCAGCTTACAAAATTATACCGGCTGCTATCAAGGCTATGTAACCGATCTTGCTCGACTTTGGTTAGACAGTCTAAGCCCACAACAAATTGCTAAAGTTGAAATATTTTCTTGTGGTCCAACACCAATGCTCGCAGCAGTAACCAAACTGGCAAAACACTATAATTTACCATGTCAGGTCTCTCTTGAAGAATACATGGCTTGTGCGGTAGGTGGCTGTGCTGGTTGTGTTGTTAAAATAAAAAATAAAGATGAGGTTGCAATGAAACGCGTCTGCGTTGATGGTCCGGTGTTTGATGCACATCAAGTAGCGATGTTTCAGTAAAACAAAGATCAGTAGAACAAATATTAACAAATAAAATTTGGTTTAGCGATTTAAAAGGGATTATTTCTAACCCCTTTTAAATAGAGTAAAATTTATTTTCTAAACTTTACTAACTAGCGTGTTCCAAAACGGCTGAACGAGGAGCTACTACCAGTACTGCTGCTACCACCGAATGGTAAACCGCCGCCGGTTGAACTTCCGCCACCCATTGGTGAACCGCCAGCACTACTTCCGCCGCCGATTGGTAAACCACCAGCTGAGCTACCGCCACCGATTGGTAAACCACCACCAGCTGAGCTACCACCAGGGAATCCACCAGCAGAGCTTCCACCGCCTGTTGGTAAACCACCACCAGTTGAACTACCACCACCGATTGGTAATC
>CAZEPW010000005.1:72267-105821 GCA_964514215.1 uncultured Thioalkalispiraceae bacterium
CGCCAGCACTGCTTCCGCCACCCATTGGTGAACCGCCACCAGTTGAACTGCCGCCGCCAATTGGTAATCCACCATCGGTTGAGCTTCCACCACCGATTGGTAATCCGCCAGCACTGCTTCCGCCACCCATTGGTGAACCGCCACCAGTTGAACTGCCGCCACCAATTGGTAATCCACCATCGGTTGAGCTTCCGCCACCCATTGGTGAACCGCCACCGGTTGAACTTCCGCCGCCAATTGGTAATCCACCAGCACTGCTTCCACCACCGAATGGCGAGCCACTAGTGCTTCCGCCATTGTCATGAGAACCGGCTACAGCAACATTCATGCTAGCTAATGTAATTAATGATGCGCCAATAGCTAAAACTATTGGTTTTAAAATAGGTAAAGTTACTTTAGTCATTTCGTTTTCCTTTTTTTTGTAATCAACGATAAAAATCTACTGATCAAAACTCAAAATACTTCTGATACCAAATTACGAGATGGATACTTACAATTTCCCTAACCATCCATAATTTTCATTACTGTAAATCAATCTCAAAAATGAATATGCGTACACTATCACAATAGTGGGATTAATTCCCACTTTAATTAAGAGAAAAATGGTAGCTGACAATATTCAAACAATTACAGAATAATACTGGGAAGTATTGTTTAAGTTATGCACTGAAAGTCGTAATAAAAGTTATCTATTAAGTTCAAAATAACGTTAACTGTGTGAAAAAAATACAGTTATTAGTTGACGGGTGAAATGAATAAATTGAAATCTGTCAGTATAACGCTAGTGATGATTTTATCGAAACACCAGTATGCATGACATTAAGCAATAACATCAACACGGACATACGGGTGAAATATGGACAAAATTCCCACAAATTATAAATAAGCCTCGGTTTCAGAACGATCCATTCAAGCATGTAATAAAATTTGCTTGCTTTGTTCATACTCGGATTTACTGATCACTCCTTGTTCAGATAGGCGACGTAAAGTCTTTAATTCACCGGCTCGTTGTCGCTTTGGATCGAGCTGCCTATTTTGACAAGTAATTATAATCTCATTCTCTAAATCGTCGATGAACGATTTGTATGAGTTACGGTTAGGATTGGAAATTAAAATTTCAACTATCGGCAGTTTAGAATGCCGGGTTGTAAAAACTCGTTTACGATTAGAAAAAACTAAAAATAACAACGTGAAAATTATAAATAAGATAACCACCAGCACCAAAAAATATTTCTTATATTCAATAATAATAGCATCGGTAATAAATTGAGATGTTGCCAATGTGGCGACAACCGCAATAAGCGAAATCATCATCGCCACCATCCAATGCCAGGCGAGATTAATTTGAGTACGACTATCTGGACTAAGCGCAATTAAATCAATATCAAATTTAGTTTTTCCCCGCGTTTTTAATTGCTCAATACTGATATGACTTCCTGATTTAATAATAAAGTTATTTTTTCCATGAAATAACTTATTTTGATACAACATCGAACCTGAAATACTGCTCATAAATCCTACTCAGTGGTTTTGTGCTTATTATGTTCTTGAATAAACTGTGGTTATTTTTAAATCATATAAAATAAGTCTAGCGTACTTAACTTTAAAGTGAATGTGAGGTAATTATCACTTTACTAAAATTTATTTAACTTAAATATATCAAGTTTATTGATCATTTTGCCGATAGTAATTGATATCGATTAATTCGATTAATTTAAATAATTCTAAAGGTGAATTGAATGGCGTTGCTTAATGCAAGAGACATGATCGAAGATCACGCCGATCTGGTTAGTCTTCCAGAAATAGCATTACGCCTAAACCGGTTAATCGATGATCCCGCTGCCACGGCAGAAGACATTGCTAAATTAATTTCACAAGATGCCGCATTAACCATACGCTTATTAAAAATTGTTAATAGCCCTTTTTACAATTTTGCATCGCAAGTTGACACGGTTAATAAAGCCATTTCAATTATTGGTACACGCGAGCTGCGTGATCTGGTAATGGCAACTGCTGTTATAGAAAAGTTTAATCGCATACCTCAAGGGCTTGCAAGCCCCGAAAGCTTTTGGCGACATAATATTGCTTGTGCAACCGCTGCTCGCACCGTTGCCAAGCAACTCAAAATAAAAAATGCTGAGCCCTTATATATTGCAGGCTTATTACACGACATAGGTAAACTAGTGATGTATCTTGCATCACCGGATTTATCCCGACAAGTGCTCGAACTGATGAAACTTCCTGACGCGGATATCAGTAAACTGGAAAAAATTGCCTTTGGCTTTTGCCATGGCGAGCTTGGCGCTGAATTAATTAAAACTTGGAATTTACCTGATATGCTGCAAACAACAACTAGGCACCATCATAACCCATCCGATGCGGAGCACTATGTTACTCAGGTGTCGATTATTCATTTAGCCAATAAAATAGCCAACTCAATCGAAACACCATTTTCACTTGATGATGATCTACCTATTAGTTGTAATATCTGGATGTTATTGGATTGTGAAGAATCGGATTTAGACGAATTTACCGAACAATCAAACTCAAACTATCAAGACACCGTTGAGTTAATTTACTCTAGGTAATAACATCCACTCTACAGCCCACTATAAATCTCGAAAAAAATGCTTATTTGTATAATGTTTTTAAACCGGATTATCAAATTTAAATAACGCCATTTAAAAACTAACAACAATAATGACTTCATATAAAATTAACGTGGTGTAGATTGAAACGATACCATAAATTATATGACGCACTTGTAGACCATAATAAACTTGGTAATGTTTATGCAAGACTAATATAACCATACCAAGTGCTGTTATAATATATTTACTAAAAATGAAACCGTATAAGCCTAAGCCGATTAGTTTATTGGCAAAATAATTTAACTCAACACCACCGGCATCCAAAATTTCTAATGTTAAAAAAGCATCGAGCAGACTAAATAAAATTACCGTAATTGAAATTAATAATAAGTGCGGTTCATGCCGATCTAAATAGTTAAACCTACTTTGATCAATATTACGACGATGATAAGTTCGTGCACCCCGGTAAAAAAATCGTTCAATGACATTTAACTGGGTGACTCGCCTATCTAATTGATAACGCCGACAATGATCACCTGCCCATTCGGTATGCTGTTCACCAGTATCATTTTTACACACCGCAATTTCTTCTAAATTAAAATTTTTCATAACTTACAACTAAAACACAATTATTACCATTAATGAAATCAGAGAATTTTGGGGGGCAATAACTCTATAAATAATATCGAAGTAACTCAAACCTGATAAGAAATAACACGATGCCAGCAATGACACACCACCTTTAATAAACCTTTTTCTTACGCAACACTAAGCTAAAATGACCAAAGTCATTTTGACATAATGTCGACCAGTTCACAATTGGGGGTAAATATAGATTATTTTATAATAAATTCAATGACTTAAAAATATGGCTTAACGAAAGCAGGATGATGAAATAAACCATTTAATCGGTTTCTAAAACAGTGTTTCAGCTATTCTGTCTCTTGTATGGTAACACCATCAAGTGCTGCAGACATTGAAGCAGGATCGCCTTGTGAGTCACCCAATTTAATCATTAAACGTAATTCATTAGCCGAATCAGCGTGGTTTATGGCATCTTCATAGGTAATGTTACCTTCAGTATAAAGTTTAAACAACGCTTGATCGAAAGTTACCATGCCTTGTTGACCCGATTTTGACATAAGCTCTTTTAATTTTACAACTTCACCTTTGCGAATTAAATCGGAAGCCAGTGGCGAATTAATTAGCACTTCGGATGCCATCACCCGACCTTTGCCATCTGGAGTTGGAATTAATTGTTGCGCAACTAAGGATTTTAAATTTAAAGATAAATCCATTAATAATTGTTGGCGACGCTCATCGGGGAAAAAGTTAATAATACGATCCAATGCTTGGTTAGCATTATTCGCATGTAGTGTTGCCAAACAAAGATGACCAGTTTCAGCAAAAATAATCGCGTGATCCATTGTTTCTCGAGTACGAATTTCGCCAATTAAGATAACATCGGGAGCTTGCCTAAGGGTATTTTTAAGCGCAATCTCAAACGACTCGGTATCAATGCCAACTTCGCGTTGTGAAATAATACAACCCTGGTGCTGGTGAATAAATTCAATTGGATCTTCAATACTAATGATGTGCCCGGTACTGTTTTGATTTCTAAAACCAATCATCGCCGCCAGAGAGGTTGATTTACCGGAACCAGTAGCACCAACAAAGATAACCAAACCACGTTTGGTCATCGCCAAATCTTTAATGATTGGCGGCAGGTTTAATTCTTCGATAGTTGGAATGGTTGTTTCAATTTTACGTAGCACCATACCGGCGTGATTACGCTGTTGAAAAGCACTCACCCGAAAACGACCAATACCAGAAGCACTTAACGCAAAATTACATTCGTTTTCTTTTTCAAACTGTTCGCGTTGCTTTGGTGTCATAATGGAAAACACAATTTCTTTAGCTTGAAGCGGTGTTAAGCTGGCTTGTGATACCGGTGTGATTTTTCCATGCACTTTTAAACTTGGCGCGACACCCGCTGTTATAAACAAATCAGAGGCATTTTTGTGTACCATCAGTTTTAATAGTGAATCAAAATCCATAATTTAATCCTATTGCTATATCTCAGTTATAGTTTAATTTTAAAAAGTTAATTGCCAACTTAATGTCGAAATGATTACGAAAAATCATCTTTGTTCATCGCTCGCATTCGGGCATCTTGTTTACTAATCACACCACGTTGCACTAAATCTAATAAATTTTGATCTAAAGTCTGCATTCCAATACCTTGTCCAGTTTGAATTGCCGAATACATTTGTGCCACTTTATCTTCACGAATTAAATTTCGTATCGCCGGTGTACCAATCATAATTTCATGTGCCGCTACCCGGCCGCCACCAATTTTCTTGATTAATGTTTGTGAAATAACTGCCCGTAATGATTCCGATAACATGGAACGCACCATGTCTTTTTCGGCAGCGGGAAACACATCAATAATCCGATCGATGGTTTTTGCAGCAGAGCTGGTATGCAAGGTGCCAAATACTAAATGCCCGGTTTCAGCAGCCGTTAATGCCAAGCGAATGGTTTCTAAGTCACGTAATTCGCCCACTAGAATAATATCGGGATCTTCACGCAAAGCAGAACGAAGTGCTTCATTAAAACCTAGAGTATCGCGATGAACTTCGCGCTGATTAACCAAACACTTTTTGCTCTCATGAACAAATTCAATCGGATCTTCTACTGTTAAGATATGGCCATACTCACTGTTATTCTTATAATCGACCATAGCAGCCAAGGTGGTCGACTTACCGGATCCAGTTGGTCCAGTCACTAATACCATCCCCCGTGGATTATCAGATATATCTTTAAATATTGGTGGTGTACTGAGTTCCTCTAAACTTAATATATTTGATGGAATGGTTCGAAAAACAGCTCCAGCACCACGATTATGATTAAATGCATTCACCCGAAATCGAGCCACACCTTTTATTTCAAATGAAAAATCCGTTTCAAAGAACTCTTCAAAATCTTTACGTTGCTTATCGCTCATTATATCGTACACCAAGGAATGCACTATTTTATGCTCCATTGGCGGTACGTTTATGCGTCGAATATCACCATCAACTCGTATCATGGGTGGTAATCCTGCAGATAAGTGCAAATCGGAAGCACCATTTTTAACACTAAACGCAAGTAATTCTGTTATATCCATCGGTATTTTATTTTCCTATACTCATCACTAACAATTCCAGTGATTCTTGATTCGACAATTTTTTATTAATATACAATACAATCGGTTTATCGGTCATCTTTCATTATTCTATAGTCTGCCAGATAAAGATATTGGTGTCTTTTACCTATAGTTAACAAGTAAACTAGCGAAATGACAAGGAACAACATCCAAAACCGTGTAAACAATGTGCTATCTCGTATCAACACTGCAAAAAACCAGTTTAATCGAAATACACAGCCAATAAAATTATTGGCCGTGAGTAAAACTCAAACTATTCCGGCCATAGAGCAAGCACTTACTTCAGGTTTATCAAGTTTTGGTGAAAATTATCTGCAAGATGCACTTCCCAAAATTGAACACTTTAATAACCTTGCTGAATATCAAAATATTGAATGGCATTTTATAGGTCCGATTCAATCCAATAAAACCGCCAAAATTGCCGAAAGTTTTGATTGGGTACACAGCGTTGATCGGTTATCAATTGCCCAAAGATTAAATAAACAACGTCCAAACACCTTAACCAAGCTAAATATTTGCATCCAAGTCAATATTGATAACGCAGCTAAGAAATCAGGAATTCAAGTACAAGATACAATTAAATTTGCCGAACAAATCCAGCTACTGCCAAATTTAAATTTACGCGGTTTAATGACCGTGCCTGAACCAAGCACAGAATTATCACAACAACGGCTGCCTTTTCATCAGCTGTTTAAGCTCTATGAAACACTCAAACAACAGGGATTTGAACTAGACACTTTATCAATGGGCATGTCATCCGATTTAGAGGCCGCCATTGCCGAAGGCAGCACTCTGGTTCGTATCGGTACGGATATTTTTGGTGCGCGCCACTAACATAATATAAACCGTTATAATAACAACCGACTCTTTATTAAAACAACAGATTCAAGTAAATTAACACTATGGATAAAAATAACAAAATAGCATTTATTGGCGGTGGCAATATGGCTCGCAGTCTTATCAGCGGGCTGATAAAAAGTGGCATTAACGCGCAGCAATTGCATGTATCCGAACCCGATGAACCGCATCGTGCGTTATTACATGCTGATTTTGGCGTTACCACCGGCAATTCAAACCAACAAGCTGTCACTAACGCCGATATTATTATTTTTGCAGTAAAACCCCAAGTTTTAAAAGATGTCATTTCTGAATTAGAAATAGCGACAACAACGGATAAATTGTTCATTAGCATTGCCGCCGGTATTCCCGAACCAAAAATTCGACAATGGCTCGGTTTTGATGCTGCCATCGTACGCTGCATGCCAAATACCCCGGCTTTAGTTGAGTCGGGCGCAACCGCATTATTTGCAAATAACAATGTCAATAATGAGCAACACGCAACAGCTGAATCAATAATGCGCGCAGTAGGTCTCACTGTGTGGCTCGATAACGAAGTTGATATGGATGCCGTGACGGCCTTGTCTGGAAGTGGTCCGGCGTATTTTTTCTATGTCATGCAAGCAATGGAACAATCAGCGATAAAAATGGGCTTGAAACCAGAAACCGCTCGAATACTGTGTCTACAAACAGCGCTTGGCGCAGCCAAACTGGCTATCGAAGTTAAACAAGACCCAGCTGAACTTCGCCAAAAAGTCACTTCACCCGGCGGCACCACCGAGGCAGCTATTAAAGAGTTTGATAAAGGTGCTATGATGGAATTATTTTCACGAGGATTATTTGCAGCACAACAACGTGCAAAAACCTTGGCCGATGAATTAGGAGATTAACAATACAATGTATTTTTTTAGTAGCGCAACCGCTCTGGTGATCAAACTATTTCTTGGTTTTTTTATGTTTGCACTGATTGTTCGTTTTTTGATGCAGTTAGTGCGCGCAGATTACAACAATCCGGTAAGTTCCTTTATTGTTAAAGTCACTAATCCGGCTCTCAAACCACTCCGACGTTTCATACCCGGTTTATTTGGTGTTGATTTATCATCAATAATCTTAGTGTTTATCGTTCAAATAATCGAAATTGTCTTGGTTAATTTATTGCCGGGTAGACAACTGCCGGATCTCTTTAGTTTGCTAATGTTAACAATTGGTCAAGTTGCAGACACGGTCATTACTATTTATTTTATTTGCATCATGGTGGTAGTTATCGCCAGTTGGATAACTCAAGGATCATATAACCCAGTATTAAATTTGATTTACCAACTCATTAATCCCTTAATGCAACCGATTCGACGGATAATCCCTCCAATGTCAGGACTGGATTTATCACCATTGGTTGCCATTGCAGTATTAATTTTTGCAAAATTTTTAATCGCGGCACCAATATTATTCTATGCTGATCCATTAGGGACATACCGATAGTTAACATAACGCCACATGGAATCCAAACAAAACACCCAGCCAGCCTGTATTTGGAGCAAAACAAATACACTTAAATTGCGAGTTTACATCCAAGCTAGCGCCAGTTGTGATAAAGTAATTGGGTTATATGGTAATTGCATTAAAATTCGCTTAACTGCAAAACCACTCGATGGCGAAGCAAATAAACATTTAATTAAATATTTAGCAAAATGCTTTCAGATTAAAAAGAATCAGATTAAAATACTGCGAGGTAAAACAAGCCGTAGTAAAATTCTTAAAATTAAAAATGTGTCGAATATACCCGATAAATTTTGCTGCAATTAAGCTATATTTACCATAACCAAGAACATCATCACAATTTTTCAATAGTTTATAAAGCTTTTTAGGCATAAGCCGATAATATAGAATAATATCAACCATTAAGTTGAATAAAAATTAGGCTATTTTTTTTAAAAATAACTAAAACACCTTTTTTCGTTAACGGAATAAAGCTATATTGTTGTTAAAGAAAGGAATTTGAGGTTTTACCCAATGGCAAAAGACCGTTTTACAGATCAAATGCAGGCCTATGGCCGCTGGAAGCACGATTTAATATCGTCCATGGACAAATACAAAGATTGGTTGAACGATAACCAGATGTCCACTCCCGAAGCTGAATTGCGCATATTTGAACTAATTGAAGCACTAAAATCCGATCAACTCACCATTGCGTTTGTTGCTGAATTCGCTCGTGGTAAAACTGAATTAATTAATGCCATTTTCTTTTCAGAATACGATCGACGCTTACTGCCATCCGATGCCGGTCGAACCACCATGTGCCCGACTGAGTTATTTTATGATTCAGAAAGCAGTAAAAGTTATATTCGGTTATTACCAATAGAAACCCGTTTAGAAGAAATGAGTATTTTAGAATACAAACGAATTCCAATTCACTGGACATCGATTGATCTGGATACCACGTCATCCGAAAGCATGGCAACGGCATTTCGAGAAGTCGTACGAACCAAAGAAGTTAGCATTGAAGAAGCCAAACGTTTAAATCTATTTGATGAATCAGAAGTACATAATGGTAAAATTGACATCCCCATGTGGCGACATGCTTTAATTAGTTTTCCGCACCCATTATTACAAGAAGGTTTAACCATCTTAGATACCCCAGGTTTAAATGCCATTGGTAGCGAGCCCGAACTCACCTTAAATATGTTACCCAATGCGCAAGCGGTGGTTTTTATTCTCGCAGCGGATACCGGAGTCACAAAATCGGATATGACCATGTGGACCAATCACGTGAAACCACTCGAAGACGATGGCAAACATGGCCGAATCATTGTGTTAAATAAAATTGATACCTTATGGGACGAGCTCAAAGATGATGCCAGCATCTCCAAAACAATTAATGCGCAACGTCAAACTGCAGCAAAAATGTTAGGGATTGATGCTACCAATGTATTTCCGGTTTCAGCCCAAAAAGGGCTTTTGGCAAAAATTCGACACGATACTGAGTTATTGAAAAAAAGTAATATTCTCACCTTAGAATCAATTTTGTCACAAGACATTTTGCCGCAAAAACAAGTTATCGTTAGAGACAATGTTGTTGCTGAAATTGGCTCAATGGCTAAAACCTCTTACGATTTAATTGCATCTCGTTTACTCGACTCGCATAAGCAATTAAAAGATCTCCAAGGTTTGAGTGGTAAAAATGAAGATGTGATTCAACATTTAATGAAAAAAACCCGCCAAGAGCAGGTCACTTACCATAAGAGTGTTGAAAGCTTTCAATCGAATAAGAAAATTTTTTCTGAACAAATGAAAAAATTAATGCAAATTTTGAGCATCACCGAATTAGATTCAGTGATGTCAGACACCCGAAATAGCATGTCAAAAACCTGGACCACCGGTGGTTTAAAATCCAATATGAAAGCCTTCTTTGATATTATTACCGGCATGACTCGAGATGCCTCAAGACAGGTTGATCAATTAAATACCTTAATACAAACCATCTACCGTAATTTTAATAAAGAACACGGCTTGCAAGAAACCAAACCACGGCTTTTTAGTTTTACCAAATACAAACGTGATATGGATAGACTCTACAACGAAGCCGAAGCTTATCGTCGCAGTAGTTTAACCACCATGACCGAACAAAGCTTTGTTGTAAAAAAATTCTTTATCTCAATGGTCAGTCATGCGCGTAATACCTTTTATAATGCCAATCAAGACTCGGCTACTTGGGGTAAGGCTGCAATGGCACCACTAGTTGCAAGAATTAAAGAACATAAATCTCAAATGGAAAAACGCCTTGAAAGCTTACGCAAAATTAATGAATCACGAAACACGCTACAAGGCAGAATAACCGAATTAGAAAATTCCACAACAAAATTAAAAGAACAATTAAATGATATCAATGTATTGATGGAAACCATTAATAAACCCTTGGAATCATTTTTGGATGAATCCAGCAATAACGGTGATGCCGCGGTAGCATAATAAAACAATCACCGTTTACTACATCCTTTCATTTAACCTTGTTTGGCACTAAATAGAGCTGCTGTTTCTGCATGAGCTAATGTATAATCAAACTAGTATCATGCCTGAAAAATCAGATGCCGATAAAGCGATGCCAAAAAAGACCATACCAGATAACTTAAAAAACAGCTCGGCAAACTCTGTCGGACTTGTATCTTCTAAAATCATCAAATTTAATGATACCCTTAATTTACAATGTGGTATTTCATTACCAAACTACGAATTGATCGTAGAAACTTACGGTGAATTAAACAAAAATAAAAGTAACGCAATATTAATTTGCCATGCCCTAAGCAGCGATCATCACGCAGCTGGAAAATACAGCGATAGCGATAAAAAACCCGGCTGGTGGGATAGCTATATTGGACCAGGCAAACCAATTGATACCAACAAATTTTTTGTTGTCTGTTCCAATAATATTGGAGGCTGTAAAGGCTCAACAGGCCCAATGCACATCAACCCCAAAAGCAATAAACCTTTTGGCCCCGATTTTCCATTAGTCACCGTTCTCGACTGGGTTAATAGCCAAAAACAATTAATGCTCAAATTAGAAATCTCACAGTGGGCAGCTGTGGTTGGTGGCAGCCTTGGTGGTATGCAAGCCTTGCAGTGGGCGATTACTTTTCCGGATGACTTGCGTCATTGCGCCGTTATTGCCGCAGCACCAAAGTTATCAGCACAAAACATTGCATTTAATGAAGTCGCGCGACAGTCCATCATGTCGGATCCAAACTTTCACGAAGGCCATTACTACGAACATAATACTATCCCCAGAAATGGCATTATGCTGGCACGTATGTTGGGACACATAACCTATTTATCCGATAGCGCTATGGGTAAAAAGTTTGGTCGTGAATTACGCGATGGCAGCCTGACCTATGGCTACGATGCCGATTTTCAAGTAGAAAGCTACTTACGCTATCAGGGTAAATCTTTTGCCGAACGCTTTGATGCAAATACTTACCTGCTAATGACTAAAGCCTTAGATTATTTCGACCCCGCGAATGAATTTAATGGTAATTTATCTGAAGCACTAGCAAAGACCAAAGCAAAATTTTTTATTGCAGCCTTCACGAGTGACTGGCGTTTTTCACCCGAACGTTCCAGAGAAATTGTCAAAGCCCTGCTCGATAGAAATATCGATGTTAGTTATACCGAGATTGAAGCAAATCAGGGGCACGACGCATTTTTAATACCAATCGCACACTACTATAATGTATTTACCGCGTATATGAATAATGTCGCTAAGGAATGTCACTAATGACAAACAACGACATCACTTTACGTCCTGAAATTAAAGCCATTATAAAATGGATTAAACCAAACTCACGAGTACTCGATTTGGGTTGTGGTGATGGCTCACTATTAAAATACCTGCAAGACAATCTCAATGTTACCGGTTATGGTCTTGAAATTGATAACGATAATATCGTGAAATGTATTCAAAATGGCGTTAATGTTATCCAAACCAATCTTGATGCCGGTTTGTCAGATTTCGACAATAATTCATTTGACTATGTCATCATGACCCAAACATTACAGGCAATTCAACACCCTGATAAATTATTAGATGAAATGCTACGTATTGGCCGCGAAGGTATTGTTACTTTTCCGAATTTTGGTTATTGGTCATGCCGTCTACAAATTATGCTTGGGCGCATGCCGGTAACCCCAAGTTTGTCGCACCAATGGTACGATACCCCAAACATTCATTTATGCACATTAAGCAATTTTGAAGATTTATGTCGAGAAAAATCCATCAAAATCCTACACCGCACTGTCGCGGATAACCAGCACATCAATCATTTTTTAATTAACTTATTTCCGAATTTAATGGGACAAATTGCGTTATATCGAATACAACAACAATAAATACCCAAAAAACACCATTAGCCTAAAGCTTATCCTCAGAATAATGATTATTTGTTAAAACCAAATTTAAAAAAACTGTCATTCCAGTCGTCTTTTGAGCCGAAACCCAGAGTTTAAACAGCAATATTATCAAATTGCACTAAAGTCATACTTATGCCGATCTAAGATTTATATAAGAAAATAAGTTGTTAAAATTTGAACCTGTAATCAAAATGCTTAAATAAAACACTCTCTATCAATACCTATATGAGAGCGAGTCTAAGATATCAATATCGGATCATTACGTATATTTAGTCTATAATTTTACTGTGTGGGCGTTCTTTAAGGAGTAAATTATGCTATTAAAAAATAATACTATACTAACATTCATCGCGACACTGTTATTCGCAATGACGAGTAATCTTGTTTATGCCGATAAATCAAAAGACTACGGCGACTATATTGTTCATTACAATGCATTTACCACTGATATATTACAAGCTGAGACCGCAAAGCATTACCAAATTCGTCGGAGTCGAAATCGCGGTATGATTAATATTTCCGTACAAAAGAAAAACAAAACAAACACTGCCGTTAGCGCCGCCGTTTCAGGAACAGCCAGCAACTTAACGGGGCAACTAAAAAGTTTAAACATGAAAGAAATAAAAGAAGGAAAAGCCATTTATTACATCAGTGACTTCTCTGTTGCCAATAGAGAAACCTTGGACTTCTCCGTTAAAATCAAAGTTGATGGTAAAGAAAAACCGTTAAAAGTAACCTTTCGTCAACAATTTTTTACACGATAATAATTAACCTGAGGTTTGTATAAGGATTATTGTTACTTTTTAAAGCTCAAATTTAAAACTAACCGTCATTCCGGTAGTCTTTTGAGCCGGAATCTAGAGTTAAAACATCAAGATTATCAAATTGCGCTAATAATATTCTTATACCGATCTGAGGTTAATTAACAAATGATAGCTTGGGTAATTTAAATACCCAAGCTACTCATCCGGCTTAACACTAATTTCTAAGTCGACCAAAATAATAAAAAGTCAAACTAAGCAACGCTATTAAACTAGCAACAAATAACCACGGCCGAGTCCAATCATAATCAACGCTATACCCCATCCAACTCACTAATGAATCATAACGCAAAATACCACTGGGTAAATTAATTTCATCACCTTGGCGTAATACATACCGTTGACCCGCGATACGAATAATTAGATGATGTTTATACGATACCCGAAAATTAAAATCACTATCTTCTGGTAACAGATCTTCTTCGATGACCAACATTGTCCAAATTTTTTGTTGTGTTTGCGGCAAAGTCCACTCTTTCGCCTGTTGGTATTCGTGAATAGGATAAGCAGGCAAATGTATATTTCCAAGCTGCACAGGACTACCATCAGCAGGATACCAACGAAACAACGGAGCATAACCCTTATTATGTGAGGTGTAAAATCGATAATGACCTATAACCAACGGAACATGATCACCTATCTCAACAATTTTTGTTTGCTCTAAATTATTATCGAGTTGAATACGATTATGAGTGCTATCCCTCATAATGCCTTTATGATAATTAATTGTAAAACCAAGATTAGTAAACCTAACATTATCTAACTGATAATCGTGCCAAGGACCCGCATCAACATTTTCAAGTTGACCATTAAACTGTTCGTGAGTACTAAGTTCGAGTGTTGCCTTTAAATAAGTAAATTGCCCCGCTATCGCCAAACTAACTAAAGCAAACAATGCCATGTGAAAAATTAATAGTGCAGGTTTAGCAATAAAATTTTTTCGCAGCAATAATGCTAAAATGAAATTAAACATTAATAATGTTACAGGGACTAACAAAATACCTAAACGGTAAGATGCTGTCATTTGCTGATACAAGACAACTGCAAAAAATAATACTATCAATAATGCTAAATTTAATCGGTTTGAAGCTAAAACCAATTGAACGGTTTTAGCAATACCACCATTTGGCCCACTATTCATAAATCACACATAACCCATTACACACAAAACCAGAAACGTTACGGTGGATTTCGACAAGTACTCATCATCCAACGAACCCCCGTTGCACCACTGGCCGAACCACAATTTGATGGAGACCAATTTCCACTGGTTGCAAAATTAACAATTTTTAACATTGCATTATTGTAATAAGGACCATTGCTATAACCACCATTATTGGACACTTCATTACCCGTTCCAGCGAAACCTGCCTCAGGTCCCACATCATTTAAATTAACAAGTAACGCCTTGTTTTTCCAACCATGCGGAACTGCGGCATGACACCAATTACAACGAAGGCGTCCAAGTCGACGGGCATGAAATGCATGTAAATTACCACCACCACCACCGCCGCCACCGGCATTGCCACCGCCACCGCCACCACCCATTCCACCACAACAATAACCTGTGGTAGCACCAGAATTTCCCGATGTTGCGTAGTCAGTGTAATTATGACATTTAAAACAAAGATCACTCGGGCTACCTGTGCCAGTGGTTGAACTCCAGTTTCCTTTTAAAATAAAATTATTACTGGATCCATGAGGCCCCCAAGGTTGGCCATTTTCGCCACCATTGGGGACCACCGTGCCTGCAGCAGTATCCGAACCATGGCAATCCGAACAGTACATCGTTTGATTACCAATATCTGCTGCATTATTCCATGGCGCTAACCAATTGCTTGCATCAGCACTAACTTTTTCAGCTAATGTCCGACCCGTCTTCGCCATAACAGGATGCCACGATCGATGATTATTATTAGCAAATGCAGCAGCCGCTCCCGAAGGCGATGTACTTGTGCCTTCTCCAGCGTGACCAATTGGAGCTTGAATTTCCATTGCTTGATTGGTATACCGACTGACGCCATTACTTTGAGAAAAAGGTGTATTGCCTCCAGTATCACCTAAAAATGGTGGTGTCGTACCATAAGCAAAATCAGAATGACATTTTAAACAAATTTGATATTCTCGAGTTAAATAATTATTTGTCACAGCCGGGTTCGCACCACTGCCACCATCACCCGATTTAATAGTATAAAGTAACGGTAAATTAGTCGGATCAAAAATTTCAGAACCATAAGAAGGTTCAACTCCCCATGAACCCCGCAACACACCCGATGCAATATTACTATGAGCGGGCGTATGGTTATGAGTTCCGGCAATAGTGTCTCCGGTATTATTAAATAATCGGTTTCTGGTAAGCCGATGCGGATTATGACAATCCGTACATTCCACATGTCGATTACTATTATTTAGTTTACTTTTGTCTTCTAATAAATCAGCATTTTGTATATCGTGAGTTTCACTCGTTAACCGTTGATCATTTGTTGTAATCGGCATATGCGTTAAGCTACTAACAAAATCAGTTTTAATGTCAGGCACTTCTGAACCAGCTCCACCCTGACTGTTTAAAACGCCGCCATCAACTGAATGACAGGTATAACAAGTCTCTTCTTGAGCTGCATTGCCACCGGTTTTAGGACGTGACAAACTATCAGTGCCTTCTCTCAATAAACGACGAGAACCTTGCACTGTATGCGTATCATGGCAATTTAAACAAGCCGCTTGCCAAACGGGTAAGTTTACTGGAAATTCACGTTGATTCGCAGCCGTAAAACTATAACTTTCATTCGCAACAGCCGGATTAGCATGGGCCGAGCTAGACCAAGCTTGGCCTAATTTGTTATGACATGACAAACAAATAATATCAGTGTTCGCATTAAAATTTCCCCCAGAAGGTATACCTTCTTGAAAACGATTCAAGCGTAAAAATTTAATATTTTTAGCAGGATCAGCATCGCGTATATGAGGATCATGACAACTCGTGCATTGCACTTTATCTTTTTCCAACGGCACTAAAGGGGTATTACCTCTAGTTCGATTTCCAATGTAACTTTCAACTGTTGGATCACGTAATTCACCATCAACCGTCGCTAATGCACTATTATAAGTAAATGAAATTGGATGATCATTACTTAAATCAACACCTAGCTTACGCGTAAAACCTGTGTTATCACCCGTCCCAGATGGCATAACGCCACCTGCACCAGTACCTTGCAAATCAATAGTAACATCTGCCTGAGCATTTACCACATTAACAGAACCCAGAGCAATCGTGCCATCATGACAAGATAAACATAATTTTGAGCTACCACCAGGCGTTGCGGATATATCATTCGCATTAATCGAACTGGAAGTATAAGGAGTATAAGTTGCACCGGATGCTTTACGATTCCATAACGGCGCTGCAGGAATATTTTCTGCATGATGTGGCGTATGACAAAATACACAAACCTGAGTCTCACTTGTAGCTTTAACTGCACCAGAACTTGATGTTGAAAAATTATGTTTAGTGCTAGCAATATCGGATATTCGTGCAGCAACAGTGATTTCAGAAACCACCAGTAATAACAACAAACTAGTCAGACTCAATAAACCATGTAACCGACTTTTTGTCTTTTGAAAAATAAACATCAATTAATTTCCACCTAAATACTGAAATATAGACACCCGAGCATTGAGCATATCAGATACAAAAACGCGATCAGAACTATCAATCCAAACTGCTGTTGGTTGAGAAAATTGCCCAGCACCTTTCCCCGAACCACCAATAGACAACAGAAACTCACCAGCAGGATTAAAAACCAACAAATAATCATAAAAACTTTCAGTAACATAAATGTTACCTTGCGAATCTACCGCAATACCCTTAGGTCGTGAAAAATTTCCAATATACAATCCACGTTTTCCAATGCTATTAATTATTTCACCATCAGAATTAAAAATTTGAATACGCGCATTTAAAGAATCCGCTACATATAATTTATTATTTTTGTAGCTCAAAAATGTTGGCCTATTAAACTCACCTAAAGCAGAACCACGTTGACCAAAAGTTTTTAACAAACTTCCTTGGCTGTTATATATTTTGATATTATCACTTCCAGTATCTGATACAAAAATACGTTTAGTTGATTTATCATAGGCAATACCCGTTGGACGTTTTAATTCGTCATCGCCAAAACTGGTTAATAACTGCCCATTATTATTTAAAACAAAAATTTTTGCCTTTACCGAATCAGTTATCATAATGCGGTCTTCTACCATTGCAATCCCAATAGGACTGCTAAAAGGTAAACCAAAATTTACTTCATCCCAAATAAAAAACTCAGATTTCTTTTCATCAAAAGCAAAAATCGCTCGACGACCAGCATCAACCACATAAACACGACCGTTTTTATCGACCACCCCCTGCTGAGGACGTAATAGATCAACTTTAGCCTTGCTGGAATTGTCGAGCCCTACAATAGCAGAAAAAAATCGTGAGACAACGCCATTAATTTCTTGATCACCCTGACGTTTATTTGATTCACCACGAAGATCACCAATATACAAATAGCGCGCTTTTTGTGGTGCTGCTGGCCATACTATTTTATTTTTTAAAGCCGAATCAAAAGCCGGATGAGATGGCATTGAAAAATACAATTTATCAGATGTTGACGAACAAGAATACAACCAGAATGTCGCAAAAAAAATAACACTGTATAATATAACTTTATTATGATTTACCACCGTCCGGGCCCTGATGTTTGATTACTGCCAGTAATACCGCTTTTCAACCCCGGTTTACCCGAATGGCATAAGCTACAATTTTCAATTGACCAGGCAATTTGGCCATTATGACACATACCACAATACATACCATCTAATATATCAATCATATTAATATCATTACTACCGGCACGCATTTTAAAGCCAAGTTCAAAATGGCAAACCTTACATCGAAATCGTATGCGATGAAACCAATGAGGAAAAATAACAGGCCGCATATCATTTTTTTCCGCATTTCTATTTAAAATTACATCCGCGTATTCCGCAACAGCTGGTGCGCTTAATAAAAAAATAAATGAAAAAAGTAGAAAAATACGAATTTTTTTATTAACTAATTTTAAATAATCAAAATATTTCATATGGGGTTAATTATTTTCGTTCAGGTTGCGCACCAACCTTTCCCTTAAATGTATTACGAGGCACGCTATGACAACGCAAACACTCTGTTAAAGGAAAAGAAACTGCTCCATGACAACGACCACAATAACGACCATTTAAAATATCAAACATATTAATGGGGTTTGCCCCTACCTTTTTCTTAAAAATAGCATCATGACAATTACTGCAATCTAACCACTCAGTATGAGGTTTATGAGGAAAACGCACCATCGGCATTTCACCGGTATTTTCTAAAATAATGTCCATATCCAACACTTCTACCTTAGTATCAGGGTAGATATTGCTTCTAGGTGTAATATAGTTTTCCCTTAATGCTGCTACCCACGATACCATATTTCCAGTATTATCAGGAGGTAATTGTAGCAATGCTTCACCAGGTTCCTGCAAAAGCGTTAATGCTGGATTGTCAGGATCATGCAACCCATCATCTTTTAAAAGTTTCCATGTTTGTTTAGCGGCATACAAGAAACTACTAAATGAAATTAAAAAAAATATTATTAGGTATTTATTTTTCATAAAAAATATTAACCAGGAATATAAACGCCAGCACTACGAATTGCCCGCACAAGTTGTTTAGTCGATTTTTCAAGCAAACTAATCGCTTCTTTAAATTCTTTACCCACTGCAGCAGTTTCTGCCTGTGCTTTTAGCAAGGCAGCTTGAGTGGTAAATTTTAAAACTGTCTTTTGAATATAATCAGAACTATTTTTTTCACCCAATAATAATTTTATCAACATTTTATGAGTATTATATCTATCTAATTCGTATTTATATTCATCTTCCGGCGTAGCAAAATTTAAACTTCTAACCAATGTTTGGCCACCGCGCAATAATTCAATAGATGACTGTAATAAAGCATAAGCCTTGTCTAATTCAATTTTTGCAGACTGATATTTACCTAATTGCTCCAACTTAGCAGACATAGTAAATATTTTATCCAATTGTGCATTAAGCTTTTCTTGTCCAGTCGTATTTTTTTCAGCTGATATTCGGTTTAAAGCTTTTCTAAGAGCATAGACTGTTTTTTTACGATTATCATAATCCTGTTTTTTCTTAACAGTACTTAATTCCTGTGGGCTAGCCAAACGAATAGTGCTAAACATTTTTTTAGCCGATTTATCCAACAACGCCGAACCTTGTTTGATATTACCCAAAGAGAATTGAACACTAGCGTCGTCTAATAAATCTTTAGCCTCCTGATATGATTTTTTAACTTTAGGATCATTGCTTTTTTTAACTTGCTTTGAACCTGATGATTCATTAATTAGCTTGCTAATAAAGGCTCCACGAGGATCTTCAGATATTTTAGCCGAGACACTTGTTTCACTATAAATACTAAAAATTAAAATCAACCCAATAACATATATATTTGAACTTACCATAACAATTTTCGACCTAAGGTCTAACTCCCATAATTTTTAATGTTCCAGATAAATTCTTTATTGATTTATCTAAAGCAATAACTGCACTCTCATGCCGACTATTTTTTTCCAACACTAAAGCTTTTTCTATTCCCACTTTAGATTCCTTAACATAAGAATTGATCAAATTCATTTTATCCTTGTTAAAGGTATTATTTTCCAATATATTATTAACTAACTCAAGATAATGAGAACTGCGCTTCAACATATAACTAAATTCTTCTTCTGGCGTGTCAAAAAACAAATCATAAACAACGGTGCTTTCATGTTTTAATGTTACCAATAATTGAGTTTTTAATTTATACGCTTTATCCAAATACTGATTGGCCATAACATAATCATCATTTCTTGAAGAAGCCGTAGCCTGTTCTACTAATTGATTGATCTTATCTGTATTAACTTTTAAAAATTTAGTTTCAGACTCTGATAAATCAGACCACTTAGGCATAATGAAAAATTCAACTTTTTTAGTGTTTTCAATATACATGTTACGTTCAAGCTTTTTCTGGTTAAGCATTCGTGAAACATTAGACAAATCTCTTATAACGGAATCAATTACAGCATTAGCCTCAATCCACTTTTTTTCTTTTATCTTGGTTTCAACTAAACCAAAATTAAATACCGCCGCATCAAACAACGATTTAAGTTCTTTATTTTTACTTAATTTAATTCGACGTTTAATTGGTGAATGGTTGAGTAAGTAACTTGCCATTCTAAACTTACTACTAAGCTGTTTATTCTCACCAATAATGTCTTTAGAAAAAATATCGTCCATTATCTCAGCTCCCACCTCATAGGAGCTAAGCATAATTAACAACATCGTAAAAAAAGAAATAAAATAGTTCATGATTTATAATTTATTTTTTAACTGATTTAATTTTTTTCTTCTGTGAATGACATCGACGGCATTCAGACACCGGAAAAGCCACCTTACCATGACAAACACCACACTTTTGGCCTAATAAAATCGCTGCCATGCTAATCTGATTAGCACCTTTTTGCGGTATAAAAATTGCCGGATGACAGTTTGAACAATCCAACCATTGAGTATGTTGTTTATGAGGATAAACAACATTAGGCATTGAACCTTTAACTTCACGAACAATATTTAAATCCATTATTACCGGTAACGCATCAGGATCTAATCGGTCATTACGCGGTGTTATATCACCTTTTGCTAACGACTTTACCCAATCCACACGATTACCCGATTTTGATTTTGGTAAGGAAGCAAAAGCTGCTTTTGGTGTTTGCAACATTTCCGTTCCAGGGTTTGTTGCATCATGAATACCATCTTTCATCGGTGGCGGGTTCCATGCAGAAGCTGGTTTCATTAAGCGGTTAAACTTGTTTATGTTTTTATAGGATTTTGCTTTAGAAGAAACTTTGGTTTTTTTAGCTTTCGATTTTTTCTTTTTAGCAACGTTTTTTCCTGCTTGTGTCGCATATTTTTTAAAACCAGACTCGCTAAGCATATATGCAATCGCACGTTTAATCTCTTCATTTTTTAAACCAGAATTTCCACCCTTAGCAGGCATATTTTTAAAGCCGTTTGTGGCATTTTTCTGAAGTACTTTAAACCCTTTTGATTCCACTTTACTCCAGTCGGATTTTGAACCCATTTTAGGTGAATTTAATACACCCGTTCCATGACAACCAACACAGACGCTGTCATAGACTTGTTTACCCGATTTTAATTCTTTTGCAAAACTAATTTGTGTAAATAAAAAACAAGATACAACTAAAACAAAATACTCAAGCGTTGAAAAATTTAATTTTTTTGTTTTCATTTTTTACTACCACCTTTTTTTACATCAGGCTTATTTTTTTTGTACTTGTTTTTTTTCGCCGTCGTTAATAGTTTTGAAATTGTACTTTCATGAACCTGAGTTGGTGTTCCTGGTTTTGCAGAATGACATAAGATACAATTTTCTACCGACCATGCAACTTCACCATTATGACAAGCGCCACAATATTCACCATCGATTATTTTAAGCATGTTAATTTTATTACCGCCGGCTTTAAATTTAAACCCAAGATCAGCATGACAGACCTTGCACCGAAAACGTATCCGATGAAACCAATGCGGAAATATTACGGGTCTCATGCCCGCATCATCTGAATAATTATTAATAACCACATCGCCATATTCAGCATTAGCCGTAACCGAATACAACATAACTATTGATGATATTAATAGCAAAAACAAAACTTTAATTTTCATATATATCTTTCTCCAACATCTTTAAAATAATCAAATGATTATAAATCACCAAACCTTCTTGTTATTTGAAGCTTTAGCACACGATCGTATTGACTAGCATTTTTCACATAGTCTAAACTAACACGCGTTTCTAATAATCCAATACGGTAAACCATTTCATTACGCCATATATTATCTTTATATGAGCCATATCTAGATGATGTTAATTCATCACCATCATTTACTTTATTGCTAATTCGTAATTCTGACTTAAAACTCAAACCTAATACATTTAAGAAATGAGTATTGTTATAACTTATTTGGCCATTAGTATATTGTGTGTTCGTAGTTTTTTGGTCTGTAGTATTTTGGCTTTTTTGCAGCGTTATATTTGCAAGCAAAAAGGTATTCCTACTAAGTCTGTAATTATTAAAATACTGTAAATTGATTAATTGAAAAGAACTATTTTCAAAACTCATATTACGAATATCAGTAAATATAAAACGAAGTGATGAATTGCTACTGAAATTTGACTCTGACCAGCTTGCTGTCACTGAATGGTTTAATAAGCTGGAATTCTCTCGACTACTCTTCATCTCATATACTACTGATTGATTAAACGTAGATTGAATTTTTACCTTTTTAGTTAAAACAACTTCTTTTGATAACGAATGACCTAACTGATTCTTAAAAAATTTTTCTGTTTCTGTGGTATTACCATGCTGACGGTTTAAGTTAGTTGAAGCATACCAATTATAATAACCGATTGAATTATCAATCGAACCCGAATTATAGGTGGCTCCAACAGACTCTGAGCCAATAAATTGCTCTGATGTGTCACTTGTCAGACGAGTTCCATTAAGCGATTCAGTAAAAGTAACTCGAGGCGAATAATTATATATCAACCCCTGATTCACGTTTATGGTTGCACGTTGATTTTCTTTGATTACATTTGGCGCTAAGTTTAAATCATATTGTTGATACTTTTGTTCTAAGTCAGAAACTCGTAGACTCGCGGTAATATTTAAGTTTGAATCCTTACCTGGACGCCATAACAAGAAACTTGATAGTTGATCATTACGAGTATCATTTGAGTTGGTAATAAAATCACTATGACTTTGGGTTGTTGAAACAGTGCTTTCTAATGTTAAATTACTTTTATTCGCATAAGCATGACGAGCCGTTATGGCATAATTTACAGCATCATCTCGTGTCGGCTTTTCAATTCTACTATAATCAACATTGCCGTATAAAACAGAATTCGTCATTTTATAACGTGCTTTTAAATCAAGTAAATCATTAGTAAAACTCTCTTGATCGATATCTTCTCGTTCAGTGCGTTCAACTTTAGCACTGTAATATTGTCGGCCATCTAAACTAATATATTGCTGACGAACGCCAATGACTGTATTAACAATGTTTCGAGCAAACAATTCGTCATAGCGTTCATTGTTAGTTTTCTCAACATAAAACAATAAAGGAAATCGGCTGCTAGGAAATAAATTTAAACGAAACTTGCCACGAAGATATTTGTTATCAACATTGACTTGATCGCTATTCTCTCTATTATCCGTCGTTATAGATAAGTTACCATCAACTAATGCAAACCATGGTTTCCAAATGTAACTGCTAGCATTTATTGTCGAGACAAATAAAGTATCAATAGCTTTATCTGAGCCAGCATTAAAATCACGCTCACGATATACTGCAGTTAAATCACCCCAAACCCGAACTGGAGCAGCCTCTGCTTTATTGATAGTTTGATAATTTATACTCATAAGCACAATGAAAAAATTTATTTTCCATGGATGTAAATATCGATCTGTATACACAATTACTTTTCAATTAATTTTTGGATATTTGATTTTTAAGCACTGCATATAACTCTTCATTTAAATAAATATCAGCCGATTTTTTAAGTTCCGTTAAATATTTAGTCCATGCTTGCTTTTGTAAATCACGATAAAGTAGTCCTGAAGCTCGTGCTTTAACATTTAAAAAAGGTTGTAACTTTTCTGGATGAATCGCATTTATTTTAAATATCGAAATACCTTCTAGCACTCGAACAGGCTGACTTAATTCCATTTTTTTCAAATTCCAAACTGCTTTTCGAGCGGCTCCTTCAAGCATTCCTTGATGTATATAACCTAAATCGCCACCATTAACAGCACTAACATGTGCTGAATATTTTTTTGCTAATAAAACAAAATCATCACCATTTTTGATTTTTTTAATAAGTTTATTAGCGGCCTTTAGTGCCTCTTGCCATGTTTTTTCTGGTGAAGAAGGGGGCACCGATAGCAGTATTAAGGACAGCCAAATACGTTTAGGTTCGGTAAATTTTTTAGGGTGTTGTTTATAAAAATTTTTGACTGATTCTAAATCTGGCTTACTTATGTTTTTGATCTTAATAAGCATTTGTTCAATTAAATTTTGACGTTCTAAACGCTGCACTAACAATAATATATTTTTTTCTTTTTGCTTTTGCCACTCATTATTATTAAGGTATTTTTTATTATACTCAGCAAACCCTGCTTGGATTTTTTTTGTTTCAGGTTTTAATCCCAATGCCAAGGCCTGCTGATAAACCAATTCTTGCTCAATAATATCTTTACTTACTTGCCGTTGGAAACGTTGCAACTCCTTTTGAGGCACTTCGCCATGATAATATTTATAACGAACGGCCTGACTAAAAATCAGTTTAAATTCATCATAACTAATAACACGATGATTTATGCGAGCAAAAATATTATTTTCAACACTTGCAGAAGCATTACTTAAAAACAGTAACGATAAAAATGCTACTGTTGGCAAAATCCAATAAGGTTTATTTAACTGCAAAATTTCCATATCTAAAATACCTTGATAATCACTTAAACAACACTCTTAGCTAGCGACACAAATAGAGTTAAACTAGTTACAGCCTATTTCGTTTTGCTGCCTGCTACTTGGTGTGACAAGCAAGACACAGTCCACTTCCTGCATTTGATACACGTAAAAAAGTACTGTTCTCAGTGTGTGGATCATGGCAGCTAGCACATTCGACAAATGGTTGGCTTGCACCACCATCAATCGCGGCGATTGAACGAGTATAAAGCTGCATATCTGTTTTTTGTCGTGTACCGTTTGGAGTTACTTCAGTATCAACCCACCATATGGTATTGCCATTAATCGTAGCGCTATTCGGAGCAATAAAATCGGTATCGTTGGTTACTGCTGCAGGTGCATTTGTAGTAATACCACCACCACCATACTGGATACCGACAGGGTGATCATTCGATAAATCTTGCCCAATCAGCGCGATGCCTTGCGGAGAAGAATTTCCGGTCCAAACACCGGCGGTATAAGACGGCACGATAGCACCAGAACCGGGTGCATTTAAAACGGAGTCCATCGCTTGTGTTCCGTCATGACATGATAAACAGGCGATAGAGACTGAACCAACCGGTGCAGTTGCACCATCTAAACTGCTGGTTCCTAAACTATCATAAGTTGTATAGGAAGCTGGAGCTGCCAGCGTTTTGTTCCACAAAGGAACCGATGCAGAGTTATCACCACCATGGGGGGTATGACAAAATACGCATATTTCCGCAGTTCCACTATATGTATTTTGGCCAATACCGGTTGTCCCTAAGTTGTGGAGCGTATTTGATATAGCTGCGTGCGCTGTAGCGCTTGATAAAAGCAAAGTAATTATCAAAGAAAGCTTCTTTAATGCGATATCTCGATTTTTATCTGTCATTGTAATCCCTTATTTAGCTTATTATTATATTCTCACATAATACTATAATACGACTAAAGGTGGATCAAAATATCTCGGTTACTTGGCGGGTAATTGATCTCAATCACTTCCAAACAATGTTTGAAAAATTGACGAAATAATTAAAATGACAAAACATAATGAACGTTGTTATTACGATACCAGTAGATTAAATTTCACCCACTGCGATATTCAAAAAAATAACTTCAGATTACAATAGCTCATTTTCGTAAAGCAAAAAAACCTTGATCTTCTGCAATAGAGGCCGGTCGAAATATATCAACCTTTCTAAAGTACTGATCAACCATATAAACACGGCCATCTTCATCTACCGCTAATCCTGCGGGTAACATAAAATTTCCAAAACCAGGCTGGCTGTTTCGAGTTCCAACAGCCAGTAATAGCGCTCCTTTGGCATTAAATATCTGGAAATTGCCAAAAGCAGTATCAACGATATAAATATTACCTTGCTTATCAGAACCAATACCTTTTGGTCGAGAGAACTGACCGCTGCGACGACCTATGCCACCAAAAGTGCGTAAGTATTTACCTTCTTGAGTGAAAACTTGAATACGAAAGTTTCCTCCATCAACAACATACAAATTACCATCCGCTGCGATAGTAGCTTCCCTTGGTAAATTAAGCTCACCCTTACCACTCCCACGTTTTGAAATAGTGTACAAAAACACTCCAGTTTGTGCATCAAACACCACCACTCGATGCCAATCACTTTTTACCCCTCCGGTATCAACCACAAATAATTTTGTGCCTTCGGGATTAACCGTTAAACCGGCAGGCCGACTAAATTGTTCCGGTTTTCCAATTGTACGTAAGTAATTACCATCACGATCATAAACAATGACATGCTTCATGCTCGCATCACAGACATACAAGTTACCATTTAAATCAACATCTAAGCCCATTGGTTTAAACAACTCACCCGGAGCATTGGTGCCAATTTCAAGATACTTTCCAGCGGGTTTATCAAAGACCATCACCATACGCCGTAGCGTATCCGACACAAATACCCGGCCCCGATGAACAGCCACCGCAAACGGTTTGCCCATGCCAATTCCGGTTTTTACTTGTCCGGTTAAAAATCGTTTAAAAGAAGCATTATCATCTTCTTGCACAACATCAGCACTACTCGTTAAACTTTCTTGAAAATACAACCGAGCTTCATTCGGTGCTGGCGGGTATACCGGTTTTACAATTTCAGGTAATACTGGTTTACTGCCACAAGCACTGAGCGTCAACAACGCAAGTAGAATAAATAATGTTGAAAAAAAATTAATTGCTTTAATGTTACTTTGATTATGTTCTAACATTTCCCCTACCACTAAAATGAGTTGTTTTAATGCAAGCCATTAAAACCGATTACAAGTACAATAGCAGTATACATTTTTAACATTAGAATTGCTGTGCCATCAAGTCAGTAATTTATAAAATAACAGCACAGTATTTAATTTAAAACATTTAGATGATAATATAGGCAAGTTAATGCACGTAAACTTTAAAATATATAAAACCATCGCACAGCATTATTTACGCGGGTTGATCTCAACAACAGTAATAACGTATATCAATTTGAAGCGTTTAAACCTACTGCTATTTATCGCTCTCATCGGAATCAATCAACTTGCGAATGCCGCAGATATTAATCCAGCTAAGCTCTACCAACATTATTGTTCGGTCTGTCACGGTGATCGTGGTGATGGCAACAGTCATGCAAAACAAGGTCTAATACCACCACCTCGTGATTTCACCAGCCCAAAATCTGCTATTGAATTAAATCAAAAACGAATGATACACGCCATTAAAGAAGGTGTGCCCGGCACGGCAATGGTTGCTTGGAAGTCTAACTTGTCTGAATCACAAATTAGTGCTTTAGCAAATTACATCCAACACACTTTTTTACGCGCAGCCACAGTCGCTAGTGCAACGCAAGGCAGCCAACTATATGCCGATTATTGTTCCGTATGTCATGGTGATACCGGTAAAGGCGCTGTTTGGGCAACGGCCGGATTACGCCCTAAGCCAGTAGATTTTACCGATACTAACAAGCAAGCAAAATTAAGCCGCAACCGAATGATCAAATCGGTCGCTTATGGTCGCGCAGAAACGGCAATGACCGCTTGGAAAGGGCGTTTAACCGACACACAAATTGCAACCGTGGTTGATTATGTTATAAAAACTTTTATGACCGATAAAAAAATACTCAGTCATAACACATCACCAGCAACAGTAAAAAATACCAAAGCCGATATGACACTAGCATTGCCAAATAATCTTAAAGGAAATGTAAAACGCGGTGCCGCACTCTATCAGCTTAATTGTAGCGCTTGCCATGGTAGTACTGGTGATGGTCGTGGTCCACGAGCCTATTTTATCAATCCCAAACCAAGAAATTTTTTGCATACTGCATCACGTGCTAGTTTTAATCGCCCAATACTTTACCAAGCAATTAAAAAAGGTAAATTACGCACCGAAATGCCTGCGTGGCAAACCGTTTTTAATGAACAGCAAATTGCCGATGTGAGTGAATATGTATTTAAACAATTTATTCAAACAAAATAACTGGCAACTCCATCCAGTAAAAAGTCAAACTTTCTTGACTTGGATCAACTTGTTACTCATTGTGCTTTTTTTTACGCCGTCCGCAGCTCAATCACAGGTTAGTAGTAACAACTCGCGCACGCATGAGCAAGGACGTGAAATTTATAATTACCGTTGTTATTTTTGTCATGGTTATTCTGGCGATGCAAAAACCCTAACCTCGAGTTACGTATCGCCAGCACCTCGAAATTTTAAACAAACTAAATTAAGCGATTTATCACGCAAAAAAATGCTGTATGTTGTCACTAATGGCAAACCGGACACCGCCATGACGGCTTTTTCCAGAGTATTAAATTCAAACGAAATTTCCAGTGTGGTTGATTTTATACGAACAGAGTTTATGCAAAACAAACAAAGCAACAGCCGCTACCATACCACTGAAAATGGTTGGCCAAACCACCAACGCTATGCCTCGGCCTTTCCTTTTGCCACCGGAAAAATCGCCTTAGACAGCGCGTGGTCAAAGCTCAGCCCGAAACAAATGGCAGGAAAACGCTTGTATTTAACCAGTTGCATTAGTTGCCACGATCGTGCCAAGGTTAATAACGAAGGTGATATCTGGAAAAAACAGTCCATTTCCTATCCGCGAAATAACTACTCTCACACCAAAATTGATGCCGTCAGCTCGGCCAGCATTTATGCAAAACACGACATATCACCCAACATAAAACAACTATCCAATCCAGCCAAATACGGTAAAAAAATTTGGTTGGATAATTGCGCATTTTGCCATGCAGCGGACGGTAGCGGACAAAACTGGATTGGCAGTTTTCTCGAACCAAATCCACGCGACTTACGCCAAGCAACATTTATGAAAAACATGACTCGAGAAAAATTGCGTTTACGGATTAAAAATGGTCTAAAAAACACCTCAATGCCCGCTTGGAAAAACGTGCTCAGCAACGAACAGATCGAACAAATTATTAGTTACATTTCAGAAGCTTTTCACCCAATACAATAAAATCACCAAAATGAGTGCTTAAAACATCTGAAAATACAATCTCGGATATTATATGTCGTTACTTTATGAAATAATAGGATATTGTTGCTCTACCAATTTTCAATTAATTTAAACTAAATACAAAAAACTTAAAATGCAAAACACAAAACCAACCATTTATTTTTTTTTATTATTCGTTTTGATTTTAAGTGCCTGCAATAAAACTGAATTTATAGCAGGAAAAGCATTTCCAATGGCAACCCTACAGCAGTTAATCACCGAATATAATCAACCACTCGATATTAACAATAAATATTTACTCATTAATTTTTGGGCTACCTGGTGTTCACCTTGTCGAAAAGAAATGCCGGCTTTACAACAATTAAGCAATGAATTAGACAAAAACAAATTCCTCGTGCTTGGTATTTCAATTGATGAAGATAAAAATTTAATGCAGGAATTTTTACTGCAACACAAAATTTATTTCAATAATCTACACGATCCAAAACAGGTTTTAGCAACGCAACAATTAAATATTCAAGGCTATCCCGAAACATTTATAGTGTCTCCAGACGGTATAATCATCAAACGCATAACAGGTGAACAAAACTGGAATAGCGAAAAAAAACGAGCAATGATGAAATCATTTTATCAAACCAAAACACCAACAATAAACAAATAACATGAGATGGATAGCAACACTAATGAATAATGTTAGCCGATTTTATTTTATAAGTTATTTAATGCTGATGAATAACTTGAGTTTAGCCGATAATAATCCGGATTATATTCAAGAACATGAAAAAGGCAGCATAGCGTATCAACAAGGTAACTTAATTCAAGCCATGTCGCATTTTGAACATGCCGCTAAAGCCGGTTACGCCCCGTCACAAACAACATTAGCCTATATCTTAGATCAAGCCGAGGAAGATAAGCGTGCCTTCGAACTCTTTAAACAAGCTGCTGAAAAAAATTATGCCGCAGCACAGTTTGGCCTAGGAAACATGTATGCCAAAGGCGAAGGCACAGAAAAAAATCAAATAGTAGCAGGTATCTTAATTAAAAAATCGGCGACACAACAGCATACTCCTGCCATGCGTGCTTATGCCTATGCGCTGGAATTTGGGCATTTAGGGTTTAGCAAAAACCCGGATTTGGCTTTTCACTGGTATCAATTATGCAGCGCAGCAGGTGATCCAGTATGCTCGCGTCGGCTGCTACAAGTTTATAAAAACGCTGATTTAAATCAAGCCGCAAATAGCACTAAAGCCGCTACACTACAACAACAACTCAATCCGTCAAGTAAGGAGAAAAACTAATGCAAAAAATGCCAACGTTACTCATTTTCTGTATTTTGTATAACCCGGCATGGTTACTAGCAGCAAATACAACGCAAGGAAAGTTACTCTATGAACAAAACTGTTCCATCTGTCATGGCGCTCAGGGAATAAGCACCATGGCCAGCGCACCAAACTTTAAACGCGGTGAAGCGCTTGCCCAGTCTGATTTCGCATTACTCAACCATATTAACGCCGGCAAAAATGCCTGTCCCGCTTTTACCGGCATTTTACAGCAACAACAAGCATTTGATGTCATCGCGTATCTCAGGACGCTCTATCGATGAAAGTCATTCATTTTATCTATTTGAGTATCGCATTCAGTATTAACATTAGTTTACAAGGCTGTAATGACTCTACTAAAAATTCAGTTAGCAATCAGAATAACGATAACACGATAGAAACAGCACAACAAAGCAACACTCAATCATTACCAACAGTATTAAATGTTTTTCAAGTAGGTGAAAATGTCTATGTACGCTCATTAAAAATTGAACCAGCACGTAATGTCTTATGGGTAGGAACCTCACTCGGGGTACACGAAATCGATTTACAAACTCAAAATATTCGAAATACCTTCACTCGGGATCACGGCCTCGCCAATGAATATGTGTTTGCCATTGGCATCGATCCCGATGGATACAAATGGTTTGGAACCAATGCCGGTGGCATGTCGCGTTATAAAGCTGGTGATTGGAAAACCTACTTTCCAATGCACGGCTTGGCAGATTACTGGATTTACAGCTTTGTAAATGACAATGATGGTGGCTTATGGATTGGAACTTGGGCTGGAGCCAATTACTTAAATCGAAAAACCGGAAAATTCAAAACCTATGTTAAAGAATTAATTAATGAATGGGTCTATGGTTTGGCCGCGGATCAAAAAGGAAATATTTGGTTTGGAACCGAAGGTGGCGTCAGCCGTTTTGACGGCAGTTTGTGGCAATCATGGAATCACTCTGATGGCATTGGCGGCAAAAATAGTGATGCCTTAGCATTTAGCCGCAATACCGGTTTAGGCACCCGCTCACGACACGACTTAGGCATTATGGCTAGCGGTAAGCCGACGTATAATCCTAATTATGTTTTCTGCATCATGGCCGATCAACAAGACACAATTTGGGCTGGCACCTGGGGCGGCGGTGTATCCCAATTTAAAAATGGCAAGTGGACAAACTATATGATGAAAGACGGCCTAGCCGGGAATATTGTCTACAGCATGGCACAAGACAAAAATGGTGTTTATTGGTTTGGCACAAACCGGGGCTTATCACGTTTTGATGGCAAAAATTGGAATACCTGGAATGTCCACAATGGATTAGCTGCAAATGATATTTATGCCATTGCCATTAATCATGATGAACTATGGCTAGGAAGCCGTGGTGGTGTTAGCCGTTTGGGCTTTAACTAATAATAAAAATAGTAAATAAAGCGATTTTAAAACTTTATTTAACGGGAGAAAACGATGTTTACCAAATCAACACTAATAATCATTTTACTTATCGGGCTGATTATTGGTGCGTACACACTAGGCAAAAATCACAGTACTGAAACTAAATCGGATATCAATGCCACATCAATCGCTAAAAAACCGGAAAAACAAATTACCGATGGCAAATTAAAAACGCACGCAATAGCAGCTGATAAAAATAGTAAATTTACGCATTTTAGAGTGGGCAACCGTAACGTTAAATCAATCTACGCTGAGCAAGATACTATTTGGGTTGGCACTTCAGGTGGCGTTATCCGTTATAAACCCGAAAATGATGATTATCGATTATTCGATGTGCGTAATGGATTACTTGCAAATGGCGTTTTTCACGTTAGCCGCTGGAAAGAAAACAAAATGCTAATTGGCACCTATGGCGGTGGTCTGGCTATTTACGATGAATTAAATGATAAATTCAAAATATACAATGTACCTGACGGACTTGCCGATGCGTTTGTTTATGACGTATTAGTCATGCCCAATGGCGATATGTGGATTGCAACATGGTCAGGAGCCAATTTCGTCACAGCAGGTAAATTAGATGAACCTGCGGCTTGGAAAACCTTCACCGTAAAAAGCACCAATGGTGGTCTGCCAAACGACTGGGTATATGGTCTAGCGTTAGGTAAAAATGGCGAAGTATGGTTTGCCACAGAAGGAGGCCTATCACGTTATCAAAAAGGCCGTTGGCAAAGTTGGAATCATAAAGATGGCCAAGGTGCAAATTATGATCTCGTTAAAAACGACAATCAGTTCAGCACCGATCCAGCCAAAGTTTCTAGCCATCATGCAAGACAAAAAGTTGAAATGGGCTTGGAAAATATTAGCACCGCTTACAATCCCAATTACATAGTCGCACTGACAGTCGATCGACAAGGTATAGTATGGATTGGAACATGGGGAGCCGGATTGTCACGATTTGATGGCACAACATTTAAAAACTATACTGTTCAAGACGGCTTGGCAGCCAACCACGTTTTCATGTTACATGAAGACCATCATGGTGTACTTTGGATTGGCACAAGCAATGGTATATCGCGCTTCGAAAACCAAACATTCAACACCATGACAACAAAGGATGGATTGTTTTCAAATACCATTTTTTCAATGGATACCCAAAAAGACAATACGCTATGGGTTGGAAGCTTTGGCGGCGTTGCCAGAATAAAATCGAAAGCGGAATAAAATCCAAACTAAATTAAAATAACCGTTTTTTTAGTTAACCTGAACTCGGGATAAGCAAATATAATTTAAATAAACAAATTAAGTC